>CANHNJ010000017.1 GCA_947462105.1 Alphaproteobacteria bacterium
AGGTTGCGACCCGCAAGGTGGTCGGCCAGGTCGGCCGGGCCGATGGCTATCTGGGCGATGCCGCCATTCGCATTCCCCTGCCGGGTCCGCTGGAACGCATCGCCGGTCCGATGCGCAATTTTGGCGCCGGCTTCCTTCTCGATGACCTTTCGACGCGCATGAACCGCGCCGCCGATCAGGCGGCGCCCCGGGCGCTGAATATTTTTGTCAATGCCGTCACCAGCATGAGCTTCGACGATGCGCGGGGCATTCTCACCGGGGCCCAGGATTCGGCGACGCAGTATTTCCGCCGCACCACGTCGGGCGCGCTCACCAGCGAATTCCGCCCCGTCGTCAGCTCGGCACTGAGCGGCGCGGGTGCGCTGAAGGCGTGGCAGGCGGTGCAGGGCCGCATCACCCAGAATCCGCTGTTGGGCCAGCTTGCGGGCGGCTTCGATCTTACCGACTTCACCGTCGGCAAGGCGCTGGATGGGCTGTTCTATTATGTGGCGTCGGAAGAAAAGGCGATCCGCACCAACCCGGCGGCACGCAGCACCGACCTGATCCGCAAGATTTTCGGCTAAGCAAAGACTCTTGCCAGTGCCGCGAAGGCCGCGATGGGCAGGTCTTCCGGCCGTGCCGTGGGATCGAGACCGGCGGCGCCGATACGCGCCTCGGCATCGGGGGCCAGGCCCTTCAGGCTCTGGCGCAGCATCTTGCGCCGCTGGCCGAAGGCGGCGGCGGTGACGCGCTCCAGGCTGTGCAGGTCGCACGGCGCCAGCGGCTCGGCGCGCGGCTCCAGCCGCACCACCGACGAGGTGATCTTGGGCGGGGGCACGAAGGCCTGCGGTGAAACGTCGAAGAGAATCTTCGCCGTCGCTCGCCAGCCTGCCAGCACGGACAGCCGCCCGAAATGCTCGGTGCCGGGCCGGGCGACGATGCGCTGGGCCACTTCCTTCTGGAACATCAGGGTGCAGCTTTGCCAGAAGGGCGGCCAGGTTTCGCTGCTCAGCCATTCGATCAGCAGGGCCGTGCCGACATTGTAGGGCAGGTTGGCGGCGATGCGCGCACCTTGTGGAAACAGCGCGGCTTCGTCGACCTTCATGGCATCGCCGGAAATCACGTCCAGCCTGCCCGGAAACGCCGCCGCGATCTCGGCCAGCGCTGGCAGGCAGCGGCTGTCGCGCTCCACCGCCACCACTTTCGCCGCGCCTTCCAGCAGCAGGGCGCGGGTGAGGCCGCCCGGACCGGGCCCGACCTCATAGAATGTGCCGCCTTCGTCCGCGCCGGCGGCACGGGCAATCTTGCGGGTGAGATTGAGGTCTAGCAGGAAGTTCTGACCCAGTGACTTTTTCGCCGCCAGGTCGAACTTTGCGATTACGTCCCGCAGTGGTGGTAGGTGATCAGTCACCGCGCGCGTCCGTCGTTTTTGTGGTCGCGCCGCCTAACGCTGACGCCCGCTTCGCGGGCTTCTGGGCGGGCGCTCCCTTCGCGATTACGTCGCGTAACGGAGGGAGATCGTTGCTCAGCGGATCAGCGCGGCATCCACAACCGCGCTATCGCTCTCGCGCTCGATGGCGGTATCGCGCTTGAGATCGCGCATGAAGCGCCGTGCCAGCGCGGCGATCTGCTCGTTGAACAGGCGGTTCTCGACTTCCTGGCGCGTCGGCAGCTTGAAGACGGTGCGCGGTGGCGGCGCGCGCTTGTCGCAACGCACGAGGATTTCGACGCCGGCATCCAGTTGTACCGGCATGGCCGCTTCGCCCGCCTTGGTCTGGGCCAGCGCCTTCTGCAATTCCGGATGCAGGTCGGTCAGCAGGGGATTGCCCAGCTTCATGAAGACGCTGCCCTTGAGAATGGGGTCCTGCGCAATCTTTTCCAGCGCTTCGCAGGAATCTGCGACCTGGCGCACCTGCATCGCCGCCTTCATGGTGTTTTCGACCATTTCCTGGGGCGTGTTCGGCGGCAGCGGCAGCAGCAGGCGGGCCAGCGGCAGGGTGCCCGGCGGGCCCGATGGCTCAGTGGCTTCCACCACATTGACGTTGGTGCCCAGCGGCTCCTGGCGGTCCTGCAGGCCCAGCAGGTACCAGCCGCCGCGCGCGCGTACCGGATGTCCCAGTTCGCCCAGCTTCAGGGTCGCGATCGCGCCGTTGAGTTCGGGATCCAGCTGGCCGTCATAGACCCAGCCGATATCTCCGCCCGCCGTGGCGGAGGGATTGCGGCTGAACTGGCGCGCCATGATGCGGAACTGGCCGCCGGCGCGAATCTTCTTCTCGATATCCTCGATATCGGCCTTCACCTTGGCGTCTTCCTCCGGGCGGTCCACCGCCAGGAAAATCTCGGAAACGCGATAATGCGGCTTGTTGGCGCCTTCAGCGGCGCGGCGCATGGCGTCGTCGATCTGCGCCGGCGTCACCACCACTTCGGACTGGAACTCGCTCTGCAGCGTCTTCTGCCAGGCGATGGAGGCGATCTGCTGATTGCGCAGCGTTTCGATGCTGGCCCCGGCGGCGGCAAGCACCGTCTTCAACTGCTCCATCGTGGAGTTGTTATCTTTAAGAAACTCATCGATGCGCTGGTTCACTTCGACCGGGCTGACGGTGATCTTGCGGCGGCGGGCTTCCAGCAGCTGGATCTTTTCTTCTTCCAGGCGGTCCAGTACTTCGGCACGGATGCGCTTGAGGTCTTCGGCGGAAGGCTTGTAGCCGGCGACGGCAGCCGCAAAGGCGACGCGCTGTTCCAGCTCGTAATCGGAAATCGAGATGTCGTTCACCGTCGCGGCGATGCGGTTGACGGCGACGGCGGGCTTGGTCTCGACGGACGCCACGGCATTCGGCGGCGCAGCGGATGTGGGTGCAGCGGCCACTGGCGCAACCGATGCAGGGGCTGGCGATGCGGGCGGGGCCGCATTGGAGACGGTGGGTGCGGGCGCGAAGGGGGCCACGGCGGGCTGGGCATAAAGCGGGGCACCGGCACAGGCCAGCGCGGCGACGCCCAGGGAAAGGGTGGTGATCAGACGCATGCTACCGTTTACTGCTCGCTTATTAGCAACATGGGACGGATCGGGGTGCGCGCGTCTCGCAGGACCGCCAGCCTTCCGCCCCTAACCGGTTGCTAGAATAAGCAATTTTGCCGCGCGATCAAGGCGGCCCCGGACAGGGCGGAACCCCGGCGAAAACAGACGGTTACGGACGGGCGTTGGTAAAGACGTCCTGCGGGAACAGGCTGAAGGGCCGGACTGCCTCTTCGCCCGTCTTGAAGCTGAGTCGCATGATGACCGAGGTCGAGGGCGGCAGGCCCAGCAGGGCGTCCTGGGTGTATTTGCGCCGGTAGGCGATGGAAATGCCGAAGCACTCATCCTCATAGCCCAGGCCATATTCGGCATCGAGGAACTGGCCGGCCTGAACGTCGCGCCGTGCCGCCAGGAAGACCTGCCAGTTGCGCCAGAGATTGAGGTCGATCTGGCCGTTGACCTCTTCGCGCCGGGGCAGGCCCAGCGTCGCCACGCTGGGAAGCTGGGCATAGCTGAGCTGCAGCGAGGAACGGCCGCGCGTGCCGGTCACATAGACCTCGTGCCGGTTGATCGAGCCGTTGCGGCGGTCGAAATCGATGCGGTCATTGAGGCTGAAATCGGCGAATTTGAAGCTGACGCGGCCCACCAGGTCGGACGCGGTGCCGCCCGTGCCCGCGAAGCCCGCCAGGATCGGATCGGGCTTGAGGCGGAAGGTCTGTCCCACCAGCGCCTGCACCGAGCCGCCGGGGAACAGCGCCTCGGCATTCAGCCCGACATTGGCGCGATAGCCGCTTTCCACCAGGTCGAAGCCCGGCAGGCTGTTGAAGCTGAAGACGTTCATGTCGCTGATTTCGAAGTCGGTGCTGTCCTCGTTGCGCAGGGCGGCGGGATTGCCGCCATAAGGCTGCGCGATCAACTGCACGATGGGCTCGACGATATAGGAACGCCCGGCCTTGCCCTGGGCGATGAAGGGCCAGCGCCAGTCCAGCGACAATTGCGGAATGGCGCGGCTGACATAGGTTTCGCCCTTGGCCAGCACCGCGGTGGCGACGGGTGCTTCCAGGCGATAGCTGTCGCCCCGCACATTGGCGGCGAAGGTCCAGAGCTGGCCGCCGCCCAGCACCAGCGGCAGGCGCCAGCGCATCTCGCCAGTGATGCGCTGCTGGTTGAGGCCGCTGCCGCGCGTCAGCCCCACGCCGTTCAGGTCGAAGCGGAACTGGCCGCCCAGCACGTTGCGCTGGGGGATGAAGCTGTATTCCAGCAGCGGCGCCGCATGCGGGATGTTCGCCGTGATGTCGGTGGAACGCAGGCCCTGGAAGAAATAGCCGCTCAGCGCCAGGCGGCTGCGGCCCGTCATGTTCTCGATGAACAGGCTGCTGGTCAGCCTGTCCAGGAAGGAAATGTCGTAGAACCGCATATAGCCGGCATTGTTGGTCAACTGGACATCGAAGCCGGTGCGCCAGTTGCCGCCCAGCGCGATGTGGCCCGAGCCGAAAAGGTGGTCGTAGAATTGTGGTCCGGCGCCGGCGCCGCCCAGGCCGCCATCGTCATTGTGCGCGATACTGCCCCGGACCCAGAAGCCGCTATTGTTCCAGCGCTGGCGGTATTCCACCTCGATCAGCTCGCCGCCCAGGCTGGAGATCATGGGCGACAGCGTCAGGTCGCGCGACGGCGACAGCGCCATGTAGAATGGCGTGCGCGTGAAATAGCCGAACTTGGTGGAGTTGCCGATATCGGGCGTCAGGAAGCCGGTGGAATAGCGCACCGTGGGATCGGGCACCGACAGATAGGGCGAATAGAGCACCGGCACGCCGAAGGCTTCCAGGCTGGCATTGCGGAAACGGACCTTGTGCGCCGCCTGGTCATAGATCACGCGTTCCGCCTTGACCTGCCAGAGCGGCGTCTTGCGGCCTTCTTCCTTGCAGATCTGGCAGGGGCTGTAGATGGCGCGGCGGGCGGTGATCACCTGGCCGTTGCGGGCGGCACTGGCAGCAGCCAGGCGGCCACTCTTGCCGATCAGGGCGCCGAAGCCGGTCAGGGCGCCATTGCGCATGCTGTCGCTCAGCACCACCGAGGTGGCGAAGGCGACATTGCCGCGTTCATCGGTGACGCTGACATTGCCGGTGGCCGTGACGCGGTCGGTCTTCTGGTCGTAGATGACGCGGTCCGCCAGCAGGATGCGGCCCTGGGCCGTGATCTCGACATGGCCGACGGCGGAGACGGTCTGGTTGGGATTGTCATACTCGACGCTGTCTGCCTGCAGCACGATCTGACGGTCCGGTGCCGCTGCGGCGGTCTGCACCGGGCGCACGGTCTGGGCGGAGGCGGGTCCGGCGAGCGCAGATGTCAGCAGCAGGGCGCAGAAAAACGGCGAACGCACTCAGCCATCCTCCCGGCTGAAGACATCGCGCGGATGCGTTCGCAGACGCGCACTGAAAGAATCGCTGGTCTTCATCCGTCCTCCCGGCTGAAGACCAGCGTCATGCCGATCAGGATGGACGCGATGGCGGGTGCGGTGGCCGCCAGCAGCACCGGCACCGCGCCGGAGCGGCCCAGCGTCTCGGTCAGGCGTTCGAAGAAATAGACTGCGAAGCCTGCCGCTACGCTCAGCAGGATGGCCTTGGCCATGCCGCCTTCGCGCGCGGGCCGCAGGCTGAAACTGGCCGCCATGAACACCATCGCCGCGAAGAGGGCGGGCAGGGTGCAGAGCGTGTAGAAATAGAGCCGGTAGCGCACGGCGGAAAAACCGGCGGACTGGGCGGCGCGGATGAAGTCGGGCAATTCCCAGAAGGACAGCGCCGTGGGCGCGATGAAGCTTTCCTGGATCTGGCTGGGCGTCAGGGTGGTGGGCAGCCGCACATTGGCCTGCCGGCGCGCAATGCCGTCCGCGCCGGAAACCCAGGCGTCGTTGATATCCCAGTAATGCTCGCGCAGTTGCGCCGAGCTGGCGTCGATGCGGCCGATATAGGCGTCGCCGCGATAGCGGAAGACCACGACATCCTCCAGCCTTTCGCCCTGGTCGGCGGCGCTGATGGCGTGGATCACCGATTGTTCGCTCTGGTCGCCCTGGCGCAGCCAGACGCCGTTCTCTGACACGGCAAGCTGCGAAGCCTGGCCCTTGATGTGGCGCGCTTCCAGGCCGGCGAATTCCGCGAACATGCGCGAGGCCACTGGCGTCGCCACCGTCACCGTCAGCACGCCGATCAGCACCGCCGTTGCAATGGCGGGCGTCAGGAAATCCCAGGCCGAGATGCCGGCGGCGCGCGACGCCACCAGTTCCTGGCTGCGCGCCAGGCGAATGAAACAGAAGACGCCGCCTCCCAGGATGGCGAAGGGCAGCATCTTCAGGCCAAGGTCGGGCAGTTGCAGCACCGCCATGCCAATCACGGTGGCGGTGTTGATGCCGCGTCCGGCGGTGCGGTTGAGCAGGTCGACGATGTCAGCGGAGAAGGCCAGCACCAGGAAGATGCCATAGACCGTGGCGACGCCCGCGATGAACTGCGCTGCCAGATAGCGATAAAGCGTCCAGGACCAGCTCATGTGGTCCCCATGCGCCGCCGCGCCAGGATGGCGGCAGGGCTGTAGCCGGCCAGCACCAGCGCCGCCAGCGCGGCGCCCGCCAGCGGCAGGATGTAGAAGAGCGGCAGCAGCAGGGGCTGGCCTTGCGCCGCGCCCGAGACGCCATAACCGGCAATGCGCAGGCCGATGGCGCAGAGCGACGCGATGATCAGGCGCATCGCCAGCGGACCACGCTGGCGGCGGCCGCGCACCACGGCGGCCAGTGCGATCAGGCCGAAGGCCAGGCAGTACAGGGGTTGCGACAGGCGATTATGGGCTTCCACCAGGAAGCCGCCGCGCTGACGATCCGTGAGGCCCGTCTCCTGCGGCCAGAGCAGTTCGGGCAGGAAGCGGTCGCTGGCGCGGATGGAATTGCGCACCTGGCTGGCAAACTGGTCGAGCCCCACGACGTAGCGCTCGAATTTGAGGGTGGAGAGCTGGCGGCCACGGCCGTTCTGCAGCGTGCCGTCGAACATCAGCAGGCGCGCGCCCGCCGCCGTCTGCGCGATCTGGCCGCTGGCGGCGATATAGGTTGCAGGCCGCGCCGCTTCGCGGCCGTCATGCACCAGTATGTCCTTGAAGCTGCCATCGGCGTTGATCTGCTTGATGAAGACGGTGATGCCCCGTGCGACGGAGTTGAACTGGCCCTCGTTGAGCAGCGCCGCGCCGACATCGGCGTTGATGTCCACCTTCTTGGCGTTCAGGGTCCGCTGGCCGGCCGGGCCGAGGTAAAGGTTGCAGAGATAGGTCAGCGCCATCACCAGCGCGGCGGCGCCGAGCACCGGGGTAGCGAGCTGGCGCAGGCTGAACCCGGCCGAGGCCATCACCACCAGTTCGCTGTCGCCCGACAGGCGCTGCAGCGACGCCAGCGCGCCGAAGAAGAAGGAGACCGGCAGGATGATGGTCAGCAAGGTCGGCAGCAGCAGCAGCACGAGATAGGCGAAGGTGAAGGCCGACTGGCCGCGATTGATGACAAGATCGAGCAGCGGCAGGATCTGCACCAGCCACACCACGCTGGTGAGCAGGAAGGCGAGCATCGCCACTGGGCCCAGCATCTGGCCCAGGACGTAGAAAGACAGGCGCAGCGGCCGGATTCCACGTCCTTTGGGACGAGGCTGTGCGGGCGGCGCATGGGCAAAGGCGTCAACATCTACGCCCGGGGTCGCCATCTTTCGTCCGTCTCCCAAATCGCCCTAAACTAGCACTTGTTTTCGCCAGCCCGCCAACCGCCCCCCAAAGTCGCTTCAGGAGCCTTGCCATGAATATCAACTTCGCCGTTCCCGCTTCCATCAAGGCGGGCAGCTGGGTGATCGGGGCGGTGGAAGGCGGCGTTCTTCTACCTGCGGCGCTCAACGCCGACAAGGCGAGCGGCGGCGCGCTGACACGCGCCCTGAAATTCGCGCGTTTCAAGGGCGCACCCGGCCAGATGGTGGAAGTGCTGGCGCCAGCCGGCGTTGCCGCTTCGCGCCTGCTGCTGGTGGGGCTGGGCAAGCCGGAAGCACTGGACGAGAAAGGCCTGGAAACCATCGGGGCGCAGATCGCTGCACGCCTGCTGGGCGCCGGCGAAAGCACGGCCACGCTGCAGATCGATGTGCCCAAGGGTTGCAAGGTCAAAAAGGGCGAACTGGCGGCGCATCTGGCCTTTGGCGCGCGGCTGCGCGCCTATGCCTTCAACCAGTACCGCACCAAGAATCTGGACGAGTATGAGCGCAAGCTGACAGCGCTCACCGTGCAGACGCCAGACGCGGTGGCGGCAAAGCTGGCCTATGCCGGGCTGGGCGCGGTGGCAGATGGCATCTTCCTGGCGCGCGACCTGGTCAACGAGCCGCCGAATATTCTGTACCCGGAGGAATTTGCCCGCCGCATCAAGGCCCGTCTCGGCAAGCTGGGCGTGAAGGTCGAGGTGCTGGGCGAAGCCGAGATGAAGAAGCAGGGCTTCGGGGCGCTGCTGGGCGTGGGCCAGGGTTCGGCGCGCGAAAGCCAGCTCGTGGTGATGCGCTGGGATGGCGCCAAGAAGGCGGGCAAGCCGGTGGCGTTCGTCGGCAAGGGCGTCTGCTTTGATTCCGGCGGCCTGTCGCTCAAGCTCGGTGCGGGCATGATGGGCATGAAGGGCGACATGGGCGGCGCGGCCGCCGTCACCGGCCTGATGCTGGCGCTGGCCACCCGAAAAGCAAAAGTGAACGCCGTAGGCGTGGTCGGCCTGGTGGAGAATATGCCCGGCCCCGACGCGTTACGTCCCGACGATGTCATCAAGTCGCTGTCCGGCCAGACCATCGAGGTGCTGAACACCGATGCCGAAGGCCGCCTGGTGCTGGCCGATGCGCTGACCTACACCCAGCGCCGCTTCGCGCCGAAATTCATCATCGACCTCGCCACGCTCACCGGCGCCATCGTGCAGACCCTGGGCTATGAGCATGCCGGCGTCTTTTCCAACACCGATGCGCTGGTGCAGCGGCTGCAGGCGGCGGGCCGCCATACCGGCGAGCGCGTCTGGCAACTGCCGCTCGATCCCTTCTATGACAAGATGATCAAGTCCAAGATCGCCGACATGAAGAATATCGGAGGCGGCAATTCCGGCGCCATCACGGCGGCGCAGTTCCTGCTGCGCTTCATCGACAAGGGCACCGACTGGGCGCATCTGGATATCGCGGGTGTCGCCTGGCAGGACGGCGAGCAGAAGCCGATGATCCCGAGCTGGGGCACCGGCTGGGGCGTGCGCCTGCTCAACCGGCTGATCATCGAGCATTACGAGGGATGACGGAAACACTCTTCTACCATCTCGAAAAGCGATCGCTGGAAGAAATCCTCCCCGGCCTGGTCGAGAAGTCGCGCGCACGCGGCTGGAAGGCACTGATCCGTGCCGACACCGCCGACCGTGCCGACGCCATCGATAGCTTGCTGTGGACCTATGATGACCAGTCCTTCCTGGCCCACGCGCAGGCGGGCGATGGCGAGGCGGCTGGACAGCCGGTGCTCATCACGGTGGAAGACGGCAATCCCAATTCCGCCGAAATTGCCTTCTATGTCGGCGGCGCTGCCCCTGCGGACTGGAGCGGTATGGGGGGGCTGGCCCGTATCGTGCTTTTGTTCGATGGCCGCGATGGCGCGGCGCTGGACATGGCGCGTGCGGCTTGGAAAGAGGCCAAGGGCGCAGGGCACGACGTCACCTACTGGAAGGAAACGCCTTCCGGGAAATTCGAAAAACAGAACTGAGGAGCGTTTGGGTTTGTTTAGCGGTTGGATGATCGGCAGTTTTCTCATCAGCCTGGCCATGGCCTGGCACATCATCCGCAATGGCCGCTCGCAGCTCTGGCTGCTGGGCCTGGCGCTGGCGTCGTTCACCGGCTACGGCCCTTTCGTCTGGATCGCCTATCTGGTCTTCGCCGTCATCCCCGATTTCTTCAACAGTCATGGTGTGCGCAAGTTCCGCGCCGGCCTCAAGGAGGTTGCTGATCCCGGCCGCGCCTATCGCGAGGCCAAGCGCGATGCCGAGCGGGTTGGCTCTGCCGATTCCAAGCGCCTGCTGGCGGAAGAATCGCTGAAGCGCGGCCTGCATGCCGATGCCGTGGCGCTGTACGAGAGTGCCATGTCAGGCCCGCTGGGCGAAGGCGATCCCACGCTGCTGAAGGGCATGGCGCGCGCCAAGCTGCTGGCGGGCGATCCGGCGGCGTCGGAGCAATGGTTCCTCAAGCTCAAGGAACTGGATCCCAAGGCGTTCGATACCGATAGTGAGCTGGACTATGCCCGCGCGCTGGAAGAACAGGGCCGCACAGATGAGGCGGTGGTGCAGTATGAAAGGGTTACGCCGCGCTATTCCGGCGAGGAGGCGCGGGTGCGTTTCGCGCTGCTGCTGCAGAAGACCGGGAAAATCGACCGCGCCCAGGCCTTGTTTCGCGAGGCTATAGACGCTGTGCAGGATGCGCCCAGTTATTACCGCTCACGGCAGACGGAGTGGGTCAAGATTGCAAAGCAGAATCTGCGCTAGGCGTCGCTCATCGCCGCGTCGTATTCTTCCTGCGCGGCCACCCACAATTTCTCGGCGGCTTCCAGCTTGCGCTGGGCATCGGCGCGCTTCTTCGACACCGCGCTGCCCTTGGCGGGATCGCGCGTGAATAGCAGCGGATCGGACAGCGCCTTGTCCAGCTTGGCGATGTCGATGTTGAGGCTGGCGATCTGCGATTCCGCCGCGTCCACCTTGTCCTTCAGCGGCTTGAGATTGTGCCGCTTGCCGGCATTTGCCTTGCGTTGTTCGTCCTTCTTCGGCGCAGGCGAGGCCGCTTCCACCTTGCGCGTCGGCCGGTTGTCGCCGGTGAGCAGGAACTTGCGGTAATCGTCGAGATCGCCATCAAACGGCTTCACATGGCCGTCCGAGACCAGCAGCAGCGTGTCGGCCGTCGCTTCGACCAGGCGGCGGTCATGGCTGACCAGGATGACGGCGCCGTCGAAATCGTTCAGCGCGGTCAGCAATTCGTTGCGGGCATCGATGTCGAGATGGTTGGTCGGTTCGTCCAGGATGAGCAGGTTGGGCTTATCCAGCGTGGTCAGCGCCAGCATCAGGCGCGCCCGCTCGCCGCCCGACAATTTGCCTACCGAGGTCTGGGATTTGTCGGCACCAAAGCCGAAGCCGCCCAACTGGGTGCGAACCTGTTCTACCGTCAACTTGGGACGGAAATACTGCAGCGTCTGGATGGGCGTGATGCGCGTGTCGAGTTCCTCGGCCTGGTGCTGGGCGAAATAGCCCACCACCAGCTTGCGCGCGGGCGTGTATTCGCCGCCCATCACCGAAAGCTTGCCCGCCAGCAGCTTGGCCATGGTGGACTTACCGTTGCCGTTCTTGCCCAGCAGCGCAATGCGGTCCTGCGGATCGAAGCGAAAGGAAAGCCCCGTGAGGATCGGCTTGCCCGCTTCATACCCGACCGAGGCGCGGTCCATGGTGATGAGCGGCGGCGACGCTTCGGTCGCGGTGGGAATGCGGATGGGGGCGACGAACTCGTCCGGCGGCACTTCCACCGACGCCATCTTGGCCAGCATCTTCATGCGGCTTTGCGCTTGCGCGGCCTTGGCCGCCGACGCCTTGAAGCGGTCGACGAATTTCTGCATGTGGGCGCGTGCGGCTTCCTGCTTCTTGGCGAAGGCCATGTCGTTGGCGCGCGCCGCAGCGCGGGTGGCGACAAAGGTGTCGTAGCCGCCGGTGTAGAGCTTCAGCTTGCCGCGTTCGAGATGCAGGATGAATTCGCAGCCGGTGTTGAGCAGGTCGCGATCATGGCTGACGATCAGGATGGTGCCGCGATATTTCTGGATGAAGTTCTCCAGCCACAGCACGCCTTCCAGGTCGAGATAGTTGGTCGGTTCGTCCAGCAGCAGCAGGTCGGGGGCGGTGAACAGGATCGCCGCCAGCGCCACGCGCATGCGCCAGCCGCCGGAAAATTCCTTGCAGGGCCGCAACTGGTCTTCGGCCGAGAAGCCGAGGCCCGCCAGGATTTCGGCAGCGCGCGAGGGCGCGGTATAGGCGTCGATGGCTTCAAGGCGGTGATAGATGTCGCCCAGCTTGTGGCCGTCGGTTTCGTGTTCGGCCTCCGCCAGCAGGGTGGTGCGCTCGGTGTCCGCTTCCAGCACCGTGTCCAGCAGGCTGGTGTCGGTGCCCGGCGCTTCCTGCGCCACGGCGCCGACCTTCCAGGCCGACGGCCAGCTCACATCGCCGTCATCGGGATGCAGGCGGCCCAGGATGACGTTGAACAGGGTGGATTTGCCCGCGCCGTTGCGCCCCACCAGGCCGATGCGCCGCCCGGCGGGCAGGTTGGCGGTGGCCCCGGAAAGGATTTCCCGGCCCGCGATCCGGACGACGATGTTATCAATTGCCAGCATTTGCGGGCCTTATAGCGTGTCATGGCCTACCAGCAAGGCCCTTTAGGGCCGCAGCGCGTGTGGGCCATTGCGATTCCGGAAGGCCCGATGCATAAGGCGCGCGAAATTCCCCCTTTCGGAGACTGATATGCCTGTTTCGCGCACCTTTTCGATCATCAAGCCGGACGCCACGCGCCGCAACCTGACCGGCAAGGTCAATGCCGTGATCGAGGAAGCCGGCCTGCGCATTGTGGCGCAGAAGCGCGTCCGCCTGAGCGACGCCCAGGCCAAGAAATTCTATGAAGTGCACAAGGACCGTCCTTTCTATGGCGAACTGGTCAGCCAGATGACCGCCGAGCCGGTGGTGGTGCAGGTGCTGGAAGGCGAAAACGCCGTCGCCCGCTATCGCGAAGTGATGGGTTCCACCAACCCCAAGGACGCCGCCGAAGGCACGATCCGCAAGCTGTTTGCGCTGTCGATCGGCGAGAATTCGGTTCATGGCTCCGACAGCCCGGAAAACGCCGCGATCGAAATCGCGCAGTTCTTCAACGATGGCGATATCGTCGGCTGAGTTCCGCCGCATAAAGTGCTAGAAAGGCTCCGGCGCAAACCGGAGCCTTTTTCATGGTCAGCATGCAGGGCAAGACCGTCGTCATCACCGGCGCCACCTCCGGCATCGGCGAAGTCGCCGCCATAAGGCTGGCGGAGCAGGGCGCCCGCATCGTCCATGTCGCCCGCGATCCGGCCCGCGCTGCCGCGCTGCAGAACCAGTTGCACAAGGCCAATGCCGGCGTCATCCATGTGGCGCACATTGCCGACCTGTCGCAACTGGCGGAGATGAAGCGGGTGGCGCGGGACATCGTCGCCGCCGAGCCCAGGATCGACGTGCTGATCCCCAATGCCGGGGCGCTGTTCAATCGCCGCAGCGTCACGGCCGACGGGCTGGAGAAGACCTTCGCCCTCAATCATATGGGCTATTTCATTCCCACGCTCGCCCTACTGCCCAATATGGCAGACGGCGGCCGCATCGTGGTGACGGCGTCGAACGCTCATCGCGGCGCGATACTGGATTTCGGCGACCTGCAATCAGCGCACGGCTATAGCGGCTTTTCGGTCTATTCCCGCAGCAAGCTGATGAACATTCTTTTCACCCGCGCCCTGGCGCGCCGCCTGAAACGCGGCATCACCGCCAATGCGCTGCACCCGGGTTTCGTCGCCACCCGCTTTGGCGACCAGTCCGGCGGCCTGATGGCGCCGCTGCTGAAAGTGGTGAAGCCAGTGGGCGCAATCGCGCCGGAAGAGGGCGCGCAGACCATCATCTGGCTGGCGTCGTCGCCCGAGGCGGCAAACCAAAATGGTGGCTATTTCTATGCGTGCAAGCCGTACACCCCGACGGTGCATGCGCTGAACGATGCGGATGGCGAGCGGCTGTGGCAGATCTCGGAAGAGGTTGCAGCCAAGGTTTAAGCCGTCACCGCTGCGCCATTCTGCAGCGTCACCCGGCCTTCGCAGACCAGCCGCAGCGCAGTGGCATAAAGCCCGTGCTCGGCTTCCAGCACCCGCGCCGCCAGCGTTTCCGGCGTATCGGTGGCCAGCACCGGCACGGCGGCCTGGGCGATCACCGGGCCGGCATCCAGTTCCGGCACCACGAAATGCACGCTGGCGCCGGACTGTTTCTCGCCCGCTTCCAGCACCCGCTCATGCACGCGCGTGCCCTTGTAGGCTGGCAGCAGCGACGGGTGGATGTTCAGCAGCTTGCCTTCCCAGGCGCGGGTGAAGCCGTCGGACAGGATGCGCATGAAGCCGGCCAGGCAGACCAATTCCACCCCGGCCTCGCGCAGCGCGGCGTCGAGCTGGGCGTCGAAAGCCTCGCGCGTCTTGCCCTTGTGGGTGATGACATGCACCGGAACGCCCGCCGCGCTGGCCCGCGCCAGGCCGCCCGCATTCTCGACATTGGCAATCACCAGCACGATATGGGCAGGAAAGCTTTGCGCCCGGGAAGCGTCCAGCAACGTCTGCAGATTGCTACCCCGGCCGGAGATCAGCACGCCGACGGGAATCTTATTCGCAGGGGTCACAGCTTCAGCGCGTTCTTGTAGCGGACCTTGGCTTCGCCAGCGCCGTCGCGGCTTGCCGTAGAGGCGCCATCAGAAAAGCCCGCGACCAGCGTGCCGATGCGCGTGCCGCCGCCAAAGGCCGCCGCCACCGCATCCGCATGGGCTTCGTCGGTCACTGCGACCATGCCGATGCCGCAATTGAAGGCACGCAGCATCTCGGTTTGCGCGACGCCGCCGGTCCTGGCCAGCCACTGGAAGACGGGCAGGGCGTTAATGCAGGCCAGGTCCACTTCCGCGTCCAGCCCGTCGGGCAGGCAGCGCGGCAGGTTGTCGGTGATGCCGCCGCCGGTGATGTGTGCCAGGCCTTTGACGCCGCCGGTGCGAATGGCGGCCAGTGCATCCTTCACATAGAGCCGCGTCGGCGTCAGCAGCGCTTCGCCCAGTGTCTTGCCCGGCGCGAAGGGGGCATCGCTCTCCCATGTCAGGCCCGCCTGCTGCGCGATCTTGCGCACCAGCGAGAAGCCGTTGGAATGCACGCCGCTGCTGGGCACGCCGATCACGACATCGCCCGGCTTCATGCTGTCCAGCCTGGGCAGGATGCCGTCGCGCTCCACCGCGCCCACGGTGAACCCGGCCAGATCGAAATCGCCCTTGCCGTAAAGGCCGGGCATTTCCGCCGTCTCGCCGCCGATCAGGGCGCAGCCGCTGTCCTTGCAGGCCCGCGCGATGCCTTCGATCACGATGGCGGCGCTGGCGACGTCGAGCTTGCCGGTGGCGTAATAGTCGAGGAAGAAAAGCGGCTCCGCGCCCTGCACCACGATGTCGTTGACGCACATCGCCACTAGGTCCTGGCCCAGGCCGTCATAGCGGCCGGTGTCGATGGCGATCTTCAGCTTGGTGCCGACGCCGTCGGTGCCTGACACCAGGATGGGGTCCTTGAATCCGGCGGCCTTGAGGTCGAACAGGCCGCCAAAGCCGCCCAGGTCGGCATCGGCGCCGGGGCGGCGGGTGGCCTTGGCGGCGGGGCCGATGCGTTCGACCAGCGCTTCGCCCGCATCGATGTCGACGCCGGAGTCTTTATAGGTGAGGCCGTTGCCCGACATGGTTCCCGCTTGCGGCAGTTCAAGCCGTTTCGTTTATAGGCCTGCCCGTGGGCAGGCAATGCAGCGCCCGGCGATACGCACAGGCCCGCCCGCTGTTGCTGATTCGCATTGCCCCAGCCTCGCTTTCGCCATAGGAGCAGGGTGATATAGTCCGGTTTCCGACCCAGGCGGTGATATGCGTTTTCCCTCTATTCTTCCGGCTCTTGCCGCGGTGGCGCTGGTTGCCGCCGCGCCGGCCTGGGCGCAGGGCCGTCCCGATCTCTACACCGTCTCCGACATTCATGTGGACGTCACTGGCAAATCTACCACCGAGGCCTTCACCAACGCCATCGCGGAAGGCCGCCCGCGCGCCTTCCAGATTCTCTTTCGCCGCCTGACGCAGCAGCGGGACTGGGGCCGCCAGCCCAGCCTCGACCAGGCCGGGCTGCTGCGCATCAGCCGCGGCTACAATCCGGCCAATGAGCGGCGCTCCACCACGCGCTACGTCGCCGATGTCAGCTACATCTTCAATCCTGACGCGGTGAACCGCCTGCTGCGTGCCGCCAACATCGCTTTTACCCAGGGCGGGGCTTCACGCATCCTGGTGGTGCCGATGGCGCCCAATGTTTCCGGCGGCGCCTGGGCACAGGCGCTGGGCGCGCCCAATGTGCAGCAGAACGCGCTGGTACCCTTCACCCTGCCATCGGTGGAAGACCTGCGCAGCCTGGCGAACCTCAATCTGGATGCCGCGACCTGGGCCGATGTCGCCGCAGCAGCAGGCCGCGTCCGCGCCACGGAAGTCGCGCTGGTGCAGGCCCTCTATGCCGGCGGCAAGGTGACGGTGAATGTCCGCCGCCTGGGTGCGAACCAGGGCTCCGCCAAGAGCAGCGTCGATGTCCCGGCGCCGACGCTGGGCACTGCCTATCCGGCGGCGGCAATCGCCGCGTCCACCACCATCGACGATCTGTGGAAGTCGCGCACCACCATCGACCCCAACCTGCGCAACCGCATCACCGCCGACATGCGCATCGCCAGCCTGGCGCAATGGAATGAAGTGCAGACCGCGCTCGCCTCGGTGTCGGTGGTGACGGGCGTGACCGTGATGGCGATGGATACCGGCTATGCCCGCATGCAGATCGCCTATATGGGCACGGCGGACCAGTTGCGCGAGGCGCTGGGCACGGCGAAGCTTTCCCTCGTCAATCGCGGCGGCCTGTGGCTGCTCGCGCCCGCGTCCTGAGGCCCCGGTGCTGAAGCACCTGCCCAACATCCTTTCCTTGGCCCGGCTGGCGGCCGCGCCACTCACCGCCTGGCTGATCCTGGAAGGGCACGATACCGCCGCCTTCCTGCTCTTCGCGGCGGCGGGGCTCAGCGATGGCCTGGACGGCTTCATCGCCCGGCACTGGCAGGTCACGTCGCGCTCTGGCGCCTGGCTCGATCCTGCCGCCGACAAGCTCCTGATGCTGCTCTGCCTGCTGGCGCTGTGGCAGATCGATGTGGCGCCGTGGTGGCTGCTGGCGCTGATGATCCTGCGGGATGTCTGCATCGTGCTGGGCCTGGGCCTGGCGCGTCTGTCCGGCTGGCCGCTGCAGATGGCGGCGTCGTCGCTGGGCAAGATTTCGACCGTGGTGCAGATCATTTATGTCGGCGGCTGCCTGCTGCTGCTGGCGTTTGATCTGGAAGCGCCGCGCCTGCTGTTCGCCGCCGCCTTCACGGCGGCGGTCTTCACGTTTGTTTCCTGGGTTGGCTATGGCGCGGCGCTGGTGCGGGCGCTGCTGGCAGGGCGGCGCACCGCCTGATGCAGTTCATCCTTCCCATTCCGCCGCGCGATAATCTCACCCGGGCCGATTTCATCGCCGCGCCGGGCAATCAACGCGCGTTGACGTTCCTGGAGTCTTTCCCGCACTGGCCCGCGCCTGCGGCCGCGCTGCATGGTCCCTCGGCCTCCGGCAAGTCGCACCTGGTGCAGATCTGGGCGCGGGCCGCGAAGGCAACCGTGGTGCGCGCCGCCGAACTCACCGAAGCTCCGCTGGGTGCCGTGGCGGTGGAGGATATCGATGCGGCACCCGGCGATACGCATGAGGGGGCCCTGTTTGACCTGTTCGAGCGCGGCACGCCGCTGCTGCTGACCGGGCGCACGCACCCCGCGCTGTGGCGCGTGGCGCTGCCCGACCTGGCCTCCCGCCATGCGGCGCTGCTGGCCTTCGACCTGGGGGCACCCGACGACGCCCTGCTGGCCGGGCTGGCGGCCAAGCTGTTCGCTGACCGGCAATTGGCCGTGCCGGAGGCAGTGATCCGCACCATGATTGCCCGGCTGGACCGCGATCCGGCCGCGATAAGGGACTTCGTGGCCCAGGCCGATGCCCAGGCACTTTCAGAGAAAAGGCCGGTAAATCTGGCACTTATCCGGGAACTGCTGGCCCCGCCCTTGCCATGACACGTTCATATTTTCCTGTCAGAGTTCCGGTATGTCCTCGCACCCCGAACCTCTCCCGGCCAACGACGCGGCCGAAGCGTCCCTGACCGAAGACGTTGTCGCCTTCAGTGGCGGCAACGCCGTTTCGCTTGATCCCGCGTCCCCCAGCCGCTTCGTCAACCGCGAACTGTCTTGGCTGACCTTCAACCGCCGGGTGATCGAGGAATCCACCAACCGCCGTCACCCGCTGTTCGAGCGCCTGCGCTTCCTCTCCATCTCGGCCACCAATCTGGACGAGTTCTACATGGTGCGCGTGGCGGGCCTGATGGGCATGGTGCGCGAGGATGTCATCACGCCGTCTGCCGATGGCCTGATGCCAGCGCAGCAGCTCGACGCCGTGGACAAGGCGGCGCGCGCCCTGATCGCCGACCAGCAGAAGGTCTGGGCCGGCATCAACGCCGAATTGCGCGCCGAACAGGTGATCGTGGCGCGGCCCGACGAACTCTCCGACAACGACCGCAGCTTCCTGGTGGAACAGTTCCAGCAGCAGATCTTCCCGGTGTTGACGCCGCTGGCGATCGACCCGGCGCATCCCTTTCCCTTCATTCCGAACCTGGGCTTCACCATCGCGCTGGAGCTGGAAGGCCACGGCAAGACCTTCACCGCCCTGATTCCGGTGCCGCCGCAGTTGCGCCGCTTCATCCGCCTGCCCGATACCGAGAGGCGCGTGCGCTTCCTGCCGCTGGAGGATGTGATCGCGCTCAACTTCGACCGTCTCTTCGCCGGCAAGACGGTATCGGGCTGGGGCCTGTTCCGCATCCTGCGCGACAGCGATGTCGAGGTCGAGGAAGAGGCCGAAGACCTGGTGCTGCTGTTCGAGACTTTGCTCAAGCGCCGCCGTCGCGGCAGCGTCATCCACATGAAGTGCAGCAAGTCGATGCCCGATGGCCTGCGCCGCTTCATCGCCGGTCATCTTGACCTGGACGAGAGCGAGATTGTCATCGTCGAAAACCTGATGGGCCTGTCGGACCTGTCCAAGCTGATCCTGTCGGAGCGGCCTGAGCTGCAGTTCAAGCCCTATATCCCGCGCTCGCCCGAGCGCATCCGCGATCATGGCGGCGACTGTTTCGCCGCCATCCGCGAAAAGGATCTGGTCGTCCATCACCCGTTCGAGAGCTTCGACACGGTGGTGCAGTTCCTGCGCCAGGCCGCCGCCGATCCCGACGTGGTGGCGATCAAGCAGACGCTCTACCGCACCAGCTCCGACAGCCCGATCGTGGCGGCGCTGATTGAGGCGGCGGAAGCGGGCAAGTCCGTCACGGCGCTGGTGGAGCTGAAGGCCCGCTTCGACGAGGCCAACAACATCAAGTGGGCCCGGGACCTGGAGCGGGCAGGCGTGCAGGTGGTCTATGGCTTCGTCGCCCTGAAGACCCACGCCAAGGTCAGCCTGGTGGTGCGGCGCGAAGCCGGCCAACTGCGCACCTATGCCCATTTCGGCACCGGCAACTATCACCCCAACACGGCCCGCATCTATACCGACCTGTCGCTCTTCACCGCCGATCCCGCGCTGGGGCGCGACGCTGCCCAGATCTTCAACTTCATCACCGGCTATGCCGAGCCCATGGCGATGGAGAAGATGGCGATGTCGCCGACCTCGCTGCGCGGCCGCCTGGTGGAAGCCATCCAGCAGGAGATGATGCATGCCAAGGCGGGCAAGCCCGCCGCCATCTGGGTCAAGCTCAACAGCCTGGTCGATCCGCACATGATCGATGCGCTCTACCGCGCCAGCCAGGCCGGGGTGAAGATCGATCTGATCGTGCGCGGCATCTGCTGTCTGCGCCCCGGCGTGCCCGGCCTGTCCGAGCATATCCGGGTCAAGTCCATCGTCGGCCGCTTCCTGGAACATGGCCGCATCATCGCCTTCGGCAACGGTCATGGCCTGCCCCACAAGGATGCCAAGGTCTTCATTTCCTCCGCCGACTGGATGCCCCGGAACCTGGATCGCCGGGTGGAGACCCTTGTTCCGATTGAGAATCCCACCGTCCATCAACAGGTCCTTGACCAGATCATGGTGGCGCAGCTGAAAGACCAGGCCCAAAGCTGGTATATGCAGCCCGATGGAACCTATGTCCGCGATTCTCATTCTGAAGACGCGGACGCTTTTTCGGCGCATACTTATTTCATGACCAACCCTTCGCTTTCGGGGCGCGGACGCGCCCTCAAGATGCAGAAGCCGCGGACCTGACTTGTCATCGGTCAGCGATCTTCGCAGGGCATTGACGCCCGCGCTGGACCGCGCGTGCATGCCTGTCGCTATCGTGGACATCGGCTCCAATTCCGTCCGCCTGGTGGTCTATGAAGGCGAAAGCCGCACTGCCGCCACCCTCCAGAACGAGAAATCCATCTGCGGCATCGGACGCGACATGGTTTCCACCGGCCGCCTGCATGCCGAAGGCTGCACCGAGGCGCTGGAGGCGCTGGCCCGCTTTCGCCTGATCGCCGATGGCCTGGGTGTGCCCACCCGCGAGGCGGTGGCGACGGCGGCGGCGCGCGACGCTTCCAATGGCGCCGAATTCATCGCCCGCGCCGAAAAGGCCTGGGGCTCGCCCATCCGCGTGCTGGCGGGTGAGGACGAAGCGCGCATCGCCGCCGAGGGTGTGATCGCGGGCATTCCCGAGGCCGACGGCATAGCCGCCGATCTGGGTGGCGGCAGCCTGGACATGGTGTCGGTCAAGGGCGGCAAGACGGGCGATGCCTATTCGCTGCCTTTCGGACCGCTGCGGCTGATGGACCAGTCCAAAGGCGACCCCGACAAGGCGCGCGACATAGTAGACAAGGGTCTCAAAAGCCTTTCCGATCTCGATGCGGGCGCGCTGTATGCGGTGGGCGGCATCTGGCGCAGCTTCGCCCGTGTCGACATGGAGGAGCAGAACTATCCGCTCCATGTGTTGCAGCAATACGTCATCCCGCGCGGCCGCGCCTTGCGCCTGTGCAAGCTGCTGGCCGGCCTGTCCCGCGACTCCATTCGCAAGATCAAGGTTGTCTCCAAGCGCCGCGCCGACTCGTTGCCCTATGGCGCGGTGGTGCTGGAGCGGCTGATCGAGGCCGGTGGCATGAAGGATGTGGTGATCTCCGCCTATGGCCTGCGCGAAGGACTGCACTATGCGCTGCTGCCGTCCGCCGAGCGCGCCAAGGATCCGCTGGTGGATTTCGCCTATGCCAGCAATGCCCGCATGGCGCGCGTGCCGCTGCATGCCCAGGAAATGTTCGACTGGACGCGAGTGCTGTTTGAAGGCGAAAGCGCCGAGATGACGCGCATCCGCGAGGCTTCGGCCCTGTTCTCCGACATTGGCTGGCGGCGTCATCCCGACGACCGTGCCATCGGTGCCTTCGGCCAGGTGCTGACCGCGCCCTTTGCCGGGGCCGACCATCGTGCCCGCGCCCTGATCGCCGCTTCGCTTTTCCACCGCTATTCCGGCGACGAGGATTTCCCCCGCGACCTGGCGCTGGCGGCGCTGCTGGACAAGGATGATGAAAAGCGCGCGCGCCTGCTGGGCCTGACCTGGCGTTTCGGCTTCTCGCTGTCGGCCAGCGCGGCGGGCGAGTTCGCCAATTACAAGCTGCGTGTCACGCCCGCCAAGGTCATCCTGGAAGTGCCCAAGAAGCGCGAGGCCATCGCCAGCGAGCCCGTCCAGAAGCGTCTGGGTGAGCTCGCCGATGCGATGGGCCGTCGCGGCGAAATCCTGGTGGGCTAGAACTTCGTCATTAGCTTCTTCGCCTTGACCGGCACGCGATAAAGGCCAGTACCGCCCGCGATATAGAGATTGCCGTCGGCGCCGAACTCGCAGTTCGGGGCAGAGCCGGCGATGCGGAAGCGGCCCAGGCGCTGGCCCTGTGGGTTGAAGACTCCGATGCCGCTATCGCCGGAGGTCCAGATATTGCCCGCCGCATCGATCTTCATGCCGTCGCCGGCGGCGCGGGGATTGGCGAATTTCTGCGCCACGCGGTCGAACAGGGAGCGCTGCGACACCGAATTGCCCTGCTCGTCCAGGTCGTGCCGCACCCAGCCGAAATTGCCGTCGGTGTGATAGAGCACGCGGCCGTCGGGCGAAACGCCGACGCCGTTGGGCATCAGGTAGCGTCCGATCAGCGTCACGCTGTTGTCCGGGGCAAGCTTGAAGACGCCCATATACGGCATCTCGCGCAAGGGCGAGATATACTCGCCGCGCTGTTCTGGCGTGGCCTGGTTGACCAGGCCATAAGGCGGATCGGTGAAGTAGATCGCACCGGTGGTGGGTGAAACGCACAGATCGTTGGGGCTGTTGAAACGCTTGCCCTCGAAACGGCTGGCCAGCACGGTGCGCTGCTTGGTGGCGATGTCGATGCGGATAATGCCTGGCGTGCCGCTGTCGGCCGCCAGGATGCCGCCGCGGCCCAGGGTCATGCCGTTGATTCCGGCCTCGCGATGGACGGCTGGATTGGTCGGCGTCTGCAGGCCGGACGGCTTGAGCCAGGTTTGCAGCCCACCCTTGGGAGACCATTGCAGGATGGCATTCGCGCGCGGGTCGGAGGCGAGGAGATAGCCGTCGGCGCCACCGATCCAGACCGGGCCTTCGCACCATTCAAAGCCGGTATCGACGATGCGCTCGATCCTGGCGGTGGAATCGACCAGCGCGTCGAAGGCCGGATCGAAGCGCTCGATCACGGGCGGCGGCGGCGGGCCGCCTGGCGCGGCGCCGCGTCCGGCGGGGGCCTGCTGGGCGCGAGCGGCGGGCGTGAAAGCGGCAAGGGCTGCCAGCGAGATGCCATTGGCGAGCATGTCGCGCCGCGACGGAGTCTTCATGATCGTTCCCCGGAATTATGTTTTACGTGGGCGGAGCATGAAGGGGGCTTCCAGTGCCTGCAAGCGGCAAAACCGGGACGGGCCGGAACGGGGCTGGGATATAATCCGTACACGGATTCATGCCGAACCCAGCCTGCTCAGGGGCGGGCGGTCTTTCCCCGTGGGGAAAGTATTTCGACGCCGATTTTGCAGCGCGAATCACTTTGCCCTCTCAACAAGCCCCGGGCAAAGGCGTATGATGGCATCGTCCTCATGTCGTATCGCAGGAGATCTTGCATGGACCATGATGTGCATCTGCCGGAAGACGTCGATCGCGCCGGTGTTTTCAGCAAAGTCATCGCCGCCCTGGTCATCGCCGCAGCGATTGCGGCGATCTGTGGCTATGTCGTTTACGGCTCGGGGATGTGGGCCTAGGGCCCGATCCTGACGCCGCAAGGCCTGGCATGACGGACGGAATGGCGCCGTCCTGAGGGGCTGCGCTGTCCGTTCGCCTGCGCCATTGGACCCGCCAGCAGCTTCGCATGGGCGGCGGGTTGCATCGTGCGCCGGAAACCCCATTTTCAGGTCGGACTTGCGCCGGGCGCGCGCGCGCGCTTTAACAGGAGCATGAGCCCGGCCCTGGTTGGGACCGCCCCGCAAATCGCGTGGTATTACAAGTATTTAAGGAGAGCGTCATGGGTGGTTTCGGCATCTGGCACTGGGTTATCCTGGCTGTGGTCGTTCTGGTCATGTTCGGCGGCAAGGGCAAGATTTCCGACCTGATGGGCGATTTCGGCAAGGGCGTGAACAGCTTCAAGAAGGGGCTGGGCGAAGGTGCCAAGGAAGATCCCAAGGTCATCAACGGCGAAGCCCGCGCGGCCGACCCGGTGAACAAGGACAAGACCGCCGCCTGACGGTCCTGCCGGGCGCGCCCTTATGTTTGATTTCTTCAGCTGGAAGCTCCTGATCCTGCTCGGCGTCGCGCTGGTGGTGGTGGGCCCCAAGGACCTGCCCAAATTCATGCACATGATGGGGCGCTGGGCCGGCAAGGCGCGCGCCATGGCCAACGACTTCAAGCGCAGCTTCGACGAGATGGCGCGCCAGAGCGAGCTGGACGAACTGCGCAAGGAAGTCGAAGCGTTGCGGGCCAAGAACCCGCTGGCCGATCTCGAGAAGTCGCTGAACGAATCCTCCGTCTATCCCGAGACGTCCACGGCGTCGGCCGACGAGGCGACGCCGCGCGCCGGCGAGTTCATGGTCACCGACACGCCGGTTCCGCCCGCGTCTGTCGCGGATAGCGAACCCGCTGCCAGCAGCGAGCGCGCCGCGTCGTGATCTCGCCAACCCCGGAAGACGAGGCGGCGCTCGACGCCACCAAGGCGCCCCTGATGGAGCACCTGATCGAGCTGCGCAAGCGGCTGGTCTGGTCGGTGGCGTCCTTCGCGGTCGCCTTCGGCATCAGCTTCGGCTTCGCCAAATACATCTATGCCTTCCTGACCATTCCGCTGGCGCATGCCCTGGCCGGCAAGGCCGATGCGCACCTGATCTTCACGGCGCTGGGCGAGGTGTTCTTCGCCTATGTGAAGATCGGCATGTTCGGCGGCCTCTGCCTGGCCTTTCCGTTCATTGCCGCCCAGCTCTGGATGTTCATCGCGCCCGGCCTCTACAAGCATGAGCGCAACGCCTTCCTGCCCTTCCTGTTGGCGACGCCCTTCTGCTTCATCGCGGGCGCGGCCTTCGCCTATTACGTGCTGCTGCCTTACGCCATCCACTTCTTTGTCGGCTTCGAGACGCCAGGCGTGATGGGTGGGGCGCTGGGCATCCAGCTGCAGGCCAAGGTCAGCGAATATCTCGACCTGGTGATGAAGCTGCTCTTCGCCTTCGGCTTGACATTCCAGTTGCCGGTGCTGCTTTCGCTGCTGGGCAAGGTGGGGATCATCACCTCGCGCCAGCTGCGCGACATGCGCCGCTTCGCCATTGTCGGTCTGTTCGCGGTGGCGGCGGTGGTCACGCCCCCCGATCCGGTCTCGATGCTGGCGCTGGCGGTGCCGCTGGTGGGGCTCTACGAGATTTCGGTGCTGCTGGTACGCTGGATCGAGCGTGGCCGCGCCCGGGACGAAGCCGCGCGGCTGGCGAAGGAAGCAGCGGAAGCAGCTGCCGGCAGCGAAAACAGCTAGGCGACCTGCACCCGCAGGTCGCGGCCGGGCAGTACCCGCGCTGCCGGGAAGGTCAGCACCACATTGGTGCCGCGCTGGGGCATGCTGGTGATGGTCAGGCTGCCGCCATGCAGCTCCATCATCGCCTTGGCCAGCGGCAGGCCCAGCCCGGTGCCGGTATGCTTGGCCCCCATCAGGTTGGCGATCTGGCCGAACGGCGTCAGCGCCACCTCGATTTCCTCGTCACTCATGCCGACGCCGCTGTCGCTGACCACCAGCTTGTAGCCGCCATCTTCCAGCATGCGGCCGCCGATGCAGACCGTGCCGCCGGCGGGAGTGAACTTGATGGCGTTGCCCACCAGGTTGATCAGGATCTGGCGCATCATGCGCTCCACCGCCACCAGCCGCACCCCGTCGCGCGGCAGATTGTCGATCACTTCGACGTCGAACTTGTTGCCAAGGCTTTCGATCATGCCCAGCGAGGCGGTGACGGTGGGGGCGAACTCGAACTCCTCGGCACTTTCCAGCGACATCTTGCCGGCCTCGATCTTGGAGAGGTCGAGAATGTCGTTGATGATGCCCAGCAAATAGTGGCCCGAAGTATGGATATCCTTGGCATAGGCGAGATAGCGCGGGTTGTTCACCGGACCCATATGCTGGTCCTTCATCACTTCCGAGAAGCCCATGATGGCGTTCAGCGGCGTGCGCAGCTCATGGCTCATGTTGGCGAGGAATTGCGACTTGGCACGATTGGCCTGGTGCGCCTGTTCGGCGGCGATTTCCAGCCGGCGGGACATTTCGGCGGCTTCGGCCTTGGATTTCTTCAGTTCGCAGATGACGCGGCGGCCGAAGAACATCATCGGCAGCAGCACGGCGGTCATCTCGGCCACCAGCACGACCACCGACATCGGCTTGACGGGCATGCCCGATAGGTTGCGGATCAGGAAGTGGGTGGTGACGACGGTGGTAACGGCGATGGCGGTGAGGACGAGGGCGGAGCCAAGCGCGCCCAGACGGGACAATTGCCCGTCCAGCGTATCCAGCATAACCCTTGGTCTCAGACGCCCCAGCACGGCGTTTCCCCTGTCTCAGCGGGAAGAAGTCTAGGCAGGTTCCCATTGCAGTCCGGTTTCGGACTTGTCTGAAATGCAAGCGGCCCTGTTAGGTGGTTGTTAAGGCTGCCCGGCCCGCAAGCCCGCGAAAAAGCCCGGTTTTGACGGGCGGACGGCCCGTGGCATAAGGCGATAAAGCGCGGGTGAATCAATGCACGACATCAAGGCTGTTCGCGATAATCGCGACTCGTTCGCGGCGGCGCTGGCGCGCCGTCCCGCCTATCGCGACAGCGCCGGGGCAGAGACCGACAGGCTGCTGGCCAAGGACAAGGAATTGCGCGAACTGCTGGTGCGGCTGCAGACCGACCAGGCGCGCCGCAACGATGCATCCAAGCTGATCGGGCAGGCGAAGGCGAAGAAGGATGACGCGGGCGCCGCTGCGCTGATGGCCGAAGTCGCGGGCCTGAAAGACGCGATCCAGAAAGGCGAGGCCGACCAGCGCGTGCTGGAAAGCGAATTGCGCGACCTGCTTGCGGTGCTCCCCAATCTTCCCGCCGCCGATGCGCCTGACGGTGCTGATGAGAGCGACAATGTCGCCATGCCGGCGCGCGCCTTCGGCAGCCCGCGCGGCATCAACAACGCCAGGCAGCATTTCGAGATCGGCGAAGCGCTGGGCCTGATGGATTTCGAGCGCGCCGCCAAGGTGAGTGGCGCGCGCTTTGTCTATCTCAAGGGTGATCTCGCCAAGCTGGAACGTGCCATCGGTGCCTTCATGCTGGACACGCATACCGAGAAGTTCGGCTACACCGAAGTCAGCCCGCCGGTGCTGGTGCGCGATCAGGCGCTGTTTGGAACGGGGCAACTGCCGAAATTCAAAGAAGATTTATTCGCAGCCAACAGTCCGTTTGAATTTGACGAATGGTTTAGCCGGGCGAAGGTGAAAAATCCAAATGCTACCATTTTGAGCATTGATCCTGCGGAAGTGCCTTTTGAAAACAAATTTTATCTCATTCCAACCGCCGAAGTGCCTCTGACCAATTACGTATCGGAAGAAATTCTGGCCGAAGCCGAACTGCCGATCCGCTTCACCGCCTACACGCCCTGTTTCCGCGCCGAAGCGGGCGCAGCGGGGCGCGATACGCGCGGCATGATCCGCATGCACCAGTTCAGCAAGGTGGAGCTGGTCTCGATCACCACGCCCGGCCAGTCCAATGCCGAGCATGAGCGCATGACCGACGCGGCGCAGGAAATCCTGAAAAAGCTCGATCTCGCCCATCGCGTCGTGACGCTGTGCACTGGCGATATGGGCTTTGGCGCCACCAAGACCTATGACATCGAGGTCTGGCTGCCCGGCCAGAACGCCTTCCGCGAAATCTCCTCCTGCTCCAACTGCGGTGATTTCCAGGCCCGGCGCATGAACACGCGCGTGCGTGGCGCCGACGGCAAGGTGAAGGGGCCGGTGCATACGCTGAACGGCTCCGGCCTGGCGGTGGGCCGCACCCTGGTCGCCATCCTGGAAAATTATCAGCAGGACGATGGCAGCGTCGCCATTCCCGATGTCTTGCAGCCTTACATGGGCGGCAAGACCAAGATCGGCTAAGCGCCACGTTTCCAGCTTATCGCGGGCCCGAGAAACGCTTCCCATTCCTTCGCCCGCACGCGCCAGTTGCCGACGCGGCTGGCCTCCTGGACCTGGGCGAAGCGTTCTTCCGCCCACGCGTCTGGCCGCGCCAGGAAGTCCTGCACATTCGCTTCGATCCGCCGCGCGAACAGGCTGGGCAGTTGTGCGCCGGTGATGCCATCCAGCGGCATCAGGTCGGCATGGCCACGCGTGGTTTCGCGCAGTGCGCCCATCGGCGTCGCGATCACTTTCAGCCCCGCCGCCATCGCCTCCTGCGCCACGATGCAATAGGTCTCCGGCTGGTTGGCGGGATAGGTGAGGAAGGCGGCGCTCTTCATCGCCGCCGCCAGTTCGGTCTGTCCCACCGGATCAAAGCGCCGGGCGCGCGGCGTGGCGGCGATGGCGGCATAGAGCGCGGCCAGCGGTTCGTCGGAACGCTGGTAGATGCGCATGCCGGAATAGATATCGAGCCTGGTGTCGACCTGCGCCTCGCGGAAGGCGGCGATCAGCCATTCCAGCCCACGATCGGGAATGGAGGCATAGACGGCGCGGTTCTGCTTGGCGGCGCGCAATTCGTCCGCCGAGGCAAACAGGTTCTCGAAAGCCGGGGCGATGCCGTTGCCGATCACCTGCGCTGGCCCCGCAAAGTGCAACGCATCGCGCTGGTAGGTGCTCACCATCACGGCGGCGTCGATGAAGGGCGTGGCGGGATGCAGCATCGCCATGTCGGGCTGGTGCCCCAGCAGGTGCAGCCAGGCGACATGCAAGGCGCGGGGTGCAGCCTGTTTCAGCGCCTGCGCATTGTGCGGCGAGGTCAGGGCAATCACCGCCTCGAAATCCTCGGCTGCGAAGAAGGCGCCGGTGCCGTCATCATTGGAAACATGGCGCACGCCCGCCACCAGGCGCGGCGTACCCGGCGGCAGCGCCGTCATCAGCGTGACGTCATGGCCCAGGGCCGCCAGATGACGCGCCAGCCAGGCGGCGCAGCTTTCGGTGCCGCCCAATGGCGCATGGTCCGGCGTTGCCGCCGTGAAGCGCACATCGCCCGGGATGAGGAACAGCAGTTTCATGCGCCTGTCTTATAGGCGATGCGCCGCATTGTGAAAAACCGCCCCCTGCGGTACTTCCAGACCATGTCCAAGCCCCTGCGCATCCTGGTCACCAACGATGACGGCATCCATGCCCCCGGGCTGGTGGTGGCCGAGAAGATCGCCCGCGAACTGTCCGACGATGTCTGGGTGGTGGCGCCGGAAAACGAACAATCGGGCGCATCGCATTCGCTGACCCTGGCCTCGCCCTTACGCCTGCGCAAGATAGGTGAGCGCCACTTTGCCGTCACGGGTACGCCGACCGATTGCGTCATGATGGCGGCGTTGTCGATCCTGGAGCATGAGCCGCCCACGCTGGTGCTGTCGGGCGTCAATTCCGGTTCCAACCTCGCCGATGACGTCACCTATTCCGGCACCGTCGCGGGCGCGATGGAAGGTTGCGCCCTGGGGATTCCCGCCATCGCCATGAGCCAGGAATATGGCGATGGTGGCCGTGTCGGGCTGGACTGGAGCGTGGGCGAAACGCATGGCGCCGCCGTGATCCGCCGCCTGCTTGATGCGGGCTGGCCGCAGGGTGTGTTGATGAACATCAATTTCCCCGGTGTCGCCGCCGCCGATGTCACCAGCGTGGCGCTGGTGCCGCAGGGCCATTACGACCTGCAATCCACCGAGATCCACCAGCGCATGGATGTGCGCGAGCGGGCCTATTACTGGATCGGCCTGCGCCGCCACGAGACCGTGCCGCCCGAAGACAGCGACCTTGGCGCAGTCACAGCCGGCAGGATTTCGGTAACCCCGCTGCATCTCAATCTCACCGAACATGCGGTGCTGAAAAAGATGCGGGAAAAGCTGGGTCAAATCTCACTGAAGTCTTAACGCGGGCCGCGCAGGAATTTTCGCGCGCCCGTTCTTGGTTAAGCCGCCCTTCATCTTTCCCCGCGATGATCCGTTTCGAGGCATTCGTGCAGAAGGCATGAAAAATGGACCGTCGTACTTCCAAGATGATCGCGCTGCTGGCGCTGAGCCTGTTGCCGCTGCTGAGCGCCTGTGCGTCCGACACGCCGGAAACGCAGCTCTCCTGGGGCGTCAATGATCGCCTGGGCAAGCGCGCCCCGGTGCGTACCGCCGCTGCGGCCACCAACGGCGCGCCGCGCGTCTATGTCTATCAGGATGCGGGCGAAGCCATCGCCGAACCGCCGGTGCCGACGCCCCGCCCCGCCTATCGCACCGCCGTCGCCCAGCGCGGCACGCCGGTCTATGAATATCGCGAACCCGCCGACAGCCGCCCTACCGTCGTCGCCGGCAATGTCGCCTTCGCCTGGCCGGTGAATGGCCGCGTGATCGCCGGCTTTGGCGTCACCCGCAATGGCGAGCGCAATGACGGCATCAATATCGCCGCCAGCATGAATGCGCCGATCCGCGCTTCGGCCAGCGGCACGGTCAGCTATTCCGGCACGCTCAACGGTTATGGCAACCTGGTGCTGATCAAGCACTCCAACGGCTATGTCACTGCCTATGCCCATGCCGACCGCATGCTGGTCGGGCAGGGCGATTTCGTCGCCAAGGGCCAGGTGATCGGCTATGCCGGGCAGACCGGCGACGTGTCCTCGCCGCAGGTGCATTTCGAGATCCGCAACGGCACGACGCCGGTGAATCCGGAACGCCTGCTGGTTGCGCGGGCGGGTGCCTAGGAGCGCCGGCCCAGCCGGAGCGCAGCGAAGGCGTTAGGCCGCGCGACCATTAATCAGTCCAGTTTTTTGCCGAGTTCGCCGGCAATATCCTGAATGAACTGCCAGGCGACGCGGCCCGAGCGTGAACCACGGGTGATCGCCCAGGTCAGCGCCCGCGCCCGCAACTGCTCCGGTGCGATGGTCAGGCCGTAATGCGCGGCATAGCCATTCACCATCGCCAGATAATCGTCCTGGCTGCAATTGTGGAAGCCCAGCCAAAGGCCGAAGCGGTCTGAGAGCGAGACTTTCTCCTCCACCGCCTCGCCGGGATTGATGGCGCTGCCCTTTTCATTGTCGATCAGGTCGCGCGGCATCAGGTGGCGGCGGTTGGACGAGGCGTAGAACATCACATTTTCCGGCCGGCCCTCGAGCCCGCCTTCCAGCGCCGCCTTGAGCGACTTGTAGCTGGTATCGTCCTTGTCGAAGCTCAGGTCATCGCAATAGAGCAGGAAGCGGCGTTCGCTGGCGCGCAGCAGCCGCAGCAGCTGGGGCAGGGTGGAGATGTCCTCGCGATGCACTTCCACCAGCACCAGCTTGTCGCTGCGGGTGTGGTTGACCTCCGCCTGCACGGCCTTGATCAGCGAGCTTTTGCCCATGCCGCGCGCACCCCACAGCAGGGCGTTGTTGGCGGGCAGGCCATCAGCGAAGCGGGTGGTGTTGGCCAGCAGCGTGTCGCGCTGCGGTTCGATGCCCTTGAGCAGCGACAGGGGCACCCGCGCCACGCTGGGCACCGCGATCAGGCCGCCCGCGACAGGCTCCCAGACGAAGGCGTCGCCTGCCGCCACCACGGGCAGGCCTGCAACCGGCGGTGGGGAGAGCCGCTCCAGCGCCGCAGCGATGCGGGCCAGAAGCGCCGGGGCGTCATCACCCAGCCCCGAATTGTTGCCCGATTTCATCCTAACCCCTTGATTTCACGCGGTTGCAAACCGAAATACCGTCGCTATAGTCGCCGCCAATCCTGCACCGCGCCAGCCGCGCCGAAAGAATAACAGCCATGAACGACCCCACCTTGCAGATGTTCCTGCCGCTGGTCGCGATGTTCGCGATCTTCTACTTCCTAGTCTGGCGGCCGCAAAGCCAGCGGGCCAAGCAGCTCAAGCAGATGATAAACAATCTGAAGCGCGGCGACACCGTCATCACGGCCGGTGGCCTGCTGGGCAAGGTCGCCAAGACCGCCGGCGACGCCGACACTGAAATCCAGGTCGAAATCGCCGATAACGTCGAAGTCCGCGTCCTGAAGTCCGCCATCACCGACGTCCGCACCAAGGCGAACGCCGCAGCCAAGGCCTGATCCGTGCTGCAAGTCCCCGCCTGGCTCCGCTGGTTCACCCTGTCGCTGGTGGCGGCTGGCCTGATCGTGGCGCTGCCCAATGCGCTGCCCGAGCATCTGCGCGCCCGCCTGCCGTCCTGGCTGCCGAACCAGGCAGTCAATCTGGGCCTGGACCTGCAGGGCGGTTCCTATCTGCTGCTGGAAGTGGATCTGCCCGCCGTGCAGCGCGAGCGTGCGGAATCGCTGATGGGCGATGTCGGCGCGGCCCTGCGCAAGGCGGGCATCGGCATCAGCGGCCTGGAATTCGGCGCCGATTCCGTGCGCGTCACGGTCAACGACACGGCGCGCTATGCCGAGGCAAAGCGCCTGATCACTGACCTCAACCCGACCATGGCGACATCGCTGGTGCCGGGCGCGCGCCAGTATGACATGACCGAGCCGGGCAATGGCCGCATCGTCCTGACCCAGACCAAATCCTATGCCGACCAGACGCGGCAGCAGATCCTGCAGCAGTCCGTGAGCGTGGTGAACCGCCGCATCAACGAGATGGGCACGCGTGAGCCGTCCATCGCGCCGCAATTACCCGACCGCATCGTGGTCGAGGTGCCCGGCCTGCAGAACCCGGCCGAGCTGAAGGAAATCCTGGGCAAGACCGCCAAGATGACCATCCACCTGGTGGATGAGGGCGCCGAGGCCGAGTTGATGACCAACCCCAACATGCGCGCCCCCATCGGCTCGGAAATCCTGCCGATCATGGGCGAGGCCCGCAGGACCGTGATCCGCCGCCGCGTGCTGGTGGCCGGCGAGCGGCTGGTCGATGCCGGCGTCGGCTTCGACCAGCGCAGCGGCCAGCCCGCCGTCACCACCCGCTTCGACAATGTCGGCGCCCGCCAGTTCGGCGAGATGACCCGCGACAACGTCAATCACCGCTTCGCCATCGTGCTGGACGGGCAGGTGCTGTCCGATCCGCGCATCAACGAACCGATCATGGGCGGCACCGGCCAGATCAGCGGCAGCTTCACCACCCAGGCCGCCAACCAGCTTTCCATCCTGCTGCGGGCGGGCGCGCTGCCCGCGCCGCTGCATGTGATCGAGGAACGCACTGTCGGCGCCGAGCTGGGCGCCGATTCCATCAGCACCGGCCGCCTGTCGGCCATTGCTGGCCTTGGCCTGGTGGCGCTGTTCATGGTGCTGCGCTACGGCCTGTTCGGCATGTTCGCCAACGTGGCGCTGGCGCTGAACCTGATCCTGTTGCTGGCGGCGCTGACGCCGCTGGCCACGCTCACCCTGCCGGGCATTGCCGGCATCGTGCTGACGCTGGGCATGGCGGTCGATGCCAACGTGCTGATCTTCGAGCGCATACGCGAAGAGCAGCGCAATGGCCGGGGCATGCTGGCCGCGATCGACCAGGGCTTCCGCCGTGCCCGCGACACCATCATCGACGCCAACATGACCCATCTGATCGCGGCGCTGATTCTGTTCGAACTGGGTTCGGGCCCGGTGCGCGGCTTCGCCGTGGCGCTGGGCTTCGGCATCGCCACATCCTTCTTCACCTCGGTCTCGGTGACGCGGCTGATCGTGGTGACCTGGCTGAACATCTGGCGGCCCCGGGCGCTGAAGATCTAGCGACAAGGCGGAAGCTTTGGTCTAGAGTTCCCCCCACGAATCTGGGGAGGGGAAACCCAATGGCCGCTTTCTTCGGCAATCTGCGCAATGTCGTCATCGCGGGCTTCGTGCTCGCACTTGGCGTAACGGCGATCTATGTCGGCTGCCTGCAAGGCAGCCTTGACGCCAATTTCTGGTCCTTCGTCACCCGCTGGCTGCATGTCATCGCCGGCGTGATGTGGATCGGCCTGCTCTACTATTTCAACTTCGTGCAGATTCCGACCATGCCCAAGGTGCCCGCCGAACTGAAGGGCGGCGTCACCGGCTATATCGCGCCGCAGGCGCTGTGGTGGTTCCGCTATGGCGCGCTGGCCACCATCGTGCTGGGCATCGGCCTGGCGTCGCAGAGCCCCAGCTATTCCTTCCACGATGCCCTGACCCTGGGCCTGATGGGCGAGCCGAACATGACCGCCTCGATCATCGGCATAGGCATGTGGCTGGGCCTGGTGATGGGCTTCAATGTCTGGTTCGTGATCTGGCCCAACCAGCAAAAGGCGCTGAACATCGGCGGCAAGTATCCCGACCTGGCGGCCGACGCCAAGGCCGCTGCCGGCAAGACCGCGATGGTCTTCAGCCGCATCAACACCATGCTCTCTATCCCCATGCTGTTCTGCATGGTGGGGGCGATGCATATCTGATTGGGCTTTGATAGCTTGAAAGGCCGCCGGAGCGATCCGGCGGCCTTTTCGTTGGGACATGATGGAGCCAAGCCTTTCCAGCCGCCTTGCCGCCTCGGTCCGCGCCGCCGATCCCGACCGCTATTTCACCGCCCTGTTTGCGCCGGCCGCCCTGCGTCCGCATCTCTTCGCGCTCTATGCCTTCAACCATGAAGTGGCGCGCATCGCCGAGACGGTGCGCGAGCCCATGCTGGGCGCCATCCGGCTGGAATGGTGGCGCGAGACGGTGGAGCAGGCGGGGCGCGGCATGTCGCGCAACCATGATGTGGCGCGGGGGCTGGCCGAGTTGTTCGCCGCGCACAAGATCGCGCCCGCACTGCTGGAAGGCATCATCGCGGCCCGTGCCTTCGACGCCAATGCCGAGCAGTTCGCGGATTTCATGGCGCTGGAAGCGTATCTCGACGCCACGGGCGGGGCGCTGATGCGCGCCGCCGCCACCATCCTGGGCGGTGATCCGGCGATTGCCCGCCCAGCGGCGCTGGCCTATGGACTGGCAGGCATCCTGCGCTCGCTGCCGTTCCACAATGCGCGGCACAAGCTCTATCTGCCGCTGGACCTGCTGGCCGCGCTGCATGTGACGCCCGAGGAGTTTTTCCTGCTGAAGGATGATCCGCGCGTGGCATCCGCCGTGCGGCAGACAGCGCTGCGGGCCCGCGATCATTTTCTGGCGGCGCGCAATGGGCCCAGACCGCGCGGCGCCCTGGCCGCAATCCTGCCGGCGGCGCTGGTGCCGGTCTATCTGCACCGCCTCAGCAGGATGCGAGACGTTTCCATTCATCGCAAACAGATGGCGCTACTCAGCGCCGCGATGAAGAAGAGGCTTTGATTTTGGTCGCGCGGCCGGACGCAAAACCGCCAGGCACTTTTACTGGCCGACGCTCCTAGAGATCGTTCGCCGCCACGGCGCGATGGGTCTTCACATCGCCGTGGCTGATGCAGCGATAATCCTTGAGCTGCTGTTGCGCCACCAGGAAGGCATCTTCCAGCACCGCATAGGCATCGGTGGCGGCCTTCTTGTGGCCGTCATGCTTCGGTTCGCGGCTGACGACGATTTCCTTGCCCAGGACGCGGACCACGATGTGCACATCCGGCGGATTGCCGATTGCCTTTTGGCTCTTGTGCGGCATCTCGATGGAGACGCGGCAGCCTATGATGTGATCGTGGAATTTCTCGAGCTTGTTGACATGGGCCTGGACGGCGGACTTCAGCGCGTCGGAAGGTTCGACATTGTGGAAAGTGAGCTCGAGGGGATATCCATGGGCCATCCATATCGGGTTGCTGATATGGAAACGTACGTAACCGGACCCGGTTTCGTCTACTCCACGGGCGCTTTATTTCCGAGCCATGTGTCCAGTGCCTCCAGCGCCCGCTCGGCCATGGCCCGCTTGCGGTCGGCGCCCTTGATTTTGACCCGTTTGCCGGTGCGCGCGCTTATTGCGGGCGCGAGATCGGGGAACAGGCCGAAATTCACATTCATGGGCTGGAAGGTCGTGGGCGAGGCGCCGCCGGTAATATGGCCCAGAAGGGCGCCGAAGGCGGTGGTGGGCGGCGGTGGCGTGATGGCGCGCCCCAACCGTTCGGCCGCTGCCAGGCGGCCCGCCAGCAGGCCGATGGCGGCGCTCTCGACATAGCCTTCCACGCCCGTGACCTGGCCGGCAAAGCGCAGATGCGGACGGGTCTTCAGCCGCAGCTCGCCATCCAGCAGGCGCGGTGAATTGATGAAGGTGTTGCGGTGCATGCCGCCCAGGCGGGCGAATTCCGCATTTTCCAGGCCCGGGATGGTGCGGAAGATGCGCACCTGTTCGCCGTGGCGAAGCTTGGTCTGGAAGCCGACCATGTTCCACAGCGTGCCCAGCGCATTGTCCTGGCGCAACTGCACCACCGCATAGGGCTGGGAGTCGCGGTGCGGATCGCGCAGGCCCACCGGCTTCATCGGCCCGAAGCTCAGCGTTTCGACGCCGCGTTCGGCCATCACTTCGACCGGCAGGCAGGCTTCGAAATAGGGCGTGGATTTCTCCCATTCCTTGAAGTCGCCCTTTTCGCCTGCCAGCAGCGCCGCAACGAAATCGCGATACTGCGTCTCGTCCATCGGCAGGTTGATGTAATCGGCGGTGCCGCCGCCCGGACCTTCCTTGTCGTAGCGCGACTGCATCCAGGCGATATCGAAATTGATCGAGTCGCGATGCACGATGGGGGCGATGGCGTCGAAGAAGGCCAGCGCATCCTCGCCCGTCGCCCGCAGGATCGACTGTCCCAGCGCTTCGGAGGTGAGGGGGCCGGTGGCGACGATGCAGAGCCCGTCTTCGGGCGGCGGCAGTTCGGTAATTTCCTCGCGCGCGATGCTGATGCGCGGATGGGCTTCCAGCGTGGCCGTCACCGCGCCGGAAAAGCCATGCCGGTCCACCGCCAGCGCGCCGCCGGCGGGCAGCTTGTGGGCATCGGCGCTGCGCATGATCAGCGAATCGGCGCGTCGCATTTCCTCGTGCAGCAGGCCGACGGCGTTGTTCTGCCAGTCATCGGAACGGAAGGAATTGGAGCAGACCAGTTCCGCCAGGGCCTCGGTCTGGTGCGCGAAGGTGGGCCGGATGGGCCGCATTTCATGCAGCACCACCTCGGCCCCGGCCTCTGCCGCCTGAAATGCCGCTTCTGAGCCTGCCAGGCCGCCGCCGATGATGTGGATGGGTCGCATGCCGGGCCGTTTAGCAGGGAAAAGTGCCAGCCGTCACCTGACTAAATTCCTATTCCCTGTGCTACGAGTTCTTCATGCAACAGATGCAGAATGAGCACAGGGCAGGAGATGACATTTGGGTTTTGGCCCTTATAGTCATTGCGAACATACGAGAAAAAAATGACCGAGGATCGCAAAGGTATCAGTCTCTTACATCTCGCCATCGGCGCCGGCGTGCTCGCTGTCGCGGCCGTTGGCGTGGCGGCGCTGGTGCCGCGCAGCCGCTGGGCCGCCGCCGGTGACGCCATGAAGGGCGCGCTGGAATGGCCGGTGATCGGCGCCGTGGCGCTGTGGGCCGCATCGCTCTGGAACGATGTGCCGCGCGCGCCGCAGTTTGACGATCTTCGTCCCTACGACGAATTCTGAGCGTGCGTCAGATCCCCGTCATCGCGACCATCCGCGAGGCGTACAGTTTCACCTTCGCCAATCTGGGCGCGATCATCGGCCTGATCTGGCTGCCGATGGTGCTCTACACCGTGGGCGAATTTTTCATTACCCAGAATTACGGCAACCAGGTGCAGGCGGCCATCGCGGCGGGCAATCCCAACGCGGCGGGCCCTGCCGTGCTGGCGCTGTTCCTGTTCTTCCTGGCGGCGCTGGCGCTGCATGCCATCATGCTCACCGCCGTGACGCAGCTGGCGCTGGGCCAGCGCCAGGGCGGCGCGATGATCCATTTCACCTTCGGGGCGCTGGAATGGCGCGTCTTCCGCAACCTGTTCGGCGTCGCCCTGTTTCTGCTGCCGGGCTACCTGCTGATGCTGCTGTCCACCGGCCGCGCCGAAGCGGCGGGCGCCGCCAGCGCGCAGGGCGGCGTGGCGCTGCTGGTCACGCTGCTGTTGGCCTTGGCACTGATCTATTTCTCCGTACGGCTTAGCGCGCTGTTGCTGCCGGTGGTGCTGGCCGAGGAAAAATCGGTCCTTGTCCGCGCCTGGACGCTGACGGCGGGCAATTTCTGGCGCCTGCTGGGCGTCTTTGTGGGCGTGGCCGTGCCGGTCTATCTGGTCGTGATCTTCGCCATGGCGGCGATCATCGGCGGTGGCCTGACGCCCGGTGCGATGCCGACGCCGGACGAAGTGTCGGCGCTGCAGCAGGCGAACATGCCGCTGATCTCGGGCCTGAAGTTCTTCGTGGCGCCGCTGGTGCTGGGGCTGACGGCCAGCGCCAGCGTCATCTGCTGGCGCGGCCTGAAGGGCCCGAGCGTCGACGTCTTCGCCTGACTTTTTGATTGTCGCGGTTCCGGACGGAAAACCGAAATTCACTTTTCCTGGAACCGCTTATTCTGCCGCCTTCAATTTCTTCGCCGGCGCCTTCAGCAGTGGCTTGAGGTAATGGCCGGTATAGGACCGCGCCACCTTCACCACATCTTCCGGCGTGCCGATGGCGACGATCTCGCCGCCGCCATCGCCGCCTTCGGGGCCAAGATCGATGATCCAGTCGGCGGTCTTGATGACTTCGAGGTTGTGCTCGATCACCACCACGGTGTTGCCGGTCTCGACCAGCTCCTGCAGAACTTCCAGCAGCTTTTTCGTGTCGTGGAAGTGCAGCCCGGTGGTCGGTTCGTCCAGGATGTAGAGCGTGCGCCCGGTGGCGCGGCGCGACAACTCCTTCGACAGCTTGACGCGCTGGGCCTCGCCGCCTGACAGCGTCGTCGCCTGCTGGCCAATGGCGATATAGCCCAGGCCGACCCGCTTCAACGTTTCCAGCTTCTCGGCGATGGACGGCACCGCCTTGAAGAGGTCCGCGCCCGCCTCGATGGTCATGTCCAGCACATCGGCGATGGAATGGTCGCGGAACTTCACTTCCAGCGTCTCGCGGTTGTAGCGCTTGCCCTTGCAGGTATCGCACTGGACATAGACGTCGGGCAGGAAGTGCATCTCGATCTGGATGACGCCATCGCCCTGGCAGGCTTCGCAGCGGCCGCCCTTGACGTTGAAGCTGAAGCGGCCGGGCGCATAACCGCGTGCCTTGCTTTCCGGCAACTCGGCGAACCAGTCGCGGATGGGCGTGAAGGCGCCGGTATAGGTGGCCGGGTTGGAACGCGGCGTCCGCCCGATGGGGCTTTGGTCGATGTCGATCACCTTGTCGAGATATTCCAGCCCCTCGACGCGATCATGCGGCGCAGGATGCTCGCGGCTCTGGCTCAGCTTGCGCGAGGCGGCCTTGAACAGCGTCTCGATGGTGAGAGTGGACTTGCCGCCGCCGGAGACGCCGGTGATGCAGGTCAGCGTCCCCAGCGGGATTTCCGCCGTGACGTTCTTGAGGTTGTTGCCCTTGGCGCCCACCACCTTCAGGAAACGGTTGTTCGTCGCCTTGCGCCGCTTCGCCGGAATGGCAATGCCTTCGGCGCCGCTGAGATAGCGGCCAGTCAGGCTTTTCTTGTTGGCGATGACCTGTGCCGGGGTGCCTTCGGCGATGATGTGGCCGCCATGCACGCCTGCGCCGGGGCCCATGTCGATGACATAATCGGCCTGGCGGATGGCGTCCTCGTCATGCTCGACCACGATCACAGTGTTGCCCATGTCGCGCAGGCCCTTGAGCGATTCCAGCAGCTTGGAATTGTCGCGCTGGTGCAGGCCGATGGATGGTTCGTCCAGCACATAGAGCACGCCGGTCAGGCCCGAGCCGATCTGCGAGGCCAGACGGATGCGCTGGCTTTCGCCGCCCGACAGCGTGCCAGAGGCGCGCGCCAGGGTAAGATAATCCAGCCCGACATTGTTGAGGAACTTCAGCCGCTCGCGAATTTCCTTGAGGATGCGGACGGCGATTTCCTGCTGCTGCTTGTTCAGCTTCTTGTTGATGTCGCGGAACCAGGAATCGGCGTCGCGGATCGACTGCTCGCAGACCTGGCCGACATGCAGGCCGCCGATCTTCACCGACAGCGCTTCCGGCTTCAGGCGATAGCCGCTGCAGACATCGCAGGGCGCAGCGGCCTGATATTTCTCCAGCTCCTCGCGGGCCCACTCGCTGTCGGTCTCCTTGTGGCGCCGGTCCATGTTGGTGATGACGCCTTCGAACGGCTTCTTGGTTTCATAGCGCCGCATGCCGTCGTCATAGACGAACTTGATCTCGTCCTCGCCCGAACCGTGCAGGATGATCTTCTGCACCTTCTTGGGCAGGTCTTCCCACGCATCATTCATGGAGAATTTGTAGTGCCGCGCCAGCGCTTCCAGCGTCTGCAAGTAATAGGGCGATGCGCTCTTGGACCAGGGCGCGATGGCTCCCTTTTTCAGGGTCAGGCTTTCGTCCGGCACCACCAGGTCTTCGTCGAAATAGTTCTGCGTTCCCAGGCCGTCGCATTCCGGGCAGGCGCCATGCGGGTTGTTGAAGCTGAACAGGCGGGGCTCGATCTCCGAGATGGTGAAGCCGGAAACCGGGCAGGCGAACTTGGATGAGAAGATGATCTGCTTCTGGCTGCCATCCTTCTCCTTGTCGTCGGCGAACTCGGCAATCAGCAGGCCGTCGGCGATGGACAGCGCTGTCTCGATGGAATCGGGCAGGCGGTTACCCAGATCGCTCTTGACCACGATGCGGTCGACCACGATCTCGATATCGTGCTTGAGCTTCTTGTCCAGCACCGGCGTGGCCGAGAGCTCGTAGTATTTCCCGTCGATCTTGGCGCGCTGGAAGCCCTTCTTCTGCAGCTCGGCCAGTTCCTTTTTGTATTCACCCTTGCGGCCGCGCACGATGGGCGCGTTGAGATAGAGCCGCGTGCCTTCGGGCAAGGCGAGGATGCGGTCGGCCATCTGGCTGACGGTCTGGGATTCGATCGGCAGGCCGGTGGCAGGGGAATAAGGCACGCCGACACGGGCGAAGAGCAGGCGCAGGTAATCGTAGATCTCGGTGACGGTGCCCACGGTCGAGCGCGGATTCTTGGAGGTGGTCTTCTGCTCGATGGAAATGGCGGGCGACAGGCCCTCGATGTGATCGACATCGGGCTTCTGCATCAGTTCCAGGAACTGGCGGGCATAGGCCGACAGCGACTCGACATAGCGGCGCTGACCTTCGGCATAGATGGTGTCGAAGGCCAGCGACGACTTGCCCGAACCCGACAGGCCCGTGAGCACGGTCAGCGTGTCACGCGGGATTTCGACATCGATGTTCTTGAGATTGTGTTCGCGCGCGCCGCGAATGGAGATGTTCTTCAGCATGCCTTGTTCAATTCTGTCGGGGAGACAATTCGCAGATGGGAAGGGCGATGCCGACTCGCAAGAGGCGGAACCTGGGCCGGAACATAATGGGAACGAACCGCGCCGACAAGTTAGGCCGGGCGCAGGGTCGCATACATGTTGTCGTTGGTGGGAATGCGGCCATAGAGCCGGAAGTGGGCCCTGAAACCGGCCCGCTCCGCCATCGCGCCCAGCGTCGCGGGTGTGAAATACTGGACATGGTCGGGATGGCGGAAGCCGGACCAGTTCCTGCCCAGCACATGCCGGTTCCAGCAGGCGAAGTTGGGAACCTTGATCAGCACCACGGCATCATCGCGTACCACCCGGCGCACCTGTTCCAGCGCCGCGCGCGGATTGGCTTCATGTTCCAGGTATGACCACAGCGTGACGCCGGCGAAGAAATTGTCCGGCAGTTGTTTCAGCCCGCCCACACCATCGGCATGTACCAGCTTGCCACCGCGTGGTTCGAACCGGGCGCGGGCGATCTCGGCGATCTTGGCGTCGATCTCGATGCCATAGGGAATAAGCCCGGGCTTGAGGTCGTCAAAGCCCTTGCCGCTGGCGCAGCCCACATCCAGCACCGGGCCGGCTTTCGCCCAGGCGTTGAGCCCGCCTGCCACGGTGGCGTCGCCCAGTATGTTCAGCCGCCAGCGCGTCGCCATGTCGATGCGCGCCAGGATGGGCATCGCCTTGAGGCGGCGCTCCTCTTCCTTCTTATGCTGCTTGTGCCAGGCGATGTCGTCATAGAGCGCGTCATAGGCGGGCACATATTCCAGATAGACCAGGCCGCAGGCGCACTGTTTCATCGGCCAGTCGGGATGCTGGTAGCGCACCGGGGCTGCCCGCGCCGACGGCGCACTGCAGGACGGGCAATCGCGGTGAATGTGGCTCTGCTCGGTCATGGCCCGGTTATAGGCAAGCAAGGTCGAATTGCCCATTGAACAAAACAGGAACAAATGCTACGGAACGGCACTGTGGACGGTGCGCGTGTGGCGGTGGCGGCAAGGTGCCCCCACGTCCTAGGGTGCGCGCCATAAAGGTACGGAGCAGGTCATGGCAGGAAGCGTCAACAAGGTGATTTTGGTCGGCAATCTGGGCAAGGACCCGGAGGTGCGCCGCATGACCAGTGGCGAGCCGGTGGTGAACCTGTCGATCGCGACCTCGGAAAGCTGGAAGGACAAGTCGTCCGGCGAGCGCAAGGAAAAGACCGAGTGGCACCGTGTCGTGATCTTCAACAAGAACCTGGCCGACGTCGCGGAAAAGTATCTGCGCAAGGGTTCCAAGGTCTATGTCGAAGGCGCGCTCCAGACCCGCAAGTGGACCGACAAGGACGGCGCCGAGAAATACTCCACCGAGATCGTGCTGCAGAATTTCCGCGGCGAACTCACCATGCTGGACGGCAAGGGTGAAGGCGGCGGTGGTGGTGGCCGCGTGGGCGCCAGCGAAAGCCCTGCCAGCTTCCAGCGCGACGAGATGGATGACGAGATTCCGTTCTAGTCTTGTTGCGGGCCTTTTCGCCCTGGCATTGGCAGGCTGCGTCACGTCCTCGGGCGCACCGGCTTCCCGTATCGTAGAACCCGACATCGCGGCCGCGTACATGCCGCTGCATGGCCGCGTCCATCTGGGCCTCGACGCCGCCGATGGTGCAGCGATGGTGATCGCGCCGGGCATTGCCGTGACCAACGCCCATAACCGCAACTTCCTTTCCGGCGCGCCAGTGATCGGCGAGGCGGCGCAATCTGACCTGCTGTTCTTTCGCGTCGTGCGCAGCGCCGCGCCCGCCACTGCGGCGCCATTGGTGGGCGGCGCCGTGACCGCCTATGGCCAGGGTCGCGATGCCGAGCTGCGCACGGCGCGCGGCGTGGTGCGCCAGATCGTCAAGCCGCCCGGTTACGACATCTCCAGCTGGTTCATCTACGAGGCCAATGCCGGTCCCGGCTTCTCCGGCGGGCCGGTGGTAGATGCGCAAGGCCGGCTTGTCGGCATCACGTTCGCCTACAAGGACGAGGGCGGAAAAAGGCTGATGTATGCCTATGAAATGGCCCGCGTGCAGGCCGAATTGCAGGGCCTGCAAAACGCCGCCCGATAGGCCAAAATATACAATATATATCAATGGGTTGTGCGCGCCGGAAACGCTGGCCCGGCACCGACGAAAATGCTAGGAATCAGCTCTATTTTTTCGCCTGCTTCGGGCAGGTTTTGCGAGGGTATTTTTTGAGCGATCATTCCAAGACCGAAGGTGCGCCGCCGCAGTCCGGCATGCCCATCGCACCGGTCGCCATCGAAGACGAGCTGAAGAAATCCTACCTCGATTATGCCATGAGCGTGATCGTCAGCCGCGCGCTGCCGGATGTGCGCGACGGCCTCAAGCCTGTGCATCGCCGCATTCTCTTCTCGATGCACGAGAATGGCTATGACTGGAACAAGGCCTATCGCAAATCCGCCCGCGTCGTCGGCGATGTGATCGGCAAGTACCATCCGCATGGCGACCAGTCGATCTATGACGCGCTGGTGCGTATGGCGCAGGATTTCTCCATGCGCGCGCCGCTGATCGACGGCCAGGGCAATTTCGGCAGCGTTGACGGTGATCCGCCCGCCGCCATGCGTTACACCGAAGTCCGCCGGGCCAAGCTGGCCCATGCGATGACCGAGGACATCGACAAGGAAACGGTGTCCTTTCAGGACAATTATGACGGCACCGAGCGCGAGCCTGTTGTGCTGCCGGCGCGTTTCCCCAACCTCCTGGTCAACGGTTCGTCGGGCATCGCGGTGGGCATGGCCACCAATATCCCGCCTCACAATCTGGGCGAGGTGATCGACGCCTGTCTGGCCATCATCGACGACCCCGCCGTTACCATGGAAGCGCTGGCCGAGATCGTGCCGGGTCCCGATTTTCCCACTGGTGCCCTGATTATCGGCAAGCTTGCCGCCAAGGCGGCGCTGGCGCGCGGCCGCGGCAGTGTGCTGATGCGGGCCCGCTGTGCCGTCGAGGAAATTCGCAAGGACCGCGAAGCCATCATCGTCACCGAGCTCCCCTATCAGGTGAACAAGGCGGTGCTGATGGAGAAGGTCGCCGAACTGGTGCGCGACAAACGCATCGAGGGCATCTCCGACATCCGTGACGAGAGCGACCGCACCGGCATGCGCATGGTGATTGAGCTGAAGCGCGACGCCTCCAGCGATGTGGTGCTCAACCAGCTCTATCGCTTCTCCAGCCTGCAGCAGAGCTTCGGCGTCAACATGCTGGCCCTGAATGAGGGCCGCCCCATTCAGATGAATTTGAAGGACATGCTCGTGGCCTTTGTGGCCTTTCGCGAGGATGTCATCACCCGCCGGACCAAGTTCGATCTCAACAAGGCGCGGGATCGCGGTCACATCTTGGTTGGGCTGGCCGTGGCGGTTGCCAATATCGACGAAGTCATCAAGCTGATCCGCGCCGCCGCCGACGCTGCTATAGCGCGCGAGCAGTTAATGGCCCGCGCCTGGCCCGCCAAGGATGTCGGGCCGCTGGTGGCGCTGATCGCCGATCCCCGCCATGCGGTGGAAAGCGACAACACCATCCGCCTTTCCGAAATGCAGGCCAAGGCGATCCTGGATCTGCGCCTGCAGCGCCTCACCGCGCTGGGCCGCGACGAAATTAACGACGAGGCTCAGAAGCTGGGTCTGGCAATTGCGGATTATCTCGACATCCTGCGCTCGCGCGACCGGGTGATGACTATCATCAAGGACGAACTGGCCGTCATACGCGCCGAGTTCGCCACCCCCCGCCGGACCGAGCTGATCGATGCGGAGATCGAGTTCGAGGACGAGGCGCTGATCGAGCGCGAGGATGTCGCCGTAACCGTCACTCATGCCGGCTATATCAAGCGCACGCCGCTGGCCGAGTACCGGGTGCAGGGCCGTGGCGGCAAGGGCCGCTCCGGCATGGCGACGCGGGACGAGGATTTCGTCACCAGCCTGTTCGTCGCCAACACCCATGCGCCGATGCTGTTCTTCTCCTCCACCGGCATGGCCTACAAGCTCAAGGTCTGGCGGCTGCCCGAGGCGCGCATCGCCGGCAAGGGCAAGGCGATGGTCAACCTGCTGCCGCTCAGCCAGGGTGAGCGCATCACCACCATCCTGGCGCTGCCGGATGAGAGCGAATGGGAAAAGCTGCATGTCGTCTTCGCCACCAAGTCCGGCGATGTGCGGCGCAACGCGTTGTCCGACTTTGTGCAGGTCAACAAGTCCGGCAAGATCGCGATGAAGCTGGCGGAAGGCGACCGCATCATCGGTGTCTCCACCTGTACCGAAGAACATGACTTCCTGCTCACCACCCGGCTGGGCAAGGCCATCCGCTTCCCCGTCACCGATGTGCGCGTCTTCAAGGGCCGCGATTCCACCGGCGTGCGCGGCATCAAGCTGGCAGATGGTGATGAGATTGTCAGTCTGTCGCTGCTCTATCATTCCGACGCCAGCTCGCCGGAAGCCCGCGCCTATCTCAAGCAGGCCAGTGCCGCCCGCCGCGCCGAAAGCGGCGAGGCCGAAGCGCTGGTCGAGGAGGGTGCCGATGCCGAGGATGGTGTCGAGGAAGCCACTCTTACGCCGGAACGCTATGCCGCGCTGGGCGCGCGCGAGCAGTTCGTGCTGGCGGTGTCATCCGGTGGCTTTGGCAAGCGTAGCTCTTCCTATGAGTACCGCGTCACCGGCCGTGGCGGTTCGGGCATCGTCGCCATTGGCATGGGCAAGAAGAACAACGCCGTGATCGCCGCCTTCCCAGTCGAGGAGGGCGACGGTCTGATGCTGATCTCCGATGCCGGCCAGACCATCCGCGTCGCCGTGGCCGATGTCTCGATCCAGGGCCGCGCCGCCGGCGGCGTCACCATCTTCAAGGTCGACGAAGGCGAGAAGGTGGTCTCTGTCGAACGCATCGCCGATGTGGGTGAGGGATGAGTAAGACGCGCGTCGGCCTTTATCCAGGCACCTTTGATCCCGTCACGCTGGGTCATGTCGACATCATCAAGCGCGCGGTGAAGCTGGTCGATCACCTGGTGCTTGGCGTCGCCATCAATGCGTCCAAGGACCCTATGTTCAGCCTCGACGAACGGGTATCGATGCTGAAGGCTGAAGCCGAAAGCCTGGGCGACGGGCGCGCCACCATCGAGGTGCGGCCGTTCGCAACGCTGCTCGTGAAGTTCGCCGAGGAGGTCGGCGCCTCCGTCATTATTCGCGGTCTGCGAGCCGTGTCCGACTTCGAATATGAATTCCAGATGGTCGCGATGAACCAGCGGCTTTCCAGCGAGATCGAGACCGTGTTTCTCATGGCCGATCCGCGCCACCAGGCCATCGCCTCGCGCCTGGTCAAGGAAATCGCCATGCTGGGCGGCGACATCTCAGCCTTCACCACGCCCGCTGTGGCGGATGCTCTTCTCAAACGATGCCAAGAGCAGAATATGAAACACAACAAGGGACGCGCATAAATGGCCGACTATCTCATTCTCGAACTCAAGGACGGGCCGGTGAAGATCAAGCTGCGCCCCGATCTGGCGCCGGAGCATGTCGAGCGCGTCAAGACGCTGGCCGGCCAGGGCTTCTATGACGGCATCGTGTTCCACCGCGTCATTCCGGGTTTCATGGCCCAGACCGGCGATCCCACCGGCACCGGCTCGGGCGGCTCCGACCTGCCAAACCTCAAGGCCGAGTTCTCGAACGAGCCCCATAAGAAGGGCACCTGTTCAGCGGCGCGCACGGCCAACCCGAACAGTGCCAACAGCCAGTTCTATATCTGCTTCGATGACGCGCCCTGGCTGGACAAGCAGTATTCGGTCTGGGGCCAGGTCGAGGAAGGCATGGACAATGTCGACAAGATCAAGAAGGGCGGCGAGCACAATAACGGCACGATCTCGGGGGAACCCGACAAGATCCTGAAGGCCCGCATCGAAACCGTCTGATCAAAAGGGCAGCCCATGTCGCAGTCCCCGCTGACTGTTTCGCTCGACCTTGCGCTTAGCGGCAAGGGCGCTCCGCCCAGGGCTGACTATGATGCGTCACTGGGCGCGGCGGTGGGGGCGCTGGCATGGCTGCGCCAGCAGGCGGCGGACAAGTCGCTGGAGCTGCTGGGCGTCCCGGCGCGTACCGATGACATCCGCAAGGCGCGAGCCAGGGCTAAGGAGATTGCGGCCAGTGCCAATAGGGTTGTCGTGCTGGGGATTGGCGGTTCCAGCCTGGGCGGGCAGGCGCTGACGGCGCTGCGGAAGAACGCCGTGCCCTTCGTAGAATTCTACGATAATCCAGATCCCTTCAGCTGGACGGCGGCGCTGAAGCGCTTCGACCTGAAAAAGACCCACTTCATCGCCATCTCGAAGTCAGGCGGCACCGCTGAAGTGATGATGCAGGTGCTGCCTTTGGTCGAAATGCTGAAGAAGGCGGGCGTCCGCAACATCGGCAAGCATTTCACAATCATCACCGAGCCGCATGACAGTGCCCTGGCGGCGTTCGCCGACAGCATCAAGGCGCCCAAGCTTGATCATCCGCTGGGCGTTGGCGGGCGTTACTCGGTTCTGACCATGGTGGGGCTTCTGCCCGCCATTCTGATGGGCATTGACGTGAAGCAGCTGCGCGCGGGCGCGGCCGCCGTGCTGGCGCAGACGCTGGGGGCGAAATCGCCTGCCGACAGCCCCGCCGCGACCGGGGCGGCGCTGCATCACGCGCTGGCGAAGCAAGGCAGGCTCGCCAATACCATTCTGTGGCCCTATTGCGATGCGCTGGCCGTGTTCGGCGGCTGGTGGAAGCAGCTCTGGGCCGAAAGCCTGGGCAAGGACGGGCAGGGCTCCACGCCTGTCTCCGTGCTTGGCCCGGTGGACCAGCACAGCCAGCTCCAGCTTTTTCGCGATGGTCCGAACAATGCGCTGTTCACTTTGGTGACGATTGACATGAAGGGCCATGGCCCAGTGGTGCCTAAGGCGTCGGCAAAGGCGCTAGGCCAAGATTATCTCGCCGGCAAGCGGCCGGGCGACCTGATCGCGGCGCAGTCGCGCGGCACGGCGCAGACCCTGTTCAATAATGGCCGCCCGGTGCGCATGATCCATGTGAAGAAGGTGGACGCCTTCAGCATGGGCGCGCTGATGATGCATTTCATGCTGGAGACCATCATCATGGGCCGTCTGATGGGGGTTAACCCTTTCGATCAGCCCGGCGTTGAAGAGGCCAAGATTTTGGCACGGCAATATCTGTCTCAGAAGTAGCCCATAGATAATCTGCGCCGCCTTGTGAGTTTTACTTAGAGAGATATGGATGTCACAAAAAACTGGACAGATGGTTCCCGTCATTTTGTCTGGTGGCTCCGGAACACGCCTGTGGCCACTTTCCCGTAAGGCTATGCCCAAGCAGCTCCTGGCACTGGTCGGCGAGAACACCATGATCCAAGACACCGTTGCCAGAGCACGGGGTGATGATTTTTCTGCGCCTCTCATAATCTCCAATCAAGATCACCGCTTTGTCGTCGCCGAACAATTGCGCGCGCAGGGTATTGAAGGCGCTCGCATCATCTTAGAGCCCATTGGCCGCAACACCGCACCCGCCGCGGCCATCGCCGCCCTTCAGGTCTCGTCAGAAGACCCTGAGGCGTTAGTTCTTCTGATGCCCTCCGATCATGTCGTATTGGACCAACCCGCCTTCCTGGCCGCTGTGACAGCAGCACGCCATGCAGCCTTGGGCGGGGCCCTTGTGACCTTCGGCATCAAGCCGTCATCTGCGCAGACGGGCTATGGATACATCAAGGCCGGTACAGCTCTTGTTGGAGCTCCCGGCGCACTCACCGTTGAGCGCTTTGTGGAAAAACCTGACCGCGCGACAGCGGAGGGATACGTCGCCTCTGGGAATTATTTTTGGAACAGCGGCATGTTTCTCTTCCGAGCGGTGACGCTCTTGGAAGAGCTTGAACGGCTGCAGCCGGGCATGTTGGCCCTCTGCCGCAGTGCTCTGAAAAGTGCGCATCGTGACATGGACTTTATCCGACTAGATGAGACTGCCTTTGCGTCGTGCCCGTCAGATTCAATTGACTACGCCGTAATGGAGCATGCGAGGAGCGCCGCAGTAGTGCCGGTTGAGATGGGCTGGAATGACGTCGGCTCCTGGCAGTCTCTGTGGGACATTGCGGAGCGCACTGGTGAGGGCAATGCCCTTCAAGGTGACGTCGTGATTGAGGGTGTGCGAAATTCTTACTTGCGCAGTGATGGTCCCCTGCTTGCGGCCGTGGGCGTGGAAGACTTGATCATCGTTGCCACCAAGGACGCGGTTCTTGTCAGTCACCGTGATGCGTCCCAAGACGTTAAGAAAATCGTTGAGCAGTTGGATGGAGCAGGCCGCCAACATCACATGCTCCACCCGCGTGTCCACCGCCCATGGGGCACCTATGAGGGCGTTGACAGCGGGAAAAACTTTCAAGTGAAGCGCATTGTCGTCAATCCAGGGGCGAAGCTTTCACTGCAAATGCATCACCGCCGCGCAGAGCACTGGATTGTTGTTCAGGGCTCAGCCTTGGTGACGTGTGATGATCGCCAGTTTGTGTTAGAGGCCAATCAATCCACTTACATTCCTCTGGGCGCTAAGCACCGATTAGAAAATACTGGCACGCTGCCGCTTCAGCTGATCGAGGTGCAGTCGGGCGACTACCTGGGTGAGGATGACATTGTGCGCTTTGAGGATTCTTATGGACGCGTACCTAAGCCCGCATAACCTCTCTTAATTTATGTTGTTTGTTTGCCAGACTTTTTCGCTTTTAAATTTTGTACTCTTGATTTGGTGACTTGTGAGCCAGCCCATTTCCTTCATTGACCTGCAAGCTCAGCGCCGCCGTCTCGGTGAGCCACTCAATCGTGCCATTCAAGCCGCAGTGGAGGGCGGGCAGTGGATCTTGGGTCCCCAAGTGGCGCAGTTTGAGAAAGACATTGCAGCCTGGGCGGGTGTTAAGCACGCAATTTCCTGCGCCAATGGCACCGACGCGTTGCTCCTAGTGCTGCGGGCCTGGGGCGTTGGTCCGGGTGATGCGGTGTTTGTTCCCTCTTTCACGTTTGCCGCGACGGCTGAAGTCGTGGCGCTGGCCGGAGCTTCCCCCGTCTTTGTCGATGTTCTCCCCGACACCTTCAACATGGATCCCGCAAGTTTAGACGCTGCCATTGCGCTAGTGAGGCGTGAAGGCACGCTGACGCCAAAAGTTGTCATGCCAGTTGATCTATTTGGACAGCCCGCGGACTACCGCGCGCTTTCTCCCATTGCAGCGCGCGAGGGCCTAAAACTTTTCTGCGACTCTGCGCAGGGCTTTGGTGGATTGCTGGATAACAAACGCACGGGCTCCATCGGAGATGCCTCTGCGACCAGCTTTTTTCCAGCCAAGCCTCTGGGCTGCTACGGCGATGGCGGGGCCTGCTTCACCAATGACGATGAGCTCCGAGACATCCTCTTGTCACTGCGCATGCACGGCCAGGGTAGTGACCGCTACGAGCATGTGCGCGTGGGATACAATTCACGCCTCGACACAATCCAGGCCGCGATCCTCATCGAGAAGCTCAAAATCTTTGACGATGAGATTGAGGCGCGCAACCGCGTCGCGCGTCGCTACAACGACGCCTTCTTCTCTTCCAAGAAGATTACGTTCCCTTTTGTGATTGCGGGCGCCGTCTCGACCTGGGCCCAGTACACCCTGCAGGTCGAAGACCGCACGCGCTTCCAAGCTGACCTCAAGGCGGCGGGTGTCCCAACGGCCGTCTACTATCCGATCCCGCTCTCCAAGCAGGTGGCCTATGCCCACTACCCCAGTGTCCCAACTCCAGTGAGTGAGGCGCTGTCGGCTAAGGTTGTCAGTCTTCCCATGCACCCCTACCTCGAGCCGGACACACAAGACCGGATCATCGCCGCTGTTCTCTCAAGCGCGGGATAAAGTTCCACTGTGCGCAGTGGATCTCCAGAACTTTTTGATTAGCGGCTGTTGCTAGCAACAGGCCTGAAGCATGACCCAAGCAATTTATTTTCTTGGAGACTTTTGGCTTCGTTTCGCGGATTTTCTTTTCGGGATGGGATCCCGTTCTGCTGCTAGGCGCGTTGAAAGTTCTCTTGAGAGCTGAATGCCGGCACCGCGTGTTTCATTTTCATAAATGAAAGTTAAGCCCTCCTTAGCAAAGGCATGCTCAAGCCTTTCCGCTGTGCTGAATAGAATTCCTTTCCCCGACTCGAATCTAACGATCGTGTTCTTATTTATCCCTGTCATCTTTTGAAGTTCCGACAAGCTCCAATCCAGAGCTGCTCGCGCCATGCGGCATTGCTCTGGCTTCAGCATGGGCTTGACAGCCTCCGCTCCAGTTGGTATATTATACTAACTAATGAATCAATCATACTATAAAACTAGGAGTTTATACTGTGATGGGGCCAAGCAACCTAAAGTTTGAAGTGACTAATTATCAGATTCTTGCCCAGGAGCTAAAAGACCGCTTTGGAGAGCTCGACCATGAGACCCTCCAAGACACGCTGGAGGGGATCTCCCGCCTTCCTGAGGCCATCGGGGCAGTCCTGCGCTCCTCTCTAGAGGATGAGGCCCTGATCGGGTCTCTGAAGGCCCGCCTCAATGACTTGGACGTCAGACTTGAGCGGCTCCGGGGGCGCTACGCCGCAAAGCGTGAGCTTGTCCGGTGGGCTATGGATAGGTCTGGCCTCTCCAAGCTCCAGGCGGAGGATTTTTCAGCAAGCCTGCGAAAGTCCCCAGACAAGCTTGAAGTCCTCAGTGAGGATTTGATCCCGGCCAATTATTTTACGCCCCAGCCACCCCGACTGGACCGGCGGGGCCTGGCGGATGCCTTAAAGGGCGGGGCAAGCGTTGAGGGCGCGCGTCTCTTGGAGGGGGAATTGTCTCTCTCGGTGCGCGTGCGATGAGCAGCTTTTCTCCAACACAGCTCAAGAAGCTGACGTCCAAACTGGATTGGCGGCATGTGCAGTCCCGAATGCTGGAGGAGCGCCAGATTGATTATATCGAGGGCTGGTTCGCCGTCTCGGAGGCCAATTCCATTTTTGGATTTTCTGGATGGGACCGGCACACCCAGCACATTGAGCGCATCTTTGAGAGGGCTAGGGGGGAGGTGACACACTGCACCTACTTGGCGCGGGTGTGCATTCAAGTGCGGGCAGGGGGCGGGGTGGTCTGGCGCGAGGGCACGGGTACTGGCTCAGCGGCATCGCGCAATCCTGCGGAGGCCCACGACCGCGCCATCAAGGCGGCAGAGACCGACGCCACAAAGCGGGCGCTTTCAACGTTTGGCAATCGCTTTGGCCTGTGCCTTTACGACCGCGAGCGCAGGGGAGTTGAGGATGCACCCCAGAGTGGGGGCGCCAAAGACTTCAAATTAATTGCGGCGGATGGAATTTTATTGGACGGCACGCTCTCGGCGGAGGACTTCTGTACGGGCCTGCGCAAATTGGTTGATGTCGCGGCGGCACCAGAAGAAGTTGACGCCCTAAAACTCTCTAAT
>CANHNJ010000018.1 GCA_947462105.1 Alphaproteobacteria bacterium
CGTTGGGATACCGACCACCGGCACCGCAGGCCACAGTCTGGCCGCCAGATCAGCCGGCTAGCAACGGGATGGTGCAAAAGATGCCCTTAAACTAACATACTAACTGGGCCACTCAGTGGGGGCCGGTCAATTACGCGAGGATATCCATGAAACGCGGTCTTTGCGCCCTGGCCATCGGCCTTGGCTTCGCCATCAGCCCCCAGCTTGCCCCGGCGGCGACGCCCGATCAGGGCCTGCAGATGATCTCCATCGACGTGGAAGGCGGCGGCGGCACGCTCTTCATAACGCCGGAAGGAAAATCCCTGCTGCTCGACACCGGCAACCCGCCGGGCAGCGCCCTGGTCACGGGCAAGGAAACCGCCGACCGGCTGGCCGATACCATCCGCTCCTTCGGCGTCACCAAGCTCGATTACCTTCTCACCACCCATTACCACTCCGACCATGTCGGCGGCTTTGCGGCCTTCCTGGAAAAGATGCCGGTGGGTACGCTCATCGACCATGGTGAAAACCGGCAGCCCGATCCGCCGCCCGGCAGCGCTCCGCCTGCAGGCCGTGGCGGCAATGCGCCCGCCGCCGGCGCCCCGGCGCGGCCGCGCATCACCACCCAGGGCTATTACGAGCTCTATCTCAAGGCCATCGCGGGCCATAAGCGCATCATCGCCAAGCCCGGCATGTCGCTGGCCATCGGCGCGATGAAGGTGACTTTCGTCATGGCGGATGCGCAGCCGCTGGCCAAGCCGCTGGCGGGTGCGGGCCAGCCCAACCCGGCCTGCGAAGGCATGCCCGGCATGGCCAACAATGGCGGTGAGGAGAATGCCCGCTCCGTCTCGTCCCTCATCACCTATGGCAAGACGCGCATCGCCGCCTTCGGCGATCTCACCTGGGACCGCGAGAAGGACCTGGTCTGCCCCATGAACCGCGTCGGCAAGGTCGATGTCTTCCTGGCTTCGAACCACGGCCTGCCCCAGTCCAACAGCCCGGCGCTGCTGGCGGCGCTGCAGCCCATCGTGGTGATCGAGGGCAACGGCATCACCAAGGGCGATGACCCGGAGCGGGTGAAGACCATGATGGAGTCGGGCCGCGTCGAGGGCTTCTGGCGGCTGCATCGCAACACCCAGCATCCCGAGCTGGACGGCCCGTCCGACATGATCGCCAATCCGGTCACCGAACTGGCGAATGACGGCCATCACAATCTGCGCCTGCGCATCCTGAAATCCGGCGCCATCACCGTGATCAACGAGCGCAGCGGCTTCAACCGGACCTATCAGGCGGGCGGCGCGTCGGGCCGGTAGGGATATTGCACCGCGCATTGACGCGCGGCGGCAAATGCGCCCTGCTGCCGCCGCCATCATTTGAGCTTGCCGGATCATGACGCCGCTTTCGGCGATGTCGAGAATGCGCTGGGCAACCTTGGCCATCTTGCGGCGCGGGAGCGCACGTTGCAGGACCAGTTGCGCGAGACGGAAGGCGTGCTGCGCGCCGCCCAGCGCAAATACGAAGGCGGCTCGTCTGACTACCTGGTGGTGACGGTTTCCCAGCGCAGTCTCTATGCCCTGCGCGACCAACTTTCAGATATCCGCCGCGCCCGCCTCACCGCCAGTGTCACGCTGTTCAAGGCGCTGGGTGGAGGCTGGACAACATCAAACTGACGGCATCGATATTCTATACAAAATCCCGACCTCTTTTTCGTGCAGCCGCGGTTCATCCACCGCGGCAAGGCTGGGGCGAGGCGCTCATGGCGAAGAACCAGTCTCATCTCGCGCTGGCTAAGTTTGCCGAAACTGAGAAGTACGCGCCCAAGTGGGGACGTCTGCACATGAAGTGGGGCGAGGCTCTGGGCTATGCGGGCCAGCCGGAGAAGGCCAAGGCTCAGTATGCGCTGGCCGCCGGGCTTGATCTGACGCCGGGTGAGAAGGTGGAACTGGCCCATCATGCCCGGCATGGCTAACAGGGACTCCGCGGACTCCGCTGACAGCCATTTGCCCCGGCTGAGTCCCTGCCTAGCCGGGCGGGCGTATGGCGCTGGGCGAGTCTGGGAATGGCTGTGGCGGCGTCGTGAAGTCTAAGATGTGAAGGGCCGATCTGGCCGGCCAATCACTTCATGCATGGATGTCCGCATTACCCCCGAAAGCCGCCATTCGTTTGACGAGAGTCGAATGACCGCTTTTGACCTAAAGCGGACATTCAGTCTCACGCGATCTTGACGGCTGCCACTCATTTCAATATTCGTTGAAATATGGAAAATGAAAAGGCGGTTCAACAGCTATCCGCGCTGGCACACGCCGCCCGGCTGGCGCTCTTTCGCCTGATGGTGAAAGCCGGCCCCGAAGGGATGGCGGCGGGCGACTTTGCCCGCAAGCTCAAGACGCCGCCCAATACCATGTCCGCGCAACTTCTCCTGCTTTTTAATGCAGGACTGATCCGTGCCCGCCGACACGGGCGCTCCATCATCTATGCAGCAGATTTCGAGGCCATGAGTTCACTTCTGATCTTTTTGACTCATGACTGCTGTGGGGGACGGCCCGAAGTATGTGCCCCGCTCGCATCGATTACGAAAGACTGTTGTCCTCCCAAGAACCGCGCTCGCCGATGACCCGCAACGTCCTGTTTCTCTGCACTGGCAATTCGGCGCGCTCTATCTTGGCCGAGGCAATCCTGAACCGGCTGGGTGCTGGCAAGTTCACAGCATACAGCGCCGGAAGCCAGCCGAAGGGGCGGGTACATCCCGGCACCATCCGGTTGCTGGAAAGCAGGGGCTACGATGTGAGCGGCTTACGCTCAAAATCATGGGACGAGTTCACTGGACCCGATGGCGTTCAAATCGATTACATCATCACTGTCTGCAACAATGCGGCGGGTGAAGTCTGCCCCATTATCCCCGGCAAGCCCGCAAAGTACCACTGGGACATTCCCGATCCGCCCGCCGCTGGCGACGTACCACAGGCATTTGAGGAAGCCTATAGATTGCTGACACAGCACATCGCCGCATTCATTGCGAAGGCTGTATGAGTATCGCCAGACGTGCCGTCGCCGAAGTTTTGGGCACGGGCTTATTGCTCGCTACCGTTGTCGGCTCTGGAATCATGGCCGCCAAGCTATCGAGCGGAAACGATGCGCTGGCGCTGTTATGCAACACCTTGCCGACAGGCGCGGTCTTGGTGGTACTGATCCAGATGTTTGGCCCGGTGTCGGGCGCGCATTTCAACCCGGCTGTTTCTATCTGTTTCGTTCTGCGTGGTGAACTATCTTGGCGGGATGCGGCGCTCTACATCGCGTGTCAGGTGGCCGGAGCAATATTGGGCGTGTGGCTGGCTCATCTGATGTTTGAACTGCCGGTCTGGCAGCTTTCGACCCATGTGCGGACCGGGCCGGGTCAGTGGCTTGCGGAAGTGGTGGCGACATTCGGCCTGATCCTGTGCATCTTGGGTTGCCGGTCCTGTGCTCCGGCTTCGGTGCCATACGCTGTGGGCCTCTACATCACCGCCGCTTACTGGTTTACCGCCTCCACCAGCTTCGCGAATCCGGCTGTCACGGTGGCACGGTCCCTGTCTGACACCTTTGCCGGGATCGCCCCGGATGGGGTCTTGGGGTTCATCCTTGCCCAGATGGCCGGGATGCTGATCGGGGTTACCTTGGGAAGTTGGCTGTGGCCGACAAGACGTGACGCATAACGAATGGCCGCTTTGGGGTGCCACCGGGCTTGATCTGACGCCGAGTGAGAAGGTGGAACTAACCTATCTGACTAGGCGTGGCTCATAGGCCTATAGCGACTCCACTGGCAGCCATTTGCCTCGGCTGAGTCCCCCTGCCAGCCGGGCGGACGGATGGGGCTCGGTGAGCCTGGGAATGGCTGTGACGGGCGCTATTCACAGATCTTTCTCGCATAGGTCCTTGCCCGAAGCTGACCCCGTACCCCCTGTCACATCAGTCACATAGTCACATTCAGCCCGTCCATTGTGACTTTGTGACCGTTGTGACTGGCCATTACGTCAGGGTGCAGGTACCGACCGCGCCCCGCTTTAGTTAATTCTCCCGACTTGACCATCCGGGACAGCATTTGGCGTAAATTCTGGCCATTCATCCCGGTCAGGCTTTCCAAATCTTTTGGTTCCAGACCGTCGGCTCCGGCATCCTTCAGGCAACTCAGAATGTCATTACGCTCATCGGACCGGCGTACATCAGAGGCATTGCCCAAAGCTTTCCAGCGGCAAACTGACTTGTCGAACTGGATGGCAAGGTCAAATTCCTCCAAGTCCCGGCCACGCCCAGCAATGGTGGCGCCTTGCCCATTCCTATCCAAGATAAGGACTGTGTCAGCGGCCCCAGTTATGCCGTTTGTTCCAGAAACAATTTCCAGCTTGTCGTCAGCACCCATTTTCCGGGTGTGGTGGACGAGAACGATGGCGACGCCAAACTCATCTGCCAGCGCCTTCCAGATCGTGACCGTATTGTAGTCAGCCTCATAATTTCCTTCTTCGCGCACCTTCCCGCCACGAACCTTGGCAAGTACATCGATAATAATTAAGCGTGGGTTAGGCTTTGCTTCCAGAAATGACCGAACCAATTCAATGCCGCCTTCATCGGCTCTAGGCATCGAGCATATGAAGGTAAGTTGCTCAGGCCACGTAGTTGCCATTTTCGTCATGCGGTTTTTGAGACGGCGCTCTGTGTCTTCTAGGGCGGCGTAAAGGACATCGCCGCCTTCGCATTTGATCCCAAGCGTTTCACTGCCACCACCGACAGCAACTGCCCAATCCAAGGCGAGCCAAGACTTTCCAAGCTTGGGCCGGCCCGCCAGTACGGTTACGCCTTGCGGCAAGTAATTTGGTATCACCCAATTGATAGGCGGGAATGTTTTGTCTTTCAAATCGGCTGCGGAAATCCATTGAAAATCTGGGCTTCCAGTATCAGGTGCAAACTTCCCAGCGCCTTGAACCATGCGGGGGATATCATCGACCCGGTCTTGCCAGCGGTCCATCTCTGGGCCTTCGACGGCTGGCTTGGCGGCCATCATGATAGCCCGTAGGTGGTTGACCACCGCGCCTTTGTGCATCCCGCTGGCGACCAATGAGGCGGAAATCCTGAGCAGCGCGTCGTGATATGACCGTTCGTCTAGGGCTGGATTGATAATTGCCTTGAAAAGCTCCGAAGCATCGCCGGTCCCGGCCTTACCGCCAGGTGTGGCCCTGGCCTGGTGTGTGCGCCCGCGGATGTCATCCAGGTCCAAGCCAAAGGCAGCTACGGCGTCCGCTAGGCTGTAGACGTTCGCTAGATCGCAGGACAGCAGCCTTGTTTTGAAGGCGCCCGTCGGTCTGGTCTTGGTGTTGCTACCCACCGGCAGGCGGGCATAGCGGACAGGGTTGTTGCCGCTGCTGTCGGCTTCGACATGGCCGCTAGCGCCCATAGCATGGAGGACGGCATCAATTAAATCAGCGTTGCGGGTATCAGGGTCAGCCGGGTCTAGGATAACGCCGACTTGGTAGTTCCCCTTGGAGGTTTCCAAGGCATAGGAATACCCGCCAACAAGGTCGTTTAATCCAGCCGCCGTCACATCGTCAGCCAACAGCACAGCCAGGCGGCCTAAGACTTCCTTGGACCTGCGCTTGTCGCCATCGCGGGCGTACATAACTCCGACTGAGTAATAGTTATTGTCGGCGCCGCGCTGGTCAATCCGTGCGCATTCCCCTTCGTTCCCAGACCATGAACTGCCCGCCCAGACGCTAGGCGGTGCCGCGCTAGGATCGGCGACGAATGATGTAGTCCAGCCGCAGGTGCCGTCTGCAAGATTGCCATAGACCGCTTTGAGAAAGGCGCTGTTTGGGGTGCTGGCGCTCATAGCCGCCCCCCAACCTGCTCTAGCCAAGCCATCACATCTGATCGCCGCCAGATCGTTATGCCCGCGAATTTAAGGGGTTGGGGGAAGCGCCCTTGTCTTGCCCAAAGCCATATGGTCGACCGGGCTATCGGCACGACCTTTAAAACATGCTCGATCCGGCAAAGCGGCGGTAGCCCCGCTTCGGGCGCAAGTCCGGCTATAGACGCCGTTGAACTTTTTGGGATTGCTGGCTCAGATTTCGTCATAAAAACACCCACTAGCAACAACAACAAAACATGAGCCTTGCGGCTCGGCTCTTTGTCTTTGTTCGCTGTGGGCGATGGCTTTTGACGAAGCCACATTCGGCCATGGGTGGGCCACGCGACGTGCGCTGTCAGTCTTACATGGGTCGCGTGTAGGCAACGCCATGCACTGCTGACTATGTAAGAATCATCGATTCCATAAAGCTTCGCAAGTTTTTCGTTCGATAAACCTTAGAATTATTTTATCTAGCCAATTCAGTCTCTTAAATTAAACAAATTCCGAACATCATGCGTTAAGCGCAATATCATTGGGTTATATGCATCTTATTTTTGATTACTTCCGGGAATCGATCGCGATTCGCAGCGTATATATATGTCCGTACACGGAACAACTATGCTATACTCCACACCTGACCAAAGGAGCGTCGCATGGCTAATTCAGGAAGTTTTCGCAAAGGCGTTAAAAAGCCAAACCAAGGCAAGCACGGCCCGCCCAAGGCATCCTTGGCGGCTCGGGAGGCAATCGCCCGCTTCGTGGACGGCAACAGCGAACGCCTTCAGGGCTGGCTGGACCAGATAGCCGAGCGCGACGGCCCAAGAGCGGCCTTCCAGTGCGTCGTGGACCTGATCGAGTTCCACGTTCCCAAGCTCGCTAGGCGCGAGCTAGTCGGCGTGGAGGATGGACCGCTGGAATTGATTGTTAGCTGGCAGGATCGCGGCTGAGGCTTATGGCAGCCAGCTTGGCGACCAAATCCGCCGCCCTTAGGTGAGTATACCGGAACAACATCCGGGGGTCTTTGTGGCCGCTAATCAGGGCGACTTCCGGGACGGACAGCCCCATTTCAAAGAAACGGCTAACTGCCTCATGGCGCAAGTCGTGGAAGCGCAGGTTTGCGATACCCGCCCGCCGCACGAGGCGCTGCCAGACTAGCTTTATCGCCTCGCAGGACACCGGAAAGACCAAGTCGGTGGCCTTATGCTCGCCCGATATGCCTTCCAGAATCTTCTGAGCGCCCGGTGTCAGCGGAATGGTTCTGGGGTGGCCGTTCTTGGTAATTGGGATGTGAAGGGTGCCTTCAGCCCGGTTTATGTCGCACCACTTGGCCCTGAGGATTTCTCCCCGGCGCATCCCCGTTTCGATGGCAAACCGAACTACTGCCTCGATATATGGATTACGGCAGGTCTCGAAGCTTTGCTGGACTAATGCCCATTCGCCTTCTTGCAGCCGTCTATCGCGCGGCCTATCCGCCTTAGGCTTGGTTATGCCCTTAACTGGATTGGCTGCTATCGGTATGCCCCATTCTTTGCGGGCAACTTCCAGCGCATGTTGAATAAGCCCCAGTTCGCGGATGATTGTCCCAGGCTTTGCTCTTTTAAGTCGCTCGTCACGGTAGGCAGCAAAGTGCGCCGGTCCTAACTCAGACAACCGCAGACTGGCCGTGGAGTGCCTCAGGAAAGCATTAAGGACAGCCGTTTCATTGAGGCTGCTTTTATGGCTTGGGACCACCGTGTCCCGGTACCGCCTTATAAGGTCAGCAAGTGTCGTTGCTTCGAGTAGGCTGCGGTTAGTCGAGAACCCACCGCGTTCACCATCGACTTCAACCTGTGCAGCCCACTTTTCGGCGTCTGCCTTTAGCCTGAAGGTGCGGGAAGTGGGCGGTCCGCCCTTGCGACGAACTCTGGCTTGCCAGCGATCCCCGCGCTTAGAAATAGTCGCCATCTGATGCCTGTGTCCCCGATTTGGATACAAGCGTCGATTTGCAAAACTATCGCTGCGTCAGGCTCCTGATAACTAGCTGATTTGGCTGGAGTTAAGTGGTGGGCGGCACAGGGATCGAACCTGTGACCCCTTCCATGTCAAGGAAGTGCTCTCCCGCTGAGCTAGCCGCCCCACCGGCAGGAAGGGCGCCTCTATAGCGGCGGGGGCCCGCACCTGCAAGCGGGGGGCAGGGAACCGGCCAAAGGCCGGTCCGGGTTCGATTTTCCGGACGTTCTGGGAAGCGGCTGGAGCGCCGTCTTGGCCTTAATTGGCGGCCGCTCTGGCTCGCGCCTACGCGGCGACGGCGAGCATCCGGTCCACTTCCGCCACGATCTCGCGCAGGTGGAAGGGCTTGGAAAGAACCTTGGCCTGCTTGGGCGCGCCCGAGGCCGGGTGCAGCGCCACGGCGGCGAAGCCGGTGATGAACATGATCTTGAGTTCGGCGTTCAGCTCGGCGGCGCGCTTGGCCAGCTCGATCCCGTCCATGCCGGGCATCACGATATCGGTGAGCAACAGGTCGAAGGTGAAGCCCTGGATGCATTCGAACGCTTCGGAGCCATCGCCGAAGTCCGTCACGGCATGGCCAGCCTTGACCAGCGCCGCGCTCAGGAACTTGCGCAGCGATTCATCGTCTTCCGCCAGAAGAATGTGTGCCATTGGCCTGCCCCAACCGTCAGCTTCATCTATACCCCGGAAAGGGTAAATATCCACTACCCATGCCCGACCGGGGCCGGATTAGCTTGCCGGGACAGCCGGTTGATGCTTCCCTCCGGCATGGCCGAAACGCCCTCCCCCGCCCAGGACACCGATCTGGCCGCCCTGTTCGTGCGGCCTTTCCGCCTCTTGCGGCCGGAAGGGCAGACCGTGCCTTTCATCTTTGCCTCGCCCCATTCGGGCCGCCGCTATCCCCAGAGCCTGGCCGCTGCCAGCCACCTTGACCCCGTGATGCTGCGCCGGTCCGAGGATGCCTTCGTGGACGAACTGTTCGGCGAAGTGACAAACCTGGGCGCGCCGCTGCTGGCGGCCGAGTTCCCCCGCGCCTTCCTGGACGTCAATCGCGGCATCGGCGAGATCGACGCCACCATGTTCGCAGCGCCCCTGGAGTTGCCGGTGGACCTGCCCAGCGCGCGGGTCGCGGCGGGACTGGGGGTCATTCCCCGCATCGTGCGCGACGGCGCCGACATCTATCGCGGCAAGCTGGCGCCGGAAGAGGCCAAGGCGCGGCTGGAGAAACTCTACCGCCCCTATCACCAGGCGCTGGCGGCACTGGTGGCGGAAACAAAGGACCGCTTCGGCGTCGCCGTGGTGGTGGATTGCCATTCCATGCCGTCGACACTGGGCGCGCCGCAGATCGTGCTGGGGGATCGCTATGGCGCCTCTGCCGCGCCGGCGCTGTCGCGGCTGGCGGAAAACGCGTTCCTGCGCGAAGGCCTGAGCGTGGCGCGCAACACGCCGTATGCGGGCGGGCATACCACCATGCTGCATGGCCGCGTGCCGGAGGGCATCCACGCACTGCAGATCGAGATCAATCGCGGGCTTTATCTGGAAGAAGAGAAGATCGCCAAGAAACCGAACTTCGAGGCGCTGAAGCTGAAGCTTACCGCCGCCCTGACGCGGATCGTGAAAATTGACATCGCGATGCTGCGCGCCGCGCCGAACCTTTCCGCCGCAGCGGAATAATCTTTCACCCCCCCATCCGTCGCAACTCGGGTTTGCGAAGACGCAAACACCTCGTTGCGACACCTTCCCCCTTCCGTGGTGCTTCGCACCGAAGGGGGAAGGAAGCCGGCAGATGCTGCGGGTCGCGCCGCGTCGGTTCGCTGTCGCTCCCGACTACTGCGGCGCTCGAGGTTTCTGGATTTTGCCCGAGGGATTTTGGCCGCTCGGCCAGGAGGGCCGAGCGATGTGGACTTAATGTCCATGAGCGAAGGCCCGACACAGCCGACGGCCAAAATCCCTCGGGCAAAAAAATGGCCGCTCCGAAGAGCGGCCAAGTTCAGGGAGGAAACGCCCAGGAAGGGCGGCGGCCTCGCAATCGAAGATCGCGATACCGCGCTGCGGCAATATGCTAGAAAGAGGTTTTGTGTGCAAGCGCGAAAACACACTTTGCCAAACTTTCCACCTACGAAAACCTAGTAAAAATATGAAAAACTGCCTGCTTACCGTTTGCATGCATAGCTGAATTCCAGTTTGTGCATTGCACAAAAGTTCATCTTTTTGGGCAAATTTCGCACCATTCGGCACGTTTCACAGCCATGTCGCACGCAGGCAACAAAATGGTCGTGCGAAGCAGCTATATCGCCGCGCAAGCAAGCGGGAGACTCCGATGGCCGAAATAGCGTGGTTCGCCAGCGCTTTGGGGGGCTTGCCGCCTGCCCGTCCCGCCACACGGGCGGTTCAGACGGTTGATACCGCCCACTTCCGCCGCCATCGCACAATTTTCATCTCGGACACTCATCTGGGAACGCGCGGCTGCAAGGCCGAGGCCCTGGCGGATTTCCTGGCCCACAATGAAAGCGAGACGCTGTTCCTGGTCGGCGACATTGTCGATGGCTGGCAGCTCAAGCGCCGTTGGTACTGGACCGAGGCGCAAAACCAGGTCATCGGCGAGATCCTGCGCAAGGTCGACCAGGGCACCCGCGTGGTCTTCGTGCCGGGCAATCATGACGAATTCGCCCGCGACTATGCCGGCCGCCTGTTCGGCGGCATCGAGATCGTCAACGAGACGATCCACGAGACTGCGGACGGCAAGCGCCTCTGGGTGCTGCATGGTGACCGCTTTGACGGCGTTATTCACTATGCCAAGTGGCTGGCCCATGCCGGCGACTGGGCCTATGGCACAGCGCTGCGGCTGAATGACCTGCTGTTCCAGGCGCGCAAGCGGCTGGGCCTGCCCTACTGGTCGCTGTCGGCCTGGCTGAAGCACAGCGTCAAGAACGCGGTCGAGTTCATCTCGCATTTCCAAACCACCGTGGCCACCGAAGCCGCCAAGCGCGGCGTGGATGGGGTGGTCTGCGGCCATATCCACCATGCCGAGATCCGCATGATTGGTGACGTGCTCTACCTCAATGACGGAGACTGGGTTGAAAGCTGCAGCGCCCTTGTTGAAGATGCCCGCGGACATATGGAGATTCTGCGCTGGGCCGATCACGCGACCGGACGGACTGTGGCGGCTCCGGCTGCCGGAACTGCCGCGCCCAGTCCACAAGGTGCGCTTATTCCCGCTTAGAGCGCGCTGGCTGCAACCGGGGGCCATCCCCGGCGTGGCGGCGCAGTTGAAGATCCTCATCGTCACCGACGCCTGGGCGCCCCAGGTCAATGGCGTCGTCCGCACGCTGGAAATCCTGTCCAAGGATCTGGCGGCGCTGGGCCACATGGTGCAGATGATCACGCCCGAAGGCCGGCGCACGGTGCCGCTGCCCACCTATCCGGAAATCCGCATCGCGCTGTTTGAAAAGCAGACAATGGCGCGCGAGATCCAGGAATTTGCGCCCGACGCGGTGCATATCGCCACCGAAGGCCCGCTGGGGCTGGCGGCGCGCAGCATCTGCCAGCAGCACGGCATCGCCTTCACCACCGCCTTTCACACCCGCTTCGCCGAATATGTCCATGCCCGCTTCCATGTGGTGCCCGAAAGCGTGGTGTGGCGCTGGCTGCACTGGTTCCACCAGCCCGCCACCGCTGTGATGGTGGCGACCGATACGCTGAAGCAGGAACTGGCCGGACAGGGCTTCCGCAATCTGCGCCTGTGGTCGCGCGGCGTGGATACCGAGAAATTCCGCCCACTGCCCGATGCCCGTCCGCCAGGCGAAAGCCCGGTCTGGCTCTTTGTCGGCCGGGTTGCGGTGGAGAAGAATATCGAGGCCTTTCTGGCCTGCGACCTGCCGGGGACCAAGATCGTGGTGGGCGAAGGCCCCGCCCGCGAGACCTTGGCGGAAGCCTATCCGGCGGTGCGGTTCCTGGGGGCGCTGACCGGCGAAGCCCTGACCCGTGCCTATGCCGGCAGCGATGTTTTCGTCTTCCCAAGCCGCACCGACACCTTCGGGTTGGTGATGCTTGAAGCGCTGGCCTGTGGCCTGACGGTGGCGGCCTACCCCGTGGAAGGGCCCCGCGACGTGGTGGGGCCGCAGGTACCGGGTGGAACGGATGTGGCGGTGCTGGACGAAGATCTCCAGAAGGCCTGCCTGGGGGCGCTGGCGCTGCGCCATGCTCCCCGCAGCCTCACCCCGCGGGCTTTCGCCGAAAAGCGCTCCTGGCGGGCCTGTACACTCCAGTTTCTCGGCAATATCGCGGTAGAGCCGGACGCTTAGCGGCTATGGCCGGAAAGCTTGCCTTGGCGGAAATTAAGCTTTCCGCCAAGGCCTTATCTGTTCCGCCGGGACAGGGTAGAAGAAGCCGTCCCTAGAGTTCCCGCCCGCCTGATGGCCCCTTCCCAACATCCCGCCAGCCGTTCGCCCTTGTCGGCGCGGGAGTATGCCTTCCTTGGCTGCACCATCCTGTTCTGGGCGGCCTTCGTGGTGCTGCTGGGCAAGGACACCAGCTGGGACTTCCGCAATTATCACTGGTACGGCCCCTACGCGCTGTTCAACGACCGCCTGTCCGTGGATGTGGCGGTGGCGCACCTGGCGAGCTGGTACAATCCCTATCTCGATGTGCCCTTCTATCTGCTGGCGACCCATGTGCCGGCATGGGCGGCACTGGCCTGCCTTGGCGCGGTACATGGCGCCAACATGGTGCCACTCTATCTGATTGCCCGGCACAGCCTGCGCGTACCCGAAGCATCGCTATGGGCCGGCGCCATCGCCATCCTGGGCCAGACCGGGGCGCAGACGCTCACCGAGATGGGCACAACCTATTACGACAATGTGATGAGCCTGTTCGCGCTGACGGGCCTGGCCATCATCATCGTCAAGCGCGAGACACTACGCGAGGGCCCTCTGGGCAAGACGGCTTTGCTGGCGCTGCTGGCGGGCTTCATCACCGGCTGCGCCGGCGGCCTGAAGCTGCCGGCGATGCCCTATTGCGTCGGCTTCGCGGCGGCACTGCTGGCGCTGGGCGGAAGCTGGAAACACATCGCGGTGCGGCTGCTGGCGGGTGGCATCGGCGGGGCAGCGGGCGTGGCGCTGTTCGCGGCGCCCTGGATGCTGAGTGTGTATCACCAGACCGGCAATCCGCTGTTCCCCTACTTCAACGGTTACTGGAAGTCGCCGCTGGCGCTGGAAGCGCATTACCGCGACCTGCGCTTCGTGCCCAACAGCGTCTGGCGCCAGCTCTTCTTCCCCTTCCTCTTCACCGCAGACTGGCACATCGCCGGCGACCTGGGCTTCCAGGACATGCGGGTGGCGGTGGCCTATGTCGTGGTGCTGGCCGCCGCCGCCATCTGGGCGCTGCGCCGGCGCAATGCCGACTCCCTGACCTTTGACGACGCGGCGCTGCCGTTGCTGGCCTTCGCCACGGCCAGCTACTTCGCCTGGCTGCGCATGTTCGCCATTTATCGCTACATCGTGGCGCTGGAGATGCTGGCACCGCTGGTGATCACCACTGCTGTCGGCCTGCTGCCGGGCACACGGCGCACCCGCGTGCTGGCGCTAGGCGTCATCGCTTTCGCCGTGCTCGTGACCAGCCGCAGCGATTTCCTGGAGCGTGCCCCGGTGGACGATCCCTATATCCAGGTGGCGCTGCCGCCGATCCCGCGCCCCGACCGCACCATGGTGGTGATGACCGGGGATGCCCCGATGGGTTTCATCGCTACCCAGTTGCCCAGGCAGATCCCGGTGCTGCGCATCGATGGCTGGATGCTGCAGCCGCGCGACGATAGCGGCCTGACGCGACAGATGCGGGCCCGCGTGGCGGCGCATCTGGCGAGCGGCGGCGATCTTTACCTGATCGCCGACGCCACCGACATGGTGCGGGGACGCGAAGCGGTGGCCGATTACGGCCTTGGCATACGACTGGCGCAATGCCAGCAATTCGACACCAATCTTGGTGGCGCCTATCAATGGTGCCCGCTTGCGAGGATGAAATGACCCCGCGCATCGCCGTGCTGGTGCCCTGCTACAATGAAGAAACCGCCATTGCGGCGGTGGTGCGGGATTTCCGTGCAGCGCTGCCGGGCGCCATCGTCTATGTCTATGACAACAATTCGCGCGACCGCACCGTCGATGTCGCGCGGGAAGCCGGTGCCGTGGTGCGCACCGAGCCGCGCCAGGGCAAGGGCAATGTCGTGCGCCGCATGTTCGCCGACATCGAGGCCGACATCTATGTGCTGGTGGATGGCGACGACACCTATGATGCGGGCGCAAGCCCCCGCATGGTGCAGGCCATGCTGGACAGCAGTTGCGACCTGCTGACAGCCTGCCGCATCCATACCGACGCCGCCGCCTATCGCCCCGGCCATGTGCTGGGCAACCGGTTTCTCACCGGCCTGACCGCCCGGCTGTTCAGCGTCAAGCTGCCGGACATGCTGTCGGGCTATCGCGTCTTCTCGCGCCGTTTCGTCAAGAGTTTCCCGTTCACGGCCGAAGGCTTCGGCATCGAGACCGAACTCACCGTCCATGCCGTGCGGCTGATGATGCCGATGGAATCCATGGACACGCGCTACAAGGAGCGGCCTGTCGGTTCGGTGTCGAAGCTCAACACCTGGCGCGATGGCTGGCGCATCCTCAAGACCATCGGCCATCTGGTGCGCGAGGAACGGCCGCTGATCTTCTTCTCGGCCGGGTTCGCCGTTCTGGTGCTGCTGTCGGTGGCGACCGCGCTGCCGGTGGTGCATGAATATATCCAGACCGGCCAGGTGCCACGCCTGCCCACCGCCATTCTCGCCACCGGCCTGATGCTGCTGGCCTTCCTGTCGCTGACCTGCGGCCTGATCCTGGACACGGTGACGCGCGGGCGCTGGGAGCAGAAGCGCATGTCGTATCTGGCTATTCCCGGTCCCGGCGACCTGACGCCACCCTGATGCTGAACGCTGCCATGCGCTGGCTGCTGCGCCATTCCTTCATCCGCTTTGGACTGGTGGGCGCGGGCGGATATGTGGTCGATGCCGGTGTGCTGGGACTGACGACGGGGCAGTTCGGTTTCGATCCCTATCGCGGACGCGCCATCGCCGTCGCCATCGCCATGACCGCCACCTGGCTGGGCAATCGCTATCTGACATTTGCGGCGCAGCGGGCGCGCGGCAGTGTTTCGGCGATTGCGCAGGAGGCGCTGAAGTTTGCGGGCGCCAACCTGATCGGCGCTGCCGTCAGTTATGGCACCTATGCCGCGCTGGTGCGCTATGCGGCCGGACCCTGGAACAACGTTTTCGCGGCACAGGCGATCGGCGTGCTGGCAGGGCTGGTGTTCAACTTTACCTTGTCGCGCACGCTGGTCTTCCGGAACGGCGGCCCCGCGAAGTTGTAGACTTCGCGTCAGGCCGCGCGACCACTTAAGAATCAACCGTAACGCTTTTGACGATGGCGAAGACCGGCAGGCCCGGCGCCAGCGCCAGCCGTTGCGCCGAGGCCGTCGTGATCCGCGCCAGCAGCCAGGCGTCACCCGCCTGCAAGGCGATCTCGGCGATGTCGCCTTTCACAGTCACCTGCACCACCGTGACGCGCAGGATGTTGTTGGCGCTGATCTCCTTGGGCTGAACCCGGGCGATCAGGATGTCGTCGGCCGCCAGCCGCACCCGCAGCTTGGTGCCCGGCGCCGCCGCCACCGTCACTGCCAGCCGTCCATTGTCGAAAGCCAGTTCGGTCAGACCATCCTCGCGCGGACCCAGCGACACCGCATCCAGCACCGCGCCCAGTATTCCACCTTGGCCGCCCAGACCCGGCAGGGTTTCGCCCGGCGGCCCTTGCAGGGCAACGCGGCCCTTTTCCAGCAACACCACATGATCGGCCAGCCGCGCCACCTCGTCGACCTGGTGGCTGACATAGAGCATCGGCACCCCGGCTTCGTCGCGCAGCCGTTCCAGGTAAGGCAGGATTTCGCCCCGGCGTGGCGCATCGAGGGACGCCAGCGGTTCGTCCAGCAGCAATATCTCCGGCGACGCCAGCAGCGCCCGGCCCAGCGCCACGCGCGCCTTCTCGCCACCCGATAAAGTGCGGGGACGCCGATCCAGCAGCTTGCCCAGTCCCAGCAGCGCAATCACATGTGCCACGTCTTTCTCGTCCGCGCGCGCCGGCGCGCGCCGCCAGCCATAGCGCAGATTCTTTTCCACGCTCATGTGCGGGAACAGCCGCGCCTCCTGGAACACCAACCCGGCGCGGCGTTGCTGCGGCGGCAAGAAGATCTTTTCATCCGTGTCGGTGAGGACGCGGCCATTCAGCACCACACGGCCATGACCGGGCTTCAGCAGGCCGGCCACCGCCGCCACGATGCTGCTTTTGCCCGCGCCCGACGCGCCGAACAGTGCCGTGACGCCGCCTTCCGCCACGAAGGCGGCGTCGAGCGTGAAATCGCCCAGCCTGTGCTTCAGCGCAATTTCCAGGCTCATCGCACGGCCCGCCGCTGCAGTCTCTGCGCCACCACCATGAAGACCAGCGCCAGCCCGATGGAGAGGCTGGCCAGCCGCATCGCTGCGGTTTCGCCACCCGGTTGCTGCAAGGCACTGTAGATGGCCAGCGGCAGGGTCTGGGTCTCACCCGGGATATTGGACACAAAGGTGATGATGGCGCCGAACTCGCCCAGGCAGGCGGCAAAAGCGGTGACGGCACCCGCGATCATGCCGGGCAATGCCAGCGGTAGGGTGATGCTGACAAGGCGATCCCACCAGCCCGCGCCCAGGGTAGCGGCGGCGTCATCCAGGCCGTTATCGCGCGCCTCGAGCACCAGGCGAATGGCGCGGACCTGAAAGGGGAAGCTGAGAATGGCGCTGGCCAGAGCCGCACCGCTCCAGTGGAAGACGAAGCGGATGCCGAAATTTTCCGCCAAGAAGGCGCCCAGCCCGGCACGGGTGCCCAGCAGGACCAGCAGCAGGAAACCCAGCGCCACCGGTGGCAACACCAGCGGCAGGTGCACGATGCCATCCAGCAGGGTCTTGCCGAAGAAACGGCCGCGCGCCAGCAGCAGTGCCGTGGCGAAGGCGAAGGGTAGCGCCACCGCAACCGCCACGCCCGCGATGCGCAGTGACAAAAGCACGGCTTCGATCTCGGCGGGCGTCAACTGGAATTGAATCGGCGGCATGCCTGCTTATAGCGGATGGAACGCTGTCCGGTTAATCTTCGTCATGCGCCTTGGCCTGCTCTCCACCTGTTTCGTCCTGGCCCTGGCGGCGACCCCGGCCCGAGCCGATACGCTGTACCGCGTGCTGGGTGACCGCTGGACGCCAGCCGATGAGCGCGGTTATGGCGAATTCCTGGCCGCCATCGGCACCAGTGGTTGCCGCACCATCGATGCCTGCCTGAAAGGCGCGGCTAATCCGTTCCGCGCCTCCGATCCGCCCGGCGTCACTTTCCGCGGCGACTGTGCCGACCTGCCCTATTATCTACGCTTCTATTATGCTTGGAAGCGCGGCCTGCCCTTTTCCTATGTCAGGCGGGTTTCGCCGCGTGGGCGCGCCCGCGACATCCGTTACAGCGCGGGCGGCAACCAGGTATCGGCCCGGCGCGATCTGGCCAGCGGCATGGATGCGCTGTCGGTTCTGAACCATCTGCGGGATTATATTTCCTCGGCCACCTACCGCATGGACCCGGAACTGGAGGGGCAGGATTTTTACTCGCCCGCCCTCGATGCGAAAGGCATCCGGCCCGGCACCACCATCTACGATCCCAACGGCCACCTGGCGGTGGTGTATCGCGTCGAGCGTGATGGCCGTATCCATTATATCGACGCCCATCCCGACAATTCGCTGACCCGTGGCTATTACGATCTGCGCTTTGTGCGCGCTTCGCCCGGCATGGGCGCGGGCTTCAAGAACTGGCGGCCGTTGCACCTCCAGAATGCGCGTCGGCTGGACGGCGTGCTGTTCGGCGGCAAGGTGACGCTGGCCGCCAACGCCGCGATTCCCGATTTCGCCCTGACGCAATATTATGGCACCGGGCCAAGGCCCGAAAACTGGCGCAGCGGCGCCTTCATGCTGCAAGGCAAGCGGCTGGATTATTATGACTATGTCCGCGCCGCGCTCAGCGGCGGCAGCCTGAATTTCGATCCCGTCCGCGAAGTCGCCGACATGGTGGCGTCAAACTGCGCCGACCTGGGCTATCGTGCCGAGGCGGTGGACATGGCGCTGGCGGCGGGCCTGCAAAACCGGCCGCAGCCGGAACGGTTGCCGTCCAACATCTATGGCACCGATGGTGACTGGGAAACCTATTCCACGCCCTCGCGCGACGCCCGGCTCAAGACCGCCTTTCGCAACCTGCGCGACATGGCGGGACGCTTCCTGAAGCTGTGGCGGGCCCGCGATCCCAGCCTGACCTATCGTGGCGCCAACCTGGCCGCCGACATGCTCCAGGCCCATGACAGCGTGGCCGCCGCCTGCCGCATCGGCTATTCCCGCAGCGACGGCAGCCGCGTGATGCTGGGCTATGAGGAGGCGCGGCAACGCCTGTTCCGCATGTCGTTTGATCCCTATCACTGCGTCGAGGCGCGCTGGGGCGCGCTGGGCACTGAAGCCGCCAGTTGCCGTGACGGCGCTACCAAGCGTGCCTGGTATGTGGCGGAGCAGCGCCTGCGCAATCAGACCGACCGCACCTATGAAGCACGGATGGATTTCAGCCTGCGCGAACTGGGAGCCGGTTCCGGCGGGATCGCAACCGCGCCCGATACCGATGTGCGCAGTCTGTTGCTGCAGGTAGCGCGAACGCCATAAACGAAAACGGACGCCACAAGGGCGCCCGTTTCCGTTCCATCACTGCCCCGCTTACTGGCGGGCGCAGCATACATACCTTAGCGGCGACGATTTCCCCGGCGACCCGAGCGATCATCGCCTGCATCCGGAGCAGCAACGACTGCCGACATGCCAGAACGTGCGAAGGTGGTGTAAAGCTTAGCGATCATCTCGTCCGCCGGGTTGCCCTTGACCGCACCAAAGGCGCGGATCGCATCGGGCTTCTGGCCGGCGGCCAGATAGGCGGCGCCCAGACGAACCTGCGCGTCGGACGGATTGGACGGCTTCTTGGCGATGCCAGCCTGGATGGTGGCGATGGCTTCATTGGCCTTGCCCTGGGCGACTTCCTGCTGGCCGATCTCGATCAGCTGGTCGCCATTGGCCGTGGCGCGCACCTTGGCGGCATTGGCATTGGCTTCAGTGTTGCGATCGGTCGCCAGCTTCAGCAGGCGGTTGCTGCGGTCGTTGGCGGGCAGGATCTTGTCGGCAACACCCTTGTTGACCACCATGATCGCCTCGGCCGGAACGCGGCGCACCAGCGCGATCTGGGCATAGGTCATCACATCATCCGGGGTCTTCAGGTTGCCGGTCAGCGACTTGAGACGATAAAGGTCCAGCGTGTTCCAGTCCTTCAGGCCGCGCGAACGCTCGGCCAGCTTCAGCAGGCTGGCCCAGTATTCCGGCTTGCCGGTGCGGGCGACCAGCTGCTCCAGCGCATTGCGCTCGGCAACTTCGTCATGGGCGTCATAAGCGCAGCGCTGCAGCAGCTGCAGGCCGTTCTCGCCACCGGCGCCGGCACCGAGATTGTTGCGAATGTAGCTCATGCAGCCCTTGGCATCACTGAGCTTGTAGTAGGCCTGGGCAATCACCAGCATGGACTGGGCGTCGAGGGCGTTGTTCTTGCGCAGCCCATCGCCACCGGCGATGACTTCGCGCCAGCGGCCGGCGCCGGCGTCGGCGGCGAACTTGGCCTTGGCACCCAGCGCACCACCGATCGAGGCATCGCCTGACTTGACGGCGACATACTGCTTCATCTGGTTGACGACGTTGTTCTCGGCCGGGGTCTTGGCGGCAGCGGCGGCGGTGTCGAGACGCGACATCGCTTCGCGATACTTGCCAGAGTCGGCGAGCTGGCGAGCTTCCTGCAGCGGACGGCCAACAGCCGAACTCACGCTGGTCTGGGCCGACACCATAGTGGTACCAAACATGGCGCCGCCGATAAGAAACGCCGCAGTGGCGGCGCGCAGATTACGAACGTTCATCGCAAGACCTCTCTCAAGAGCAGTTTGGGGGTCGCAGGGATCGTCCCCGCGGCCCCCAACCACGAATGCGTCCCTCGGGACTATTTATACTGTAATTACTGGTACTGGTCGATGCCAACAAAGCCGATCTTGGTCACGCCCAGGCGCTGTGCATGTGCGAGAACTTCGGCGACGCGGTCATAGCTGGCCAGACGGTTCGGCGCGACATGGATTTCCGGCTGCACCTGCGCCTCGGCGGCGTTCTTCAGATAACCATCGAGCTGGCCCAGCGAGATCGCCTCGGCGTTCCAGGTGATGGTGCCGTCGAAGTCGATGACCAGGTCCACCGTCTCGGGCGGGGTCGGCGGCGGCGCATTGTTCGGGCGCGGCATGTCCAGCTTCACTGCGTGCGTCTGCATCGGGATGGTGATGATCAGCAGCGTCAGCAGCACGAGCATCACGTCGATCAGCGGCGTGGTGTTCATTTCGACGACTGGTTCGCCTTCGCCGCCAGAACCAACATTCATTGCCATGGTCGTGTACCTTTAATTTGGTAAAGCGGCGGCGAACCCGAAGGTCCGCCGCCATTTGCCTTAGTTGAGTGCGGCCGGAAGGGTGATGAAGCCCACCTTCACGATCGCGGCCTGCTGGCAGGCCAGGATCAGACGGCCAACCGTCTCGAAGCGCACGCTGCGGTCAGCGCGAATGTGCACTTCCGGGAAGTTGCCGTCGGTGACGGCCTTCTGCCGTTCGATCAGGCGATCACGCACTTCCGAAGAATCAACAGGCACATTGTTGAAATACACCTGCTCGTTCCGGTCCACCGCGAGCACGATGTTCTCGGGCTTGGTTTCCGTCACGATATTGCGCTGGTTCGGCAGCTGCAGCGGGATGTTCTGCACGACCACGGGGATCGTGACCAGGAAGATCACCAGAAGCACCAGCATCACGTCCACCAGAGGGGTGGTGTTGATGGCGGTGTTCAGTTCCGCTTCGTCTGATTCACCAGAGTGTTGAACGTCGAGAGCCATTTTTCGGTCTCCAGGTAAGCCTGTTGCTGGCTTACTTGCTCTTGGTGATGAGATACGCCTGCAGGTCGCCAGCGAAGCCACGGAGCTTCTCGGTGATGACCTTGTTGCGGCGGATCAGCAGGTTGTAGAGCAGCACGGCCGGAACGGCGGCGATCAAGCCGATGGCGGTCATGATCAGCGCTTCACCGACGGGGCCGGCAACCTTGTCGATCGACATCTGACCGGCAACGCCGATCGAGATCAGGGCTTCCAGAATGCCCCACACGGTGCCGACCAGACCCACGAAGGGCGCGGTCGAACCGACCGAGGCGAGGAAGGACACGCCGCCGGCGAGACGGCCATTGGCATCTTCCAGCTGGCGGGTCAGCGACATCGCGATCCAGTCGTTCAGGCCCACCAGGGTGGTGCCGCCCTGGCTGGCCTTGTGGCCGGCTTCGGCGACGGCGCGGAACACGCTGTTCTTCGGCAGCTTCTCGATGCCCTCCGACAGGGTGCCCGAGGTCCAGAACTTCTTCTCCAGGATCTTGGCCTGGGTGAGGATGCGCTGCTGCTCGAGGAACTTCATGACGGCGATGTACCAGGTACCGATCGACATGATGACCAGCACGGCCAGGATGCTCAGCTGCACGGGGTTACCGCGCTCGAGAATGTGGACGAAGCCGTAGGGGTTCGACGTCGCGGCGGCAGGCGCCGCAGCGGCGGCTTCCTGGGCGAAGGCGGGACCGACGACGATGGCAGTGGCGGCGGTCACGACAGCGGCCGCGATCATCAGATGCTTGGAATTCATTTTCGTTACTCCGTGCTTATAGCTTTAGAAGGTTTCAGAAGTTGATTATCGGGCGTCCAGCAGGTTCCACACGACGCGAACCGCAGTGCGCGCTTCAGTCGCCTGGCCATTCTGGGTGGGGGGCTCCCACTTCCAACGTGACTTGACGTGATCGCAGCCGGCGTCGTCCAGACGCTTGGAACCGCTCGTCTTGGTGACTTCACAGGCCGTGACATCGCCGGTGGTGTTGATGGTCACCATCATTTCAACCGTGCCCTGCTCACCCAGACGCTGGGAGATGGTCGGATAGACCGGCTTGGTGTGCGTGCGCATGATCTGCGTGAGCTTGGTCGGCGCGGGCGGCGGCGGCGCGGGCGGTGCCGGATTGGCCGGCGGCGGCACGGGCGGACGCACGGTGGTGGTCACGATCGCGTTGTTCGACGGCGGCGCGTCCACGGCAATGGAGATATCCGGCGGCGGCACGAAGGGCGGCGGCGGCTTCACCACATCCGGCGGCGGCGGCGGCGGAGCCTTCGGCTCGACCTTCAGCTCTTCGACAGTGGCCTTGAGGTCTTCCAGCTTCTTCTCGATCTCGCCGGCAGTCATGCCGAGGATAAGGAGAGCGCCGAAAGCAAGGTGGACGCCGGCGACGACAATCATGCCGCCGAAACGGCGCGGCGCGAGCTGCGCGGCGCTACCACCCATAGTGCTGCGTAAATCGTGTGCTGGCTGTTCCATGCGTTCTCACTAGCTAGACAAAGCAAACCCGGCGCGCACCGTGCGCCGGGCGAATTTTACCCAAAATGATCGAGAGCTACCATCCCAACCCCGGCACTGGTTGGTTCCAGCGCTCGCACCCTCTTAAACCAACGCAAATCGCGCTTAGCAAGAGGGTTCAGAAAATCGTTTGTTGAAACCATCGCGAGTCTATCATTCCCATCAAGGGAATGCGACCTGCATCGCGGCGTTTACTTCGCAGTTGCAGCATGGCGCTTGCGCATGCTTGCCGCAGATTTAAATCCTTTGATTACTTATGAATCTGCCTCTTTGATATTGATGCATTTCCTGAGTTTGTGCGGTCGCAGCGGGTTTTTTAGCGCACCGCAGCTACCGGGAGTTCCGGGGAATATACTTTTGCCGCACGGATCAAAAAAATGGGTGCGCAAAGACCATCGCGCACCCACCCCATTCACAAAAATTATATGCGGCCGAGCAGCGTGATGGTTCCCACTTGGGTGGCGGAACCATTGTTACCCCGCACCAGGTCGTAGTTGACACCGACATGCCAGCTCTCGGTACCGGCGCCCATGCTGAGGCCGCCATACAGGTTGCCCGTGTCAGGATCGGGACCCACGAAATTGTAGCTGTTGCCAGCCGTGGTGGTGCCGCCGGTGCTGACGAAGCCCGCACGCAGCTTCACCGGGCTATTAACCAGGTCGTAGCGATAGCCGAAGCGCATTTCCGGCGACAGGCGCAAGCCGAACAGGTTCATGCCGGTCTTCAGGTCCACGCCCAGCGCCGTGCGCAGCGAGTTCGCGTAATAGGGCGCAACCTGCAGGTTGAAGCCCGGGCCGGCGCCGGTTTCGGTATAGCCTTCCTCGCGCATCGTCAGGCCATCCAGGCTGATATACGGCGTGAACTCCAGGCCACGCGAGCCGAGCACGGCGCCAAGCTTGCCACCCAGTGCGCCCATCAGCACGGCACGCTTGCCCTGGGCTTCGCGGCCGGAGCTGCCGATGACCAGGTCGCGCTTGCCGAGGAAATCGCCATAGCCAAAGCTGATCGTCGTATCGAGGAACAGGCGCTTGCCCTGCCACTGGCTGTAGCCACTGAGCATGTACCACTGCGTATGGGTCTGGGTGTTGCGCGGCAGCGTCTGGTTGACGTCGCCCGAATAGAAAGTGAAGGCGCCGCCATACCAGCCGCCGCGCGGGCTTCCGCCATCCACACCCAGCGTGAAGCCGAAGCCGTGATCCTTGTAGTTGGTGAGCGAGCCGTCGGCCGAGACGCGGCCCTTGTTGTTGATGTTGCCGAAGAACTCCTGGCCCCACAGCGTCAGCTCGCCGGGCACCTTGCCATAGGCCCGAAGCAGGCGCTGGCGCGCTGCCACCGGGCCAGTGGCCTGGTCTGTGATCATGATCGCCACCTGCCGGGCACCGCCCGACGTGTCGGGGCCGAACTGCGAGAAGGCCTGCTGCGCCTGCTGTTGCGAGGCGGCGACGTTGATGCCGCTCGAGGAAACCCCGGGCGTCTTGTAGACGGTCAGGCTGGTGGCGATGGCCGAGCCAAGGCTGGGATCGGTGGCCAGCGCCGAGACGACGTAGGGGAACTGCGCTAGTGCATCGCCAGACAGGCCCAGGCCAGGATTAGCCGCGGTGCCCGCGCCCGGCACGCGCGGCTTGAGCGACAGCGCCAGTGTCTGGCTAACGCCCGCCGCCCCCTTGAGTTGCAGCGGCGTTGCCGTGGCCTGGAACAGGAAGGGGAGGTTCTGCGCCAGTTGCAGATTGTTCTGCGTCAGTGTTGTGGCACTGACATTGATGGTCGGCGCACTGATCAGGACGATTTCCTGCGCCGTGGGATCTGTGACGCTCGCCTGCGTGGTGCCCGACGAGATGAAGCTGCCGAACTGCAGCGCCACGCTGGAGGTGGAGCTTATCGAAGCCGACTGGGTGGCGCGGATCACCGGCGAAGTGGCGGTGGTGTTCTGCGACACCGTCAGGCCCAGCGTGCCGCCAGTGATGTCGAAAGTGGAGGCGTTGACCGAGCCGGTCGCATTGGTGTTGGCCACGAACAGGGTGCCGTTGTTCTCGACCGTGACCGCAACGGCGCCCGTGCTGGACCGGATCACGCTGTTGACATAGCCGAAGGCGCCGATGCGCAGCGTGTGGCCGCTGCCGGCGCCAAAATCGATCAGGCTTGCGGTGGTGGCCGGGGCGAAGCCGGCCGTCTCGGCGCCAATGGTGCCGGCCACGACGGCATAGTTGTTGGGCGTGTTGAGACCGCCCAGTTCAGCCGTGTTGGTTTCGAGATTACCGGTGCCGCCGCCGCCGGTGTTGCCGACGTTCAGCTTGTAGTTGTTGCCGCCCGAGCCGAACAGGATGTCGCCGGCGATCTTGCCGCTGTTGTTGATGGTGATGCCGCTGGCGGTGGAAGCCAGCAGGTCGATCGCCCGCACCGTGGTGACGACCACGGCGTCCACCGCCGGCGTCGTCGCCGTGACGGCGGCCTTGATGGTGCCCGCGTTATTGATCTTGGTGAGCGTGCCCGACGTGTCGATGATCGCCTCGGCGACCATGCTGAAGGGCGAGCTTGTGTTGCCAACTGCCAGGGTCGGCGAGGTCGTGCTGGTATCAACGGTGGCCAGGATCGAAGCGCCCCTGCCGACAGATATCACCGGCAGCTTGGCGCCTTGCGCGATGACGATGGCGGTGGCGGAGCCGCCGCTGGTGCCGGTGACATTGGCGTTGATCAAGCCCGGCGTGGTGGTGCCGATGCCAGTGGTTTCGGCCCGCACATCCAGGCGCGGAATGGCGGCATAGGGGCCGACCGTGATCGTCGTGGCGTTGACCAGGGTGGTCGCCTGGGTGGTGATGTTGGTGTTGGCCAGCGCGCTGATGGTGCCGGTGTTGAGGATGCCGCCCGAATTGCAGGTGGCGAAGTCGCCTTTTCCCAGGCAGGTATAGACCGAGCTAGACGCGCCCTGGATGAAGACGGTGCTGGTGCTGAGCTGCGCGTCGGTCGGCTGGGAAATGATGGTGCCACGGTTGAGGATGGAATAACCGGGGTCGATGGGATCGATCTCGGCTGAAATCACGCCGAGATTGATGGGGCCGCGCAGGCCCGTAGCGGTGGCCGCCAGGCTGGGATCGATGCGCAGCGTCGAATTGCCATTCACGCCATTGCCGCTGAGCACGGCGGCGGCAAAGCCGCCGGCCGCAGTGGCGGGACCGGCATTGTAGAAGCCGCCCGCGATGCCGTTGCCGATCGACAGCACCGAGCCACCTTCAAGGATAGCCTCCTTGCTGCTGGTATCGATGAAGACCTGGCCCACCGAGACGATGCGGCCGGCATTGATCAGCGTGCCCAGGCCCTTGCCGTTGCCGGTGGGGCAGGTGTAGCCGGCCACGAGTTGGGCGGCGGAGTTGCTGGCGCAGGCGCCGATCTTGCCCAGGACCACGATGCCGCGCGCGCCCGAACCGGAATTGCTGGCCGCCGTCGAGGGGTCGAAATAGATATTGCCGTTGGTCTCGCCGTCGAACAGGAACAGCGAAGCGCCACTGCTGGTCGTCGTCGTCGTGGTGGTCTTGGCGGTAGGCGCGCCCGTGATGGCGCCTCCGAAGGTGATGTCGCCATCGACCTGGCTTTCATACATCAGGCGGAAGGCGCTGGAACTGACGTCTTCGACGATGATGGTCGCACCGGCGCCGTTCTGCGCCACGCCAGTAGCATTGTTGACTGAAATATTGCCGAAGAAGGTGCCGCCGCCAACGACCAGCACGCCCACCTTGTTGGTGCCTTCGCCGGCAACCGTGATGGTGTTGGTGCTGATCAGGCCGCCCGACTGGGCAAGCACGTCATGGTTGGTGAGATCGATCTGGATGCCGATCGAACCGGTATTGTTGAGGTTCGAGATCAGGCCGTTGTTGGTGATGAAGTTTTTGCTGTCCAGGGTCAGGGCCGCGCCGGTGTTGCGCACCGCGATCGTGCCGGCGGCTTCGATGGTGATGTTGCCTGACGCCGTGGTGGTCAGCGCGGTGGTGGTGGCGGTGCTGACGGTGACATCGGCCAGGGCCGCCATGGGCAGCGCGCCCAAAAGGGCGGCCGCAGCGGCGGAAAGCATCAAACGGTGCTTGATCAAAAGTCCAACCTCTTTGTTCGCCAGCGAGCGACCTTAAATCCTCGGCATCCGGCCTTTTGCATCACCGCCGCAGGGCGGGGGGCCGTCTCCGGCAGGGCCCCTGGCCGCCCGGGCACCGCCCGGCTGGTCGCTAAACCGTTTCCTATACTCAAGAAAAGCCCCCGCCGGTCCCCCTGGGTACCCCGGTCCGGGCTTTGCCCGCCTTTGTACCCGGCTGGGAGGCCGGTTCAACAGCAATTTTTGACGTTTTAATCTGGCGTTAGGCCCAAAGCACCAGAATGGCAGGTGAAAAAGGCTTAACGGGGCGCATAAAACCAATGACCCCGGCCCGCCATACCGGGTTCGCGAAACTCACCCAGAAGGATGTGAGCATCGCGGCCGCGCGCCACGAGATGCTCTCTTCCGGCCGCGTCGGCGGGGCCCGCGCCGTGTTCATCTTCTGCGACCTGTCCGGGCTCGACCTGTCGGGCCGCAACCTGGCCGATGCCGATTTCACCGGCGCGATCCTGGAGGAAACCAACCTTTCGGGCGCCAAGCTCGATTCGGCCAGCTTTTTCGGGGCCGACATGCGCCGTTCCAACCTCGCCAGCGCCTCGATGCGCCGGGTGGACATGCGCGGCGCCTCCCTGCGCGGCGCCAACCTGATCGGCGCCGACCTCTACGAGGCCGACCTGCGTGAAGGCACCATCGCCGAGAAGGACCGCTACGGTAACCTCAAGGTGCTGCAGCACGATCTGGGGCCGTCGGAGATGCCCGCCGCCATGCTCAATTCCGCCAACCTCGAGCGCGCCAAGATGACCGGCGTCATGGCGATCCAGGCCGATTTCACCGACGCCATCATGAAAGGCTGCCGCCTCACCCGCGCCAACCTGCGCCAGGCCAACCTGAAGGGCGCCAACCTGGAGAATGCCGACCTGTCAGGTTGCAACCTGTCGGGCGCGGACCTGGCCGGCGCCATCCTGATCGGCGCCAAGCTCGACATGGCCAACACCCATGGTGCGGATCTTTCCAAGACATTGCGCGAGGTCACCAAGGTGGACCCCGTCATGGTCGCCAATATGCAGTGTCTGCTGGAAAGCCATGCGCGCTGGGCCGAAACCGAGGGCCGCGAAGGCCAGCCTGCCGACCTCACCAACATGGATTTGCGCTCAGCACAGAAGCTGGCGCATCGCATGCTCACCGCCCTGATCGCCCCAGGGGCGCAGCTTTACGGCGTCGACCTCCAGGGCGCCTCACTCCAGGGCAGCAACCTGTCAGGCGCGGACCTGCGCTCGGCCTGCCTGCGCGGCGCCGACCTGCGCGGCGTCAACCTGTCGGGCGCCAAGCTCAACCATGCCGACCTGCGCGACACCAAGCTGGGGCCGCTGATGATCTCGGCGGGCCGCCTGCTGCCCGCGCGCCTGGACAATGCCGAAGCGCGTTATGCCGATTGCCGCGGCGGCGACTTCAAGCGCGTCCGCCTGTCGGGCGCGGATTTCTCCTATGCCAACCTGACCGATGCCGACCTGTCGGGCTGTGAGATGGATGGCTGCGATACGTCAGGGGCAAAATTGCCGATGCGGTTCGCGGAAGCTTTGGCGGCGAGCGCTTAAGCAAGCTTGGCTCTAGCCGCGCAGCAATGCCACGCGGCGACCCGAGTTGAGGGGATGGAGTTCAATCAACTAAAACCGCAGTTCTGCTGCGGATAAATTGCCCCAGGCGCGCGAGCGAAACTTTCGCTTCGTTCAGCTTCGGATCGGCCTGGAAGAGATGGCCCATGCCGTCATAGATCTCCACGCTCACCGACACGCCCGCTTCCGCCGCGCGGTCGCCCAGCTTGGAAGCGTCATCGCGCAAGATCTCCGTCGCGCCCGCATGCACCATCACCGGCGCGAAATCCTTCAGCCCCGCAAAGGCAGGTGAGGCATAGGGATCGCAGGGGTTGGCCTTCTTCAAATAATGGCGGGCGCACATGAAAAGCTGCTCCCAGGACAGCAGCGGATCACTGCCGCGATTGCCCAGCACCGCCATGCCGGACAGCGCCAAGTCGGCCCAGGGTGACAGCGCCGCCACGCCCGCCGGGCGTTCCAGCCCGGCATTGCGCGCCGCCAGCGCCACGGCGAAGGCCAGGCCGCCGCCCGCCTCGTCACCCGCCAGCAGGATCGAGCCGGGCGCGATGCCCTTGGCGATAAGGCCGCGATAGGCGTCGAGCCCATCACGCACTGGCGCGGGAAACGGGTTTTCCGGCGACAGGCGATAACGCGGCACGAAGGCGGAGACACCACTGGCTTCCACCAGCTTCGCCACCAGGCCGCGATGACTTTCAGGCGAGCCGGCGACGAAGCCGCCGCCATGAAAATAGAGCAGGACACGGCCATCTTCCGACGCCTTGTGCCATTCGCCCGCCACCGGCCCCAGGCTGCCGGGCACCACCGCAAAGCTGGCAAGCGCACCGAAGCGGGCGAACATGGCGTCATAGCGGGCCCGCACCGATTCCAGGCCGGTGGCCTTGGTCGAAGGCTGTGGCTGCCAGAACGCCAAGCGGTCTCTCGCGTGAAGCGTGAACCGCAACCTTAATGCGGCGGCCCCAAAAGACAAAGGCAGGGGAGCCGGAGAGCTTCCTGCCTTTGTTTCTTTAGTTAACCCCCATCCGTCGCAACTCGGGTTTGCCTGCGGCAAACACCTCGGTGCGACACCTTCCCCCTTCCCGGTGCTTCGCACCGAAGGGGGAAGGAAGCTGGCGGATGTTTTGGGTCGCGGCGCGGCTGCGCTGCGCCGCTCGCAATCAAGCCGCTTTCTGGCCCTCGATGGTCTTGAGCTCCGGCGCATTGATGGCGATGCGGCGGGGCCGCTTCTCTTCCGGCACGATGCGCTCCAGGTCGACATGGAGCAGGCCGTTCTCGAGGCGGGCACCCTTCACCACCACATGCTGGGCAAGCTGGAACTGGCGCTCAAAGGCGCGGCCGGCGATGCCCTGGTGGAGATAGGCGGGCTTTTCGGCCTCCGCCTCGCGCTTGCCGGTGACGGTGAGGACATTGTCCTTCACTTCGACGCCGAGATCCTTCTCGGCAAAGCCGGCCACGGCGATGGTGATGCGATAATGGTCCTCGTCGCTGCGCTCGATGTTGTAGGGCGGATACCCCGGCGCGCCCTCGGCGGTCTCGAGCAAGTTCAACAGGCGGTCAAAGCCGACGGTGCTGCGGAAGAAGGGGGAATAATCGGTACGCATGGTTCAACCTCATGAAGCGTTGTTTCAAAACTGGCGCCATCATGGCCGCCAGCACGATCGACATAGTTGCTGACCACCTGCCTTCAACCCCTTGAAAAACGTCCCAACCGCCCTAAAACCGGTCTTATGCAGGCGGCCAGCGCGATTTTTGAACCTCTCTTTTTCAAGGCCGCCCCGGGCGTGGATGCACCGGATCAAAAAACCCTTGTGCGCTTGCGGGCGGCACGATTTGCCGCCGATCCTGCCGCGCCATCGCGTGGCGTCTGCGTGCTGCTGGGCGGCCAGACCGAATTCATCGAGAAATATTTCGAAGTGATCGACGAGCTGCGCGGGCGCGGCTTCATGGTGGCAACCTTCGACTGGCGCGGCCAGGGCGGTTCCGACCGCCTGCTGCCGGACGACAGCCGCAAGAGTTATGTCAACGACTTCGCCGATTTTGACGAGGACCTCAGCGTCTTTCTCCGGGAAATCGTGATGCCGATGGGCGATGCCAGGCCTGTCGCCCTCGCCCATTCGATGGGTGGACACAATCTGCTGCGGCACCTGGCGAAGTATCCGGATTCCTTTGCCCGGGCGGTGCTGACCGCCCCGATGGTGGCGGTGTCCTTTCGCGGCTATGCCGCCTGGATGGTGGCGCTGATCACGGCGGCACAAACCCGGCTGGGCCGGGGCGCGGGCTGGGTCTGGGGCATGGAAGCGCGCGATCCGCATGCCATGACCTTCGCCCGCCAGATGGTGACGTCCGACGAGACCCGCTACGCCCGCGTCCAGGCAATCCTGCGCGCGCAGCCCGCGCTGCGGCTGGCCGGGGCGACCTGGAGCTGGCTGTCGGCGGCGATGCGCTCCATGGCCTGGCTGCAGACCCAGGCCCCGCGCATCACCACCAGGCTGCTGCTGATCGGAGCGGGCCAGGATCGCATCGTGGTGACGGCGCAGACCAGGTCCTTTGCGGCGCGCCTGCCCAACGCGCGCTATATCGAGATCGCAGGCGCAGGCCATGAAATGCTGCTGGAGCGTGACGCGATCCGCGCCCAATGGTGGCGCGCCTTTGATGCATTCCTCGAGACCTAGTTTTTAATGGTCGCGCGGCCTGACGCGAACCGCTTCGCACTTCGCGGGGCCGTCGCTCCTTAAAACACCATGTCCCGACGATCCTTTCGGATCGCCGGGACACGACAGCCTTACGAACGGTCACAAGCCCGTAAATTACTGGGCCGGCTCGGCAGCCGGGGCATTGTCAGCCGGGGCGGCAGGCATCACCGGTACAGCATCCACCGGAGCAGCGGACTGCTCATTCAGCGGCGGATTGCCGGCCACCGCAGCGGCGGGCGGCGTGGGACTGACCGGCTCGGGGACAGCCGAAGCCTGACTTTCCAGTGGCGTCACCGCCGTGGGAGCCGGAGCCGGATCAACCGTCGGCGCGATCACCGGGGCCTGGGCCGCACGCAGAACCGGCGCAGGGGTTGCGCTACGCGGCGCGGCAGCCTCGCGCGCCGCCGCCGGAGCCGGCGTCATGGCCGGCACGGGCGCGGCAGGGGCCACGGCCTCGGGTGCCGCGGCAGGTGCCGGCGGTGTCATGGCGGCGTTCTTGACCGGCACGACCGGCTGCGTTTGTGCCACCACATCCTTGGCGGGCATCATCGAGTAGGTGTAGGCGCCGGCGGCCCCGAGCATCAGTGCGACCGCGAGCGCGCCAATGACCTTGCCCTTGCCGCCCTGCGGCTCAAGCTCATCCGCGTTGCGGTGAAAGCCACCCAGGCCTTCGCCGGCGGATTCATCCAGCGCGTAATTGTCCTTGATGATCACATCGTCGCTGTCGACGAACACAGTCTCGCTGCGAATCGCGCTGGACGTTTCAAAGCTGTTGTCGCGCATGCCCATGTTGATCTCCTGTGTGTTCACGCAAAGCTGCGGGAGATCAACGTGGCAGCAGCAGCAGGGGTTCCCCGGCCTGCCAACAAAGGCAAATTAAGGCGGATTATTCAGGGTTTTTCGTACTTTGTGACACAAAGTGGGCGAAGGCCTGGCGCCGTGACAGGTATAAACCGCGCCTGGCTTACGCGCGAAGAAGCGCGATCACCTGCGCATGCACCTTGCGGTCGCCACAGGCGAGCACGGCATCACCATCGCGCCAGGTGCCGCCCTGCCAGTTGGTGATGACGCCGCCCGCGCCTTCCACCAGCGGTACCAGCGCAGCGATGTCCCAGCGGCGGAACGCACCTTCCACGATCACATCGACAAAGCCCATCGCCAGCATGGCGAAGATGTAGCAGTCGCCATGATAACGGGTGAGCCGCGCCTCTGCCTTCACCCGCTCGAAAGCCGCGACCTGTTCCGGCGTCATGTAGGCGGAGGGATCGGTGGCGCACAGCACGGCATCCTTGAGGCCGGCGCAGCCACGCACTTGCAGGGGGATGACGCGGCCCGCCTGGTGCAGCTCGGTGCGGCCGTTGACGCCGATGAAGCGTTCACCCAGCACGGGCTGGTCGAGGATGCCCAGCACCGGCACTTCGTCCTTTTCCAGCGCGACCAGCGAGCCCCATTCATGGCGGCCAGTGATGAAACAACGGGTGCCGTCCACCGGATCGAGCACCCAGCGCCAGCCGGAGGTGCCGGGCTTGGCGCCATATTCCTCGCCCAGGATGGCGTCGTCAGGGCGCTCGGCATCGAGAATGGCGCGGATGGCGCGCTCGCCACCCTTGTCGGCCTCGGTGACCGGATCGAACGAATCCGCCAGCTTGTTCACGATTTCGATGCGCTGGCGGAAATAGGGCCGGATCACCGCGCCCGAGGCTTCGCAGAGGCGGTGGGCAAGGGCGATGGTGGCGGGATCAACGCTGGTCATGACGCAAGCCTAGCCGTGACGCAGCTTCAAATAAAGGATCGAACCAGTGAGGCAGAAGCTCACCGCGTTGGCCAGGATCAGCGGTATGTCACCGATCACCACGCCATAGACCAGCCAGAGAAAGATACCGAACACCAGCAGCGAGAACATCGGCAGGGAAATGTCGCGGGTTGAGCGGGTGCGCCAGGCGCGCAACAGCTGCGGCAGGAAGGAAACCGTCGTGCAAAGACCTGCGGCAGAGCCCAGCAGGGCGATCCAGTCCGTCACAATCTAATCCCGTAACGCAAAGCGCAGCACCACAAGTCCTATCAGGCCCGAGAGCAGCGATCCTGCCAGCACGCCCAGCTTGGCCGCATCCTGCAGGCCCGGCTCGCGGAACGCCAGCGCCCCGATGAAGAGACTGATGGTGAAGCCAATGCCGCACAGGAGCGAGACGCCGTAGAGCGCCCGCCAGGAAATCTCCGGCGGCAGGCGGCCCAGCCCGAGCTTCACCGCCGCGAAGGTAACACCGAAGACGCCGATCTGCTTGCCCAGGAAAAGGCCCGCTGCGACGCCCAGGGTCACTGGCTGGACCAGCGTGGCGGCGCTCAGTCCCGCCAGGGAGACACCGGCATTGGCGAAAGCGAAGATGGGCACGATGGCAAAGGCCACCCATTTGTGCAGGCCATGCTCCAGTTTCACGGATGGCGAGGACGGCAGCGACTGCGCCGGCATGACAAAGGCCAGGATCACGCCCGCCAGGGTGGCGTGGATGCCGGATTTGAGAACGCAGAACCACAGCGCTACGCCCAGCAGCAGATAGGGCCAGAGCGGCAGGACGCGGGCGCGGCTTAGGCCGAAGATCACCGCCGCCAGCAGCGCCGCCGCGCCCAGCCAGGGCAACGCCAGGCCGGAGCCATAGAAAACAGCGATGATCAGCACCGCCAGCAAGTCGTCGATGATCGCCAGCGCCGTGAGGAAGACTTTCAGCGACAGCGGCACCCGCGAACCGAACAGGGCCAGCACGCCCAGCGAGAAGGCGATGTCGGTGGCGGTGGGAATGGCCCAGCCATGCAGTGCCGTTTCGCCGCCCCGGTTGAAGCCCACATAGAGCAGCGCCGGAAATGCCATGCCGCCCAGCGCCGCCAGACCGGGCAAGACCCGGCGCGGCCAGGTGGACAATTCGCCGTTGCTGAGCTCACGGCGAATTTCCAGCCCTACCAGCAGGAAGAACAGGGCCATCAGCCCGTCATTGATCCAGTGCAGCAGCGACAGGCCGCCAAGATAGGCATGCAGGGCATCGAAATAGATGGGCGCCAGCGGCGAATTGGCCGTCAGCAGCGCCAGAATGGTCACGGCCAGCAACAGGATGCCGCTGGCCGCTTCGCTTTTGAAGAAAGTCTCGAACATGCCGCCCCGCTTCGAGGGGAATTCTAACGAAGCCACCCTTTAAGCGCGAGGAATTTTGTGGCGTGAGCAGGAGCGCCTAGCGACGTGTACAAGACGTACACGAGCGACGGCGCGACAACTCACGGCGCAAAAGGACCGCGCTTAAGCGTCTGCGGCCTGCTTGGCGCGCTTGCGCATATGGGGGAGAAGCTCGCGCTTGCGCAGGCGGATATTGAGCGGCGTCACTTCGACCAGCTCGTCATCCTGGATATAGGCCATCGCCTGTTCCAGCGTCATCGGCACGAAGGGCGTCAGCTTGACGGCCTCGTCCTTCGAGGTGGTGCGGATGTTGGTGAGCTGCTTGGACTTGAGCGGGTTGACGTCCAGGTCGTTGTCCTTGGCGTTCTGGCCAATGATCATGCCCTGATAGACCTTGGCGCCGGTGCCGATGAAGAGCTTGCCGCGCTCCTCGATGTACCAGAGGCCATAGGTCACCGCTTCGCCCTGCTCGGTCGAGATCAGCACGCCGTTGATGCGGCCGCCGACGCTGCCCTTGTGCGGGGCATATTCCAGGAACATGCGGTTCATCACGCCGGTGCCGCGCGTGTCGGTGAGGAATTCGCCGTGATAGCCGATCAGGCCACGGGCGGGGCCGTGGAAGACGATGCGGGTCTTGCCAGCGCCGGTGGGGCGCATGTCGGTCATCTCGCCCTTGCGCTGGGAAATCTTCTCGATGACGGTGCCGGTATAGGCGTCGTCGACATCGACCGTGACTTCTTCGATCGGCTCCAGCTTCTCGCCATTCTCGATCTTCATCACCACGCGCGGACGGCTGATGGAGAGCTCGAAGCCCTCGCGGCGCATGGATTCGATCAACACGCCCAGCTGCAGCTCGCCACGGCCCGACACCTCGAAGGCGCCGTCGCCGGTCTCGGCGACCTTCAGCGCGACATTGCCTTCGGCTTCGCGGATCAGGCGTTCGCGGATGACGCGGGACTGCACCTTGTCGCCCTCGCGGCCAGCATAAGGGCTGTCATTGACCGAAATGGTCATGGACAGGGTCGGCGGATCGATGGGATGCGACGGGATGGCATCGGTCACGGCCATGTCGCACAGCGTGTCGGCAACGGTAGCGTTTTCCAGGCCGGCAATGGCGATGATGTCGCCGGCTTCGGCGCGCTCGACCGGCACGCGGGCCAGGCCACGGAAGGCCAGCAGCTTGGTGACACGGGTCTTTTCAATAACCTCGCCGGCCGCATTCAGGGCCTTGATGTTGCGGCCCATCGTGACGACGCCCGATTCAATGCGGCCGGTCAGGATGCGGCCCAGGAACGGGTCGGCTTCCAGCGTGGTGACCAGCATCTTGAAGGGATGCTCTTCGCTGGCCAGCGCCTGCGGTTTGGGCGGCGGCACATCCTCGACGATGCGCTTGAAGAGAGGCGTCAGGTCCTTGCGCTCGTCTTCCAACTCGTTGACGGCCCAGCCGTTGCGGCCCGAGGCATAGAGGTGATGGAAATCGAGCTGGCTGTCATTCGCTTCCAGCGCCAGGAACAGGTCGAAGATGGATTCCAGCGTTTCAGCGGGCTGGGCGTCGGAACGGTCGATCTTGTTGATGACCACGATGGGCTTGAGGCCCAGCTTCAGCGCCTTGGCGAGCACGAACTTGGTCTGGGGCATGACGCTTTCGGCCGCGTCCACCAGCAGCACGACGCCGTCCACCATGGAGAGAATGCGCTCAACTTCGCCGCCAAAGTCGGCATGGCCGGGGGTGTCGACAGTGTTGATGCGCACGCCGTTCCATTCGACCGAGGTGCACTTGGCCAGGATGGTGATGCCGCGCTCGCGCTCCTGGTCGTTGGAGTCCATGGCCCGCTCGGCCATCTGCTGGTTCTCGCGAACCGAACCGGACTGCTTCAGCAGCTGGTCCACCAAGGTGGTCTTGCCATGGTCAACATGGGCGATGATGGCGATGTTACGGATATCCATGACGGGCGGAACTCTCGGAATCTAAGATTAAGGGCGGAAAAGCGGGCGCTTATAGGCATGTGCTGCGGTGCAGAGCAACAGAATGAGGCGTCAAAAGCCTGCAAACTGGTATAATTTTGGGACATTTTCCCACTAAGATGAACCTACAGACACGCTAATATACTGATATAAATAGTTTTTAAAGATCCACTCAGCATGACGCCGAATACCGGCTGGCGCTGGAACAGGTGAGGGTGGGGCTTGCGTGATCTGCCCACTTCCAAGTGGTCCAGGGACTATTATATTGGAACCTTGGGAGAAGATTTGGAATGGGACGCAGGCATCAGCCTAAGGAAGTTATTGTAAAACTGTGGGAGGCGGAGATTGCGCTTTCGCAGGGCGAGTCGGTTGCGGATGCGAGCCGCGCTTCCTCCTTGGTCATTGCCAACCGGAGGTGGAGCGTTGCTTTGCAACTTTCAGCGGATCTAAATAGAAGAGCACGCTGATGGAATTTTTGTAGCAGAGGAATTTAGCACTGCTCCGCCAGATCTGGACCAGACGGGCGCCATTCAATGGTTTCTTTATTTCGGCGGTCAAAAATTCGGTCTGGTCAGGCCTAAAAAATGTATATTGAAAAGTTATTTGTTGGCGATCTTATTTAAGATCTTCCGTGAGTTCATGAATAGTAACGCTAGATTTGTAAGGAAGATTTGTGACTATTTTTGAAAAGAATTTTTTATTATACAATCTCGCAGTTGGCGCGCTTGGTATTGCAGTCACTACTTGTATGACAGAGCCAGCGCTCGCACAGCGCGATCAGTCTCAAAATTCAACAACTAATTTGACAAATTCTGAATCCAAGTTGGGAGTTGGATCCGGTATCACATCCTACCCCTTAGAATTTTTTATGACCGCCAATGCCTCTAATGCCCGAGATATGCTTGCTCGTTTGCCAGGCTTCACATTTATTGGCGGGAGCTCCTCGACACGAGGGTTTTCCGGCAGCGCCGGCAATGTGTTGGTCGACGGTGCGGCAGCTTCTACTAAAAGCGTGACCCTAGACGAGGTACTTCAACGAATACCTGTAAGTAACGTCGAAAGAATAGACGTGATTAGAGGCGGTACTGCGGGGATTGATATGCAGGGGTACCCTGTTGTCGCCAACGTCATCCGAAAATCTGTGGAGAAGAATTCAGGCGAAGCAGCCTCAGAGACAAGCGGTTTGATTGAGGTCACGCCCAGCGTAAATAAACTTGGCCAGTATATGACTACTGGGAGAGCGATGATTGCTCATCGCACTGAAAATTTTTCGTTTGACGTTTCAATTGATGCCGAAAGCAACGCTCAGGGCCCAGGGGCTGGACGCAGTGGCAATACGGGAGGTGCCGTCCCCAGTGCTGGTGGTGGTGGTGGTGGTGGTGGTAGCAGTCGCGGCGTTTCCGCTTCAGGTAATAATGGATTTCAGGCAAAATTCGACAAGCTTGGCAGCTTAATAAACTCTGGCGACTACCTGACCGACGCATACGAATACAAATATTCCAGCGATGGAGTGGCAGAGTATCGCCATGACTGGCTGGGAACGTTCCGTTTGAATGCAAGCGCTGGTACACAAAAAGAAAGAACCGATACTTATTATTACGCCACTGATGCCCAAAAAGTTCAGACGACCCAAGCTAGCCCTTCGCTGAGCATTAATAAAGACTATGAGCTTGGCGCTAACTATGAAGGGGGTTACGGCGGCTACGCCGTGACAGCTCTTGGCCTTTACCGCCGCGCCTTTCCGATAAGTACTTCCAATAATATTACAACTTCGACGGAATCTGGCAGCAAAGCTCCAAACGGGGAAACCCTCGCGAGGGCCACTCTGCGAAAAGAATTTTTTTCCTGGCTTACACTTCAAGCTGGCGCTGAAGGCGCCCTTAATTTTCGCGACACAAATTCTTTCCTCAACATTGCCGGAATTTCGCAGCTGTTGCCGAACTCCAATGTTCGCGTCGAGGAACGCCGCGCTGAGTTCTCTGGAACAGCAAATATTGCTCTCTGGCCGGGGCTTCGGACTGAGCTTGGCATGCGTTATGAAACCTCCACCATCTCCCAGATCGGCGATACTAATCAGAAGCGCGCCTTCGCATTTTTAAAACCACGCGTCATCGCCACCTATGACCTGACTACGAACACCCAGTTGCGATTTCGGGCTGAACGACGCGTCGGACAGTTAGATTTTGGTTCTTTTTCTGCTTCCAATGACGCGACACTAGGTACCGTTACCGCTGGCAATGCCAATCTAGAGCCGGAACGATCCTGGGAATATGAGGGTGCGATTGAATATAGTTTCTGGAAAAAAGGTGCGGCGTCCCTCACTTATCTCCATTCAAATATTCAAAAAATTAATGATCGAATTGTTGTTATCGCACCCACGAAAACTTATGACGCGCCTGGTAATATTGGAGATGGCACGCGAGATAGGATCAGTTTTCATGCCGTTATTCCCTTCGACGAACTTGGTTTAGAAAATCTTCGTTTTACGGCAGATACTAGCTGGACCTGGTCGGAGCTCACAGATCCTGTTACTGGAAAACTGCGCGGTGCCGGCGGTGAATTTCCATTCTATAGTAATTTTATGTTGTCGCAGGATATCCCATCGTGGAATTCGAGCTTTGGTTTTTCAGGCGGTATAAATCCCCGGCGGACTACTTACTTTTTGAAAGAGTTACGATACGAAAAAGGACAGCCTCGCACCATGATATACTGGAACTGGAGAGCCAAGCCGGACCTTCTTTTGAATATTAGCCTTGAGAATATTGTTAAGCGCCAGCGAGTCCGCGAAAGAATACTTTTCACGACCAGTCGAGCAGTGATGGATTTGAACAGCACCGAAACATTACGAACAGTAATGCCGCCTGTCTTCCGAGTTCAATTGCGCAAGACTTTTTAGTTTTTAAGGATAAGGAACCTGTTTAGAATGCGCCTAGTTGTGAGCGTTACATAGATTATTATGATCGGCTCTCATTCGGTGGCCCTGGTTAAATCTTCCCCCTTGGTCATTGCCGTCCAAAGGTGGCGCGTGGCGAAATAAGAAGGCGGCAATAGCGGTTTACGGGGCCGGCGCTTGGTAGCCGAAGCTGCTTTCCGGGCGGATCGTGTTGTAATGCCGCCACCAGGCCTCGTTCAGAACTTTCGCTTCGGCAAGATTGTAAAAGTCCTCGCCTTTTAGAAGCCCGTCACGCAGCGACCCATTGAACCTTTCTTCATAGCCATTCCCCCGAGGGCGATGCCTGGGTGATCTAAAACGTCTTCACGCCGACCTGGGCCAGCCATTAAGATTCTTCTGGCCACGTCACCGGATGTCGGCTGCCGCCGCGCGGGCCGCAATCAGGTCGAAGGCGGTGTCCTCGCCGGGCTGCCCGCGCAGGCTGCCGCGCCCCGACCACCTGTCGCGCGCGTCGATGTCGGCCAGCGCGCCGGGGCCTTAGACGTTGTGAGCTCAGCCATCATGGCACACCAACTCGCCCGCCAATCGCAGGCCCAGCAGGCCGTCCAGCAGCGGCAGGTGCACCATACCCTTGAGTTTGGCAGCGTTGTAGTTGTCACAGACGGCAGAGAAACTGGCCGACTGTTCGTAGAGTTCGGGCCGCACCGTGAAGACATTGACCATGCCGCCGGTGGCGCCGCGCCCATACAGGGTCGATTGCGGCCCGCACAGCACCTCGATCCGTTCAATGAAGTAGAACTGGGCGGAGTCGATGGGCGGCCCCGCGTAATAAACATCGTCGATGTTGAAGGCGACGCCGAATTCGCTGTCGGCCGAGATCACCTGGGTGCCGATGCCCCGGATAGAGAAATTGGAGCTGGTGAAGTTGTTCTTGGTGTAATTGACGTTCGGGGTAGCGAACTGGATATCGCGCACGCCCTCGATGCGGCGGGCTGCCAGATCGCTCGCCTGGAAAGCGGTCACCGCCATCGGTACCGACTGCAGATCCTCCAACCGGCGCTCTGCCGAGACCGTCACCGACTCGATCACCTGGGCGGAAGCGGCAGCCGCCAGCGCCGGCAGCGCGGCGCCTGCGAGCAGGCACGCATATATATGTGCGCGTCGGCCGGCGAAACGGCAGCATGCGGCCATGGCTTTTCCCCTTGTCCGATCGACCTGACGATGGCCCGGCGTTTTTCTCCGCATCGGATCAGACCCTAGCGAGCCACAAGATGGTTAAGCGGGCAATTTTTAGAAATGTCTAAACCTGGTGAGGGAACTCAGCCTTCGTCCAGCGGCGGTGCGAGCGCGCGGGGACGCAAGCCATCGAACAGCCCCGCCAGCAGCAGTCCGGCAAGATAGCCGCCCAGATGGGCCTGCCAGGCGATGGCGCCGTCCGCGCCCAAGAAGGCGCCGCCGAACAGGCCGACCGCCAGGTTCAGCCCTGCCCATATCAGGCTGAAGCTCAGGATCGGGCGCGACAGGATCGGCGCCAGCTGGGGGTCGCCCGGCTGCGCCCAGGCAAACATGCCCGGCATCAGCCGCAGGCCCGCCGCCATCAGGCCGGACACCGCCCCGGACGCACCCACCACCGGATCGGTCCCACCCCAGTTGAAGAGCAGGAAGGCTCCCGCCCCCGCCGCACCGCACAGCAGAAAGAAGAGCAGGAACAGCAGCGCCCCGAAACGGCGGGCCACCACCGGTCCGAAGGCCAACAGCCAGAGGCTGTTCATCACCACATGGCCCCAGCCGCCATGCAGGAAGAGGTGGCTCACAAAAGGAATGGCCTGGTCCCACAATGACCCGGGAAAGGCATAGCGTGCCGGGATGAAGGCATAGGTGATGATGATGTCGGCCGAGCGGGCGGGATCGAGCGCCATGCGCCCGGCATGGGCGGCGAGCAGGACGCCGATCAGCCAGAGCACTATAGCGGGTGCCTGCAAAGCCGGCTGCCGTGCCGGACCGGGTTGAAGAAAGGCCATGATCCATATCACCCGCCAGGGTGGGGCGTGCCAATAGGAAACAACACGCCGCCCCGGAACGGGCCATGCGGCATGGATAGCGGAACTGGGACAGGGGCGGTGCCCCGCTGCCAGGGGGCGGCTGACCCTGCTTTTGGCCGCGAAAAACCGGGATTCGTGCCGAAGCGGAACGCCATGTCCTTAACGCCCATTAAGAACTGGCATGCTGATTGCGATGAGGCTGGCGAGCCAATTCGGATTTCGCCATGCGCCAGTTCAAGACCATTGCTGCCCTCGCCCTTCTCGCCAGCCTCTCCGCCACTGCGGTGCAGGCACAGGATTGGGCCAATTCCGGCGTTTACAATGGTTATGGCGCCAGTAACCAGAACACCGCGTCGAACTAAAGCATCCGCGATGCCAACAACAACCTGACCATGGTCAATGGTTCGATCACCTCCGGCAACATCGGCGCCAACCAGGGCAACCAGACGGCTTCGGCCGGGGTTGGCACGGGCGGTGCAGGAGCAACGTATGGCCAGGCCACCGCGATCGGCAATCAGCTGCAGGTCCAGGTAGTCGGGTTCAACAACACAGCTATCGTCGACTCTACGCAGATCAATACCGGCAGCCAGAACGCTGCAGTCAATTTGAACAAGTACTAACTGAAGAGACTAAGGGAAGCCCCACCCATGACGCCTCGTGGAATCAAACACCTCAAGAAGCCGCTGGCATTGCTGCTGGCCGCTTCGCTCGGCCTCGGTGGCTGCATCAGCCCCGAAGACAACAGCGCTGGCCGCTACACCGATCCGATCGGTGGCGCCCCGGTGATCTCCAACGAGACGCCCTACTCCGCTTCGCTGCGCTGCATGTCGGGTTTCACCCGCCAGCGCCCGGTCAAGATCGCGGTGGGCCAGATTTCCGACTACACCGGCAAGACCGAGTCCGATGGTTCGGGCCGCAAGATCACCGCCGGCGCCGCCCTGATGGCGATGAGCGCCCTGGCCAAGGCCGGCGTGCCGATGGTCGAGCGCTTCGACACCTCGGTCGCCGAGATGGAACTGAAGTACGCCAACAACAAGCTCATCACCGACGACATGCCCCGCCAGGCGGGCGACTATCGCAAGATCATGTCGGGATCGATCCCCGGCTCTGATTTCTACATTGTCGTCGGCATCACCGAGCTGAACTTCAACATCGGCTCCGAGAATGTCGGCGGCAATGGCGGCGGCACCGGTACGGCCGCCACCAAGGGCACCTTCGGCGGCAGCCTCTATGTGATGAACATCGGCATGGACATGCGCCTGATCAACTCGGTCACGCTCGAAGTGGTGGATGTGGTTTCCTTGCAGAAGCAGATCATCGGCCGCCAGGTTTCGGCCGGCGTGTTCAGCTTCCTGGGCACCAACTTCTTCGACACCTCGATGGGCGAAAGCGCTCTGGAACCGGTCCAGTTGGCGGTGCGTTCGGTGCTCGAGCGTGGCGTAATGGAAATGGTGTCGCGTGCCTATGGTGCCCCGAGCGGCTCCTGCGCGGTGTCGGTCGATTATCTGGGCGGCAATCCCTAAGGCGCCAACCCGTATCAGCAGCAGGCGATGGCCTATCAGCAGCCCGGCTACGGCTACCAGCAGCCCTACGCCTATTAGCAGCCCTATGGTGTCCAGCAGCAGCCTGCCGCCTTCAACCGGGGCAACCCCTATCGCGGCTACAGCGAGCCCGATCCGATGGGCAGCACCTATCTCCGCGGCGGCTACTGATCCGCACATCGCCTGAACACAGCAACCTATTCATTGACCGAATTTAGGAGAGTAACATGAAGAGCTTCAAGACCCTGATCCTCGCCTCCGCGCTGGCCACCTTCTCGATGACCGCCGCGTTCGCCGGTGGCGACCAGTACGGCACCTGGGACAATTCCTCTTCAGGCGGCCTGGCCAATGTCCTGAACGGCCAGGTGACGCTGCAGACCCAGTGGTCGAGCATCAATACGGTGATCGACTCGGTCGGCGGTGACGCCGCCCTGCAGGGCGCCGCAGCCGGTAACATCGTCGACGTGATGACGATGAACGACACCAAGGTGGTCTCGAACCAGTATGTCGGCCCCGACGCCGCCATCGCCTCGGACATTCACGCCGACATTTCCAACGTCTGGGGCAGCGTCGGCATCTCAAACCAGGCGCTTTGCAACGGCGCCACGGTTTCGACCGACCCGATCCTGACTTCCGTTCGCAGCACCCAGGAATGCCGCGCCTCCGATCCGTCTTCCCTGATCCAGGGCACGGTCAATGGCGTGGTGGGCGACATGGCGATCCAGTCGCTGGCGATGGGCAACACCATGCAGACCGACAGCAACGCGCCGAACTTCCCGGTGTTCAACAGCCAGATCAACGGTTCGATCAGCGCCTCGACCATCAACATGAGCGCTTTCAACATCGGCGGCAGCATGAGCATGACCTCGGCCGCCGTGGGCAACAAGGCGCAGATCCTGCATTACTCGACCAACGGCAACTAAGGTCGCACCTGAATCCCCGGTTTTTCGTGGGGCAAATGAAAAACCGGGTGAAGGAAAGGGAGGGCGAAAGCCCTCCCTTTCTGCTTTTGCGTTTCCGGCCGCCGATGTAGTATTTGGCGATCATGAGCCTGCCCATCGACATTGATACTTTCGCCGGCACGCCGCTGACACGGGAGCCTTTCCCGTTCCTGATGGTGCCGCGCTTCGTGAAGCCGGAGGCGATGGCCGCGATCAACGCCGACTATCCGCTGGTGGCGCATCCCGGCAGCTTCCCGCTGCCGACGCTGAAATTCGGCCCGGCCTTCCGCAATTTCATCGAGGCGATCCAGGGGCCGGAATTCACCCGCGCCGTGTCGGAGAAATTCGGCATTTCCCTCGAGGGCAAGCCCACGATGGTGACGGCGCGCGGTGTTTCGGCGGCACGCGACGGCCAGATCCATACCGACAGCCGCACCAAGATCATCACCGTGCTGATATACATGAACAATGCGTGGGAAGCGGCCGGCGGCCGCCTGCGCCTGCTGCGCGGCCCTGATAACCTGGAAGACGTGATTGCCGAGGTGCCGCCAGATGAAGGCACGCTGGTGATCTTCAAGAACCAGCCCAATGCCTGGCACGGCTTTCATTCGTTCGCAGGCCCCCGCCGGGTGATCCAGCTCAACTGGGTGACGGGCCTGGATGTGGTCAAGCGCGAGCAGACAAGGCACCGCGTTAGCGCGTTCTTTAAAAGATTGATGGGCAAGCCGGTTCAACCGTTGATGTAGTTTAATGACCCCCATCCGTCGCAACTCGGGTCGGCACTGTGCCGACACCTCGTTGCGACACCTTCCCCCTTCTTGATGCTTCGCATCGAAGTGGGAAGGAAGCTGGCAGATGCGGAAGGTCGCCCGGCGGCTACGCTGCCGGGCTCGAGATTTCCAGATCGTCCTGATAGTCGTGCCAGCGGCCTTCAAGGTCGCACACGCGAATGCCGCTTTCCGACATCTCCAGATGGTCGCTTTCCAGCGGCACTTTACCGAAGCCGCCGGGGATATCGAGCATGTAGCTGGGCATCTCCAGCCCCGACACCTCACGCCGCAGCGCCTGCACCAACTTCAAACCCTCTGCGATGGCGGGGCGGAATTGCGCTGTGCCCGGCGCCAGGTCGGGATGGTGCAGGTAGTAGGGCTTGATGCGGTTCTCCAAGAAAGCGCGCATCAGCGATGCCAGCGTCGCCACATCGTCATTGATGCCCTTCAGCAGCACCGATTGGCTGACCAGGGGAATGCCGCCTTCCACCAGCCGCGCGATGGCGCGCCGGGCATCAGGGCCAAATTCATTAGAGTGATTGGCATGCACCGCCACCCATGTCGCAGCGCCCGCACCATGCAGCGCCGCCACCATGTCGTCGGTAATGCGCGCCGGATCGGTGACCGGCACACGGGTGTGCCAGCGTACGACCTTTACATGTGCAATGGCGGCAAGGCGGTTAGAAATATCTTCGATGCGACGGGGCGACAGGATGAAGGGGTCGCCGCCAGTGAGGATGACCTCGCGGATTTCCGGATGGGCCGCGATATAGATCAGCGCCGCATCGAAGGCGGCAGGCGCGAGCGTACTTTCCTTGCCGGGACCGACGGTTTCACGGCGAAAACAGAAGCGGCAATAGACCGGGCAGGCCGACACCACCTTGAACAGCACGCGGTTGGCATGCCGATGCACGATGCCCGGCAGGGGGCTGTGCACCACGTCACCGATGGGATCGACGATTTCCTGCGGCAACGTGTTCAGTTCGGCCAGGCTGGGCAAGAACTGGCGCGCGATGGGATCATTGGGATCGGCTGGATCGACCAGCGACAGCAGGGTGGGCGAAATCGCCACCGCATATTTGCGCGCTACACTTTCGATATTTTGCGCGGCGACGCCGCGCGGGGCTATGGACATGCGCGACTACCTGCCTCCCCCTCGCGCAGAGCGCAAGAGGGGGGAGGTGCCCGTAGCAGCGCTTGCGATGCGAAGGGCGGAGGGGATCAAGATAAAGACGGCGTCCACAAGACGTCCCGTATTTGCGGCGCCCCTGTGGCCAGCATCACCAGCCGGTCAAAACCCAGCGCCACGCCCGAGGCCGGCGGCATCTGCGCCAGCGCAGCGAGGAATTCCTCGTCCAGCGGATAGCGGTCGCCATAAAGCCGCGCCTTCTTCGCCATCTCGGCCTCCAGCCGGAGGCGCTGCTCGGCGGCGTCGGTCAGTTCACCAAAGCCGTTGGCCAGTTCCACGCCGCAGGCATACAGTTCGAAACGTTCTGCCACGCGCGGGTCGCGGGGTGATGGCCGCGCCAAGGCCGCCTCGGGCCGGGGATATTCGTGCAGCACCGTCAGGCGACCTTCGCCCAGTCTTGGTTCGATGGTGGTGAGCATTTTGGAGAAGATGTCGGACCAGTCTTCGTCGGCGGCAGGGATGAAGCCGCAGATGCGCGCCAGCGCGTCACGATCCGGCGTGCCGTCCGGCCTGATGGTCGTCAGCAGGTCAATGCCCGCATGGCGCCCGAAAGCATCCGTCACACTCAGCCATTCGGCGTCCGCAAAGGGATCGCAGGCGCGGCCCTGATGGCGCAACTGCGTCTCGCCCACCCCGTCCGCCGCCAGCCGCACCAGCGCCAGCGCGTCTTCGATCACGGCCTGGTAGTCTTCGCGCACCCGGTACCATTCTAGCATGGTGAATTCGGGCGCATGCAGCCGCCCGCCCTCGCGATTGCGGAAGACGCGGGCGAATTCGAAGATCTTCTCCTCCCCGGCGGCCAGCAGCTTCTTGGCGGCAAATTCCGGCGAGGTGTGCAGGTAAGCGGTATGGCGCACGCCGTCCGCGCCGATGCGGGATGTGGTGAAGGCATGCAGGTGGGTTTCGTTGCCGGGCGAAGTCACCAGGGCGCCGCATTCGACCTCGATGAAGCCACGGGCTTCGAAAAAGCCCCGGATCGCGGCCTTGATCCGGCCACGGGCCAGCAACAGAGGCCGCCGGTCGGCATGATTTTCAGGCTCCCACCACGGCATTTGCGGTCTCAGGCCCTCTTTGCTAAAGACCCCTCCAAATTCCCCGAATTTCGAGAGGTTTCCCGTGGTTTCGGTTATCGCCAGCTCCGTGCGCAAAGGCAATGTCATTGAGAAGGAGGGCAAGCTCTATCTCGTCCTGACGGCCGAAAATATCCATCCCGGCAAGGGTACGCCGGTGACCCACCTGGAAATGCGCCGCATTTCGGACGGTGTAAAGACCGTGGAGCGCCTGCGCACCACCGACAGCATCGAAAAAGCCTTTGTCGAACACATGAACTTCAACTTCCTGTACCAGGACGGTGAGCAGTATGTGTTCATGCAGCCGACAACCTTCGACCAGCTCCATGTCTCCGGCGATGTCGTGGGCGACTATGCCCCTTACCTGACCGAGAACATGGATGTGCAGCTGCAGCTATTCGAGGGCAATGCCATCTCCATCGAGATTCCGCAGCGCGCCACCTTCGAAGTGACGGAAACCGAGCCGGTGATGAAGGGCCAGACCGCGTCCGGTTCGTTTAAGCCCGCCATGCTGTCCAACGGTGTCCGCACCATGGTACCGACCCACATCGTGGCCGGCACCCGCATCGTGGTGATGACGGAAGACGGATCCTACGTGGAACGCGCCAAGGACTGATCTGCCGGCAGCCTGATCCAGCCTGCCACCTGCTCTCGTATCATGTGCACGGCATGTCTGGAGGGTATGATGCGCAAGGCGATTTTGGCGGTTTTTCTGGCTTTTTCCCCGATGACGGCAAGCGCCGCGCTGAAGGTCGGCGACAAGGCGCCCGATTTCAGCGCCCAAGCCACGCTGGGCGGCAAGCGCTTTACCTTTCACCTGGCCGATATCCTGAAGACCGGGCCCGCCGTGGTCTATTTCTATCCTGCCGCCTTCACCAAGGGATGCAGCGTCGAAGCTCATGATTTTGCCGAGGCCATGCCCCGCTACCAGGCGCTCGGCGCCAGCGTGGTCGGCATCAGCCGGGATAACCTGACGACCCTGGACAAGTTTTCGGTCAGCGACTGCCAGAGCAAGTTTCCCGTCGCATCGGATGCCGACGGCAAGATCATGAAGAGCTACGACGCGAGCCTGGGCTTTCTGATGCCCTATGCCGACCGGGTTTCTTATGTCGTGGGACAGGATGGCCGGATTGCTTTCGTGCATGGGGACCTGGACCCTGACGCGCATGTCAGCTTGACGCTGAAGGCGGTAGGCGCGCTTCAGGACCGGAAGTAATCAGGCTTCGAAATTCAGTTCGACCATCACGCCTTCGGGATCGGGCACGAAAAGCTGCTTCAGCGCGCCGCCCGGCACGATGCGTTCACGGAACGCCACGCCCGCTGCCACGAACCGGGCGCGCATGGCATCGAAATCGTCACCCCGGAAGGCGACATGGTCGAACGGGCCGGTGCCTTCATCCGCCACGGCATCCCGCGCCAGATTGCCGGTCCAGGAGCCGGGATGGTCGGCGGCCTCGGTCAGGTGCACCACCGGCACATCGCCCAGGTAAAGCCAGTGGCCGCGAAAGGGAAAATCGGGGCGCGGGCCCTCTTCCAGCCCGATCAGATCGACATAGAAATCGCGGGTCTGCTGCCGGTTCAGGCACCGGATATTGATATGCTCTAGCCGAGAAACGCCCATTTTTCCTCACTTTTGAGAGCCTGGTGCGGTTTGGCCCAAGCTAACGGCCGGACGGACCACCTTCAACCACGCAGGTACCCATGCTAGGGTCACGCTTTCCAGGAAGGAATTCACGCATGAAAAAGCTCATTCTGGCAGGCCTGATCGCGGCCGCCTGCGCCACACCCGCCTTTGCCGCCCTGACCGCCGGAGATGCCGCGCCTGATTTCACCCTCAAGGGCAGCCTGGGGGGCAAGAACTTCACCTTTAACCTCAAGAGCGCGCTCGCGAAGGGCCCGGTGGTGGTCTACTTCTTCCCGTCGGCCTACACCGGCGGCTGCGATGCCGAGGCGCACGCCTTTGCCGAGGATGCGGACAAGTTCACTGCGGCCGGCGCCAGCATCATCGGCGTTTCCGGCGACCAGCTCGAACGCCTGCACACCTTCTCCGCCGATCCGGCCTTCTGCGCCGGCAAGTTCCCTGTGGCCTCCGATGCCGATGGCAAGATCGCCACCAGCTTCAAGCTGAATGTGGGCAAGGCGCGTGAAGGCGCCAAGGACAATAAGGGCCAGGAGCTGAACCACGTCCTGATCGAGCGCGTCACCTACGTGCTGGGCCGCGACGGCAAGGTTCTGGCGACGATGTCGTCCGCCCAGGACAAGCTGTCCCCGGTCGAGCATGTCGAGAAGTCCCTCGCCATGGTCGCTTCCCTGAAGAGGTAACCCTTCGAGCCATCTCAGGAACCAACGCCCGTTGACTCAGGTCGCTGGGCGTTTTTTCTTGGCTGGGGTGCGGGGCCGCCACGGCCTCGTGATGCTGCAATGCAATAAGTAGAAAATATTCAGCGTTTCCAATGATTTATTGTTGCTAAAATGCCACTTAACCGTGACGATAAAACGTCTTTGTGACACCAGCCGGGACGTGCTTAATCCGCCCGGGCGAAGGTCTGCGGGGGCACCCAGGCAATCCAGTCCGACAATGCACCCTGCGAGGGCAATGTTCGCGCAGGTCACGACCGTAAACGCAAAGCCGAACTTTTAGGACCATGCGCAGACTTCTTGTTTCTCTGACCCTGTGTGCGGCGATCACCTCGCCTGCCCGCGCCGATGTCATCGGCGATGTCGGCCAGCATCTTGACAAGGTCGGAACGCAGCTAGGCCAGGTCGGCACCGCGCTCTGGGGTTTCCTGGGATCTTCCGTGCCAGAGACTGGCGTTGTCACCCCCGTTGAAGTGACACCGGCCGTGCGCATCGCCCGTTCGGTGGCGGCAATGCCGACGGACACGCTGGACGTTGCGGCCACCGATCTGCGCCTGCCGGCAGCGCCCCAGGTGGCGGAGCCGCCCAGGCCGAGCTGGGAAAAGGGCAGCAAGTTTCTCTATTGCGTCGAATATGCCCGCTCGCTTTCTGGCCTGAACATTTTCGGCGACGCCAAGCACTGGTGGGAACGCGCCAAGAACCTCTATGCCCGCGTCGCCCATCCGGCCGAAGAAGCGGTGATGGTATTTTCCGGCTCGTCGCGCCTGACGCGCGGTCACCTGGCGGTTGTGAGCCATGTCGTTTCGCCGCGCGAGATCCGCGTCGAACAGGCCAACTGGCTAAACCGCGGCGAAATCGACCGCGCCACGCCGGTGCTTGATGTCAGCGCGAACAATGACTGGTCGAAAGTGCGCGTGTGGGACATGCCCAGCGGTCAGTTCGGGACCCGGATCTATGCCATCTCAGGCTTTATCCTGAAGCCGGCGCAGCGCATGGCGCGCAACGACTGATCCATCGGGCTCGATACCGTCGGGCGCGTGCTGGCTTTCCACGATCTTCGAGAAAATCGGGCCATCACGGTCGAACACCGCAACGCCCGGCTGCAAAACCCTGCGCACGAGACATCTTGCGTTGAAGGCTTCGGTGCCGACTGAGCAAAAAACGAAAAAGCCCCCGCCAGTTTCCTGGCGGGGGCTTTCTTGAATTGTGTTGGCGGGCTTCTAGTGTTTTTCAGTCCTTGGCAGACCTGGCAGCGTTCTACTCTCCCGCGGCTTGAGCCGCAGTACCATGGACGCAGAAGGCTTTGACGGCCGAGTTCGGAATGGGATCGGGTAGAATTCCTTCGCTATGACCACCAGGTCGGCGAAGGACTGAAAAACCACCCGTGCTTTCACACGGGCTGCACGAATACGACACTTAGATCTGAGCTTTTTTCTCAGTCTGGATTTGCTTCCAGACATGAAACGAGTGCTGGCAATCAAGCCAATCGAGCGATTAGTACCAGTAAGCTCAACGCGTTGCCGCGCTTACACACCTGGCCTATCGACGGGGTAGTCTTCCCCGGCTCTCAAGCGAAACCTGGTTTTGGAGTGAGTTTCCCGCTTAGATGCGTTCAGCGGTTATCTCGTCCGTATTTAGCTACTCGGCTATGCCATTGGCATGACAACCGATCCACCAGAGATACGTTCCTTCCGGTCCTCTCGTACTAGGAAGAAGTCTCCTCAAGTTTCGAACACCCACGGCAGATAGGGACCGAACTGTCTCACGACGTTCTAAACCCAGCTCACGTACCACTTTAAATGGCGAACAGCCATACCCTTGGGACCGGCTACAGCCCCAGGATGTGATGAGCCGACATCGAGGTGCCAAACCGCACCGTCGCTATGGACGCTTGGGTGCGATCAGCCTGTTATCCCCGGCGTACCTTTTATCCGTTGAGCGATGGCCCTTCCACGCGGGACCACCGGATCACTATGACCGACTTTCGTCTCTGCTTGGTCCGTCGACCTTGCAGTCAGGCAGGCTTTTGCCATTGCACTCAACATCCGATTTCCGACCGGATTGAGCCTACCATCGCGCGCCTCCGTTACTCTTTGGGAGGCGACCGCCCCAGTCAAACTGCCTACCATAC
>CANHNJ010000019.1 GCA_947462105.1 Alphaproteobacteria bacterium
CAGCCCACCGGATCGACCGAGCAACACCGTAAGTATGGGGAGCGTAGGTACCATCTGAGAAAATGGGGGGGTGCCGGGGTAGTGGGGTCCGACCTAGGGGGATTTTGGAGGGCTTAGGGGGGTGTCGTGTGACTAGGTGCAAGCTGGATGGTGGCTGGCGGGGGGTGTCCCCCACACCGTGGATCGGCTGAGCAAAATCGTAGGTAGGGGACGCGTAGGTACCATCGACCGATTTAGGGGGGTACCCGGTGGGTGGGTCTGGCTTAGGGCGATTTTGAGGGACCGTAGAGGCCCTTGCGGACTGGCTAGGTAACCAAGTCGTCGGTGCCTTGAAGGCCCTGCGGATTGTTCTGGCGGGCCTAGCCAGCTGGCCTTGGTCGGGCGGCATCAAGCAAAGAGGGAACAGAAGAGGGAACGCCCGTGCGGCGAAGTAAAAATCCATTGGTATTGCTTGACTGTTGGCGGACAGGGAGGGATTCGAACCCTCGAACGGCTTTCACCGTTACACACTTTCCAGGCGTGCGCCTTCAACCACTCGGCCACCTGTCCTTACCAGAAGCGCAACCCGGGTTGCGCGACCAATAGGCGTGGGGAGATAAACTGTCCCGCCCCCTCCCGCAAGTCCGCTTCAAGGGGCTGTAATTACAGGGAAATCCCGGTGTCCCGGGGCTAGTCGCCGTGCGGTACCATCAGGTCGCGCCGCGCCGAGACGATGGAGATGGTGTAGCCCGCCACCACATCGAACAGGCACATCGCCGTCAGCAGGAAGAAGGCGCTGGTGGCGAAGCCTTTCAGCAGCAGGAACTCGACCAGCGCCGCCACGAAGGTCAGGGTGGAGAAGGCGTGGTTGAGAATCTCGCCGCGCCCGGTGCGGGTCGCCTTCACGATTTCCACGAACAGCAGGCAGAAGCTTGCGGTCACGAAGACGTCCGAGCCGGTCAGGCTCCAGACATCGCCGGAGGGCATGGTGATGGGAAAGGGCTGGGCCAGCAGCGTCGCGGCCTGCTGTCCCGCCAGCCCGCCGCCAAAGGCCAGCAGGTTGTAGAAGCCCAATGCGAGGAGAAGCAGCGGAAAAGCGCCCATGATCCCAAGTCCCGATTTGCGGGGCGGACCTTACACGGATTCGCGCGGACTAGAGTTCTTCGACCCCGGCGCGGCCGCGATGGCGGCGCATCAGCCAGCGCACGCCCAGCAGGTCGGCGCCGCTGACCAGCAGGCGGCCGAAATTGGTGTATTTCGACTGGCCGGCCGTGCGCGGGCGATGGTTCACCGGCACGAAGCGCACCTGCCAGCCTTCGCGCAGCGTCAGCGCGATCAGGTAGCGGTGGATGTGATCGAAATAGGGCATGGCCTGGAACAGGTCGCGGCGGAAGGCCTTCAGGCCGCAGCCCGTATCGGCAGCACCGTCCTGCAATATCCAGTTGCGCAAGCCATTGCCCAGCTTTGATGCCAGGCGGCGGCTGGCGGTGTCCTTGCGCTTGGTGCGCACGCCGGAAACCAGGCCGACCTCCGCTTCGGCCTCCAGCACGCGCAGCAGCTTGGGGATGTCGGCGGGATCGTTCTGGCCGTCGCCATCCAGGGTGATGATGATGCCGCCACGGGCCGCCATCACGCCGCTGCGAATGCCCCGGCTCTGGCCCAGATTGCGGGGATGGCGCAGCACGCGCAGGGCCGGGATTTCCGCTTTCAGCGCCGCCAGCGCGCCGGCTGTGCCGTCGGACGAACCGTCATCAATGAAGAGGATCTCGTGCGGGGCTTCACCGGCCAGGGCGGCGGCGATCTCGCGCACCAGCGGCCCGACATTGGCCGCTTCGTCCTTGACCGGCACCACGACCGATAACGCCACGCTCATTGCAGATCCTGTTTATCGGGAAGCTTCCCGCCAGATGGGACCGGCCTTATACAGGCCGTGGCTCCCCGGAAACAGGGCCCCGAAATCAGCCAAGGCCCCTAAGGGAACGCATGACCGACGGCACGACGGAGATGGCGGCCCCGGCACCGGGCCAGAAGGGCATCCCGGGCTTTCTGGGGCGTCATCCGCTGCCGATCCTGACGCTGCTCTGCCTGGCGCTGTGGCTGCCGGGGCTGGTCAGCCTGCCGGCGCTGGACCGCGACGAGAGCCGTTTCGCCCAGGCCTCGCGCCAGATGCTGGAATCCGGCAATTACGTCGATATCCGGCTGGGCCAGGTGCCCCGCTACAAGAAGCCGGTCGGCATCTACTGGCTGCAATCGGCCACCACGGCCGCCGCCGCGCCCTTTGTCGGCACGCAAACGATCTGGACCTATCGCCTGGCATCGCTGCTGGGGGCGCTGCTGGCGGTCTGGCTGACCGTATGGACCGCACGGGCCGTGCTGTCACCGCTGGGCACGTTCTTTGCCGGAACGCTGATGGCGGGCACGCTGCTGCTGACGGCGGAAGCCAGCATCGCCACCACCGATGCGGTGTTGCTCGCCTGTTGCGTGGCGATGCAGGGCGTGGCGCTGCGCATCTACAAGGCGTCGCGCGTTGCCGATGCGCCATCGCCGTCCACCGGACTGGTGCTGGCGGGCTGGGCGGCGCTGGGGCTGGGCATCCTGGTCAAGGGGCCGGTGGCCCCCGCGCTGGCGGCGGTGACGCTGATCCCGCTTTGCCTGTGGGACCGCAAGTTCAAATGGCTGGCCCGTTTCCAGCCGCTGCTGGGATTGCCTGTGGTGCTGGCGATCGTGCTGCCCTGGCTGATCGCGATTGCGCTGGCCAGCAACGGCGCCTTCTTCGAACAGTCGCTGGGCGACGACTTCGCCGCCAAGCTGGCGGGCGGACAGGAAAGTCATGGCGCGCTGCCGGGCTATTTCCTGCTGCTGTCGGCGGCGACCTTCTGGCCCGCCATACTCTTCATCGCGCCCGCAATCGCCGCCGCAGTGCCGCGCCATCGCGACCCCATGATCCGCTTCCTGCTGTGCTGGGCGGCGGGCTGGTGGCTGCTGGTGGAAATCGTGCCCACCAAGCTGCCGCACTACATCATCAACGCCTATCCGGCCTTCGCCATCCTGGTGGGCGCGTGGCTGAGCGGACCGATGCTTGTCAGCCTGTGGGAGAAGATCGCCGCCTGGGTGGCGGGCCTGCAATTCGTCATCGGGGCGGCCGCGCTGACCGCAGCGCTGGTGTTGCTGCCGCGCCTGTATGGTGGCGGCGACACTCTCTGGCTGTGGGGCGTGGCGGCGCTGGGGGCGGTGCTGGCGCTGGCGGCGCTGGGCCTGTTCGCGGCAGGCCAGCGCGGTTTTGCGCTGCTGGCGGTGACGCTGGCGGCACTGGTCTTCTATCCCGCCCTCACGGCGGGCGCGGGACCGCATCTCGACCAGCTCTGGATGACACGGCGCTTGGCGGCAGCCACGCAATCACAGACGCAGGCGAACGATCCGCCGCCGGTGCTGGCGGGCTATAACGAGCCCAGCATGCTGTTTGCGCTGGGCGCCGATCTTGGCCTGTCCGACGGCAAGGGCGCCGCCGAGATCGCGGCGCGCAATGGCGGCCTGGCTTTGATCGAGGCGCAGGAGCGCGGTCCGTTCCTGGCAAGGCTGGCGGAGTTGCAGGCCGATGCCGAAACCCGCGCCACCGTCGAAGGCTTCAACTATTCGCGCGGCCGCAAGGCGGTGGTGACGATCTATCGCGTCATCGCGGCGGCGCCGTAACCGCCGTTAATCTCCGCCTTGCGTGTGTGAAGCCGCCGGGGTTTACCATTAACCCCGCATTCGCTTCATCGCATCTGCGCGCGCCGCTAACTTGCCCGCGCGGCAAAACAGTTAACGGTCATGCGAGACAGGCGTCCCAACCTTCGCGGCAATCGCGGCGGTATCAGCAAGAAAATCGGCCTCTGGTGCGTGGGCGCATTTGTGCTGCTCGCGCTGCTGGCGGCCAATCTCTATCTGCGCCCGGGACAGGCCGCGCCGGAAGATGTTTCGCTCGAAGCCCTGAAGGGTGCCTATGCGCGCGTCATGCCGGGCGAGACGCCGGCGCCCGAGCTGACAAAGCTGGGCTTTGACACGGGCAATGGCGGTGTCAGGTGCCTGACTTATCTGGCGCTGATGGAATATTTCGCGCCGCGCGACAGCGCCGGTTTCGATGATCTCGATCCGGCGGCGCAGAAATGCCTGAACACGCCGGAAGGCTGCAGCGCCTATGTCTTCCGCCTGGCCCGCGCCTCGGGCAGCGAGCACCAGGCCGCGTTCGGCTTCGTCAATGCCGCCGAGGCCGCCAATCCCGGCGCGGTGGTGGAAGTCGTGTTCCTGGTCCAGGACGGACGCGTCGCCTACAAGGCGATGACCGGCGTCTAACAAAAAAGCGCCCGAGGGCGCTTTTCCGTAACGCAAGAGATGGCTCCAGCGACGCGCGTCAGCGCGGCGAGAGAACCATCATCATCTGCCGGCCTTCCATCTTGGGCGGCTGCTCGATCTTGGCGATCACCTCGGTGTCCTTCTGGACCCGGATGAGCAGTTCCATGCCCAGATGCTGGTGCGCCATTTCGCGGCCCCGGAATCGCAAGGTGACCTTGACCTTGTCGCCTTCCTCGAAGAAGCGGTTCATCGCCCGCATCTTCACGTCGTAATCGTGATCGTCGATGGTCGGGCGCATCTTGATCTCCTTGATCTCGATGACCTTCTGCTTCTTGCGGGCCTCGTTGGCCTTCTTCTGCTGCTCGTACTTGTACTTGCCATAGTCCATCAGCTTGCAGACGGGCGGCTTGTTGTCGGGCGACACCTCGACCACGTCGAAGCCTTTTTCTTCGCCCAGGGCGAGGGCCTCATCCAGGCCGAGCTCGCCATATTTGTGGCCGTCATCGCCGATCAGGAAGATGGTCTTCGCGATGATCTCGTCATTGATGCGCGGACCACCCTTGATGGGTGCCTTCTGGTCCTGCTGAAAACGCCTGGGGACTATGACTCTCTCCTAGTTTGGTAACGTACGCGCACGCCTGAACGGTCTCGCGAGGGGGTGTTACCAGCCAGCCTCACGAAACGGTTTTTCCGGTCATGCAGTGGGTGGATCCTCGAAGTACCGCTCAACGCAGGTCGGGCGGGACGGCTTCGGCGCAGAGCATAGAAATTGCCGCGTCCAGCGCAAGGCTTTCCTGCTTCTCAACCCCCAGTTTCCGCACCGTTACGGTACGATTCTCGGCCTCCCGGCGGCCCAGAACCAGCAGATAGGGCGTCTTGGCCAGGGAGTGCTGGCGCACCTTGTAGTTGACGGTCTGGTTGTCGGTGTCCAGCACGGTGCGGATTCCGGCCGCCTTCAGCGCCGCCACGACCTCGCCGGCGTACGCGTCGGCATCGGAAACCACGGTGGCCACGGCCACCTGGACCGGCGCCAGCCAGAGCGGAAACTTGCCGGCATAATGCTCGATCAGCACGCCGATGAAGCGCTCCATCGAGCCGACGATGGCGCGGTGAAGCATGACCGGGGCATGCTTGTTGCCGTCCTCGCCGATATACGTCGCGCCCAGCCGCTCGGGCATGTTGAAATCGACCTGCAGCGTGCCGCACTGCCATTCGCGGCCGATGGCGTCGGTGAGGGTGAACTCGATCTTGGGGCCGTAGAAGGCGCCTTCGCCGTGGTTGAAGGTGAAGTCCAGCCCGGCAGCGCGGGTGGCCTTTTCCAGAGAACCTTCCGCCAGGTCCCAGACCGCGTCCGAACCAATGCGCTTTTCCGGCCGCGTCGACAGCTTGACCTTGACGCTATCGAAGCCCAGGTCGCGATAGGCGCGCAGCAGCAATTCGCAGAAGCTCTTGGTCTCGCCGGTGATCTGGTCATTGGTGCAGAAGATGTGGGCGTCATCCTGCACGAAGCCGCGCACCCGCATGATGCCATGCAGGGCGCCCGACGGCTCATAGCGGTGGCACGAGCCGAACTCGGCCAGCCGCAGCGGCAATTCGCGATAGGACTTGGTGCCCTGCTTGAAGACCTGGATGTGACCGGGGCAGTTCATCGGCTTCACCGCCAGGGTGCGGCCTTCATCCTCGACCTCGGCGATGAACATGTTCTGGTGGAACGTGTCCCAGTGGCCCGACTGTTCCCACAGCTTGCGGTCGAACAGCAGCGGCGTCTTGATCTCGTTATAGCCGGCCTCGCCAACGCGGCGGCGGATGTAATTCTCCAGCGTGCGCCACAGCGTGTGGCCGTTGGGATGCCAGAAGACCTGGCCCACCGCTTCTTCCTGCATGTGGAACAGGTCCATCTCGCGGCCCAGCTTGCGATGGTCGCGCTTCTCGGCCTCCTCTATGCGGGTGAGGTAGGCGTCCAGTTCCTTCTTGTCGCGCCAGGCGGTGCCATAGATGCGCTGCAGTTGCGCATTCTTGGCGTCGCCGCGCCAATAGGCGCCGGAAATCTTGGTCAGCTTGAAGGCGTCGCCGATCTCGGCCGTGGTGCGGAAATGCGGGCCGCGGCACAGGTCGTGCCAGTCGCCATGCCAATAGATCGAGACATCTTCGTTGGACGGGATCGAGGCGATCAGCTCCGCCTTGAAGCTCTCGCCGATATCCTTGAAGTGCTGCACCGCCTTGTCGCGCGGCCAGACTTCGCGGCGGGTGGGGCGGGCTTGGCGGACGATCTCGTGCATGCGCGCTTCGATCTTCGGCAGGTCATCGGGCGTGAAGGCCTCGGCGCGGGCAAAGTCGTAATAGAAGCCGTCATCGATCGCCGGGCCGATGGTGACCTGGGTGCCGGGAAACAGATCCTGCACCGCCATTGCGAGCAGGTGGGCGGCGTCGTGGCGGATCAGCTCCAGCGCCTTCTCATCCTTCCGGGTGATGATCCGGATATTGGCGTCCTGCTCGATGGGGCGAAACAGGTCCCATTCCTTGCCGTCCAGTTCCACGATCAGGGCGGCCTTGGCCAGGCCAGGTCCGATGGCGGCGGCGACGTCGTTGCCGGTCACACCGCGCGGGAACGTCAGGGCCTTGCCGTCGGGCAAGGTCACGGTCACGGAAGCGGGGCTAGGCGCAGACACTGGCAACTCCAGGGAAAAAACAGGGCCGGACCTTTGGCTGAGCCGCCGTGCCCCGTCAAGCTTTCGGGCCTGCGGGCCTTGTTTTGGGGGGCTGGGAGGCAGATATTCGTGGCGTGAGGGATGGGTCCCGCACATGGAGGTTTGATATGAAAACCAGCAAGATTCTCATCACCGCCCTGGCCGCTGCTGCCGTTTACACGGCGCTGCCAGCCACAGCCCAAGACACCGCACAATCCAGCAGCCTGCGCTGCGTCGACGTCAAGGATGTCCGCGATACCATCTCGCGGGATGGGGGCAAGACCCTCACCTTCACGATGCGAAACGGCACCACCATCGTCAATCATCTGCGCACGCAATGTAACAGCCTGCAGTTCGGCGGCTTCATCTGGGCCACGGCGCCCAATGGCGAAGTCTGCGATAATGTGCAGACGCTGCACGCCATCACGACGGGCGAAATCTGCCGCCTGGGCAAGTTCGACGTACCGGTCAAGACCGCGTCCGCGCGCTGATCCTTCAAAGCTGAAATGCAAAAGGGCTGGTTCTTGCGAACCAGCCCTTTTTGTTTTGCGACTATGAACTAGTGACCCGAACCGTCGCCGCTGCGGCTGGCTTCGAACAGGAACCAGTGACGTTTCTCGGCGGCGTCGACGAAGTTTTCCAGGATCGAGGCGGTGGCGATGTCGTCATGCTTGTCGGCCACTTCATGGGCGGCGCGCATGGCCTTGATCACGATCTTGGTGTCGGCCATCAGTTCTTTCAGCATGTCGTTGGCGCCGACGAATTCCTTGTTGTTGTCCTTGATGGTCTGCAGCTTGCTGATCTCGCTGATCGAATGGAGCGTCTTGCCCCCGATCTTGCGCACGCGTTCCGCCAGCTCGTCGGTGGTGGCGTAGATTTCCGCCGCCTGCTCGTCAAACAGCAGGTGATAGTCGCGAAAATTCGGGCCCGATACGTGCCAGTGGAAATTCTTGGTCTTCATGTAGAGCGCGAAGGCATCGGCGAGGCAGCCATTCAGGGCGGCGGCAATCTCGGGCGTGGCGTTGCCGGACAGGTCGGTGGGGTGTCCAGGCGGGCGGTGGATTTTCCGGGTTTGGGCTTGGCCATGGGAATCCTCACAATGCGGGCTGAAACAATGGAAATATTAGAACGCCTTTAAATTAGGAAAGGTTCCCGTCTTTTACCAGTCTTCGCGGTAGATGGCGGGTGGATTTTCCGGCAAGGAGCAGTGCATGCGCCCGATCCTGCTCCTGCTTGCTGTTGCCCTGACGCTCACCGCCTGTGCCAGCCGGGGGCCGCGAACGCTTCCGCCCAACCCGCGCTATTACGAAGCCTATTATGACGGCAAATATGGCGCCTTCATCGATGGCTATTGGGGCCGGGACGAGCGCTTCTTCTGGTACCTGGGTCCGGACAAGGTCTGGCGCCGCGATACGCAGCATCATTTCCAGCGCGGCGATGGCGGGCCCAAATGGGATTGGGTGCGCGGCTCCGGTGCGGCACGAACCAATCGCTAGAAAAGACAAAGGCCCGGATCGCTCCGGGCCATTTGGTTCTCAGCCTCTGCGGCCCATGAAGTCGGGCTTGCCCAGTGGGACACCCTTAAACCGTAAAATCGCGTAGGCCATGGTGATGTGGAAATAGACGTTCGGCAGCGCGAAATTGTTGACATAGCCCTTGCCGTCGAAATTGAACTCGGCGTTGGGGAATTTCAGCGTCACGGCCTTGTCCTCTGCGCCCGCGAAGGCGCCGGTATCCAGGCCCTTGAGGAAGGCGACCGTCTTGGCAATGCGCGCCTGCAGCTCGGCAAAGCTGGTCTCATTGTCTTCGTATTTCGGGATCTCGGCCCCGGCGAGCCGGGCGCCGCAGCCCTTGGACATGTCGGTCGCGACCTGCACCTGCTTGACCAGGGGATACATGTCGGGCGCCAGGCGGGCCTCGAGATAGTCCTTGGCCGGCACATTGTTCTCGCTGGCATGGGCCGCGCCGACCTTCAGCACATGGCTGAGATTTTCCAGCATGAAGACCAGCGGCGAGACGGAGGTATCGTAGATCGAGAAAGCCATGGCAGCCCTTTATCTTTTGGAGGGCACACTCAAACCGGAAATTTGCGGCCGCTTCAACCATTTTAAGCCCCCTGCGGGGACAGGGACTTGGCCAGGGGCGCCGGGGGGCTTGAGCAGGGCGGCGCTATTCTCTATTCAGCGGCCATGAGCGAAGACACCACGCTGCCCGACCGGCTTTCCGTCAATCCCAAGAGCCCCTTCTACAACGCCGAATTGCTCGAGCGGGGCGTGGGCATCCGTTTCAACGGCTCCGACAAGAACAATGTCGAGGAATATTGCGTCAGCGAAGGCTGGGTGCGCCTGGCCGTGGGCAAGACCGTCGACCGCCACGGCAACGCCATGACCGTCAAATATAAAGGTACGGTCGAGCCCTATGTCCGTACGCCTGAATAGCAAGCCTCGATCCTGAAACAAAAAGCCCGGCGGTCCGTAACGACAGTGTACGGACGCCGGGCTTTTTCATTTCTAACACTCGTTAGTGGCTGTTGTAGATATTGATCGTGACGCTGCGCGCATTGGTGGCGCCGCAACGCAGGGCGATGCTGTCCAGGTTGCGATAATTGCCCGGCAGATCGACCTGCGCATAGACGCCACGGCGCAGCATGTCGCCATTGCGGAGGTCTAGCCGCTGGGTGCGGCCATTGTCGAAGCGCGCGGTGACGCCGCTGCAGCGGGCATCGGCATTGACCGGCATCAGCGCGATCGAGTCGACATGGCGGCCGCGCAGGCCGACATTGGTCATCTCGACATCGCCACGGCCTTCGAAGGTTTCACGGCCGACCTGCTGCCACTGGTTGATGGTCTCGCTGCCCCAGTTGAACATGCGGGACCAGGTGCCGCGCCAGTTCTGGCCACGCATCCAATCCTGGCGATAGCGGCCCACATCGGCACTAATGCGGATCATGGCATCGCGTCCATCCAGGCTGGCGCAGGCGAAGCTCAGGCAGTTGAGATCACGCGCGCCACCGGGCAGGTCGATGTCGGTATTGCGGCCCTGGCGCAGCATGCCCTGGAAGATCTGGTTGTTGCGGCCGTTGCCGAAGCGGGCGTTGACCGAGCGGCAATTGATGTCGCTGCGCTCGGCGCGCAGCTGGATGCGCTCCACCGGGCCGCGCAGGTCAAAGGTGCGCGACTCGCGGTCGATGCCGCCCGGACCACGACGGCCCGGGCCTGGACCCATGCGGCCATCGATGGTGACGCTGCCGAGATTGTCCCAACGGCTGGCGCCATTGCCGGGGCCGCGTCCGCGATCATTGTTCCAAGGCTGGGCGATGGCCGCCGCCGAAGCGCCGATGCAGAGGATTGCCGCAAGGGCGGCGCGTGTCTTGTTCTTCATGTTTTTTTCTCCGTGCATTGCCGCGCGCATAATTGCGCCCGGGTGCCCTCTCGCCGGAGAAAACTGTTGCGAGGCGTTAAGGTTCCCTCAGCCCGCGTATTCGACCTTGGCCAGGCTGACCACGAAGACCAGCGTCTGGTTGGGCGGGATGCGGCCGGGGCGGCCTTCCGGGCCATAGGCCAGCGGTGCGGGGATGGCGATTTCCCACAAGTCGCCCACCTTCATCTTCAGCAGCGCGGTGCGCCAGCCTTCGATCAGTTGCGCGATCTGGAAGTTGCGCGGCGATCCGGGCGGGGAATTGTCGAACGAGGTGCCGTCGATCATCCAGCCGCGATAGGACACCGTCACCAGGTCGAGACGGCTCAGCGGCGAATTGGTGCCCTTGCCGACCACCAGCGGGCGATACATCACGCCGCCATCCAACGTCTTGACGCCGGGCAGGGTGGCAAAGGTGGCGAGGAAGCGCGCATTGCCTTCCGCCGTCAGCGTATAGTTCTTGGTCACGGTCTGCAGCGACTCCGCCAGCGGGATCGCAGGCGTCGCGGCGGCGGCGTCGGTGGTGGGGGCCAGATCGGTGGCAGGCGCGGCGCTGGCCGTGGCGATGGGGGCGCCGCTGGTGGGCGGCGCATCACTGGCGCTGGCCGGCGCGGCGGGGCGGGGTGCCGCCGGTGCAGACACGACAGCGGCCGGGGCAAAAGCCGGGGCGGTGGCGCGGGCGACGTCGCTGGTGGGCGGGTCGTCGGCGCCGACACGCGCGGGCGCTGCCGGGCGTACCGGAGCTGCCGGGGTGACCGCCACGGGGGCCGGGCGGGCGCCGGGGGCGGGCGGCACCGCCGGGACGGCGGGCTGGGCAGCAGCGGCCACGGGGAGGGCCAGGAAAGCGAGGGCAAGCAGGGTGCGGTTCAACATGGTCCGTCTTTTAGCAGGGTCTTGGGCGGAATTGTGGACAGCGGAGCATTTGGCCGCAGGCCGCCGACTTTTGCCCCGGACCCCGGCAAAAGCAAAGCGCCCCCACCGCGCGGCGCTGCAGGCGCGCCGTCCGCTACCCCGTCGCACGGACCTTCCAGAAGCGCAGGGTGCGCAGGGCGCGCAGGGTGCGCTGGGCCGCCTGGACGGGGACGCTCTCATAGCGCTTACCGAAGGTTTCGGCCTTGGCCATGCCGCGCTCCGACGTGTCCAGCCCCACCGCGTTGCGCTTCGAATGTGAATCCAGGGGTTGAGTAACGCAACTATTACAGGGTTTACATTACGCGGCCTGTCGCGAGGACGAAAAATGAAAAAGGCCCGGGATTTCCCCCGGGCCTTTCGTATTTTTTAAGCTGTGAACGCTGGACCTAGAAATCCATGTCGCCCATGCCGCCCATGCCGCCGCCGCCACCAGGCATCGACGGGCCGGCATCCTTCTTCGGACGGTCGGCAATCATGGCTTCGGTGGTCAGCAGCAGGCCGGCGACGGAAGCCGCATTCTGCAGCGCCACGCGCACCACCTTGGTTGGATCGACGATGCCGGCGGCGATGAAGTCGACATATTCGCCGGTCTGGGCGTTGTAGCCGAAGTTGGACGACTTCTGGTCGTTCAGCTTGCCGACCACGATGCTGGCTTCCTGGCCGGCATTCGCGACGATCTGGCGGATCGGGTACTGGATCGCGCGGCGCACGATGGCAATGCCCTGGTTCTCGTCCTCGTTCGCGCCGGTCAGGTCCTTCAGGGCCTTGATGGCGTAGAGCAGGGCGGTGCCGCCGCCCGGAACGATGCCTTCTTCCACGGCGGCCTTGGTGGCGTTCAGGGCATCATCGACGCGATCCTTGCGCTCCTTGACCTCGATTTCCGTGGCGCCGCCGACGCGGATGACCGCAACGCCGCCCGCCAGCTTGGCCAGGCGTTCCTGCAGCTTTTCCTTGTCGTAATCGCTGGTGGTCTCTTCGACCTGCGACTTGATCTGGGTGACCCGGGCCTGGATGTCGGCCTTCTTGCCCGAACCATCGACGATGGTGGTGTTGTCCTTGTCCACCGAGACGCGCTTGGCCTTGCCCAGCATGTCGAGCTTGACGTTCTCGAGTTTGATGCCGAGGTCTTCCGAGATCACCTGGCCGCCCGTAACGACGGCGATGTCTTCCAGCATGGCCTTGCGGCGATCGCCGAAGCCCGGGGCCTTGACGGCGCAGACCTTGAGGCCACCGCGCAGCTTGTTGACGACTAGGGTGGCGAGGGCTTCGCCTTCAATGTCCTCGGCGATGATCAGCAGCGGACGGCCGCCCTGCACCACGGCTTCCAGGATCGGCAGCATCGGCTGCAGGCTGGTCAGCTTCTTTTCGTGGATCAGGATGTAGGCATCGTCCAGCACCGCCGTCATCTTGTCGGCATTGGTGATGAAGTAGGGGTTCAGGTAACCGCGGTCGAACTGCATGCCCTCGACGATGTCGAGCTCGGTTTCGACGGTCTTGGCTTCTTCAACGGTGATGACGCCTTCCTTGCCGACCTTGGCCATCGCCTTGGCGATCATGTCGCCGACTTCCTTGTCGCCATTGGCCGAGATCGTGCCGACCTGCGCCACTTCCTCGTTGTTCTTGACGTTCTTGGAGCGCTTCTTGAGGTCAGCGACGACGGCGTCAACCGCCTTGTCGATGCCGCGCTTCAGGTCCATCGGGTTCATGCCGGCGGCAACCGACTTGGCGCCTTCGCGCACGATGGCGCGGGCCAGCACGGTGGCGGTGGTGGTGCCGTCGCCCGCGACATCATTGGTCTTGGAGGCGACTTCGCGCACCATCTGCGCGCCCATATTCTCGAACTTGTCGGCCAGCTCGATTTCCTTGGCGACGGTGACGCCGTCCTTGGTGGTGCGCGGGGCACCGAACGACTTGTCGATCACGACATTGCGGCCCTTGGGGCCCAGGGTGACCTGCACCGCATCGGCCAGGATATCAACGCCGCGCAGCATCTTCTCGCGGGCGTCGGCGCCGAACTTCACGTCTTTGGCTGCCATTGGATAATTCTCCTAATTCTGTTTTTGGATTTTGTGGCGGTTAAGGGGGTGCGGTTACTTCTTCGACGCCTTGCGGCCTTCGAGCACGCCCAGGATGTCGCTCTCCTTCATGATCAGAAGGTCTTCGCCATCGATCTTGACCTCGGTGCCCGACCACTTGCCGAACAGCACGAACTCGCCGGCCTTGACGCTGGTGGGGACCAGCTTGCCGTTATTGTCGGGGGCGCCGGGACCGACGGAGACGACTTCGCCTTCCTGCGGCTTCTCGACGACGGTATCGGGGATGATGATGCCGCCGGCCGTCTTCTGGTCTTCCTTGAGGCGGCGGACGACGACGCGGTCGCCAAGCGGACGGAATTTCATGGAGAATCCTCTCTTTTTAAGGGTCTGAATTCGTTTGATATACTCGCACGGCAGCACTCAACCGAAGTGAGTGCCAACGCCCTGCACCCGCTATTTAGGCGTGCGGGCCCCCAGTATCAAGGGCGGACGCTTCGGAAATAGGGATACCTGGAGCGCGGCGGGCCTGATGTCGGTGGTCGACAATCTGCTGCTGTTCCGCTGCGTCCAGGTGCTGCGCCGCCTCGCGGTCAAGACCCGCGAGATTGGCATCTTCTGCAACATCTCCGCCGACACGCTGGCCGATGTCGAGTTCTTCCCCCAGTTCCTCGACTACATGGCTGCCAACCGCGATCTCTCGGCGCTGATCATCTTTGAATTCAGCCAGGAGGCCGTGCTGAAGGCCGGCCCGGCCGGCGAGAAGAACCTGGCGCGCCTGTCCGAGATGGGCTTCGCGCTCTCGATGGACCATGTCGAAACGCTGGCGCTGGATTTCGTCAAGCTCAAGACCATCGGCTTCCGCCATCTCAAGGTCCGCGCCACCACGATGGTGCAGGGCATGAGCGGTGCGGGCGCCGCCGTCGCCGCCGAGGACTTCAAGAAGCTGCTGTCGCGCCACGGCCTCAACCTGATCGCCGAACGGGTCGAGGACGAGAAGACCGTGCTGCAATTGCTGGATTATGCCGTCGATTATGCCCAGGGCTATCTGTTCGGCGAACCCCGCGCGGTGCGCGACGATGCCTCCAAGCCGGTCCTGGCCGACCGCGAAGCCCCTGTTATTCCTTTCAAAAAAGCGTCGTAGGATTTCCCCGTCTTGACGCCGCGATGGCCAGATGCCATCCGCTTTGGGCATGACAACCCGTCTTCTCACCGGCCTTTCCGACATCGCGCCCGGCTATGATGCGCTGATCTGCGACGTCTGGGGCGTGGTGCATGACGGCCATCACGCGCACGAAGCTGCCTGCGACGCCCTGCGCCGCTTCCGCCAAACGCGCGGGCCGGTGATACTGCTGACCAATGCGCCGCGCGTGCCCTCTGCCGTGGAGGAGCAGTTTGCCGGGCTCAACGTGCCGTCCGACTGTTACGACGTCATCGTGAGCTCCGGCGGTGCCGCGCGGGCCGAACTGGCGCGCCGGGCCACCGCGAAAACACTGCCCTTCTATTACATCGGCACCGGTCGCGATATTTCCATCTTTGACGGCCTGAACGTGACCAATGCGGCGCTGGACGAAGCCGAAGTGGTGCTGCTGACCGGCATGCGTGACGACGACAATGAAGTGCCCGCCGATTATGCCGATGAACTGGCGCGGGTGCAGGCACGCGGCCTGACGATGCTCTGTGCCAATCCCGACCTGGTGGTGCACCGGGGCAAGCGCCTCTACTGGTGCGCCGGGGCGCTGGCCCGCGACTATGCCGCCCTGGGCGGCGAGGTCGTCTATTACGGCAAGCCGCACGGCCCGGTTTATAACATGGCGCGCGCGCAGATCGCCGCCCTGGCGCCCGCCGCCCGCCGTTTCCTGGCCATTGGCGACGGCATGCCCACCGACATCAAGGGCGCCAACGGGCAGGGGCTGGACGTGCTTTTCATCGCTGACGGCATTCACGGCGAGGAGGTCGAGCCCTATAACCCGGAACATGTGACCGCATTGCTGGGGGGCGGCGGGACACACGCGGCCTATGCCTTGCGGGCCCTCCAATGGTGACCCCACGGAAGAGGGCTAAGACGTGACTGTCTATCTCGAGGATATCAGGGTCGGCATGACCGACACCTATACCCGTACTGTCAGCGAGCGTGACATCCAGCTTTTCGGCGAAGCCACCGGCGACATGAACCCGGTGCATTTCGACGAGGAGTATGCGCGCAAGACCGTGTTTCGCGGCCGCGTCGCGCATGGCGCCCTGACCATCGGCTTTCTTTCGGCGCTGCTGGGCACGCAGTTGCCGGGCGCGGGCACCATTTTCCAGAGCGCCACCATCGCCTTCAAGGGCCCCGTGCGGATCGGCGACACCGTGACCGTCACCGCCACGGTGCAGGGCATCGAGGGCCGCATCGCCCTGATCAACTGCATCTGCATGGTGGGCCAGGCCACCGTCATGGAATCCGATGTGAAGGTTCTCGTGCCCAAGAAGCCCCGTATCTGATGGAAGCCGGGGCCTGATGCGCATCTTTCGCCATTTCAGCGAAGTGCCGCAATTGCTGCGGGATGCCGTCGTGGCGGTAGGCAATTTCGACGGCGTGCATCTGGGCCATCGTGCCCTGATCGGCGAGGCGGCGCGGCAGGCGCGGGCGAACGGCAAGCCGCTGGCGGTACTGGCCTTCGAACCCCATCCGCAGGAGTTTTTCAAACCATCGCCGGAAAGCTTCCGCCTGACGCCGCTGCGCACCAAGGCGCGGCTGATCGCGGAGCTGGACGCCGACGCCTTTTTCGCACTGCCCTTCGACGCCGCCATGGCGGTGCGTACCGCCGATGTCTTCGTCCGCGATATCCTGGTCGAAGGCCTGGGCGTTTCCGGCGTGGTGGTGGGCGAGGATTTCGTTTTCGGCAAGGGCCGTGGCGGCAATCTTGCCACGCTGCAGCAGGAAGGCGCGCGCCACGGTTTTTCCGTCACCGCCTTCCACACCGTGCTGGCCAGTGCAGCCGCCGCTGGCGAGAAAACCGAGAAGATTTCCTCCACCCGCATCCGCGATGCCCTGAAGGCGGCGCATCCGCGCGAGGCCGCCAAGCTTTTGGGCCGTGACTGGGCGGTGGAAGCCCGGGTCGAACATGGCGACGGCCGTGGCCGCCTGATGGGCTTCCCCACCGCCAACATGCATCTGGGCCACTGCCTGGCACCGGCCTTTGGCGTCTATGCCGTGCGGGCCGCCATCGTCGAGAACGACCAGGTGATCGAACGCCATGACGGCGTCGCCAATTTCGGCATTCGTCCCATGTACGAAGTGACGGTGCCGCTGATGGAAACGCACCTGTTCGATTTCGACGGCGATCTTTACGGCAAGCACCTGTCGGTGGAGCTGGTGGACTATATCCGTCCCGAGATGCGCTTTTCCGGCCTGCCGGGCCTGATCGCCCAGATCGCGGACGATGCCCAGGCCGCCCGGGCCATACTGGCCAAATGTCCCCGGCTGCCTACCCTCGACGGCTGACCCGCCCGCCTGTAAAAGCGTCGCCATGTCCGACAAGCCCGCCGAAAGCCCCGATTTCCGGGCGACCCTTTTCCTGCCCGCCACCGATTTCCCCATGAAGGCGGGGCTGCCCGAAGCCGAGCCCAAATGGCTGGCCCGCTGGGCGCAAATGGACCTGTACGGAAAGCTGCGGGCCAAGGCCAAGGGCCGGCCCCTGTTCCTGCTGCATGACGGCCCGATCTACGCCAATGGCGACATTCATTCCGGCACCGGCCTGAACCACATCCTGAAGGACTTCGTCGTCCGCAGCCAAGGCATGCTGGGCATGGACGCGCCCTATGTGCCCGGCTGGGACTGTCACGGCCTGCCCATCGAGTGGAAGGTCGAGGAGAAATTCCGCGAGGGCGGCCGCAACAAGGACGAGATTCCGAAGGACGAACTGCGCCGCGAATGCCGCACCTTCGCCAGCCACTGGCTGGGCGTGCAGCGCGAGCAGATCAAGCGCCTGGGCCAGATCGGCGATTTCGAGCGCCCCTACAAGACGATGGACTTTAAGGCCGAGGCGCGCATCGCCCGCGAGGCGATGAAGTTCGTCGAGAATGGCTTGCTCTATCGCGGCTTCCGCCCGGTGATGTGGTCGCCGATCGAGAAGACGGCGCTGGCCGATGCCGAGGTCGAGTATCACGAGAAGCAGTCGCCCGCGATCTATGTGAAATTCCCGCTGGTGAAGTCGTCACCTGAACTGGCGCACACCTTCATCGTGATCTGGACGACGACGCCCTGGACCATTCCGGGCAACCGCGCCATCGCCTTCTCGCCAGAGATTTCCTACGGCCTCTATGAGGTGGCCGATGCCACCGATGGCTCACTGGCCCGCCCCAGCGAGCATCTGCTGCTGGCCGATACGCTGGCCGAGCAGGTCGCCAAGCATGCCAAGATGATGCTGTCGCGCATCCGCACCGTGCCCGCCGATGAATTGAAGGGCTTGGTGGCGGCGCATCCGCTGCGCAGCCTCGGCTACAATTTCGAAGTCCCCGTGCTGCCGGCCGCCTTCGTTACTGCCGACACCGGCACCGGCTTCGTCCACAATGCGCCGGGTCATGGCGAGGACGATTTCGAGCTGCTGGTCGCCGCCGACCGCGACTATCCCAACAAGAATCCGGACGCCTTCAACCTGATCCAGCCCGACGGCTCCTATGCGCCGCATGTGCCGCACTTTGCCGGCAAGCGCATCCTGACGCCGGAAGGCAAGGATGGCGATGCCAATGGTGCGGTGATCAAGGAACTGATCGCGCATGGCAAGCTGCTGGCCAAGGGCACGCTGCGCCATTCCTATCCGCATAGCTGGCGCTCCAAGGCGCCGGTGATCTTCCGCGCCACGCCGCAATGGTTCGTCGCCATCGATGAACCCTTCCTGAACGGCAAGACGCTGCGCGAGCTGGCGCTGGAAGCGGTCCGCAAAACCGACTGGTATCCGCCACGCGGCGAGAACCGCATCGGCGCGATGGTGGAAAGCCGCCCCGACTGGGTGCTGTCGCGCCAGCGCGCCTGGGGCGTGCCGTTGGCCATCTTCGTCGACAAGGCGAGCGGCCTGGTGCTGAACGACAAGGCGGTGTTCGACCGCATCGAGCAGGCGTTCGAGGAAGAGGGCGCCGATGCCTGGTTCACCGCGCCGCCGTCGCGCTTCCTGGGCGCAGATCGCAACCCGGATGATTTCGAACAGGTCACTGACATTCTCGATGTCTGGTTCGATTCCGGCTCGACCCACAGCTTCGTATTCGAAAAGCCCATCAACGAGGCCTGGCCGCAGGCAGAGCAGGCCGACCTCTATCTCGAAGGCTCCGACCAGCATCGTGGCTGGTTCCAGTCCTCGCTGCTGGAAAGCGTCGGCACCCGTGGCCGCGCGCCGTACAAGGGCGTGCTGACGCACGGCTTCGTCCTCGACAAGGAAGGACGCAAGATGTCCAAGTCGCTGGGCAACACCCTAGCGCCGCAGGTCATCGCCGAGAAGAACGGCGCCGAGATCCTGCGCCTGTGGGCGGCCTCCAGCGATTTCACCGAAGACCTGCGCATCGGTGACGACATCATCAAGGCCAACATCGAATCCTATCGCCGCCTGCGCAATACGATCCGCTTCATGCTGGCCAATTTGTCGGGCTTCGACGAAAAGGAGCGCATCGACCGCGACGCCATGCCGGAGCTGGAGCGCTTCATGCTGGCGCGGCTGGCCGAGCTGGACGCGCAGGTCCGCGCCGCCTATCGCGCCTTCGACTTCAATCTTGTCACCACGACGCTGTTCAATTTCTGCACCAATGACCTCTCGGCCTTCTATTTCGACATCCGCAAGGACGCACTCTATTGCGACCGCGCCGACAGCATCCGCCGCCGCAGTGTCCGCACCGTCAGCGACGAAATCTTCCGGCGTGTCGTCACCTGGTTCGCGCCCATCCTCTGCTTCACCATGGAAGAAGCCTGGACGACGCGGTTCCCGGACCAGAGCGTGCATCTGCACGACTTCTTCGCCGTGCCCGCCGACTGGGCCGATACCGAACTGCTGGCCAAGTGGAAGCGCCTGCGCGAACTGCGCCGCGCCGTCACCGGGGCGCTGGAACTGCAGCGCGCCGAAAAACTGATCGGTTCCAGCCTGGAAGCGTCCGTAACGCTGCAACTGGCCGATCCCGCCGACCTGGCCCTGTTCGACACGGTGGATTTGACCGAGATCGCCATCACCTCTGCCGCCAATGTCGTGACGCTGGCGCAAAGCGACGCGCCGCCGGGCTTCGCCGCCGTGGAGATCGTGCGCGCCGAGGGCGAGAAGTGCGACCGCTGCTGGCGGGTGCTGCCGGAAGTTGTGGCCAACACCCAGCACATCTGCAACCGCTGCACCCATGCCGTCGCAGGCTGACCCGTGAGCGATGCCGTCCTCGCAGAATTGGGTCAGCGCCGCCTGCGCCTGATCGGCCTTGTCATGGCCGTAACGGCCTTCGTGGCCGACCAGGGCCACAAGCTCGCCATGCTCTATGGCCTCGGCTTTGCCGACCTGCTGCCGGGGGAGGGTGTCCGCGTCACCTCCTTTTTCAACCTGGTCATGGTCTGGAACCCCGGCATTTCCTATGGCCTCTTCCCGGCCAACGGGCCGCTGGGCGCCGGACTGCAGATAGGCCTGACGCTGGCAATGATCGGGTTTTTGTCCTGGTGGCTGTGGAAATCCAGCGTCCTGGCGGTGACCGTGGGCTGCGGCCTGGTGATCGGCGGGGGGCTGGGGAACCTGCTGGACCGGCTGGTCTATGGGAAAGTGGCCGATTTTTTCCACTTTCACGGTTTCGGCTATGACTGGTATGTCTTCAATATTGCGGATGTGGCTGTGACGCTGGGGGCGGTCGCGTTCATCTATGATGTGATCAAGCCGTCGGAGAGTATCAAAGATGCGTAATACCCCCATTACCCGGCTGACCTTGGGCCTGACCGTCGCCGCCGCGCTTTGTGGTTGCCAGTCCCTGCGCGAATCTGCGGGCCTGACCAAGGCCTCGCCAGACGAGTTCGCCGTCACCACCAAGGCGCCGCTGGTGATCCCGCCGGGCTTCAACCTGATGCCGCCGACGCCAGGCGCCGCCCCCACCAACACGCCGGATTCCGCCAGCGCCGCCACCAGCGCCATGTTCGGTGGCGACACCGCCACCGTCGCTTCCAACATCACCGGCAATTATTCCGCCGGCGAGCGCATGCTGCTGGCCTCGGCCGGCGTCAATCGCGCGGACCCCGGCATTCGCCAGCGCCTGCAGTCCGACAGCGGCACGATGCAGGGCGCCGACGCCAGCTTCACGGCGCGCCTGCTGGGCACGCCGGCCCAGGCCGGCAGCGGCACCATCAATGCCGATGCGGAGTTCGAGCGCCGCCGTGGCGTGGCCGCGCGGCCGGCCCCCCGTGCTTCGAGCGGCGGCTGGTTTGACTGGTTCTGATTTTTTGAATGGTCGCACGGCCAACCAGGAAACCGCTCGCGTCGTTGCGTGTGCGGCAGCATCATCTCGCCGTTCGCGTTTTTCCTGGCCGATGCTCCTGGGGGTCGGCGCTCTCGCGCTTCTGACACCAGCGGCGGCGCAATCGCCGGCGCGCGAAGTGCGCGGCGGCCAGACTTTCCAGTTTGCGCTCGCCAACGGCATGCAGGTGCTGGTGATCCCCGATCACCGCGCCCCCGTCGCCACCCAGATGCTGTGGTTCAAGGTCGGCGCGGTTGATGATCCCGCCGGCATTTCCGGCATGGCGCATTTCTTCGAGCACATGATGTTCCGCGGCACCAAGAAGGTGCCGGGCGAAGGCTTCACCCAGGCCATTGCCCGCAATGGCGGCGAGAGCAACGCCTTCACCTTCTACGACTACACCGCCTATTACGAACAGATCGCCAAGGACCGGCTGCCGCTGGCGATGCAGATGGAAGCCGACCGCATCGCCAACCTCGACCTCTCAGACGCCAATGTCGCCACCGAGCGCGAGATCGTCATGGAAGAGCGCCGCATGCGCACCGAGAACGATCCGCAAAGCCTTATGGGCGAGCAGATGAACGCGGCGCTGCACCTGTCGCATCCCTATGGCCGCCCCGTGGTGGGCTGGATGGAAGAGCTGCGCCATATCGACCGCGCCAGCGCCAGCGATTTCTATCGCAGGCATTATGCCCCCAACAACGCCATCCTGGTGGTGGCGGGCGATGTCACGGCGGAAGATGTGCGGGTGATGGCGCAAAAGGAATATGGCGGGCTGCCCGCCCGGCCGCTGGCGCAGCGGGCGGAGAACGCCCATCCGCCCCGCCTGACGGAATCGCGGCTGCGCATCACGCGCGACGACGCCAAGGTGCCGGTCTTCAGCCGCACCTATCGTGTGCCGTCCTATGCCACGGCGCAGCCGGGCCGCGCCGAGGCGCTGGAGACGATGGCGCAGGCGCTGGGCGGCGACCAGACCTCGCTGCTCTATCGCGTGCTGGTGGAACAGCGGAAGCTGGCCACCGAAGTGGGCGCCTCCTATGACGGCTATCGCCGCGACATGGGCGAGTTCAGCCTCTATGCCGTGCCGCGCCCCGGCGTGACGCTGGAAAATCTCGAACGCGCGCTGGACGAGGTGCTGGCCACCGCCGCCCGCACCGCGCCCACCGGCCCCGACCTGGATCGCGCCAAGACGCAGTTGATCGCCGCCGTCACGTTCCGGCGCGACAGCCAGTACCAGATGGCCAGTGCGTATGGTCAGGCGCTGACCATTGGCCTGACGGTGGACGATGTGAACGCCTGGCCGCAGCGCATCCGCGCCGTCAGCGCCAATGCCGTGCGCAGCGCGGCTGCCGGCCTGAACCGGGCCGAGTCGGTGACGGGCTTTCTCCTGCCGGGTGGGGGCAAGTAATGCAGCGTCTGCTGGCCATCCTCCTGCTCGCCCTGACCGCGTTGCCCGCGACCGCCGCCGAAGTGCGCAACATCGATCTGGGCAAGCAGGCGCAGGTCTGGTTCGTCGAGGATCACACCGTTCCCATCGTGTCGTTCAGCGTTTCGCTGCCTGGCGGCTCGGCGCATGATCCGCGCGCCAAGCCCGGCCTGGCCGCGATCACGGCCGCGATGATGGATGAGGGCGCGGGCAACCTGAATTCCGCCGCCTTCCATCAGGCGCTGGCGGCCAAGGCGATCCAGTTCTCGGCCCGGGCGGAACGCGATTTCACCGTCATCAGTGTTTCGAGCCTTGCCGCCGATGCGGGCGAGGCCATGCGCCTGCTGCAACTGGCGCTGACCCGCCCGCGTTTCGACAATGAGCCGCTGGCGCGGGTGCGCGCCTCCATCATCCAGTCGCTGGAGCAGGATGCCGCCGAGCCGGGGCAGGTGGCGGCGCGCGCCTTCATGCGCGACTTCTTCAATGGCCATCCTTACGGGCATGCCAGCAATGGCGATGTCGCCAGCGTCAATGCGGTGACGCAGGCCGACCTACGCGCCTTCGCCAAGGGCCACTGGGTCAAGAACGGGCTCAAGATCGCGCTGGCGGGCGATATCACCCAGGCCGCCGTGACGCGGCTGCTGGGCCAGACCTTCGCGCCGCTGCCGGGCACGGCCGTGGCGCCGCCGCGCGATGTCGGGCGGCTGGGCCGTCCCGGCGTGCATATCGTGCCGATGAATGTGCCGCAGCCGGCGGCGGTGTTCGGCCTGCCGGGCATCATGCGCAGCGATCCCGATTTCATTCCCGGCTACGTCGCCAACTATATTCTTGGCGGCGGTGGCTTCTCGTCGCGCCTGATGGACGAGGTGCGCACCAAGCGCGGTCTGACCTATGGCGTTTCCACCAGCCTCAATCCCTATGCCAAGGCAAGCGTGATGATCGGCCAGGTGGGCACGCGTGCCAACGCCATCAACCAGACGCTGCAGGTGGTGCGCCAGACCATGACCGATTTCGCCGCCCAGGGCCCAACCCAGGCCGAGCTGGACGACGCCAAGACCTATCTGACGGGCTCGTTCCCGCTGGCCTTCGCCTCCAACACCGGTATCGCGGCGCAGTTGGGCACCTTCCAGCGCCAGGGACTGGATGTGGGCTATGTCGTGCGCCGCAACAGCCTCATCCAGGCCGTGACCATCGAGGATGTGCGCCGGGCCGCGCGTCGACTGTTCGATCCCGCGCGGCTGACCGTCATCGTGGCGGGCAGCCCCGGCGGCGGCGCAAAGCCGGTGGATAAGCCTGCCGCACCGCCCGCCAAGCCGCCGCAGCCGTAGCGATCCTGCTACAAAAAGCGCGGTCCTTTTGCGTCGTGGGTTCGTCGCGCGTGCTCACGTATGCTGGATAGGCTCCGTGCGCGCTCCTGCCCACGCCGCAAAATTCCTCGCGCCTGTGATGTGCCAAGCCCAGTATGAGTAAAATCCGCCGCCTGTCAGAAGGTACAGTAAATCGCATCGCCGCTGGCGAGGTGGTCGAGCGCCCGGCTGCCGCCATCAAGGAACTGGTGGAGAATGCGATGGATGCGGGCGCGACCCGCATCGCCATCGCCACCAGCAATGGCGGCGCCGACCTGCTGCTGGTGGAAGATGACGGCATCGGCATGAGCGCGGCGGAACTCATGCTGGCGATCGAACGCCACGCCACCTCCAAGCTGCCGGTGGCGAATGGTGAGGATGATCTCTCCCACATCGTGACGATGGGGTTTCGCGGCGAGGCGCTGCCCAGCATCGGCGCGGTGTCGCGGCTGACGCTGGCCAGCCGCACCAGCGATGGCGAGGCGGCGCAGATCAGTGTGGAGGGCGGCACCGTGCGGGGCCCGTCGCCAGCTGGATTCCTGGGCAGCGGCCAGCATGGCACCCGCGCCGAAGTGCGCGAGCTGTTCTACGCCACGCCCGCGCGCTTGAAATTCCTCAAAAGCGCGCGGTCGGAAGACCTCGCCATCACCGACATGGTCAAGCGGCTGGCGATGTCGCGGCCCGAAATCGGCTTCACCCTGACGATGGACGGGCGCACCACGCTTGATCTGCCGCCTGCGGGCCGGCTGGGTCGGCTGGCGAAGATCATGGGCCGCGAGTTCGGCGACAATGCCGTAGAGATCGATGCGGTGCGCGAAGGCGTGACGCTGACCGGCTATGCTGGCCTGCCGACGTACAATCGCGCCAACGCGGCGATGCAGTTCCTCTTCGTCAATGGCCGCCCGGTGCGCGACAAGCTGCTGGTGGGCGCGGTGCGCGGCGCCTATGCCGATTTCCTGGCGCGCGACCGCCACCCGGCGCTGGCGCTGTTCGTCGCGTGCGATCCGGCTTTTGTCGATGTGAATGTCCATCCCGCCAAGACCGAAGTGCGCTTCCGTGATGCCGGGCTGGTGCGCGGGTTGATCGTGGGCGCCCTGAAGCATGCTTTAAGCGCGGCGGGGCATCGCGCGTCCAATACGGTGGCAGGCGCGGCGCTGGCAGCATTTTCACGCGAACCGTCGCCGTTCCAGTCGCCGAATATCTTTTCCGCAGTCGGTGTGCGCGAGGCGGCGCCATCCTACAGCGCGGTGCCGCTGTCGGTGCGCATGGAAGACGTGACAGACGCGCCCTTGGCGGAACAGCCCCTGGGTGTCGCCCGCGCCCAGTTGCACGAAACCTATGTCGTGGCCCAGACGGCCGATGGCATCGTCATCGTCGATCAGCATGCCGCGCATGAGCGGCTGGTCTATGAGCGGATGAAGACGGCGCTGGCCAATGGCGGCATCGCCAGGCAACCCTTGCTGATCCCCGAAGTGGTCGACCTCGATCCCGCCGAGGTGACGCGGGTGACATCACGCGCCGCCGAACTGGCAGAGCTGGGACTGGTGATCGAAAGCTTTGGCCCCGATGCGGTGGTGGTGCGCGAAGTGCCCGCCATGCTGGGCAAGCTGGATGTGAAGGGACTGGTGCGCGACCTGGCCGACGAGATCGCCGAGACCGGCAACGCGCTGGCCCTGAAGGAAAAGCTGGAAGAGGTGGCGGGCACGCTGGCCTGCCACATGAGCGTGCGCGCCGGACGGCGATTGAATGCCGAGGAGATGAACCAGTTGCTGCGCGAGATGGAAGCGACGCCGCACAGCGGCCAGTGCAACCATGGCCGCCCGACTTACGTCGAACTGAAACTGAGCGACATCGAGAAGTTATTCGGCCGCCGTTAAGAGCGTCACCCGCGTCTCGCCATAATCGCGCGCGTCCTGCAGGTCGTAACCCGTGTGGTCGAGGGTTTCGTCCGCCGCCGTTTCCACCACCACCACCGCGCCCGGTGTCAGCCAGCCACCCGTCTTGAGCGATGCGAGGCACTTGTCCGCCAGCCCCTTGCGATAGGGCGGATCGAGAAAGGCGAGATCGAAGGGGCCGCCGCTGCCGGTATTGACCGGTCCCAGGTCTGCGGCATCGCGCCGCCATATCTTCGATATGCCGGTCAGGCCCAGCGCCTCGATGTTCTGGCGCTGCAGGGCGCGGCTTTCCGCATCATCATCGACAAACAGGCAGAACTTTGCGCCGCGCGACAGCGCCTCGATCCCCAGGGCCCCTGTTCCAGCAAAGAGATCGATTGCGGAGGCGCCTTCCAGCGCGAAATCGCCCAGGTCACGATGCGCCAGGATATTGAACAGCGCCTGGCGCACCTTGTCGGAGGTGGGACGCACGCGGGCGTCAGAGGGCGCAACCAGCGCGCGCCCGCCATGCTTGCCGCCTACAACCCGCATATTTTCTCGCTGCGCTGCGTCATTGACCCTCTATCACCCCCTAGCTAACGTGCCCGGAACTTCAAAACAATAAGTTCAAATCAGAACAACCGCCTTGGGGAGAAGACCGTCGTGAGCAAAAGGTCGAAAGTCCGCGTCTACCTGACGATCTTCGTCTTCATCCTGGCGGCGATCAGCTACCTGGATCGCACCAACATCTCCATCGCGGGGGTGCAGTTGATGCCGGAGTTCGGCATCTCCAACCAGGAACTGGGCTTCATCATCAGCGCCTTCCTGGCGGGCTATGGCCTGTTCCAGATTCCGGCGGGCTGGCTCGCCAAGAAATACGGTCCGCGCAAGGTCCTGACCTGGGGCCTGGTCTGGTGGGGCGTCCTCACCGCCGCGATGACGCTGATCGTGCCGACCATGGCCAACGCCTTCATGCTGCTGCTGATCGTGCGCTTCCTGCTGGGCGTGGGCGAGGCGGTGGTCTATCCCGGCTCCAACCAGTTCACCGCCACCTGGATTCCCACCCAGGAACGCGGCAAGGCCAATGGCCTGATCTTCGCCGGCACCGGCACGGGCGGCGCGGTCACCGCGCCCGTCATAACCTGGCTGATGACCAGCTATGGCTGGCGTGAATCCTTCATCGTCTGCGCCATCATCGGCCTGATCGCCGCGCTGGGCTGGTACCTCTATGCCCGCGACACGCCCGAGCAGCACAAGAGCGTCGACGCGGCAGAGCTGGCGCACATCAAGGCCGGCCTGACCGGCGTGAAGCAGAATGTTTCCGGCGTCGCGGTGCCGTGGGGCCGCATTTTCGGCAGCAAGGATGTGCTGCTGATGTCCTTCTCCTATTTCTGCTTCTGCTGGATCGCTTTCATCTTCATCTCCTGGTTCTTCATCTACCTGGCGCAGGCGCGGGGCCTGAACCTTAAATCCAGCGCCATCCTCTCCATGCTGCCCTTCATCATGATGGTGGTGGGTTCGATCACCGGCGGCGCCATCGCCGACTCCCTCACCAAGAGCCGTGGTGCCCGGGTGGGCCGCTGCCTGTTCTCGGTGCTGGCGTTGCTGCTGGCGGGCGCTTTCCTGATCGTGGGCTCGCAGGCGCCGGGAGCGATCCTGGCGACGGTGCTGCTGGCGATGGGCGCGGGCACGCTCTATTTCGCGCAGAGCGCCTACTGGGCGCTGGCGGCCGATTTCGGCGGGCCGCATGCGGGCGTGGTCTCCGGCTTCATGAACACGGTGGGCATGCTGGGCGCGTTCCTCACCTCCAGCGCGACGCCCTGGCTGCAGAACCATTATGGCTGGACCTCGGTGTTCTTCGTCGGTGCGGGCATCGCCCTGGCGGGCGCACTGGCCTGGCTGGTCATCAACCCTGCGAACCGGGTGCACCACGAGGAAGACGAGCAGGTGATGGCGTAAGGCCGGGCGAAAGCCCGGTTTTCCGTCCAGCCTGACTTTGCCCCGGTTCCGGGCTATGAGCGGGGCATGAAACGCCTTTTCCTTGCACTGGTCCTGTTGCTGGCGGCTGTTCCGGCTTTTGCGCAGGAACCTGACCGCAGCCCCCGCGTGACCGCGCGGCTGCTGGCCGAAGGGCCGGTGGCCCCGGGCGGCGAGGTCTGGGTGGCGCTGGAAGAAGTGATCCGGCCGGACTGGCACACCTATTGGATAAACCCCGGCGACGCCGGCAATCCCACCACCATCGACTGGACGCTGCCGAAGGGCTGGACGGCAGGTGACATCCAGTGGCCCCGGCCCAAGCGGCTGCCGGTGGGGCCGCTGATGGATTATGGCTATGAAGGCAAGCTCTGGCTGCTGAGCAAGCTGACCGCGCCCGCTGATGCCCGGCCCGGCGATACCGTCACGCTGAACGCCGCCGCCACCTGGCTGGTGTGCGAGCGTATCTGCATCCCGGAAGAAGCGGCGCTGAGCATCAAGGTCGTGATCGGCGAAGGCCCGCGCGATGCGGCGCTGGCAAGTGATTTTGCGGCGGCGCGGGCGCTGTTGCCGACGCCGTCTCCCTGGGTTCTCACCCATGCGCTGGGCAACAGCCTCGATCTCTTCCTCGCCGCGCCCGCGCTGGCCACGGCGCGGCCCGCTGCGGTCGAGTTTTATCCGCTGGACGCGGGCGCGATCAAAAATCCTGCACCGCAACTGGTCGGATATACCGACAAGGGCCTGGTGCTGCGGCTGACGCCGGGGACCAAGGCCGCGACCCTGACAACCCTGAATGGCGTGGTGGTGCTGACGGGCACGGATGGGTCGGTGCAGGAGCTGGATGTAAAGGCGCCACAGGGCCTGGTTCCCGCTGCGGATTTCACGGTTGTTCCCCAGGGCGCGTCAGCCGATCCCATGCCCTTGTGGCTGGCGATGGCGTTCGCGGCGCTGGGCGGGCTGATCCTCAACATCATGCCCTGCGTGTTGCCGATCCTCGCCATGAAGGCGCTGGCGCTGGCGCGCCATGCCGGCAGCGCGCGCCGCGTGGTGATGACCGAGACCTTTGCCTATACCGCTGGCGTGGTTCTCAGCTTCCTCGCGCTGGGCCTGGGCCTGGTGGCGCTGCGCGCGGGCGGTGAGGCGGTGGGCTGGGGCTTCCAGTTGCAATCGCCCATCGCCGTGGCGGGTTTCGCGCTGCTGGTCTTTGCCGTCGGCCTGAACCTGTCGGGCGTGTTCGAAGTTGGCAGCATCACGGCGGGCGACAGCCTGACCCACAAACAGGGCGCCGCGGGCGCGTTCTTCACCGGCATGCTGGCGGTGGCGGTGGGCGCGCCCTGCACCATGCCGTTCGGCGCGGCGGCGCTGGGCTTCGCGCTGACGCAAAGCGCGGCCTCGGCCCTGCTGGTCTTCCTGGCGCTGGGACTGGGCTTCGCGCTGCCCTTCCTGATCCTGGGCCTGGTACCCGGCGCACTGGCCTTTGTGCCCAAGCCCGGCACCTGGATGCTGCGCTTCAAGCAGTTACTGGCTTTCCCGATGTATGCGGCGGCCGCGTGGCTGGCCTGGGTGCTGGCGGTGCAGGCGGGCGTCAACAGCCTGGTGATCCTGTTCACGGCGGCGATAATCTTGGCATTGGCGGCGTGGCTGTGGGCCAGCACGCGCGATCTTTCCGCACGCGGGCGCACCATCGGCACGATCATCGCGGTGCTGTTGCTGCTGGGCGCGGGCGCGGCGGTGGCGAAGCTGCAATCGGCGCCAGCCGCCGCGCCGCAAACCGAAGCCGGGGCGGGCGCCAGCCTGCCGAACCGCGAACCTTACAGCGCGGCGCGCCTGGCCGAGCTGCGCGCGGCGGGGCGGCCGGTATTCGTCGATACCACGGCGGCCTGGTGCATTTCCTGCCTGGTGAATGAACAGACCGCGCTGGCCAGCGACGCGGTGAAGACCGCCTTCACGGCACGGAACATCGTCTATCTGGTGGCCGACTGGACCAATCGCAATCCGGAAGGCGCGGCGCTGCTGAAACAGTATGACCGTGCGGGGCCGCCGCTCTATCTCTATTACGCGCCTTCTTCTGCTGCACCTAAAGTGCTGCCGCAGATTCTCACCGAAGCCATCGTGCTGGCCGCCTTCCAATAGAAATGGCCCGCCACCCGCAAGGGCAGAGAGCCATGTATTGAAGAGATGCGCTCTAGTACTTGTCCGGCGCGGTCTTGCCGTCCTTGACCTGCTTCTCCGCCTGCTTGACCTCGTGCGTCTGCGCCGTCGGGGACTCGCTCTCGCGGTTCACCGGCGCGCCGATGGCATGGTTGCCGCCCGAATAGGAAGGCGGGTCGGACGCGGGAAAACTGTCCTTCATCTGGCGGTCGATCTTTTCGTCAGGCGTCTTGGGCGGCGCCTTGGCGATGGCTTCCCTGGCTTCGGGAATTTTCGGGGCAGGCGTTTCGTGCAGATGCGTGCTCATGGCTTCAACACTCCTTCGGCAATCACCGGTCATAACGCGTGAAGCGGCTGACGGGTCGCAGGCGGGGCAGCGCCGGGGCGCCAGAGTATTTTTGCCATGCGGCCAAAAAAGAAGGGAACCTGGCGGAACCGGGCTCCCTTCCTCAAACCAGCCGCGTTTTAGCGATCCTGGTTCTTCTGGCTTGCACTTTTGTCCCGCTGGTCATGGCCGGCGCCCTGCTGACCCTGCTGCTTCTGCTGCTTGCCGGACTGCTGGCCGGACTGCGGCTGGTTCTGCTGCGGCTTCTGCTGCTCTGCGCCCTGGTTCTGGTTGTTCGCCATTTTCAAGAGTCCTTTGTGTGGTTGTGCCCGCCAGTCCCTTCTCTAACGGGGCGTCACGCGCAGCGTTCCGAAGAAACCCGCCAGGGCCTGTTCGACGGTTCCGCACTGCACAAACGCCATGCACGCCGCATCGGCAGGCAAAACTTGCGTGGTGCCAAGGCGCATGTCATGGGAGCCGCATGACCCCGCAGGAACTTTGCAACCAGGCTGCCGCCGCGCTCCAGCGCGGCAATCCCGCCGAGGCCGAAAAGCTGGCCTTGCAGGCGTTGCAGGCCGCGCCGCGCGATTTTGCGGGGCTGCACCTGTTGGCCATCGCGCGCTTCCAGTTGGGCCAGATCACGCCCGCGCTGCAGGCGATGCGCGAGGCGGTGAAGGTCAATGCCGGCGTCGCACCGGCCTGGAGCAATCTGGGCCATATCAGCCTGGCGGCGGGCGATGCCAGCGGTGCACTGGAAGGCTTCGAGCGCGCCCTGGCGCTGGGCCCGCCGCAGGCCGAACTGTTTTGCAACATCGGCAACCTGCTGGTCGAACTGGACCGGCTGGATGAAGCGGTGACGCGCTATGGCGCCGCGCTGGCGCTCAAGCCGGACCTGACACAGGCGCTGGTCGGCCGCGCCAACGCACTGCAGATGCTGCGCCGTTTCCCCGAAGCGCTGGCCGATTGCGACAAGGCGCTAGTCTTCGCGCCCGGCAATCCCGCCGCGCTGAACAACAAGTCCGTGAGCCTGCTGGGCCTGCATCGTTTCGCCGAGGCGCTGGACGCGGCTGGCCGTTCGCTGGCGACGCGGCCCGATGCGCCCAACACGCTGAGCAACCAGGCCAGTGCGTTCTTGGGCCTGCGCCGTTATGCCGAAGCCCTGGCGGCGTGCGAACAGGCGCTGGCGCGCGATCCCGGCCATGCCCAGGCGCTGTGCAACAAGGGTGCGGCGCTGTCGGCGCTGGGGCGGCAAGACGAGGCGCTGGCGGCCTATGACGCCGCGCTGACCGTCGATCCGCGCCTGACCGAAGCCTGGGTCAACCGCGTCACGCCGCTGCGTCACCAGGGGCGTTACGAAGACGCGCTGGCCAGCACCGGCCGCGCGCTGGCCAGCGGCGTGCCCACCAGCGAGGCGCTGCGCAGCCGTGGCATCGTGCTGTTCGATCTGGGCCGCCATGACGAGGCGCTGGCCAGCTTCGACCGCGCCATCGCGCTGGATGGCCATGATGCCGAAGCCAAGTTCAACAAGGCCCAGATGCTGATGCGGGCGGGCGACTTCGCGGCCGGCCTGCCGCTCTATGAAGAACGCAAGCGCATGGACCCGCCCTTTGGCGCGGCGGTGTTTGCGCAGCCACTCTGGCTGGGCGAGGCCGACATCGCGGGCAAGACGCTGTTCATACATCCCGAACAGGGGCTGGGCGATCTCATCATGTTCAGCCGCTATGCCGCGCCGCTGCTTGAACGCGGCGCGCATGTGATCCTGTCGGTGCCGGGCAAGCTCAAGGCGCTGTTCCAGAGCTTCGTGCCGAAAGCCGAGGTGATCGAAGGCGTCCCGGCGCAGTTTGATTTCCATCTGCCGCTGGCCAGCCTGCCGCTGGCGCTGAAAAGCACGCCCGCCACCATTCCCGCGCCCACGCCCTATCTGGCGGCCGCGCCGGAACGGGTGGCGCGCTGGCGCGCGCACCTCGGCAGCGATGGCTTCCGGATCGGCATCGCCTGGCAGGGCGCGCAGGTGAGCAACGATATCGGCCGCTCCTTTCCGGTCGCGTTGTTCCGCCAGATCGCGGCGATGGACGGCGTGCGGCTGATCAGCCTGCAGAAAGGCGCGGGCACGGAACAGCTTGCCGCGCTGCCCCCGGGCATGGTGGTGGAAACATTGGGCGAGGATTTCGATGCCGGGGCCGACGCCTTCCTCGATACTGCGGCGGTGATCGCCTGTTGTGATCTTGTCATCACCAGCGACACCGCCATCGCCCATCTGGCGGGTGCACTGGGACAGACCGTCTGGATCGCGTTGCGCCACAGCCCGGAATGGCGCTGGTTCCTGGATCGCGATGATACGCCCTGGTATCCGGCAGCCCGGCTTTTCCGGCAGCCCGTAACCGGCGACTGGGCCAGCGTCTTCACCTCAATGGGTGAAGAATTGCGGCAAGTGCGAAGAGACTAATTCGCTGTAATCCATTGCAGCTTTCCCGGGAATGACTTTAGGCTCCGGCACAATTTCTGACCGCCGAGTCCATATTCCAGGGAGAGAAAATTGTCTGACAAGAAAGACGACAAGAAAGGCGCCTCGCGCCGTGGCTTTATCGGCGCGGCGGCGGGTGCTGCCGCTTCGATCCCGCTGATCGCCAAGGCGCAGCAGGCGCCCGCGCCCGCTCCGGCTGGCCGTGGCGCGGCGGCGCCGGCCGCCGGTCGCGGCGGTGGTGGCCGTGGCGCAGCCCAGGGCGGCACGGGTCCGATCAAGGTGCTGTTCGTCAGCAAGTATCATCCCTATGACCGCGAAAATCTGGCGCTGGCCTTCGACGCGATGGGCAGCGACATCACCTGGACCCATGTCGAGCATCCGGCGGCGGAAGCCTTCTACGACCCCAAGGTGGCCGCACCCTTCGACGTGCTGATGTTCTACGATGCCTTCGCCGGCCGCGAGCTGCGCCCGCGTCCCGACGGCACCACCGAAACCATCTACAATCCGCCCTCGGCGCAGACCCAGGCCAACCTCAAGGCGCTGCTGCAGGCCGGCAACAAGGGCTTCCTGTTCTTCCACCACGCCATCGCGTCGTGGGTGCATGCCTGGCCGCCCGGCATCAACGGCTCCAACGCCTATGTCGAAGTGATGGGCGCCGCCGCCGACTGGGGCACGCCGATCAAGAACATCCGTGGCGTCGATTATCCGCCGTCGGGCGCGCTGGGCGGTACGCAGCAGCACATCACCGTGGTGGACAAGAGCCATCCCATCACCCAGGGCGTCGAGGATTTCGACATTATCGACGAAGCCTATCTCTGCCCGATCTTCGAAGACTCGGTGCATCCGCTGCTGCGCACCAACTTCGTGCCGGTGGACACCGCCTTCCCGGCGCGTCCGCAGGTCAAGGGCCATCCGGCCGGCAGCAACCTGACCGGCTGGGTCAAGGTCGCCGAGCGTTCGCCGGTCGCCTACATACAGCACGGCCACGACCAGCGCGCCTGGGACAATCCCGCCTGGCGCAAGCTGATGATCAACGCGATCAAGTGGGCGGCTTCGCCGGAATCCAAGGCCTGGGCGCACGCCAACCCCAAGCGCATTTTCCGTTGATCCGCTGATGCGAAAATGAAGCGCGGCGGCTTCGCGGCCGCCGCGCTTTTCGTTTCCGGCAAGTGGCTGGTGCGGCCCGCACTTTTGGCGCTGACGGCCAGGCCTGGCGCGCCTTTCCCGCGCCCGTTAAGCAAAGCTTCCCATGTTTCCTTCTCGCGGCCTGGCGGCTTAACGTTGCCGCGCATTATTTCTGAATGGGGCTGGGGATGATCGATACCAAGGGTGACAAGACCACCGAGGGTACGCTGTTCGTGGGCGCGGGCGTGACGCTGCGCGGTGACGTGGAAGTGCCGGGCGCGGCCTCCGTCGATGGCAAGTTCGAAGGCACGCTGAAGGCCAAGACCCTGATCGTGGGCCAGACCGGCCATGCCTCTGGCCAGATCAGCGCCGAGACTGCCGAGATCCGCGGCATGGTCGACGACCAGCTCGTTGTCCGCAACAAGCTGGTGCTGCGCGCCAGTGGCAGCATCTCCGGCGCCATCTCCTATTCCAAGATCATGGTGGAAGAGGGCGGCAGCATCTCCGGCACCATCGAGGTGATGGAACGCTCCAAGACCGTGCAGGCCGAACCCGAAGCCCGCGTACTGCAATTGCACCAGGTCGCCGAGTAAGACGGCGCGCCTTGGCGCGCGGGGGGCTCGATGCGGTATGACCTGTCATCCCTGACGGTGCCGGACAGCGAAGACGCGGTCGAGCATTTCGACTGGGCCGCCTTTCCGCCCGCCGCCATCAGCAAGAAGAACAATTTCTTCCTGATCGTCGATGAGTCCACCGGCATCAGCGGCAAGCTGCTGACCTGGACTGCGTTCATCCACGGCCAGGTCGATGGCCTGATCTTTGCCGAGCATGTGCAGGTGGAAGAGACCGGCCATGTCAGCGGGCTGATCTTCTGCCGCACGCTGCAGGTGATCGGCAGCGTCAGCGTCAACGTCATCTGCGACACCGTGCATGTGAAAGGCCGGGGCGTGCTGTCGGGCACCGTGAAGCACAAGAGCGAGCGCATCGAGGATTCAGGCCGCGTCGCGGGCAGTTTCGAGCGCCGCAGCGGCATCCTCCATGCCGATGCGCGGGCGTTGCAGCCGGTCTAGCCGCCAGCATCCGGCGGAATGCGCAGCACCGGCAGGGTGATCTTCCAGCGGACGGACGCGATGCGGATCAGCGCGATGATCACGATGCCCGCCGTGCTGGCCGCTTCCGGCCTCAAGCCCAGGAAGCTGAGCAGCAGATAGACGCCGATGCCCGCAAGGCAGGCGGTCACATAAAGCTCCGACTGGCGGAAGATCAGCGGCACCTCCGCCACCAGCACATCGCGGATCAGGCCGCCGGCGCAGCCGGTCAACGCGCCCATGATAATGCAGATGAAGGGCGACAGGCCCGCATCCTGCGCGATGCGCGCGCCGGTAATGCTGAAAAAGGCCAGGCCCAGCGCATCGGCATATTGCAGCGCCCGGTCGGGTGGCGCAAAGCGGCGGACCCACAGCCAGGTGATGATCGCCGCCGCCATGGATGCGGCGATGAAGGAGGGATCGGAAATCCAGAACACCGGATGGCGGTCCATCAGCACGTCGCGCAGCGTGCCGCCGCCTGTCGCCGTGACGATGGCCAGCACCAGCACGCCAATGGGATCGAGCGCGCGGCGGCCTGCGGCCAGCGCGCCCGACGCCGCAAAGACGGCGACACCGGCGAGGGTGAAGAACTGGACGAGGGTCATGGGACGAGCTTAGCGCGCTTGTCGTTGCTTTGCCCGCATGGGGGGCAAAGGAATGGTGCCGATGGTGAGAATCGAACTCACGACCTATCCCTTACCAAGGGATTGCGCTACCACTACGCTACATCGGCCCGGTGGTATTTCGGGACCATACGGCCCCAACCCTTAACCGCCTCTTGGCATCCAAGATTGGTGAAGGGAGCGCTGCTATAACCGAAGGATTCGCGTAAGGAAAGCCGCGATTTGCGGCATATTCACATGGCCCGATCCGATCCCGACAAGCTGGCCCAGGCCCTGCGGGCCAACCTGCGCCGCCGCAAAGCCGCCCCGCCGCCCGTACCCCCGTCAGAGGCCCCGGAAAGCCCGGAATCGTTCCCCAAAAAGCCCCCGGACGGGCAGGGCTGACGGTCCGCTTTTCCGGGTGTTCCGGCCCGGGCAGGCAGGCTAAAACCTGTTCATGGACAGAATACGAATCCGCGGCGGATGCCGCCTGAAGGGTGAAATCCCGATCAGCGGCGCCAAGAACGCCGCCCTCAAGCTGATGGCGGCGTCGCTGCTGACAGCGCAGCCCCTGACGCTGACCCATGTGCCGCGCCTGGCCGATGTCCGCGCCATGGCCGAACTGCTGCGCAGCTTCGGCGTCGGCGTCACCATCTCGCTGGGCGGCGGTATCGCCGATGGCGACACCATGACCCTGAATGCGGGCACGATTACTTCGACCTTCGCCTCCTACGACATGGTGCGGAAGATGCGCGCCAGCTTCCAGGTGCTGGGGCCGCTGCTGGCCCGCATCGGTGAGGCCAAGGTCTCGCTGCCCGGTGGCTGCGCCATCGGCGCGCGCCCGGTGGAACTGCATCTCGATGCGCTGAAGGCTATGGGTGCCGATGTCTGGCTGGAAGACGGCTATGTCGTCACCCAGGCGCCGGGCGGCCTCAAGGGCACGACCATCAGCTTCCCCTTCGTCTCGGTGGGCGCAACCGAAACCGCGCTGACGGCGGCGACACTGGCCAAGGGCACGACCCGCATCATCAACGCGGCGCGCGAGCCCGAAGTGGTCGATCTCTGCCGCTGCTTGGTGGCGATGGGCGCCAAGATCGACGGCATCGGCACCGGCGAGCTGGTGATCGAAGGCGTGCACGAACTGAAAGGCACGACGCATCAGGTGATGCCGGACCGTATCGAGGCCGGCACCTATGCCATCGCCGCCGTGATCGCGGGCGGCGAGGTCGAGCTGGTGGGCGCCAACCGCGAGCACATCGCGGCGCTGCTGGCGCTGCTGGAAAAGAGCGGCGCGACGGTCAGCGATACGCCCCGGGGCATCAAGGTGGCGATGAACGGTGCCCGCATCGTGGCGCAGGATGTCACCACCGCGCCTTATCCGGGCTTTCCCACCGACCTGCAGGCCCAGATCATGGCGCTGATGGTGGTGGCCGATGGTTCCTCGGTGGTACGCGAGAAGATCTTCGAGAACCGCTTCATGCATGTGCCGGAACTGGCGCGCATGGGCGCGCAGATCCGTGTCGAGGGCGATACCGCCATCGTCAAGGGCGTGGAGAAATTGCGCGGCGCGCAAGTGATGGCGACCGATTTGCGCGCCTCCAGCAGTTTGATCCTGGCGGGCCTGGTGGCCGAGGGCGAAACCTCGATTGGCCGCGTCTATCATCTGGATCGCGGCTTCGACCGGCTGGAAGAAAAGCTCTCCCGGGTCGGTGCCGACATAGCGCGGATTCCGGAATGACGAAGCTGGCTGCCCAGGATGCCGAGGATCTGACTATCCTGTCGGCGCGGCTGCAGGATGCTGTCGCCAAGCTGGGCGATTTCGCCTTTCTGCCGAAACAGCGGCGGTTTGCGGGCGTGGTCAATCGCCTGCAATGGGAAAGCGGCGGCAAGACGCGCGTGCGCGCCGGGCTGCATTTCGACGGCGTGCTGGCGGTGCAGACGCAGAACGTCAAGCTGGGCGCGAAGGCGGCCGTGGTTTCCATCCTGGCGCTGGGCTTCACGCCCAAGGCGGTGGACGATCCGGCGGGCGTGATCGAGATCGTGCTGGCGGGCGGCGGTGCCATCCGCCTGGAGGTCGAGTGCATCGACGCCGTGCTGGACGATCTGACCCAGCCCTGGGCCGCGATTGCCACGCCCGATCATGGTGGTGCGTGATGGCGCGCCGTCTGAACACGTGCGATGCCAGCTTCGCGCAGGATTTCGAAAATCTGCTGTTCGCCAAGCGCGAGGTCGAGGAAGACGTCGCCGCCGGGGCGCGCGCCATCATCGCCGATGTGCGTAAGCGCGGCGATGCGGCGCTGGTGGAACTGACCAACAAATATGACCACGCCGGTGTCACGGTCGAAACCCTGCGCCTGACCGCCGACGAGATCGGCGCTTCGGTGACGCAGGTGACGGCCGAAAGGCTGGGCGCGATCGAGACTGCCGCCACCCGCATCGAAGCCTATCATCGCCGGCAACTGCCCGCCGGCGAACGCTTCACCGATGAGACGGGTGCCGAGCTGGGCTGGCGCTGGACCAGCGTCGACAGTGTCGGCCTGTATGTGCCGGGCGGCACGGCGGCCTACCCGTCCTCGGTGCTGATGAACGCCATCCCGGCCAAGGTCGCAGGCGTCAAGCGCATCGTGATTGTAACGCCCGCCACCGGCGGCAAGATCAATCCGCTGGTGCTGGCGGCGGCGCGTCGCGGCGGCGTCTCGGAAATCTATCGCATCGGCGGGGCGCAGGCGGTGGCGGCGCTGGCCTATGGCACGGCGACGATTGCGCCGGTGGACAAGATTGTCGGCCCCGGCAACGCCTGGGTCGCGGCGGCCAAGCGCGAGGTCTTCGGCCAGGTCGGCATCGATTCCATTGCCGGGCCGTCGGAAATCCTGGTCATCGCCGACAACCAGAACGATCCGGAATGGATCGCCGCCGACCTGCTGAGCCAGGCTGAACACGACGCGTCGTCGCAATCGATCCTGATCACCGACGACGCCGCCTTTGCCGACAAGGTCGCGGCGGCGGCGCAGCGCCAGATCGCCATCCTGCCGCGCCAGGAGATCGCCGCGAAAAGCTGGGGCGATTATGGCGGCATCATCGTGGTGGACCGGCTGGCCGAAGCGGCCGCGCTGTCCGACCGTTTCGCGCCCGAGCATCTGGAGCTGGCGGTGGCCGATCCCGAAGGCCTGCTGGCGCTGGTGCGCCATGCCGGCGCCATCTTCCTGGGGCGGCACACGCCCGAAGCGATGGGCGATTACATCGCCGGGCCCAACCATGTGCTGCCGACCTCGCGCACGGCGCGCTTCTCGTCGGGCCTGTCGGTGCTGGATTTCATGAAGCGCACCACCATCCTGTCGCTGCCGCCAAAGGCGATGGCGCAGCTTGGCCCCGAAGCCATCGCCCTGGCCGAAGCCGAGGGGCTGGAAGCGCATGCCCGTTCCATCTCCGCCCGCCTGAACAGAAAAGAATGAATTTCCACCTCAGCGCCATCACGCTTGATGAGGCCAGCGTCGTCGTACGCAGCCCGGCCATCGAGCAGGAGCGCGAGGTGGCAATCCTGGACCTGCTCGACGCCAACAGTTTTCGCCTCGAAGGGTCCGAGGCCGGGCCTTACGAACTCAGGCTGGGCATCGCCGAAGGCCGCCTGGTGTTCGACATCCGCCGCGCCGGTGAAGCGTCCAGCCGGGTGCAGATCGCGCTGGCGCCGCTGCGCGCCGTGATCCGCGATTACTGGACGGTGTGCGAGAATTTCTATCACGCGATCCGCACCCCCTCGCCCCAGCATGTGGAATCGCTGGATGTAGGCCGCCGCGCCCTGCATGACGAAGGCGCCAACGAATTGCGCCAGCGGCTGGAAGGCAAGATCGAAACCGACTTCGACACCGCCCGCCGTCTTTTCACCCTGATCTGCGTGCTACAGCTGCGGGTGTGATGATGAAGGCGCCCGTCCTGTTCCTTTGCAACCGCAACGCCATCCGTTCGCCGATGGCGGCCGCCCTGCTGGGGGAACTGGGCGTGGCGGCGGAATCGGCGGGGGTTTCGCCGGGTGAGCCCGATCCCCTGTCCGGCGTGGCGCTGGGCGAGGTCGGCCTCGCCATCGGCGCGCCCCCGCGCAATGTGGACGCCGTGAAGCTGGGCCGTTTTGGGCTGATCGTGGCGCTGTCGCCCCAGGCGCAGCACCGCGCCCTGGAGATGACCCGCAACACCGGCACGCCGGTGGAATATTGGCAGGTTGCCGACCCCAGCCTGGTCGATGGCAGCCGGGAACAACGGCTTGCCGCCTACCGGGCCGTGCGCGACGAGCTGTTGAAAAAACTCAAACAGCGCTTCAAAACAGGGGTTTAGCCGGGAATTGGCCGCACAAAGCCTTGCTTTTTGGCCTTTTCTTGGACATACCTCCGCCCCTTAACCCCATTTCACGAGGATCAATGGCCAAGGAAGAACAGCTGGAATTCGAGGGCATCGTCGACGAACTGCTGCCCAACGCGACATTCCGGGTCAAGCTGATCGCCAACGGCCATGTCATCATCGCCCATACCGCGGGCAAGATGCGCAAGAACCGCATCCGCGTTCTGACTGGCGACAAGGTGATGGTCGAAATGTCTCCGTACGATCTGACCAAGGGCCGCATCAATTACCGCTTCCGTTAAGCCGACGCTGGTGCTGGCCTCCGCCAGCCCACGCCGCCTGGCGCTGCTGGCGCAGGCGGGCATCGTGCCCGACGCGGTTCTTGCCACCGACATTGACGAAACACCGAAGAAGGCCGAGCTGCCGCGCCTCCATGCGCTGCGGCTGGCCAGCGAAAAGGCGCGTGCGGCGGCCGCCAGCTACACCGATGGCAACGCTTTTATACTGGCCGCCGACACGGTGGTGGCCTGTGGCCGCCGTATCCTGCCCAAGGCGCAAACGCCGGAGCAGGTCCGCGAATGCCTGACGCTGCTGTCGGGCCGCCGCCACCAGGTGCTGACCGCCATCGCCATCGTTACGCCGGGCGGCAGGCTGGTGACAAAGGCCGCCATGACGCGGGTTTCGTTTCGCCGTCTTTCTGCTGACGAGATCGCGTCCTATGTCGCGGGCGGCGAAGGCGTGGGCAAGGCGGGCGGCTATGCCATCCAGGGCCGTGCCGAGATTTTCGTGAAAGAGATCGGCGGCGCCTGGTCCACCGTGGTCGGCCTGCCGCTGGGCCTGACCGTGGGGCTGCTGGAAGGGCTGGGCTGGCTGCAGGGAAACCCGCATGGCTAAGTGCGCCGAATGCGGCAAGCCGGGCGATCCCCGCTTCGCGCCTTTCTGTTCCGCCCGCTGCCAGCAGATCGACCTGGGCCGCTGGCTGAAGGGTGATTACGTCATCCCCGGCACCAAGTCCGAGACGGACGGTTCGGCCGTGCCCCGGACAGGGGATGACGACGCCGAATAGGCCTGCAAAGCCATGCACTTAGCCTGGCCCGCGCCCGATCCTGACGGGGACGCCTTTTACTGGACAGAAAAGGGGCCATCCCCTAAGAAGCCGGTCCCTGCGCGCCGTTGATCCGACTGGCGCGCAACATGGGCCCAGGTAGCTCAGTCGGTAGAGCAGTGGATTGAAAATCCACGTGTCGGCAGTTCGATTCTGTCCCTGGGCACCATCCTTCCTACTGAAATCGCTGAACGAATTTTTGATCGCGTTATACGCGTGGACGCAGATGTCGGGATTTTGGGTTTTGAGAGGTGTTGGCTGCATCTTGTCGCGACCGGATTTCGGCGCGAATTTTGACCCCATCGCTCCCCCCCCATCCACTTGGGGTGGCCAATGTCCAAGGGGCTTATTTCCTAAACATTTTCTGCGACGTCAACGGAGGCTTACTTACTGTTCGTGGGCCCCCTCTCTGTCTCCGCAAAGTGGCGGCAAAGCACTCCGCAGTCTGAACTACATCTTCACTTGCAACGAAGTGACGCGGCATTTCCCGCTGATCAACGATCTGCCAATGCGACGCGCACACCATGAGGCAGGAAGTTTTCCGCCGGAAAAAAAGATGTCCTTCACGGAAGCCTGGGGGCTCGCAAACGACTTCTTTTCTTTTGCGGAATCCAAGCCTAGCCTTATTGGATAAAGAAAAATCAAAGGAGGACCCGTCATGCGCAGAACTCTCATGCTCGCCGCGCTCGCCCTTGGAAGCAGCACGCTCTTGGTCCAGGCACAAACGCCGGCCGCTCCAGCGGCTCCCGCAGCTCCCACGCCGCTGCATTCCCGGGCGCCGCTCGGTTACCAGCACTATACCAAGGCCGAACTCGACAAGCTGATGTTCCGGCCGGGCCTCACCCGTTCCTATGTCACCACCGATCACGAGAATTTCGACGTCGAGTACGTCGATCGCGGCCTGATTGAGAATTATATCGAGAACCATGTTCATTGGCTGGACCTCGTGACCGTTCTGGAAGGCGAAGGCACGCTCAGCTATGGCGGCACTGCTGTGAACCCCAACATGGCCAATCCGGCCGAGCCGCGCGGCACCACCATGACCGGGGCCACGACTATCCCGCTACGTCCCGGCGACTATGTCCTGATCCCGGCCGGCATGTGGCATATCTTCTCCGGCACAGCCACCCGCAACTTGCGCTACGTCATCTTCAAGCAGCGCGAATAAGGTTCAAAGCGGGTGCAAGTCATCCGGTGCGTTTCGGCGAAATGCCACCGGAACGCGCATGGCGATTGATGGAGGGGGGCATGTATCGCGCTGTATTTGCAGGTAGCCAGCCAACCCTTGCCAATAGGGTAAGCCACGCGACATGCTTGCGTCTCTCATAATGTTTCATCTCCGCCCTATCATCGGGCAAGAGACAGGAGGTCCGGCATGATGTTCAAACGGCGTGCGGTTCTTGGCGGCCTGGCCGTACTTCCTTTTGCTCAGACGGCCTTCGCCCTACTGGCCAAGCCCAGCTTCGCGGTGCCCAACGGCGCCTGCGACTGCCACCATCACATATATGATACACGCTGGACCTATGCCAAGGAGGCCGTGCTGCGGCCGCCGCCGGCCACGGTCGCCGATTATCGCGCCTATCAGAAAAAGCTGGGCACCAGCCGCAGCGTCATCGTCACCCCATCCAGCTATCGCTTCAACAACATGCCCACGGAAGACGCCCTCAAGCAAATGGGCGATCGTTCCCGCGGCGTCGCGGTGGTGCCGCACGACGTCGCCGAAGCAGAGCTGCGCCGGCTCCACGCCGCTGGATTCCGCGGCGTCCGAGTCCAGACGGCCGCCGGCAATCCCCACACTGTGGCGGCGCTCGTGCCGCTGGCCAAGCGTATCGCGCCGCTGGGCTGGCACATCCAGCTCAACCTGTCTCCCGCCGAATATGCAGCCCAGGAAAAAGTACTGCTGGGTCTGCCGGTGACGTTGATCGTGGATCACATGGCGAATATCCCGGGGCAGGAGGGCGTCAAGTCGCCTGCTTACACGACCGTGCGCCGCATTCTCGATGCCCGTCGCGGCTATGTGAAGGTTTCGGCTCCCAACACCCTTTCGCAGAGCGGGCCCCCGGGCTATGCCGACCGCAGCGCCATCGCCCGCGCCCTGATCGCGGCCGCGCCTGATCGCTGCCTCTGGGGTTCCAACTGGTCCTTTCCCTCCGACAATCCTAAGCCCGATCCCGTTCTGATGCTCGATATCCTGGGCAAATGGGTGCCCGACGCCAATCTGCGCCACCGTATCCTGGTCGAGAATCCCGAGCGGGCCTACGGCTTCGATCCGGCCAAGCGTCCCGCTCCGCCCGTCTGAGAGACAAGCTCATGAAACGCATCGCCGTAGTTGCCGCCTGCTTGTTTCTGCTCTCGCCGCTAGCGGCGCAGACGCCGCCCCCGCCCGCCAATGTGGTGCAGAAGCCGCGCGGTCCGACGCCGGTACCGGTGCTGGTCGAAGGCCAGAGCATCGAGACCTGGTCGACAGAATTGCCCAACAACGAGCCGCTGTTCCCGCAGCAGACCCGAGCGCCTTATCGCGCCAGCGTCCGCTTCACCGTCACCACCCTTAACAACCAGTTGCGCGTGCCGTGGGGGATGGATTTCCTGCCCGATGGCAAGGTGCTGGTGACCGAAAGGCTGCCGGGCACGCTGCGCATCCTCGATGCCAATACCGGCGCCATGACGCCGCCGCTCAGCGGCCTTGCCCCGGTCTCGCGCACGGCGCAATTCGGCATGCTCGATGTCGTGCTCGATCCCGATTACCGCCGCAACCGGCGCATCTTCTTCACCTTCTTCGAGGCCGGGCCCAACACCAATGGCGGCCTCACCAACAGCAACACTTTTGTCGCCCGCGCCACTCTTGATCAGGCGGCCAATGCTGTGCGCGACATCCAGGTGATTTTCCGCACTATTCCAGCCTGGCCGTCGCAACGGCTGGGCGCCAAGACCGGTGGCCGCATCGTCTTTGATCCACGCGGCAACCTCATCGTCATCATCGGCGACCGCGACGACAATCCCAGTCAGACCACGCCCCCCTGGCTGTCGCCGCAGATGCTGGACAATGATCTGGGCAAGACCATCCGCATCACGCCTGATGGACTGCCGGCAGCGGGCAATCCATATCTGAAAACGCCGGGCGCCCGCCCGGAAATCTTCACGATCGGCCATCGCAGCCCGCAGGGCCTGGCCTATGAGCCGGGCACCGGCAAGCTCTGGCAGTCGGAACTGGGGCCGCGCGGCGGCGACGAGATCAACGTCCTCACCCTGGGCAAGAATTACGGCTGGCCAGTGGTGGTGAACGGCATTGATTATCCCGGCACACGGATCAGCGAGCTCACCCACAAGGACGGGATGGTGCCGCCGGTCTATTACTGGGATCCGTCGCGCAATCCCTCCGGCATCGCCTTCTATCGCGGCAATCTCTTCCCGCAATGGCGCGGCAGCCTGTTCGTGTCCATGCTCGATGGCCGCTTTCTTGATCGCCTGACGCTGCGCAATGGCAGGGTGGTGGCGGAAGAGCCGCTGCTGATGGACCTGAAGACCCGCATTCGCGATGTCGGGGTCGGGCCGGACGGCGCGGTCTATGTCCTGACCGATGGCGGCACATCGTCCATGACCGTGGCCAGCGCCGCCAGCAGCAGCCTGCTCAAGCTGACGCCGAAATAGCGCAGGGCCTTGTGCCGGCTGCCAGGCAGCGCGGCGCCTGCTCAAAGCCATTTCGACCGGTCAGGCATTAAACAGGGCGGGTTGGAGAGTAGAATGTCCGCTTTGCGCCGATAGCGGACATTGCACCCAAAAGTTTTGGCTCTGGTACCAAACCAACCTTAACTCTTGGGTGTGAGCCACGCTTCAAGGTCCCGCCGAGATCGAATTCTGACAACCGTTAGACGGAGAAATTCCGCAAATATGCCCGGGACACCCCAACTGGATGGAGCGCCAGCTATGCAGTAGTCTCAATCACGCTGGTACAAAATATCCGGCAGGCCAAGCGGATACTTCGGAATACAAGACCTGGGCCCGAGCCAACTAATAGTGCATTTTGTCTAATATTTTGGAGACGACATGACAACTAAAAATGACTTCCAGGGTGCGCTCTCGCGGCGCACCCTCGTCAGAGGATTGACCGCAGCAGCAGCAGCAGCCCTGCCGTTCGCCGCACAGGCGCAAATGCAGCGGCCGCCGCAACTCCCACCGGGCATGAACCCGCAGCCACCACGCGCGATGCAGGGTGGTGTCGGCAAGTTAAAGGTTCTTTTCATTTCGAAATATCACGCCTTTGATCGCGAAAACCTTTTTGCCGCCTTCGATACTTTCGAAGACATAACCTGGACGCATGTCGAGCATCCGGCCGCGACGAATTTCTATGATCCGGCGCTGGCAGAACCTTATGACGTGCTGCTTTTCTACGATGCGTTTGCGGGGCGCGAGTTCCAGAGTGAATCCGATGGTGTTATTGCCAATATGGATACACCGCCAACTGCCAAAATGAAACGGGATTTTGCCCAGCTACTGCGCAACGGCAACAAGGGCTTTGTATTCTTCCACCATGCCATCGCATCCTGGGCACACACTTGGCCCGAGTATGGCGAAGTTATCGGGGGCGTGGCTGACTGGGGCAAACCGCTGATGAATATCCGGGGCAGAGACTATGCCGCTTCCGGCGCCCTCGGCGGGACCAGGCAGCGCATCACCGTGGTGGACAAGGTTCATCCCATCACAGCAGGGGTCGAGGATTTCGATATCGTGGACGAGGCGTATCTCTGTCCGATTTTCGACGACAGCGTTCACCCGCTTTTACGGACCGATTTCAAGCCGGTGGATACAGCTTTTCCTTTGCGACCACTGACCAAGGGCCACCCCCCTGGCAGCAACCTGACGGGCTGGTACAAGACTGCGGAACGTTCACCCGTGGCCTATATTCAGCATGGTCATGACAATGTGGCCTGGTCCAATCCATCCTGGCGGCGCCTGATGACGAATGCCATCAAATGGGCAGCCTCTCCGGAAGCAAAGGCTTGGGCGCATGCCAACGAAAAGCGCATTTTTACCTGATCCATCTGGAATGCCTTGGGGCTTAAGAATCTCTCCATAGTCGGCTCGTTGTGCTACAGCCAAAGCACTCTTCGACCATACGTCGGGGAGGCATACGTGCAACCGCGCGGCACGCAGCGATACACGGTCATAGTGCGTGCAGACGAAGATGCACTGACGCAGCCCATTATCGAGATGGCGGCTCAGTCCTGCTGGGCCAGCTCGGAGATGGCGTCTCCGAATATTTATGCGGCGGGGAAGGGGAATGTTTTTCCTACACCAGCGATGCCTGGACCGTGTTCACAGCCAAGCCGGGTCGTGTCGCGGCGGGCTTAATCTTGCGAGAACGCGGTAAGGAAGAGCGCTATACTCAGATTTAGCGGATAGAACCGATGACAGCTTTGCGCCAATAGCGAAAATTCTTTGCTGGAGTAATACAGGTTCAACTAGGTCAGTTCAGGGCCTGCCCAGACGCTCCTATTAGTCGCTACCCTATCTGCCGTGACCTGTACCCCGTAATGCCCTGTATATGGGGAGGATCTGTTCTGGTTATGCCACCGCACTGCTGCATCACTCGGATCGTGGCAGCCGGAACCCGCCCCTTTGCCTGATCCAGAGACGGCCGGGCCGCGTACCACTCACTGTCGCGTTGAGCTCTCGCCGCTGCGGGGCGCGGACAGCAAGGTTTAAGGAGTAGGTATGCTGGA
>CANHNJ010000020.1 GCA_947462105.1 Alphaproteobacteria bacterium
ACCGGCTGGATGAAGGCGGTGGCGCTGGCCGAAACCTACGGCATCCGCGTCGCCAGCCATCTCTTCCCGGAAGTCAGTGCCCAGTTGATGAGTGTCACCAAGGGGGCGCAACTGCTGGAATGGCAGGACTGGGTCGAGCCCGTGCTGGCTGAACCGCTGCAGGTGGTAAACGGCATGGCCCAGCCCAGCACGGTTCCCGGTTCCGGCGTGTTGTGGAATGAATCCGCCATCGCCAAGTGCCTAGTCCAAGCCTAGGCTGGCAGCGACCGGAGGAATCTTCGATGCGCACCGCCCGTCTTGCCGCCCTTGTTTCGCTGCCCCTGTTGCTGGGCGCGACGCCGACGCCCGAGGCGGTGTGGAAGCAGGGCATTGCCGACCAGAACAGGGCCTATGCCCAGACGCCGCACGCCATGCTCAAGATCCAGGACTCGGTCTATCTGGGCGAAGGCGAGACGGCGGTGCTGGAAGGCCGCAAGGGCGCGCCGGGAAGCTGGCGCTGGAATAGCAAGCCAGGCGGCAAAGGCCCGCTGACGCTGGCGATCCGCAAGGGCAAGATCGTCATCAGCCATGACGGCAAGACAGTCGCACCCGCGCAGTTGCAGAAAAGCGTGGTGGTGGATGCTGGCATCGATATTGCCGGCCAGCCCACCCAGGTTGGCGCAGGCGTGGAGGGCTGGCGCATCTTTGTCTTCAACCAGATGCATCCGGCGGCGCGCGGGTTCAAGAGCGTGTCCTATTTCGCTTATGACCCGGCCTTCCGCGTCAGCGCCCGCTTCGTGCCCGACGCCAAATTGCCGCCGCGCATCTTCAAAACCTCGCGCGGCACCGACAAGCAGTTCTACCAAGCGGGCGAAGCGGTCTTCCGCCTGAAGGGCAAGGATGTGCGGCTGCCGCTCTATACCGGCGACCGTGATGCGAAGAAGATCGCCGACATGTCGGCCTTCTTCAACGACGAATTGAGCAACAAGGGCGTCTATGGTGCGGGCCGCTATGTCGATGTGACCGATTTCGGCGCGTTCCCGCCACGCGCCGTCACCATCGATTTCAACAACGCCTACAACCCAAATTGCGCGCTGTCGCCACACTTCACCTGCCCGCTGGCGGTGGATGCAATGCCATTGGCGATGACGGCGGGCGAGCGCGACCCGCACTTCAAGCACTAGCCTGGGGCCCTGCGGCGCTGTAGGGAATTACGGGACTGCAAAACCCTGCGGCGCGCGGCCGGCGCGGCTGGTTTGCGCCATGATGTCATAGGCGGCTTCCAGATCGCGGGTGAAGCGCGCCGTGTCGAACAGGGGGCTGGTGTCGCGCGCTGCCGCCAGCCGCGTGCGGATATCGGCCAGGCGTGCGGTATCCTGCGCCAGTAGCGTTGCCAGCTTTTCGTATTCCGCCAGGCTCCCGGTGATCAGCTCCGGCAGCGCCATTGCCGTCAGCAGGCTGGCGGCGACGCGGCCCGCAAAGGCGGTACCACGGCAGGTGAGCAGCGGCACGCCCGCCCACAGCGCATCACTGGCGGTGGTGTGTGCGTTGTAGGGCAGGGTGTCGAGGAAGAGATCGGCCAGCGCCAATCGCGCCAGGTGCTGGTCGAGCTCCAGCGGTTCCGCAAAGATCAGCCGGTCCGCTGCGATGCCCTGTTCCTCTGCAACGCGCCGCAGGTTCGCCACGGCGACATCATTGTCGCGCAGCAGCCAGAGCACGCTGTCGTCACGGCTTTGCAGCAGCTGCAGCCAGATCGCGAAGATTTCCGGCGTCAGCTTGTAGAGCTGGTTGAAGTTGCAGAACACGAAGCCCTGCGCCGGCAGCCCCGCCGCTTCGCGCGTGGCGGCTGCGGGCCGGGCGCGGCGGGCATCGTTGGCCTGGTAGCTATGCGGCAGCCAGGCCACGGCTTCATCGTAAAAATGGCGTTCGCCTTCGGGGATCACGCTGCGGTCTGCGATTATGTAATCCATCCAGGGCGCGCCCAGCGTGGCGGGAAAGCCCAGATAGTTCACCTGCACCGGGGCGGGCCGCTGCGCGAAGACGCCGCTGCGCGGGCGGCCGAAATAGCCGTTGAGATTGACCAGGATGTCGATGCCGGCCTCGCGCATAGCGGCAGCGGCCTGCGCGTCGGAAAGCGCGGCGATGTCGGTGAAGCCGCCAAAGGCCTGCGCCAGCCGCGTCCGCATCGGGCTGCCATCGTCAAAGCCGTTGTCGAAGGCGGTGATCTCGAAGCGCGAACGGTCATGCGCTTCATAGACGCCCGCCATCAGGTAGGCGGTGGCCTGTTCGCGGAAATCGGCCGAGACATAACCGATGCGGATACGTTCGCGCATCGGCATCGGCCAGCGCGCGGGCGACGGGGTGGGAAACTGGTCCGCCGCGAACAGGCGTGAGCATTGCTGCAGCGAGGCGGGATCGGCGCTGATCGCCTGCCAGGCGAAGGGCCGCACCACGCGCTGGCCCGCCATGATGTCCGCCGCCAGGGCGGCATGGCCGGCGTCGCGGCCGTCCCAGTCCGCGCCCTGCATCTTCAGATAGGCCAGCTCGCCCTTGAGCCAGGGCATCTGCGGCTCCAGCACCAGCGCCCGGGCGAGATCGGCCTTGGCCTCGTCATGGCGCCGTTCCACCGCCCAGCGCAGGAAGCCGCGATTGTTCAGCGCGGTGGCGAAATCGGGATTCAGGCGCAGGGCGGTGTCGAAACTCTCCAGCGCTTCGCTCTCGCGGTCCAGCGCCCGCAACGTCGCGCCGCGCCGGTTCCACATCTCGGCGTCATTGGGCGCCAGCACCAGCAGCCGCTCGTAATCGGCCAGGGCTTCGGCGGCGCGACCGGTTTCGCCTAGCACCAGGGCGCGATTGGTCAATGACGGCGCATGGCGCGGGTCTGACGCCAGCGCCCGCGTCCAGTCGGCAAGGGCGGCATCAGCATCGCGCCGGGCCCATGCCAGCAGGCCCCGGTTGCTCAGCGCTTCGACATGGCCGGGCTGCAGCATCAGCAGGCTGTCATAGCTGGCGCGGGCTTCGTCGGGCCGCCCCAGGTCGCCCAGCAACAGGGCGCGGTGGAACAGGGCGCCGATATGCTGGGGATGCAGCGTTACCGCGCGGTCATAGGCCGCCAGCGCTTCTTGCGGGCGCGCGGTTTCCCCAAGCGCCAGGCCGCGCTGGAAATGGGCATCCGGCATGGCGGGCGCGGCAGCAGCGGCGCGGTCGAAGCTGGCCAGCGCTTCCACGGTGCGGCCCAGCAGGCGCAGTGTCATGCCGTGATTGACCAGCGCCGGGGCCTCGAAAGGATTGCGGCGCAGGGCTTCCTCCAGCAACGGCACCGCCTCGGCAAGGCGGCCCTGCTGCATCCGGATGACGCCGATATAGTGGTAAGGCCCGGCTTCGTCCGGCGTCTGCGCCAGCACCTGCCGGTACAATGCCTCGGCTTCCGCCAGGCGGCCCTGCTGATGCAGGGCAATGGCTTGCTGCACCAGTTGCGACACGCATTTCCCCGAAATATTAGCGGTGTAAACTTATAGCTTCTGCGCCTGATCGGCCTGCGCCACGGCCAGCGCCGTCATGTTGACGATACCGCGTGCCGTGACGCTGGGCACCATCACATGGATCGGCTGGGCCACGCCCAGCAGCAGCGGACCCACCAGCAGCGCCTCGGTCGCCGCCGACAGCAGCGTCAGGGCGATATTGGCGGCATCCAGGTTGGGCATGATCAACAGGTTGGCGGAGCCGCTAAGCGGGCTGGACGACACAAAGCGCCCGCGCAGCACATCGCTCAGCGCCGCGTCGGCATGCATCTCGCCATCGACCTCGAAATCCGGACTGGCGGCGCGGATCAGCTTCAGCGCCTTGCGCATCTTGCGGGCATTCTCGGAGTCCGAGGTGCCGAAGCTGGAATGCGACAGCAGCGCGGCCTTGGGCGCCAGCCCGAAGCGGCGCACGCTTTTCGCGGCCAGAAAAGTCATTTCCGCGATCTGCTCGGCGGAAGGGTCCAGGTTGAGATGGGTGTCGCAGAAGAACAGCGCGCCCTTGGGCAGGATGAGCGCCGACAGCGAATACAACCGGCTGACGGCAGGATCGCGCGGGATGATCGGCAGGATGTTGGCGAGCTGGCGCGTCCAGTCGCCCAGGCCGCCGCACAGCGCCGCATCCGCTTCGCCTGCTTCCAGCAGCATGGCGGCGGCGATGCCGTGGCGGCTCTTGATCCAGCGCGCCGCCGATTCCGGCTGCACGCCCTTGCGTTCGACCAGGCGCTGGTAGCGTTCGCTCAAGGGCGCGAAGACGTCCTTGTCGAGCTGGGGATCGAGCACCCGCACCTGGCGGTCCAGGTCCAGGCGCAGGCCCAGCTTCTTGCTCTTTTCTGCGATGACCTCGCGCCGCCCGATCAGGATGGGATGGGCCAGGCCTTCATCGACCACCGTCTGCACGGCGCGCAGGACGCGGTCTTCCTCGCCTTCGGCATAGACGACGCGGCGCGGGCGCTGGCGCGCGACCTCGAACACGGGCCGCATCAGCTGGCCGGAGCGATAGACGAATTTTTCCAGCTCGATTTCATAGGCGTGGAAATCGGTGATGGGACGCCGCGCCACGCCGGTCGCCATCGCCGCCTTCGCCACGGCGGGGGCGATGTGCAGGATCAGACGCGGATCGAACGGCTTGGGAATGATGTATTCGGGGCCAAAGCCGGTGAGCGAGCCGCCATAGGCCTGGGCCACGACATCGCTGCCTTCGGCGCGGGCCAGCGCGGCGATGGCTTCGACCGCCGCCACCTTCATCGCCTCGTTGATGGTGGTGGCATCCACGTCCAGCGCGCCCCGGAAGATGAAGGGAAAGCACAGAACGTTGTTGACCTGGTTGGCATAGTCGCTGCGGCCGGTGGCGATGATGGCGTCGGGGCGCGCCGCCTTGGCCGCTTCCGGCGTGATCTCGGGATCGGGGTTGGCCAGCGCCATGATGATGGGCTTGTCCGCCATCTGCGGCAGCCATTCCGGCTTCAGCACGTTCGGGGCGGAAAGGCCCAGGAAGACGTCCGCACCCACCAGCACTTCGCCCAGCGTGCGCGCATCGGTGGCCCGCGCATAGCGCGCCATGTTGGCCGGCATCTCGTCGCCGCGATTCTTGTAAACCACGCCCTTGATGTCGGTGAGGGTGACGTTGGCCACCGGCAGGCCCATCTCGACCAGCAGGTCGACACAGGCCAGCGCCGCAGCGCCGGCACCGGAAGTCACCAGCTTGACGTCGGCCAGGGTCTTGCCCTGCAGCACCAGGCCGTTGCGGATGGCGGCGGCGCAGACGATGGCGGTGCCGTGCTGGTCGTCATGGAAGACCGGAATCTTCATGCGCTCGCGCAGCTTCTTCTCGATGATGAAGCATTCGGGCGCCTTGATGTCTTCCAGGTTGATGCCGCCAAAGGTCGGCTCCAGCGCCGCCACGATATCGACGAAGCGGTCCACTTCCAGCGCGTCGATTTCCAGGTCGAAAACGTCGATGCCGGCGAATTTCTTGAACAGGACGGCCTTGCCTTCCATCACCGGCTTGGACGCCAGCGGGCCGATATTGCCCAGCCCCAGCACGGCGGTGCCGTTGGTGATCACCGCCACCAGGTTGGCGCGGGCGGTATAGTCACGCGCCAGCGCGGGATCGGCGGCGATGGCCAGGCAGGGCGCGGCGACGCCGGGCGAATAGGCCAGCGCCAGATCGCGCTGGTTGGCCATGCGCTTGGTCGGTTCGACCGACAATTTTCCCGGCCGCGGGCTGCGGTGATATTCCAGCGCGCTCTTGCGAAAACTCTCATCCATTGTCGCGAATTTTCCCTATTGTCGCTGCTTGTTTTTGGCTGGGAACTTGGCCGTGGCGGGGGGCGAAAGCAAGCTTTTTGCCTGCCGTTCCGCAAATCGTTTGCGCAGGGCATACTGCGGCGGAATCGGCGCGGTTTGCCGTCCAAAAAGATCATCGGGAGCGCCAATGCAGATCGGGATAGTCGGCCTGGGCCGCATGGGCGCCAATATCGCGCGCCGCCTGATGCGGGACGGTCATGCGGTGGTGGGCTATGACGCGGTGCCCGATACGCGCGTGGAGGGTGCAGCGTCTGCCGCCGACCTCGCCGCGCTGGTCAAGGCGCTGGCGCCGCCCCGCGTGGTCTGGGTGATGGTGCCGGCGGGCAAGATCACCGAGACGGCGATCGAGACGCTGGGCGGCCTTCTATCCAGCGGTGATACCATCATCGATGGCGGCAACGCCTACTACAAGGACGATGTCCGCCGCGCCAAGGCGCTGGCTGCGAAGGGCATCGCCTATGTCGATGTCGGTACCTCGGGCGGCGTCTGGGGGCTGGAGCGCGGCTATTGCATGATGATCGGCGGCGACAAGGCGGTGGTGGAGCGGCTGGACCCGATCTTTTCGACGCTGGCGCCGGGCGCGGGCGATATCGCCGTGACCCCGAACCGCGAGCGCCGCGATCCACGCGTGACGCGCGGCTACATGCATTGCGGCCCGGCGGGCGCGGGCCATTTCGTCAAGATGGTGCATAACGGCATCGAGTACGGCTTGATGCAGGCCTATGCCGAAGGCTTCGACATCATGCGTGGCCGCAATTCCGATACGCTGGCGGAGGATGAGCGTTTCGACATCAATGTCGCCGATGTCGCCGAGGTCTGGCGGCGCGGCAGCGTGGTGGCCTCCTGGCTGCTCGACCTGACCGCCATCGCGCTGTCGGAATCCGAGACGCTGGAGGAGTTCAGCGGCAAGGTCGGTGACTCCGGCGAGGGCCGCTGGACCATCCAGGCAGCGGTCGACGAAGCGGTGGCCGCGCCGGTGATCACGGCGGCGGTCTTTGCCCGCTTCCGCAGCCGCAGCGACAACACCTTCGGCGAGAAGATGCTGTCGGCGATGCGCCGGCAGTTCGGCGGCCATCTGGAAAGCATCGTGCCGTCACACAAGGCCAAGGATCCCGATAAGTGACCAGTATCGCGGGCGAGATGATCGTGGTGAAGGACGCCGATGCGCTGGCGGCAGCCGCCGCAGCGCTGATTGCGCAGCGTATGACCGATGGCGCCACGCCCTTCCGCATGGTGCTGTCGGGCGGCACCACGCCGGTCTCGGCCTATCGCAGGCTGGCGCGTCTGCCCGGCCTGCCCTGGGACAAGGTCGAGCTTTTCCTCAGCGACGAGCGGTTCGTGCCACCTGACCATCACCACAGCAATTACCGCATGGTGCGCGAGACGCTGCTGGCCGATGGCGCCGTGCAGCCGCGCAAGCTGTTCGCCATTCCCACCGACGGCACACCGGACAGCGCGGCCACCCGCTATGACGAGATGCTGCGCCAGCAATATGGCGCCGGCGAACTGGAAGCGGGCGTACCGCTGTTCCACCTGACCCTGCTGGGACTGGGCGATGACGGCCACACCGCATCGCTGTTGCCGGGCCAGCCCGTGCTGCAGGAACGCGGGGCCTGGGCCGCCGCCGTGCCGAAGGGCCGCGACGAACCGCGCATCACGCTGACCTATCCGGCGCTGGAGTCCAGCACCCTGATCCTGTTCCTGGTTTCCGGCACCGCCAAGCGCGAGGCGCAGGTGCAGGCGCGCAAGGGCCAGTTGCCCACGGGTGCCCTCAAGCCGCAGGGCAAAGTGATCTGGCTGGTCGATGACGCGGCGGCGGGTGGCTGATGACGGCCCGCTATCGCCGCATCCTGGCTTTCGACATTGGTGGCACCGGCCTGAAGGCCGCCATCGTCGATGCACAGCGAAAATTCCTCAGTGAAAAGGTGCGGGTGCTGACGCCGCATCCCTGTCCGCCAAAATTGATGGTCAAGCTACTGGTTGAACTGGTGCAGCCGCTGGGCCGCTTCGACGCCATCACCATTGGTTTCCCCGGCTATGTGAAGAACGGCGTCGTGCGGACCGCGCCCAATCTGGGCACGCGTGACTGGGCGGGTTTCGCGCTGGAAAAGGCGCTCGCCAAGGCCCTGGGAAAACCGGCGCGCCTGATCAATGACGCCGATGTGCAGGGGCTGGGCGCGATCAAGGGCAAGGGGCTGGAGCTGGTGGTGACGCTGGGCACCGGCTTCGGCACCGCCTGGTTCCGGGACGGCGAACTGCTGCCGCACCTGGAATTCGCCCATGTGCCGATGCACCATCGCTACGATTTCGACGCCTATATCGGCGAGGTGCAGCGCAAGACGCTCAGCGCGCACATATGGAACAAGCGGGTGCAGCGGGCGCTGGAAATTCTGCGCGTGGTCTTCAACTATGATCATCTCTATATCGGAGGTGGCAATGCCAATCGCATCACGTTCAAGCTGCCGCCCCATGCCACGCTGATCCCCAACGAAGATGGCATGATCGGTGCGGCCTTTGTCTGGAACGTCAGGTTTTCTCCCCCGCGTGCGCGTCGCGCACCGGTGGGGGAGATGCCCGTAGCAGCGCTTGCGATGCAAAGGGCAAAGGGGGTTAAGAAGCCTTTCGGAACGAAGAAAGCGCCAGGCAGATCCAGCCCGCGATCAAAAGCACGCCGCCGGCCGGCGTGACCGCGCCCAGCCAGGTGACGCCGCTCAACGCCAGCAGGTAGAGCGAGCCGCAGAACAGCACGATCCCGCCCAGGAACAGGCCGGGTGTCCAGCGGGCGCCCGCCAGCGCGGCAATGGCCATCGCCAGCGCATGCACCATGTGATAGCGCGCGCCGGCTTCGAACACCGCCAGCATGTCGGGCGACAGCATCGCCTTGAGGCCATGCGCGCCGAACGCCCCAGCCGCGACGGCAAGGGCCCCATTGACCGCAGCAATGCCAAGCCATAAGCGCATGGGCGGAGCATAAGCGGCGGATACGCCATGACAACCGAATTCATCACGGCCGCCGATGGCGTGAAGATCGCCTGGGAAAGACTGGGCGTGGCGGGTGATGCGCCGCTGGCGGTGCTGGTGCATGGCTTCGGCTCCAGCCGGGGCCAGAACTGGAAATCCACCGGCTGGTATTCCACCCTGACCGAGGCGGGCTTCGCCATCGTGGCGATGGACCTGCGCGGCCACGGGATGAGCGACAAGCCGCGCGATCCCGCTTCTTATGGCCATGAACGCATGGCCGGCGATGTGAGCGCCGTGATGGATGCGGCGGGTGCCGCGCGCGCCTTTCTCTGTGGCTATTCCATGGGCGGCTTCATCGCGCTGCGTCTGGCGGCGGCGCATTCCGGGCGTGTCGCCAAGCTGGCGCTCGCCGGCGTGGGGGCGCATTACCTGCATGGCCCGCGCATCGCCGATCCAGCCTCGCGCGATACGCTGGCCGAAGCGCTGGAGACCGACGATCCTTCCACGCTCACCGACAAGCGCGCTATCATGTTCCGCGCCTTTGCCGAGCAGCCGGGCAAGGACCGCTTTGCGCTTGCGGCCTGCATGCGTGCCATGTCGCCAAGATTGCCCAATGAGACTCTGGCGCAATTTACGCAGGCGGTGCTGGTGGTTTGCGGTGACCGCGATGACATCTCTGGCAATCCCGATGAACTGGCGGCGCAGTTTCGCCATGGTTCTGCCGTGACCGTGGCAGATCGCGATCACATGAGCGCGGTGGGCGACCGCCGCACCCGCAACGCCGTAGCGGAATTTTTCCGCCGCTAGACGGAACCCAAGTTCCGGCCCCGTTCGTTATCTCTGCATCACCACACCGGCGGACCGCAATATCGTCCGTAGGCGAGTATTGTCCGGTCTGTGGTTTGCGATGGAGATCTTGGATGTGCCCTTCGACAGTCGAAGCACTTGATAGCAAAGATATGATTTCCGATCAGCCACGCGCCGGCATCCGCAACCGGCTGCTCGGCAAGCTGACGCAAGGTGACTGGGCGATACTGGCACCACACCTGGAAGCCGTGTCGATCCGCGAGCGTCAGGTGATCGAGGTGCCGCACAAGCCCATTGCGCATGCCTATTTTCTCGAGATCGGCGTCGCCTCGGTGGTGGCGGTGGACAATGCGGATCATCGTATCGAAGTGGGCGTGATCGGCTATGAGGGCGTCACCGGCGTGTCCCTGATCATGGGCGACAACCGCGCCCAGCATTCTACCTACATGCAGACTCCGGGCAGCGGTCATCGCATCGGTGCCGAAAAACTGTGCGCTGCCATCGCGACCAGCGAAAGTCTGCGCGCTCTGATGTTGAAATCGGCACAGGGCTTCATGATCCAGACGGCGCAGACCGCCTTGGCCAATGGGCGCGCGAAACAGGAAGAACGGCTGGCGCGCTGGTTGCTGATGGCGCATGACCGCATGACCAGCGATGTCTTTTCCCAAGCCACGGTTAGGGCGTTTTGGGCTCCAACCACTCACAGCATGTTGGCATGTCGTGGTTAAGCGGAAGTTACCGCCCCCGTTACTGCGCCGCACCACGCAGGGGAGCCGACTTCACAGGCGGGGCCGCGGCCGCTGCCGCCGGGCTGTCGAAATTGGCCACGGTGCCGGCGCCGCCGGTCCGGGTCGTGGTCGAGAAGAGCAGCGCGACATAGACGGTGTCGTCATTCACCGCCGCGCCCACGCCCGCGCGGTCATAGTCAGGGAAGGCGAGGTTGTCGCGATGGGCCTGGCTGTCCAGCCAGGTTTCCAGGAAGCGCTCCGCGAACTGCTTCGGATCGACGCCGCTTTGCGTGACGTAGTATTGCGCGGCCAGGTTTTCGCCCAGCAGGCCCTGATATTGCGCATCCGCATCCATCAGCAGCGTTGCCGAGGTCTGGCCGTTCGGCGACGCGCTGGCGAGGTATTTCTTCGCCGCCATGTCGGCGGCGCGGGCCCGCGCGATCTTCACCAGCCCCTCATCGAGGTGCAGCGGCTTGGCCTTGGGATCGATCTTCTGCCGCGCCTGCTCGACCAGCACGCCCAGCCGCGTTTCCAGTTCCGCCATCTGGGTCTTGGGGTCGGGCGGCGGCGGTGGCACATAGACCGCTGCCTGCGGCGCCGGTTCGGCAAGGCCCACGCGCTGCTTCATGGCGTCAACGGTCGAACAACCAGCCAGCAAGAGCCCAGCCAAGGCAATCACGGCAATTCTGTTCATGGGCTCAGAGTATCTCGAACAGCCCTGCCGCGCCCATGCCGCCGCCGATGCACATCGTCACGACCCCCAGCTTTGCGCCGCGCCGCCGTCCTTCCAGCAGGATATGGCCGGTGAGCCGCGCTCCGGTCATGCCATAGGGGTGGCCGATGGCGATGGCGCCACCATTGACGTTGGTTTTGGCGGGGTCGAGGCCCAGCTTGTCCATGCAATACAGCGTCTGGCTGGCGAAGGCCTCGTTGAGTTCCCACAGGTCGATATCGTCCACCGTCAGGCCGTGGCGCTGCAGCAGCCTGGGCACAGCCAGCACCGGGCCGATGCCCATTTCGTCCGGTTCCACCCCGGCGACGGCAAAGCCGCGAAACAGGCCTAAGGGCTTGAGGCCCCGCGTGGCCGCTGCTTCGCCACTCATCACGACACAGGCGGAGGCGCCGTCGGCGAATTGGGACGCGTTGCCGGCAGTGATGAACTGGCCTTGCGCCACCTGCTGGCCACCCGCATGCACGGGCTTGAGCGCGGTCAGGCCCGCCAGCGTCGTGTCGGGGCGGTTGCACTCGTCGTGATCGACCGTGATGTCCACCAGGCTTTCGACGCCGGTGGCCTTGTCCAGCTTCTTCATCTTCGCCGCCAGTGGGACGATCTCGTCCTGGTACTTGCCTGCCGCCTGTGCCGCCGCCGTGCGCTGCTGGCTCTGCAGCGCGTAGGCGTCCTGCCGTTCGCGGCTGATGCCATAACGCGCGGCGACGATTTCGGCGGTCTCGATCATGGTCATCCACAAGGCGGGCTTGACCTTGAGCAGATGCGCTTCGGTGAAATGGTTCAGGTTCACGCCGCCCATCTGCACCAGCGAGATCGATTCCACGCCCGCGCCGACCAGGATATCGGCGCCGCCGGTCATGATCTGCTGCGCGGCGAAGGCGATGGCGTTGAGACCGCTGGCGCAATAGCGGTTGACGGTGATGCCGCTGGTCGAAGCGGGACAGCCCGCCCAGGTGGCGCTTTCCCGCGCGATATTGTTACCGGTGGCGCCTTCGGGAAAGCCGCAGCCCATCGCGACATCTTCCACCTCGCCCGGCTCGATCCCGGCGCGGGCGATGGCGTGCTGGACGGCATGGCCGCCCAGCACCGCGCCGTGGGTGTCGTTGAAGCCGCCGCGCATCGATTTGGCGAGGCCGGTGCGGGCCGTGGAGACGATGACAGCATCTTTCATGGCGTGGCCTCTTGACATCAGAGCCGGTGCCCGGTGGCGTAGGCGGGATAACGCAGGGTGAAGGTGATGGCGGCGCCAAAGCCCAGCACCGACACGGCGATGGCGGGCCAGAGCGGCAGTGTCGTCACGAAGACCAGCAGCAGGTCCATCGCCGACATGGCCGCGAAGGCGGCGGTCCAGGCGGCTGACACCGCCATGTTGACGCGCAGGAAGATCGGCGCGGCGCGTTCCGTTGCGCTGGCATGGGCATATTCGATCGAGAAGGGCTTGCGGCGCACCAGCGAGGCGGCCAGCAGCAGGAAGAGCGCCAGTTCGGCAAAGGCGCGCACGATCACCAGCGACATGTCGGGTGCCAGGAAGCCGCGCGCCAGCGCCAGCAGGCCGAACACCGCCAGGTTGCCGACATCGAGCAGGCGTAAGGAGGGGCTTTCCACGAAGTCGCGGATGGTGACGACGAAGGCCGCTGCGAAGGCGGCCCACAGCGCCAGGTCGGCGGAAAGCCGCGACAGCACCGCGAAGAGTATGAAGGGGGAAAAGCCCAGGATCAGCGTCATGCGGTCAGCATTTTAGCATGGCCTTCGCCCATGGCGCGGACAAAAAGAAACCGGGGCACACCCATCGGCGCGCCCCGGTTCTTGTCGGCAAAAGACCTTACGGGGCGGGCGCGGGAGCCGGCGCGGCAGAGGCGGTGGCCGTGCTGCTCTTGGTCTTGATGAAGGTGTTCCACAGGCGCGCGATGCGCGGCGTGGCGGCGCTGCCGCCCTGCACCTGCTCGAATGCGGTTGCGGCTTCCGGCAGCTTGCCTTGCTGGTACAGGGACATGGCAATCACCATCTGGGCCTCGGAGGTGTCGCCGCCGCCCTTGGTCAGGGCGACGCGGGCCGCCGCTTCGGCCTGCGGATACATGCCGTAGCCGTAGAGCGCATCGGCCAGCTTGACATTGAAGATGCCGTTCTGCGCGGTGCCCATCCGGATCTGCTCCGGCATCGAGGCCTTGTCGGCGGCGATGCGCGCCGCGTCGAGCTGCAGCGTGGCGCCCTTCTGCTGCGCCAGCTGGGCGTCGCCATACATGGCGAGCTTCTGCGAGGTCTGGCCGATCAGGTCGGCATTTTCCTTCGCCACGGGGATGCCGGTCGCGAAGAGCAGGCGGCCCAGCATTACCGCGTCGATGTCGCGTATGCCGCGCGTCGACATGGTGACGTCGATCATTTGCGTCCAGTCCTTGGGTTCGTTGAACAGCAGCAGCGCCTGCTCCAGCGTCTGCTCGGCGCCCGGATTGTCTTTGGCCTTGATGTGAGCATTGATCTTCATGTCGATCAGGTCGCGCGTGGGCTTCTGGCCGGCGGCGATGGTGGCGTCGATTCTCTTCTGGAAGAAGGCGATGGCCTCGGGCGCAGGCGCAGCGGCGTACATCGCGGTGCTGATGATCTGCTGGGTGCGCGGCTCATTGGCGTTCAGCGCGATCAGCTGGCGGGCATAGACGACCGCCTTTTCGTTATGCTTGGCGTTGAGCGCCAGCGCGGCGGCGTTGCGATAGACGTCCAGCTTGTCCTCGGCCGGGATCGAGGCTTCCGGCAGGTCGCCGGCGGCTTCGGCAGCGGCGGTGGCGGCAGCCTCGTCGTTCACGTTCATGGCGACGACGGTGGTGAACTGGGCGACCTTGAGCTTGTCATAGTCGGTGACGGCGGCGGTCTGCGCATCTTTCAGCGCGGTCATCGCCTCGGAAAACTTCTTTGCGACGACTAGCTTCTGCACATTGCCGAGGACGCGGCCAACCTGCGCGCTGAGCGAGACGGCAGCAGGCTTGGCGGCGGGCTTGGCGGTTTCCGGACGGCCGCCGCGGGTGACGGGGCCGTCGCTGGCCTCGCGGCTCTGGGCGAAAGCGCCCGAGCTGAGCGCGATGCTGGAAGCGGCGAGCATGAGGGCCGCGAAGGCGGCGCGGGTGGTCTTGGTCGACATTGAAATTCGTCCTCATAGGGGTCGGAGCAGCGGACTGCCATTCGCTTAATTTCCCAAGCTTTGCAACTTTAGAATGGCGAAGTGGTGCGGCCAACATGAGAAAAGTGTTATGTTGCAATGCAGCATGGCTGCCTAACGCTTTGTAAACAGCTTTTTTACCCTGAAATGACAGGTTGGGAGCGGGCTCTCACCTACGGCGCCGCATGTTCCGCCTCGACGGCAAAACCGCCTTCATTTCCGCCGCCCGGGGGCATCTGGGCCAGGCGATGACGCGCGCCCTGGCCGGTGCCGGCGCCCATGTCATCGTCAATGGCCGCGCTCACCACTTTCCTGGCGTCGTGTCCGCGCCTCGACGTGCTGGTGAACAATGCTGTTGCGATGCAGGTGAAAAGCTTCGACGCGCTGACGGCAGAGGATTTCGCCCGCACGTATCAAAGCAGCGTCACGGCCGCCTTCGAAGCGGCCCGCGCCGCGCTGCCTGCGCTCAAGGCGGCCGTGGCGGCCTCAGGCGGCGCCAGCATCATCAACATTGCATCGATGTATGGAACGGTCGCGCCCGATGCGCGCCTGTAAGCCGATGCTGCGCAGCAGAGTCCTTTTCACTATGGTGCCGCTAAGGCGGGCCTGATCCAGTTGACCTGGCATCTCGCCGCCGAGTTCGGTCAGCACATTATTCGCATCAACGCCCTCGCGCCGGGACCTTTCCCCGCCGCCATCGCCGATCCGGCCTTTGGCGCGCGTTTGGTGGCCAAGACCATGCTGTGACGGCTGGGAAAACGCGATGAGATTGGCGGGCCGCTGCTCTTCCTCGCCAGCCCGTGCAGCATTTACGTCACAGGCACCACGCTTGCAGTGGATGGCGGCTGGACCGCCTGGTGAGCTAGAAGACTCCTTATGGCGTTTCTGTCTTCCTTCCGCGCCGGGGCTGAAACCAAATTCCCCGAAGCCTTGCGGGCGCGGCTGCGCGCTTTCCCGCTGCTGGAGAATGTCGGAGAAACCGGCTTCAAAGCGCTGCTGTCCGAGGCCAACTGGTTCGCGCTGCCGGGCGGCACCCTGCTCGACCGTGAAGGCGAGAATGATTCCGCCCTGTTCCTCGTCGTCACCGGCAGCCTTGGCGTCTTCGTCGAGGATGGCAAGGGCGGCCGCCGCCTGGTGACGCATGTGCCCGCCGGTGAAACGGTCGGCGAGATGAGCCTGATCGCCGGTTCCACCGGCCATTCGGCGCAGATCGTGGCGCTGCGCGATACCGAGTTGCTGCGCATCAGCCCGGCGACTTTCGAGGCGCTGGTGGCGCGCTATCCGCGCGTGATGCTGAACATCACCCGCTTCCTGGTGCGACGCCTGCAAAGCGCCACCAGCCGCCGCGACGGGGCGCGGCCCAAGACCTTCGCCATCGTGCCGCTGCAGGATGGCCTGGCCGACGCCGCCATCGCCCACCGCCTGGCCGGGGCGCTGCGCGAGATCGGAACGCGCGCCGCCGTGCTGGATAGCGGCGCCTCCGACCAGGATGCCGAATGGTTCAACACCTTCGAGCAGATGCACGATGTCGTGTTCTATCGCGGCGACGCGCCCGACAGTGCCTGGACACAACTCTGCCTGCGCCAGGCCGACCGCAGCTTCCTGCTGGCGCAGGCCGACCGGCCATTGCCGCCACGCCCGCTTGATCTGCCGGCCTTCAAGGCGTGCGCCTCCAGCCTGCCGGAGCTGCTACTGCTGCAGCCCGACACCGGGCCGTTGCGCCTGCCGGAGCATTTCGCCAGCCGCACCGGCCTGTTCGAGGGCCATCACCATGTCCGCGATGGCCATGCCAAGGACATCGCCCGGCTGGCGCGCTTCATTTCGGGGCGCGCCGTCGGCCTGGTGCTGGCGGGCGGCGGGGCGCGCGGCTTCGCCCATATCGGCATCATCAAGGCACTGATGGAAGCGGGCGTGCACTTCGACCGGCTGGGCGGCACCTCGATGGGCGCGATCATCGCGGCGGGGCTGGCGCAGGAATGGAGCGTGGAGGAACTGACCGAGCGCATGCGCGCCGTCTTCGTCAGCGATAACCCTTTATCGGACTGGACCATCGTGCCCCGCATCGCACTGATCAAGGGCGGCAAGGTTTCCGCCAAGCTGCGTGAGCATTTCGGTGATCTGTGCATCGAGGAGCTGCCGCGCAATTTCTTCGCGGTGTCCTCCGATCTCACCACCGGGCGCATCCATGTCCATCGCGATGGCAGGCTGTGGCGCGCGCTGCGCGCCAGCGTGGCGCTGCCGGGTATCCTGCCGCCGGTCGTCCACAAGGGGCACCTGCTGGTCGATGGCGGCGTGATGAACAATCTGCCGGTGGACGTGATGCGTGACCAGGAAGCGGCGGCGGGCCCGATCATCGCCTGCGACATCACCGGCGAGATCGACCTGCAGGCGCGCGATCCGCGCTATGGCGAGCGGCCCTGGTGGCGGCAATTGTGGCAGGGCCTGCGCGGCGATCCTTCGATCATCAACATCCTGATGCGCTCCGGCACGGTGGGCTCGGAAGCGCAGCGCCGCATCGTGCGCGAGCAGTGCGATTACCTGATCGAGCCGCCGCTACCCACCATCGGCCTGGGCGACTGGAAGAAGTTCGATCAGGCCATCCAGGAAGGCTATGACGCCACGCGCGCCTGCCTGGAGAAGAACACGGTGCCGCTCACCCAGGCCGAGGCCGAGGCGCGGCGGCTGCACGGCAACGGATAGGGGCGTCTGCTATTTCGCGTTGGCCGCCGCCACGGCGGCGTCGAGCGCATCCTTGATGCGGCGCATGTCGGCATTGCCATTGGCGAGATAGGCCTGGATGCAACCATTAAAGGCGGTCAGCCTGCCGTTATAATCGCGCATCGCGACGTTATAGGCATCCACCCGCTTGTTGTAGGCGATGGCCTGGTCGTCGTTGAATTTCTCCGGCGGCGGCTTGGGCTTCTGCTTCTCGTCCACCGCTGCCGGCTTGGTGCAGGTGGGCGCGGGATACTGGCTGATGCCGATATTGGAACCTTGCGCCAGCGCCGGCGTGGCGGCCAGCAACAGCAGGAAGAGCGTGCGTTTCATGATGCGCCTCAGATGGTGTCGCCCAGCGGCGGATTGCGCGCCGGGTCGCCCGGCAACGGCGTGGCGGTCAGCAGGTCGTAACGCTGCCCGTCCGGGCCGGTCAGGATCATGCTCTCGATCTTCGGTTTCGCGCCCTGGCTGCTGGAGCCGACATCAAGCGTGCCGGCGCCTTTGGGCCCTTCGACCCGCAGGCGGTATTCATTGCGCGTGCCCATGCCCGGCATATAGCTGAAGGCATTGCCCTCGAGCCCTGTCACGGTGAGCGGTGCGCCCAGCACGCGCTGCGCCAGGCCGTCGCGCTGGGTCATCTCGACGATGGTGCGCATCAACGGGCTTTCGCGGAAGCCGCTGGCGAGAAACCAGGTGCTATAGCCCCAGGCGAAAAGCAGCGGCGCCAGCACCAGCGCCAGCACGATCAGGCAACCCCACAGGCAGCCGCTGCGGCGGGGACGTTCGACATAGGCAATGCGCTCGGTCATGACGGCATGAGAGCATGGCGCGCGGCGCGATGCCAAGGTAAAGTCGGCGCATGCCCATCGACTATGACGACATGATGCAGTCCGGCGCGACCAGCCTCGCGGCGTCCTATGACGAGAAGGACGTGATGCTCTATGCCCTGGGCGTGGGCTTTGGCCGTGATCCGCTCGATGCCAATGAGTTGCCCTTCGTTTACGAGAATGCCGGCCTCAAGGTTCCGCCCACCTTCGCCAGCGTCATCAGCCGCGGCGAGGCCCCGGCGGAACGCCAGCGCATGCCGCAAAAATCGCAGATCAATTTCATGATGGTGGTGGATGGCGAGCGCCGCATCACCATCCACAAGCCCTTGCCGCCGCGCGCCCAGATCCTGGCCGATGAGCGTTATCTCGATATCCTGGACAAGGGCGAGGGCAAGGGTGCCGTGCTGATCCAGGAACGCGTGGTGCGCGAGGCGGCGACGGGCGAAAAGCTCTTCACCATCGTCAGCTCGATCTTTGCGCGCGGCGATGGCGGTTTTGGCGGCAAAGCCCAGGGCGGCCCGGTGCTGCACGAAATTCCCGGACGCGCCCCTGACCTGGTGAAGGAATGCGACACGCGTCCCGACCAGGCGCTGCTCTATGCCCTGTCGGGCGACCGCAACCCGCTGCACCGTGATCCGGAATTTGCGAAGTCGGTGGGCTTTGCCCGCCCCATCCTGCACGGGCTCTGTTCCTATGGCACCGCCTGTCGCGCCATTATTTCTGCTGTCGCCGCCTATGTGCCGGAGCGCATCACCCAGTTCGATGTCCGCTTCTCCAAGCCGGTCTTTCCTGGCGAGACGCTGGCGGTGGAAATCTGGGCCGACGGCAACACCATCTCCTTCCGCGCCAGTGTGAAGGAGCGGCCGGGCACGGTCGTTCTGAACAACGGCCTATGTCTTCTGAAATGAAGCGCATCCTTGCTGGACGGTGATCCCATCGAAGCCGCCGAGGCGCTGATCGCGTCCGGCCGTGCCGCCGAAGCCGCCCAGGCCTTGCGCGAGCGCCTGGCCGCCGGGCGCGGCGGCGCGCTGGCGCAGATCACGCTGGTGAAGGCGTTGCTGGCCGCAGGCGATCTGCCCGGCGCCTTGGCCGAAGCGCGTGAGGCTGTCTCGCTGCATCCCAATCTCGCGCCGGTGGTGACCATGCTGGGCGAAGCCTTGCTGGCGGCGGAACATCTGCCCACCGCCATCGCCGAACTGCAGCGGGCGCTGCGTCTGGATCCGGACGACATGCGAGCGCGGTACTTGCTGGCGCAAGCCTGGCTCGCGGCGGGCGAGGCCGACAAGGCGCTGGAAGCGGGCAGCGATGATGCCGTGCTGGCCGCCCGCGCCGCAGCGATCAAGACGGCGCAACGTTCCGATCCCGGCTATGTCCGCCACCTGTTCGACCAGTTCTCCGCCGATTACGACCTGCGCATGCGCCAGCACCTGCACTATGCCGCCCCGGAAATCCTGCTGGGGCTGGCCGTCATGGTGATGCCGGGGCGTGAAAATCTCGCGATCCTGGACCTGGGTTGCGGCACCGGGCTGGCGGGTGAAGTCTTCAAGCCGCTGGCAGCAAGGCTGGACGGCATCGACCTTTCGCCCGCCATGATCGACAAGGCCAAGGCGCTGGGGCTTTATGATCATCTGGCCGTTGCCGACCTGGAAACCGCCTTGGCCGCGCCGGGGCCATCCTATGATCTGGTCCTGGCGGCCGACACGCTGGTCTATCTGGGCGATCTCGCGCCGGTGTTCCGGGCTGCGGCGCAGCGGCTGGCGCCGGATGGTTTCTTTCTCTTCACCGTGGAAAAGGCCGCTGGCGGCTTTGAGCTGGGGCCCAAGCGCCGCTGGCGGCACAGCGAATCCTATCTGCGCGAAACCGCACGGCGCGCGGGCCTGTCGGTGGCGGGCCTGCTGGAAGCGGCGCCACGGCGGGAGAACAACCAGCCGGTGGAAGGTTTCGCGGTCGCATTGACGCTTTGATTTGGGCGCTTTGACGGGGATGAAATGCGGCATTTTCCGGGCTGGTCATATCACCGGCCCACACCGCCACGACGTCTTTTATAAACTAAGCGTAATCTTGATGGTGGTGGTGCTAATGGCCCGATTTGCCGACAGATTCTTCGAGTCCGGGAACCGTCCGGCGCTGGCGGTCTGGCTGGCCTGCCTGTGACGGATGTGCTTCACTCCGGACCGTTTGGGGTTCAGTGAGGAATGGAAAATATGTCGAAGAAACTTGCCGTCATTGCCGCTTGTCTGCTTGCCGGCGCCACGCCCGCGTTCGCCCAGAACGCCACCTGCAATGAGCCCGTCGCGCCCGCCATGGTCGATGGCGCCACGGTGGCCCAGCCGCAGTTGGTCGCCGCCATTGCCCAGGTGAAGGATTTCATCGCCAAGTCCGACATCTACCAGAGCTGCATCGCCGAGGACCTGGAAGCCAAGAAGAAGGCTGCCACGGCTGCGAGCACGCCGTTCGACAACCAGTTGCAGCAGGTTGCCCTGGCCAAGGTCGCCGCCAACCAGGCCGCCAAGGACAAGACCGCCAAGGACATCAACACCCAGATCGCCGCCTTCAAGGCGAAGGCCGCCAAGTAAGGCGATCCGTCAGGCAGAACCGAAAAGGCGGTCCGCAAGGGCCGCCTTTTTCTTTTGGCTCGCCGGATTCAGTTGTTCCGGCGAATCACCTAAGATTCCGCGCATGGCAGAAGCGGCGATCCAGAAAAGACAGACAGGGGGCCGCGCGGCGGCCAAGGCCGCGTCACGCACCGCCATCCTCGATGCCGCCCGCCGCGTGGCGGCCCGCGACGGCGCCCGCGATCTCTCGCTGCGCGGCGTTGCCGCCGAAGCGGGTTTCGCGCCCGCCGCGCTCTATGGCTATTTCAGTTCCAAGGACGACCTGCTGCTGGCGCTGGCCGCCGACGATCTGGGCCGCCTGGCCCGCGTCATGAAGGAAGCAGGCGGACTTTCCGGCGCCACCGCTGCGGCCCTGACGCTGCTCAAGGGCACCGAGACCATCGCCGCCGCTTCCAGCGCGCTGAGCGAAGGCGGCAACAGCGATGCCGAACGCCTGTTCAACGGCCGGCTGATCGCGGCGCTCAAGGCGCTGTCTGATGCCAGCGGCCTGCCTTCCGACAGCCGCCAGAGCCAGTGCGATATCGTGCTGGTGGCAGCAGCCCTGTCGGGCTTGGCGATGTTCTCGCGCTCCGGCCGGCTGAGCGCGCTTGGCTTCACGCCAGAGGAAATCCTCTCCCGGCTCGACGCCCGCTTCACGCGCTAGGCACCTTTGTAGTGCTGCAACACCGTCATCGCGCCGATGGCGATGAAGCCAAGACCCGCGATCAGTTTCAGGGGCACGCCGGACAGGTACTTGCTCGCCACCGTGCCAAGCAGCGTGGCGATGGCCGCCGACAGCAGCAGCGCCCCGCCGGACGCGGCGAACACCAGCAGCGGCGGCGCCTTTTTCTCCGACGCGAACAGCATGGTGGCCAATTGCGTCTTGTCGCCCAGCTCGGCGAGAAAGACCGACACGAACATGGTGATGAAGGCTGCCACGATCAGCGGCCCGCCGCGTTGCGAACGGCGAAATCCGCCGTCACTTTCGCGCCGCCCTGGAACAGCAGCGTCACCGGCACGGTATTGCCCGGCTTGATCTGCGCCTTGGGCTCCATGCACATCAGGTGATAGCCGTTGGGCGAGAAGCTGACGCTGCCGCCCGCCGGCACATCCAGGCTGGGCACATGCCCCATCGAGGCCAGGCCATTGCCGCTGCTGGAGCGATGCAGCATCAGCATGCCGCAGCCGGGGCTTTCGGCGCCGGTCAGCACCGCCTTGTCCTTGCCGCCATTGCGCAGGGTGAAATAGCCGCCTGCCGGAACGTTGGCGGGCAGGGCGCGGAACCAGCCCGCACTCACCGTGAGCGCCGCCGCAGCAGACGGCGCATTGGCCGCCGCCAGCGTCAGCAGTGGCGCGGGCTTCTCCAGCTTGGCGCCGCCACCTGGCAATTGCGTCCATTCCGACTTCTGCGCGCCGCAGAATTGCACCGCCGGGAAAGCGAGCGTGCCGCTGCCGCTCTTGGGCACGGTGAAGGATAGCGGGAACTGCATCACCTGGCCTTCCTTCACTTCGTCGCCCTTCCAGGTGACGGCGCTGACGCGATTGCCCGCGCGCACCACCGTGACTTCCCAGCCCGGCGGCGCCACCGGCTCCACGCCGGTGAGCAGCAGCGGAATCTCCACCTGCAGCGCCGTGGAAACGGGCGCGGTGGCACCGCAACCATGACCGATGCGGAACTGAGCGTTGACGCGCGTGCCGGGCGGCGCGGCGGTGGGCGTGATGGTGACATGCGCCAGCGCCGGCGTCGCCAGCAGGCAGAAAGCGGCAGCGAGGTTACTGCGCATAATGGATCTCCATCAGGAAAGTGCGCTGCGGGAAGGGGTGGAAGAGAAAGTACTTGTCGTTGTTGAGGTTGTCGATGCCGGCGGAAACGGTCCAGTTCTCGTCCAGGCGATACTGGATGCGGGCATCGACCACGAAATAGCCGGCAAAGCCCTGATAGGTCTGGGAGACCGTGTCGGTATTGTCGATGGTGCCGAAGCTGCGGTCGCTGTAGCGCGCGCCCAGCGTGAAGGACCAGTCTGCATCCGGCCGGTAGGTTGCCAGCGCGTTGGCCCGCCATTTGGGAATCTGCGGCAGGAACTTGTTCACCGAGACCGGCAGCACGTGATTTTCAACGATGCGGCCATCGGCATAGGTGATGCTGCCCTGCAGCTCCAGTCCGTCGAAGATGACGTCACGCTGGCTTGCGACCAGCTCGAAGCCGCGGGTGCGGACGCGAGGCACATTCTGCACATAGCTGAACAGGGTGGTGGAACCCGTCACCAGTGGCGCCGATTGCGAGATCAGCGCGTTGGTGATGTCCTGCTGGAATAGCGACAGGCGGATCAAGCCATCCTCGTCGCGCCGCTCCGCCGAGACTTCATAGTCGTTGCCATGCTCCGGCTTCAGGTTGGGATTGGGCACGGTCAGCGTCGCACCCGTGGTGATGGCCTGGTAGAGTTCCGTCACCGTCGGCATGCGGTAGGCCACGCCCCACGACGCTGTCAGCCGCCAGGCCTCGCTGGCCTGCCATGCCAGTGAAACCTTTGGCGAGAAGGTACTGGCCGAAATTTCCGGCTGGTTGGTGTTCAACGCGGGTGTGGCGGAGAAATTGTTGCCGTTATAGGCGCGCCAGTCTTCATAGCGTCCGCCAAGCGCCAGCTTTACATCGTCTGTGATAGACCAGATGTCCTGCAGCCAGACGGCATTGGTGGCGGTGCGGCCGCGTGCCGAACTGGCCACCGTGGTGACGGGCCCGGCGATCCAGTCCGTCATGCTGCTGCGGATCTGGCTAAAGGTTTCGACATCGCGATGCAGGCCGGCACTCAGTTCATGGCCGTCCCAGCCGCGCCACAGGACATTGGCGTCGAAGGTCATCCAGCCGGTGCCGTTGAGCCGGTTCACCGTGCCGGTGCCACCGGTGAAAGCGGCGGGCAGCACCGTTGTCGGCACGCGCTGCTTGTCGGTGAGATAGTCGAAGCGGCTGACCGTCAACTCCCAGGCGAAATCGCCGTCGCGGGCGGAGGCCAGCGTCAGCCCCTGCGCCAGCTTGGTTTGCTGGGTGTTGTAGACATTGTTGGAAAAGGTGCTGGCGGCAATGTTGTAGTTGTAGCCGTTGATGTTGCTGTTGCTGTTGCCGCTATACACCATCGCGCCGCCTGCATTGCGCAGATAGCTTTCCACGCCGCTGTCATTGTCCTGGTGAAAGACGCTGGCGAGATATGACAGCCGCATCCCGTCCGCGAAATCATAGGCCAGCTTGAGCGAGACGGTGTCCTGCACCTGTTCCTCGATGCCGGTGGCGCCCACCACCACGATGGCGGCCGCTGTGCGGTTCAGGTCGTTGAACGCGCCGGTCAACACCGTGCCCGCCGCGCTGCTCGCGGCTGGACGCGCCAGCGTGGCATAGGCCAGCGGCTGGCCTTTCGAATCGAGGTGGTTGGCCGAAAGCCGCCAGGAGAAATCACCGATGCGGTCGCCGATGCCGCCCGACAACTGGTACGTTCCCACCGTCATGTCGCTGCCATACTGCTCGAAGGTCTGCACCGCGCCGGTGGCGTTGGCGTAAAACTCGAACGACTCGGGCATGCGGGTGCTGATGTTGATGGTCGCGCCCATCGAATTGCCCGCGTAGCGCGCCGCAAAGGGACCGTACAGCACATCGACACGGCTGATATCGTGTGGCGCGGCAACGCCGAAATTGGGCGTAGCGCTGGTGTTGTTGTTGCCGATGGGCGCGCTGATCATGATCCCGTCGACAAAGATCAGGTTGCGCGCCGAGGCGCCGACGCCGGAGGTGCGGGTGGCGACCGGGTCCTGGGTGTCGCCGTAATGGCGTTTGCGCACCAGCAGCGAGGGCGCGAACTTCAGGATGTCCTCGGTATTGACCGTGTTGATCTGCTCACGCGCCTGGGCGGCGGTGATGCTGGTGTCGGCGCGTGCCGGGTCCGCGTTGTCGCGGTCGGCATTGACGATGACATATTCGGGCTGCAGGCCGGCGCCGATGGTCTGGGCGATGGCCGGCGTAGCGGCAAGAACGGCAAGAGATGCGCAGGCGCGCAACGATAAACGCAAAGACATGGGAATCTTCCCTGAAAGAATGATCGGTCGCGCTTGCGGCGCGGCTCAGATGGTCTTCAGGCGAAGAGAGGTGGCGCGCGCGGGGCCTGCGGCGTACGGGCCGCGTCGGGAACAGGCGCGGTGGGCGCGATGACACTGGCGATGACCAGCGCGGTGGCGGAGGGCGGCGCAATGGCCGCGGCCTCCGGCATGTCGAACAGCGGGGCCGCAGCGGCAAAGGCGCAGGGCTGGTGCGGCTTGGCGTCGTCACTTTTGCCCGGCGTGCCGTGCTGCAGCGTGCCGTCGGCGGCGCAGATAATGAAGGCGGCTTCGCCCAGCTGGGCCGTGCCCGGCATCCAGCCCAGCGGCACGAAGGCGCGCAGCAGCAGCGCGGCGAGCAGGATGTGGCGGAAGGCGGCCTTCATGGCCGCTTTGTCGGACGCCGCTGCCGCCCCGGCAAGGGGAGGAATGTCGCAGTCAGGGCAAAACCGGCCTGCCAGCGCTCGATAAAGGGGATGGGATGGATGAAATTCAGGATGTTCAGGACCAGTCCGTCCCGGATCGCTACCGCCGCCAGCGCTTCCAGGGCGATGCCCGCCGCCACCGTCACCCAGGCGGGCGCGCGGCTGGCGAAGAGAAAACCCATCGCCATCATCGCCGTATCCATCAGCGAATTGAGGATGCTGTCACCGGCATAGCCGATGGCGAGCGCCTGCTTGCGATAGGCTTCGATCACCATCGGCGTGTTCTCGGCGATCTCCCAGCTGATCTCGATCCCCATCGCCAGCAGCAGCCGCACGCCAAAGGGCAGCCGGGGGCAGGCCAGCTTCAACAGGCCGTAAAACAGAAAGCCGTGCACGATGTGCGAGAGGCTGTACCAGTCGGCGATCTGCTGCGAGGTCTCGGGGCTGAGCGGATTGTTGGCCCACAGCATCAGTTGGCCGCTGGCCGACATCCAGGGCTGGCCCAGCACGAACAACGCGCCGACCTGCAACGCCAGCAGCGCCAGGGCGAGGGCGATGTCCCGGTTGCCGCGCGAAATTGTCCAAGAGCCCCTCATTGGCAAACGGTAACCTGAAATCCGCAGCAGGCAAACGCGCTTTGACGGACCACGGCGCCGGGGATAGCGTCACATCCAACAAGCCGGATACCGGCGCTGTCTGGGGGATGATCTCGTGAAACGCAAAGCGGCTGCCATTCTGTCCTTGTTGCTCTGTTCCGTTGCCGCGCAGGCGCAGAACGGGCTCACCGCGCCCTATCCTGTGGTGGAGCGCCAGTGGGCGAAGCCGCCCACCGGCGAGACCTGGGGCGGCTCGGCGGGAATCGAACGCGGCCCCCGGGGTGAGATCTGGGCCATCGACCGCTGCGGCGTGAATAGCTGCGACGGTTCCGACCGCAACCCCATCGTCCTGCTCGATCCCGGCACCGGCAAGCCGATCCGCAGCATCGGCGCGGGCCTGTTCGTCTTCCCGCACGGTCTTCATGTCGATCGGCAGGGCAACATCTGGGTGACGGACGGCGCCATTTCCAAGGATGGCAGCAAGGGCCTGCAGGTGGTGAAGCTGTCGCCGGAGGGCAAGGTGCTGCTGCGGCTGGGCACAGCGGGTCAACGCGGCGATGACGCGGCGCATTTCCAGTCGCCAAGCGATGTGATCACCGCGCCCAATGGCGATATCTTCGTGGCCGACGGGCATGGCGCCATCGCGGGGCTGGTGCCGGCGGGTGTCGGCATGCGGATGATGAAGTTCGACGCCAGCGGCAAATTCATCCTGCAATGGGGCACGACCGGCGCGAAGGCGGGCGAGTTCAACACGCCGCATGCGCTGGCGCTGGATGCGCGCGGCCGTCTTTACGTCGCGGATCGCAGCAACAACCGCATCCAGATCTTCACCCAGGGCGGCAAGTTCATCGCCGACTGGAAACAGTTCGGCCGCCCGTCGGGCTTCTACATTGCGGGCGACCGGCTTTATGCCATCGACGCGGATTCCAGCCCGGCCAACCATCCCGGCGACTGGAAGAAAGGCGTGTGGATCGGCTCCATCGCGCGCGGTCTGCCCGACGCCTTCGTGCCTGACGAGAATGCGGGCGAAGGCGTGGTCGTGGCCCCGAACGGCAACATGTATGGCGCCGTCAACGCCGCGCCGCGCGGCATCACGCGATACTTGAAGCAGTAAGACTGGCAGCCGGTCTGCTGCCCTGGGTTTTCCGGTCAAGCCGGATGGCTGGGGCGGAAGGGATCGAACCTTCGCATGCTGGAATCAAAATCCAGTGCCTTACCGCTTGGCGACGCCCCAATCGTGCGGCCAACCAGGGCCGGCCGATGGCCGTCATAGCGGCTTGGGCGTGGGGATTCAACGCAGGCGGGCCGGGCCGGAAACCCGGCTTTTTGCCCGGATTTTCTCCCGGTTGCGGGGCCGGGGGTCCGTGGCTATAAGGACCGCCCGCGCGGGGGCGGTTTCGCTCCCATGACATGGCTTCGGAGAGTAGCTCAGCCTGGTAGAGCACTACGTTCGGGACGTAGGGGCCGGAGGTTCGAATCCTCTCTCTCCGACCATTTTTCATAACCGGTTCATACGGTTATCGATGGTTAGCTAAGTAAAAAACCTCAGCAAATCGACGCTTGTCACAGTTTTGGCACAGCGGAGATCAGCAATGGCGTCAATTAGGAGACGTGGAGAGCGTTGGCAGGCTCAAATCAGACGCTCCGGCTGCCCTACAGTCTCGCGCAGCTTCCGGCTTAAGGCCGACGCTGAACGATGGGCAGCGCAGGTCGAGGCTCAGGCCGATGGCCGGGGCCTTGTGTCCGATCTCCGCCCCCTTCGGACTCTCACGCTCGCCAACCTCATTGAACGCTATCGAGACTCAGTTTCAGCGACCCATCGCGGACACCTGAACGAGGTGATCATTCTCAACGCATTCCTCAGGCATCCCGTCGCCAGTACGAAACTGCATGATCTGCGTAGTCACCACTTGGCGGCCTACCGGGATGAGCGCCTAAAAAAGGTCCGGCCAACGACGATCAATCGAGAACTTGGTCTGATCCAGCATGCTCTAGAGATCGCTCGAAGAGAGTGGTCCATACCGCTACCTACAAACCCGGCCAAGGACGTCTCAAAGCCTTCGCCTGACAGGCCTCGTGAGCGGCGCTTAGAGGCGGGGGAATTAGACACACTGATGACTGCCATAAAGGATGCGCGAAACCCTGTACTTGGCCCACTGGTCCGTTTTGCGATTCAAACAGGAATGCGGCGGGGGGAAATGCTCAACGCTAAATGGCAAGACGTAAATTTTGCTGAAAGCACAATGAAAATTCCCGTAACCAAAAATGGAGAGCCGAGAACAATTCCTTTGACACCAGAGGCAAAGAATATCCTCAGGGAATTAAGTACATTCTGTAACGAAATGGACGATGAATTGGTGACGTTTGGTAACAAATCTAACGGCGAGAGAATTTTCCAGACAACAATTGAAGCATTTAAGAAGTGCTGGAAACGGGCCGTGGATAGAGCCGGGATCAAAAATCTTCATTTTCATGATTTGAGGCACGAAGCCGTCAGTAGGTTTTTCGAGATGGGGCTAACTGTTCCGGAAGTTGCGCTGATATCAGGACATAAAGATGTTCGTATGTTGTTCCGTTACACTCACTTGAAGTCTTCAGATTTGGCGCTGAAATTCCAAAAAATGGCAGAAGGCCCTTTCACAAAAGCGACTTTTTAAGGTATAGTGAATCCAGATTTGGTTGCCCCGTGATGAGGGCCGGCCTTAAAGCAAAGCTAAATCTGGAAAGCACAGCCCCGCGATTGAGGGCCATCCGGCTAATTCACTTCTGCAAAGCGCAGCAATTGAATTTCATGCCGTGTTCGCAACCAATTTCGGGAAAACAAATGACCAATCTTCCTTGGTACCCATTTTATCCAAATTCTTACACTAGTAGAACCAGTCATCTAACTATGTTGCAACATGGCGCACTGCGGTTGTTGCTAGATGAATGTTATCGGCGCAGTGGACCGTTGCCGCCCGATATTGCGGCGCTCAATAGAATTTGCCGGGCTTCAAATAAATCTGACCGTGATGCCATCAAGTCGGTTCTGAAAGAGTTTTTTTCATCTCGCAGAGGATGGATACAGCAACGAACGAGCAAACATAGAAATTATAAAAAGATTGGATGTCAGTAGTAAAAGATCAGGTGCTGCTAGGAGCAGGCATGCAAAAGCACCTGCAAATGCCATTGCAAATGCAGAGCAGAAATCCTCCATAAGCACTCACACTTTACAGAGTACAGTTACAGTTACAGATAAAGAAAAAAGTAGTAGCGGCGCTCCCGCGCCCGACCTCGCTTTTTCGGGGAGGGTGATCCGGTTGTCCCATGAGGACTTAGCGCGATGGAAAAAAACCTACTACGCCATCCCTGACCTTCGAGCAGAACTTGAGGCGGCGGACGCCTACTATTTCCAGACGCCTACAGCGGACGGGAAGTTGTTCTTTCTCGTGAGCAACTGGCTGAAGCGCGAACACGCCAAGCTGGTCAAGCAGGAGAAGGACGAGCGGGAAGAGCGGAACCGGATTTACTGATCGCGCTCGGGCAGAAATTGTAAAATTCTGCGAGCGTCTCAGAAATTGGACTAAATCCGGCTGCATGACTGACGCAAAGCGGGGTGCCTAATTACTGGTTCCACAACTCAACGCCAGACGCTCCGATGTGCTGGGATATCTGAGCCGGTCTTAGCGCCTTTTCTAGCCTCCCCCAGCGGCTTTCGAGGCTGGCGGCTAGTCAGGGATTCAGCCGGGGCAAACGCCTGCCAGTGGACTTGCTAGAGTCTCTGTCGGCCTAAACGCGCTAACCCTTTACATTCGTACTTGCCAGCGTATCCGTTCTCTATATGTTCCAATCCCTTTCGTATGGGGTCAAGGGTGTCTGGAGGCGAATATAACGGCGGGAATACAACGGGCTTCGCGTCACCAGCAGGCGATAGCCTCGAAGGCACCATAGACCTTTCGGCGGTTCTCGATCTGCGTAGCCCCAGTCGCTACCCGGTCAGAGTTCGCGGTGACGCCCTGAACCAGCGCGGCATCAGGCATGGTGACATCCTGATTGCGGACGCTGCTGCGCCGCCTATGCCCGGTCGTGTTGTCGTGGCGATGATCCATGGCGACGTTGTTGTCTGCGAACTCGCCTACAAAGACGCACAGTGGTGGCTACAGCCATCCCGCAGTAGTCCGGCTGTCTGTGTTGGCGATGATGTTGAAGTCTGGGCGACCGTGTCTGGCCTTGTACGCACGGACGTCTAACCATGAAGCCCGTCTACGGTCTGATAGATGCCAATTCCTTCTATTGCTCATGCGAGCGGGTGTTCCAGCCACGCCTGCGGCGGCTGCCCGTAGTAGTCCTGAGCAACAATGATGGCTGCGCCATTGCCCGCACAGCGGAGGCTAAGGCGCTGGGCATCAAGATGGGCGATCCGTGGCACCTGATCCGCAAACGTCCTGAACTGGCAGCCGTGGAATGGTTCAGCAGCAACTATGCCTTGTATGGGGATATGAGCCGCCGGATGTACCAAGTGCTGGCTGAACGGGTGCCTAGGGTCGAGCCTTACAGCATCGACGAGATGTTCTTGGACCTGACCGGCCTACCGGGCGATCTGACCGAGCGGTGCCGGTCCCTACGAGACGATGTTCGTCGTATTGCTAAAATACCGACCTGCATTGGCTGGGGGCCGACCAAGACCATCGCCAAGCTGGCTAATGGCATAGCTAAGGACAATCCCGATCTTGGCGGCGTATGTGATCTGACTGATCCAGCCATACGGGGCAGCTACTATGCAGCCCTGCCAGTAGGGGAAGTCTGGGGCATTGGTGGCAAGAGCGCAACGAAGCTGGAGAAGGCGGGATACAGAACCATCCAAGACTTCATTGATGCCCCTGTGCCTGAAGTGCGCGGGCTTCTGACCGTTGTTGGTGAACGCATACAGGCCGAACTGCGAAGCGTATCATGTCTGGCGTTCATAGACGCCCCCGCCGACCGCAAGAGTATTGCCTGTACGCGATCCTTCGGGCGGCCCATCACAGCGTGGTATGAAATGCGGGAGGCCATTGCCACCTATGCAGCCAGAGCCGCCGAGAAGCTACGCCAGCAGGGTCTGCAGGCAGGGCATATCTCCGTGTTCTTGCATACCAATCCCCACGCTAAAGGCGAGCCATGGCATAGCGGGCAGAAGGCCGCTCAGATCGAGCCAACCAATGACACGATGGCATTGATCACACAGGCAGTGCGAATGCTGAAGCCTCTATGGCGCGACGGTTACCGCTACGCGAAGGCGGGCGTGATGTTGAACGACTTAGAACCAGCCGTTGAACGCCCCAAGCAGCTATTCTTTAGCCTGTCGGATGGGCGATCAAAGCTTCTGATGCCAGCGATGGACGCAATCAACGCCCGCTACGGGAAGAACGCCATCTCACCGCTGGCTGTAGGCATAGCGCGTCCATGGGCAGCGCGTAGTCGTCGATTGTCACGGCAGTACACGACGAAGCTGGAAGACGTGTTGGCTGCTCAGGCTTGGTAGTGTGGGGCGCAGGGCCTATTCCCAGCGATCCTTCGCCTTTGCCTCGACGACGGTCTGCCATTGCATGTTCGCCGGGCTATCCGCCCCGCCGCGCTTCAGGGCGATCACATGGTCGATGATGTAGCCGGGGCATGGGCCTGTAGGCTTCTGGGTGGCTGGGCAAGGCTGCTCCCGCTTGAATGCTGCTCTGGCGGCTCCGCTACGCTCTATGCGCCCGTGGGCGTCGCGCTGGATGGCGGGGGCTGACGGCGTTGGTGCTGGCTGGACGGCCGTGCAAGCTGACAGCAGGGCGAAGGCTAGGATCAGCGAGAGTTTGAAACTCTGCATTTATCTTATGAATTATAGATCAGGGCTTATTCGGTCGCATAGTAAGGCTTACTCGAGCCAAGCGAATGCCAAACTTGGATACAGTGGCAGTATTCCGCACGGTCCCATCAGGCTCTAGATAGAGCAGGTCACGAAAGCGGCAATCGATTTTGCCAAGACTTGTATCGAGCGTAACCTTATAGTCGATACGAACAGAATTTCCATCTTGAAATACCGCCGCTGTGCCAATCACGTCTTCGCGTACGCCCTGAAAACGACCATTCCCCAAGCTTGTTAACTTCCAAGTCTTGCGCTCTTTTTTGCCATCTTCGTAATTGAAGTCCTCAACTAGCGTTAAGACGTTGCCGTCCCAATTGCCATTAATTTCAACCTTGAAACGCGTAATGCCACCAGTGATGTCATTAACCGTCCCGTCGCCATGTGTAAGCCCGTTTAGCGCCTGTTCCAGCACCAATGTCTTAGACAAACGTGCTTCACTGGGTAGGATCGGTTCTGACGCACAGCCCGCGAGAACCAAAGCCGCGCCAAACGTTGCTGCAATCCATAGCTTGTTCATCTTATTGCCCTTCGTGGCTGTTACAGCCCACTACACTTCTACTGCTCTACGGCAGACAGTGGCACATCGGCAAGATAGCACACAGGAGATGCTCCGCCCGCCCGGCTAGGCAGGATTCAGCCGGGGAAAATGCCCGCCAGCGGAGTCCGCAGAGTCTTGGCCGCCCCCCTTTGAAGTGGTCCGACCTGAATTATGGGTTTGACCACGGAGGAGAAGAGGAATGGCTAGAAAACGGCATAACGCTGAAGAGATATTTGGGAAGCTACGGCAGCTTGCCTTGACGCTTCTATAGCGCCCGCCAGATAGCCCGGCTCGGTTGCACTTGTTTCACTTCCAGCCAATACCAATCGCTCTGCCCATGGCCCCAGAACCCAGCCCCCCCTAACGGATGACGGGTGGCCGGAAGCAGACCTGTCTGCAGGTGTTGAGGTCCGTTCATCTGCGGTCCAATCTTTCATAAACGTGGCGCGGGGTAGAGCGGCCTCTGGGCCAAACAAGCGCGTCAATTGCTGGATCGCGGCGCGGATGAGGGGCTGCTCGCCAACGCTCGCTCGCTGTGCAGCGGAGATTCCGACGAAGCCGAACAGCGCAGCCTGCCCTTGGGCCGTGGTCGCATCATGGATTTCTCCAAGCGGTCCAACCATGCTCTGCGCGGCCCCGGACAGGCCCGTCTCCCGCCAGAAGTGGCGGTCATAGAGAGCGACAAATTTGGCGTGGGGGGCCATCCAAGTTGGGGTGGATTGCCAAAGATTGAGCGAAGCTGCCGCTGGCGCAGGGTCGAACCTGATGGCTGCTGCAAGAAGGCGCGGCGGTAGAGCGGCAATCACATGCCTGAAACTGTCCCGTTGCGGCGGCTTGCCGGGACGCTCACACGTCAGTTCTATCCCGGCTTCTATCAAGCGCAAATCGGTCACTGCGGTACCAAGGTGCAGCGCGTCTTTCGGGAGGTTTTTTGCCAGCGCGTGAATCAACGAGACACAGCCGCCGGTCAGTCGCATGGAGCGCAGTTCCTGCCCCATGCCGCGCATGCGATGGGGGCGTTCGCGGAGACTGCCTTCGTAGAGCATGTCGCCGTCAGTGTGCTGTGCAAAGGTTTCAAGGCAGAGTTCGTCTATGAGATTCCCAAGGGCGGGTTGCATGTCGGGCCAGAACCATGAAGGGCCGAGATCAAAACCAACCCGGTCGGCGCACCCTGCTTCATCTACTGTTAGGATGCGCCCGCCGAGCCGATCACGCGCCTCAAACAGTTGAAACGAAACACCTGCGCGATGCAGCAGATAGGCAGCGTGAAGCCCGGCGAGGCCGCCGCCGATAATTGCCACCTGAGTTTGAGAGATGTTGGTCACATGAATCTGTTCAAAAACAGATTTACTTACCCCGCCGGAGCCTCAGCGCGAAATAGCTTAACGCGTCACACGCCATGACAGCGATCCAGCTTAACCACATAGGGACCGCCCAGCCGCCGATGATGGCAGGACTCAGCCGGGGCGAATGGCTGTCAGCGGAGTCCGTAGAGTCTGTGTCCACCTACCAGCGATAGGCGACGTTACCCGTTCCTTGGAGGATGGTCGTCCCAGAGCCGACCTGACTGTCTAGGCGAACGCCGAAGGACAGCCCCGTGGCTTTCT
>CANHNJ010000021.1 GCA_947462105.1 Alphaproteobacteria bacterium
CATGCCACCGCTGGCCATGCCACCGCTTTTCATCGCCGTGGTGCCCATCGCGCCGGCCTTCATGCCGTCGCCCTTCATCGCGGTGGTGCCCATCGCACCGGCCGCCTTCACGGCAGGCTTCATGCCGCCCGCCGCCATAGTGTTGGTATGGGCCATCATGCCGCCACCGGCAGCCATGCCCGCGCCCTTGGTCATGGCCTTGGCGTCAGCCTTGGTATCCATTGCGTCCTTCTTGGCGGGGGTGGCCATGCCACCAGCGGCCATGCCGCCCGAAGCAGGGGCCGCCATGCCACTGGCAGGCTTGGCCATCGGCGCAGCCGGCTGGGCGGCGACCGGCAGGATAAAGGCAAGCGTCGCGGCGAGTGCGGCCGGACCTAACAGATTTTTCATCAGAAACTCCCGTGGGTTGTGTCCCTGGCAATACGGACGGAAGGGCGTTTGGGTTACAGGCACAATACGATAAGTTTTCACGGCTGTAACTTTTCGCGCTTTCGCGGCGAAATATCGAAAGAGCCGGGTGTGATAGTCCAAGAAGCACAATATCGGGCCTGGATGGTTGCCGCCCTTGCGGGGGATGGCGCGTCCTACCGCATGCTGCTGACGGCGCTCACCCGGCATTTGCGAGGGTATTTTTCGCGGCGTCTCGATCCCGCCGCAGCGGAGGACGCAGTGCAGGAATGTCTGATCGCGATCCATACGCATCGCGCGACCTATGACAGCGCCATGCCCTTTACGGCCTGGATGTACGGCATCGCGCGCTACAAGCTGCTGGACGAATTTCGTCGCGTCAAACGGCGGGCACAAGTGCCGCTGGACGAGGCGCCCGACCTGTTCGCGCAGGATGAAAGCGAAGCGGCCACGGCGCGGCGCGACGTCAACCTGTTGCTGGCGCGGCTGCCGGAAGCAAAGCGGAACCTGGTGCGGCAGATGAAGCTGGATGGCGACAGCATCGCCGAAGTGGCGGCGCGCAGCGGCATGTCGGAAACCGCCGTCAAGGTCAGCGTTCATCGCGCCATCAAATCGCTGGGCGACGATGTAAGGGACAGCAATGAGAACCGATGACCTGATCGCCACACTGTCGGCCGAGCTGGCGCCAACCCCGCCGGGCGTATTCTGGCGCCGTGTCGCGATCGGCACGGCGGGCGGCACGCTGGCAGCGGCCCTGCTGTGGCTGGGGAGCATGGGGCCAAGGGCCGACCTCGCCGAGGCCGTTGTCGCGTGGCCGTTCTGGATGAAGTTCTTCTATACGCTGACGATTGCCGTTACCGGGCTGTGGCTGCTGTCCCGGGCTGGACGGCCCGGCGCCACGCTGATGCCGCCGGTCCTCACCCTGCTCGTGCCCATCGCGGCGATGATCGCCCTGGCGGGGCTGGCCCTGATGGAGCCGGATGCGGATACGCACCGCCTCCTGATGGGCCATACGGGCCTGTGGTGCCCCTTTGCCATCGCGCTGGTGTCGCTGCCGATACTGGCGGGCTCGTTCTGGAGCCTGAAAAAGCTTGCGCCGACCCGTTTGACGCTAGCGGGCGGCGCGGCCGGTCTCTTTGCGGGATCATCCGGCGCCTTTGTCTATGCCTTCTATTGCACCGAGAGCGCCGCACCGTTTGTCGCGATCTGGTACAGCCTGGGCACTGGCCTATCCAGCATTGTCGGGGCCTTGCTGGGAAAAACCGCGCTGCGGTGGTGAGACCCGGCCCTGATCGCTTAACGTCGAACTAACCCGCAACCACTACATTCCAGGCTGCAATCGGGAACCCGCAATGGCCATTGGCACCGATTATCCCACCCCCGTGAACGTGAACGGCTATTCGTGCAAAAACTGCACGGATGTGGGCTATGCGAAGAAGCACATTGATCCGGCCCATCCGCGTTCGGGCCCCTATGGGATCAACGCCAAGGATGATCCCTCGGTCAACAAACCTGCCGCCGTGGTGTTTGGCGGTTCGCTGGCCGGCTTGAATGCGCCCGGCAAAATGGCTGATGGCCGCCCCGCGTCTGAAGACGTGCCAGCCAGCGCCTTCGCCAAAAGCGCCACTGGCACACAATTGGACCTCCAGGCCTAGAAATTGATTTCAAGCCTGTAACGTTTCTGGCAGCCCCAGCGAACTACGGCAGAGACCATTTCAGGGGCAGCCAATGCGAAAGCTCATCACGGCGGCAATTCTCGTGCTTGGGCTGGTTGCCCCGGCCTTGGCAAACCCCGACTTCGATCTTGGTCCGGCGGTCGGCGCCAAGGCCCCGTCCATCGGCAGCCCCCTGGACGCAACCGGCAAGCCGCGCGCCATGCCTTCCCTGGTGGGCGAAAAAGGCACTGTTCTTTTCTTTTTCCGGTCCGCCGCATGGTGCCCCTTCTGCCAGCTCCAGTTGATGGAACTGAATGGCGGCGTCGCGGAAATGGCCAAGCGTGGCTACAATCTTGTGGGCGTCTCCTATGACAGCCCGGCGGTGCAGGCCCGCTTCATCGCAAACCAGGGCATCAAGTTCACCCTGCTGAGCGATCCGAAATCCGAGATCATTGACCGTTTCAAGCTGCGCGATCCGCAATACGCGCCGGGCAGCCGGGCCTTTGGTGTGCCAAGACCCGCGATCTTCATCCTGGACCGCGAAGGGGTCGTGAAGGCAAAGCTGTATGAAGACGCCTATACCAAGCGGCCGCCGTTGAAACTTGTGCTGGAGACGCTGGCCAGCGTCGCCGCGAAAGCCAACTAGGTCCGCAAAATCTCAGGCTTTGCGCCTGGACGGCAGGTGGTAGTATGCCCCCTGTCACCGGCGGGACAGCCCTCCATGCAAAGAGCCAGCGCCATCTTCCTGCAGGCGGTCGTCATCCTGATCGGCATCGGGGCGCTGGCCTTCCTGATCTGGGAGCCGCAGGCGGAAGGCGTCAACGCCCACGCCACCGGCTTCGCCGAGATCTATCTCGATGATCCCTTCCTGGCCTATGGCTATGTCGCGTCGCTGTCGTTCTTCGCGGCGCTGTACCAGGCCTTCAAGGTTCTGGGATATGCCGGGCACGGCACCATCTTCTCGGCGGCGGCGATGAAAGCCCTGCGCACCCTGAAGCGTTGTGCGCTCGCCATGATCGGCTTTGTCGCAGGCGGCGAAATCCTGATCCTGCTGCAACCCTCCGATGATCGCGCCGGCGGCGTCGTCATGGGCCTCCTGATCGCCTTCAGCGCGCTCACGATGGCGGCCATCGCGACGATCCTGGAGCGGAATTTGCAAACGGCCCTGGATGCCGCCGCTGAAACTCAGGCCCGGCCGGGCACCCACATCTCTGCAAGCGCGACATAACCGCGATACAGGCTGCGAAAGCGAAACTCGCAGCCAAGGATTTGCGCCATCGCCGGCAGCCGGTCGCGCAATTCCAGGCGCGGCGTGACGGAGAAAATTCGCAGCCAGCCGAAAAGCAGGCGCCGGAACCAGCCCGGCAGGCCGGACTGATCGCCAAAATCGGCGACATGCAACGAGCCGCCCGGCGCCAGCAGCCCGGCAGCGCTGTGCAGCGCCAGTTCCCAGTCCGGAATCATCGAAAGCGTGTAGGACAGGATCACGCGATCAAACCGCGCCGTCCCGAAAAGCGCAGCCGGGTCAAAGTTGGTTGCATCCGCCTGCGCCACACGGATGCGGCCGGACTGGTTCTCCCGCGCGATGCTGGCCCGGGCCGTCGCCAGCATGACGCTGGAAAGATCGACGCCGAAACAGCGGGCTTGCGGATAGCGTTGCGCGATACACAGCAGGTTGCGCGCGGTGCCACAGCCAATTTCCAGGACGCTGCCGCCACCGGCCAGATCAAGCTCGCGGATCAGGACGTCACGGCCCAGCAAATAGGGCTTGCGGGTGAGATCGTAAAAGTGGCGCTGGACGCGATAGATCTCGTCCATCCGGTTGCCGCTCATGCCGGCATGGCCGTTTCATTGCGCGTATAAAGATGAAACGCGCCATAGATGGAGGAGCGATCCCTGGCATTCAGCTCTACGCTGCGCGCCGCGTGATAGGTCCAGCCGGAAAGGATGTCTTCCGGCACCTTGCCCGGCAGCAGGCGTTCGTCCGCCGCCGTGCGGAAGATGACCCGCGCGCCGGGCGCGGCGCAGCGGCTGATCTGCTGCCACAGCGCCGTCAACTGCTCCGGGGTCATCCAGTCCTGCGCATCCAGCAGGACGAAGCCCTGCACCGTGCCATCTGCGCTGCGCGCCAGGAAATCGGTCATCGATTCATGCCGCACATCGACCCGGCCGGCGCGGCTGCGGATGGCTTCGAAATTTTCGGCTTCCAGATACGGCGGCAAGGCGCCGTTTCCGGCGACGTCATAGCCGCGCCCAAAAGCCTGCCGCGCGAAGTAATTCTCTTTCATCGGAAAGCCGCAGGCCAGCTTGCGGGCGCGCTGGCGCAGCACTTCCGGCAATCCGCCGGGATGTCCCGCCGCCAGTGCCGCATACTGCGCCGGCGGAATACCCAGGCCATACAGCGAGGCCGGGTGCTTGAGCATCGCCCGCAGCAGCCAGTGATCGAACACCGGGGCAAGCCTGTTCTCGAAATAATCCTGCTGCTCCTGCAGCGAGCGGGCCCGGGTCAGGGCACTGAGATCGACGCCCAGCGCCTTGCCCAGCAAATGACTGAAGCCGATGAAGCGGCCCAAAAGGCCCGTGCGATAGAACCCGCGGGCAAAGTCGCAGATGCGGCGGCGGCCAAACAGGTCGCGCGCCTGCCAGTAGCGCCGCGTCGCCTCGTCGAGGTGCGGCGCGATATAGTCGTCGAATTGCTGGATGTTGGACGCCAAATTGGCATGCGCGAAGAAGTTGGCGTAGTGCCAGTGCGACGGCAGGCACCGTGCCGCTGCAAGCTTCAGCTTGTTGAGGGCAATATGGGCGTGGTTGAGATCCACCGCCGTGATGCGCCCGGGATTGCCAGTGAGATAGCTCAGAATGTTGCAGCCGCCGGACGCGATGGCGACGATATGATCGCCGGGCTTGATCGCCAGGGCTTCCAGATCCACGGCGGGGTCTTCCCAGATCTGCGGATACACCAGCCCCTGGAACGCGGCGCTGAACAGACGTTCGCGCAACCACGATCCCGAGCGGTCACGCCGCACCGCCTCATCGACCCGCGCCGCCGTGGCGCGCCTTGTACCGGCAGCAATTCCAGCCATTTTGTGCCTCGCACAGCAGCGAACCATTTGTCTTGTGCTACTAGGCGCACAGCATGACGGGGCCATGACGTTTCTGCGGCAGGACTGTCGCGAAACAAAAAGGGGAGCCGCAAGGCTCCCCTTTTTTCCGGCACGATGATCGCGCGTCAGTCCTGCGCGAAACCGCCGCCAGCGCCGCGACCGCCACGGCCACCGGCCGCTGCGGGTGCGGGCGGAAGCGGCAGGCGATAGCAGAGCAGTTCGGCGCCCTGGAAGCCGCCGCTGGCCACCACGATGTGCTGATGACCGTTCAGCATGTAGGTCATCGGCGAGCCGGTCTGGGGCTGGTTCATGAACACCGTGCCCACTTCCCGGCCGGTCATCTTGTCATAGGCCCGCAGGCGCGCCGCCTTGCGGCCCTGCTCGTCGGTGAAGGAACCACTGTCGCCGCAGATCACCAGGCTCTTGGTGGTCAGCACGCCCAGGATGCCCGACTGGCCGGTGCGCGGGATGGTGACGCCCTTCATCAGCGGATTGTTCTTGATGAAGTCCGGCGTTTCGCCATGCGCCATCTGCCACAATTGCGTGCCGCGCTTGAGGTCGATGGCGGTGATGCGGCCATAGGGCGGCTTGAGGATCGACATGCCGTTGATGGTCAGCAGGCCCGGCACGATGGGATCATTCAGACCATCCTTCAGGCTCGGGTCCACCGGCCCGCCAATGCGGCCGGCAACGCCGCCCGGATTGGCCGAGCCGCCAAAGCCCGCGCCCATATTGTCGTTGGTGCCGCGCGAGGTCGGGGCCGGGTTCGACTTGGAATAGACATAGAAGATGCCGCTCTCCGGATCGTAAGAACCGCCCGGCCAGTTCGCGCCGCCCTGGCTTTCCGGCAGGTTGAGCGTTCCGAACATGCCCTGCTCCACCTTGCGCTGCACCGGCGGCGTGTAGGTGGTGGGGCCGATATGATAGTGGCTGATGATCTCGCGCGAGCGCGCCCGCAGCTCCGGCGTCCAGTCGATGCCGAAATCCAGGCTGAAGCCCTGGCGGTCGAACGGCGGCGGCTTGGACGGCACCGGCTGGGTCGGCGCATACCATTCGCCGGGCATGTCGCCGGCTTCGACCTTGACTTCGTTGATCGGCCAGACCGGCTTGCCGGTGACGCGGTCGAGCACGAACAGGTAGGCCTGCTTGGTGGGCAGCGCCAGGGCCTTCACCATCTTGCCGTCGATCTGCAGGTCGAACAGCGTCGCCGGGGCGGGAATGTCGCGGTCCCACAGGCCGTGATGTTCGGTCTGGTAGTGCCATTTGCGCTGGCCGGTCTCGACATCGAGCGCCACCAGCGATTCCGTGAACAGCGCATCGCCCAGCCGCGTGGTGCCGACGGTATCGGCCTGGGGCAGCTCGATGCCGGCATAGACCAGGCCCAGTTCCGGGTCGGCCGACATCATCGCCCAGACGCCGGTATTGGTGGCGGTTTCCGCCTGCCCTGCCTTGATCCAGGTGTCGTAGCCGAACTCGCCCTTTTGCGGCACGGTGTGGAAGATCCATTTGCGCTTGCCAGTGCGCACGTCATAGCCGCGCAGATGGCCCGGGCCGGTGGAGGCCGAGGCATTGCCGATCACCGCGACGTCGCGCACGACCAGCGGCGGCGCATGAATGCCCACGACGCGGGCCCGGGGATCGACCACATGATCCCAGTCCAGGCGCAAATCCACTTCCTTGCCGTCCCCGAACTTGGGATCGGGCAGGCCGGTCTTGGCGTCGATGGAGACCAGCTGATAGCTGATGGTGGCATAGAGGATGCGTTCCTCCTTGCCGTCGGTCCAATAGGCGCAGCCCCAGCCGGAACCGCCGCGCGCGCCCTGACGGCCCTTTTCGTCATGGCGATAGGTCCAGATCAGGCGGCCGGTATAGGCATCCAGGCAGACCAGGTAGCGATCAAGCCCGACCGTGGAATACATCCGGCCATTCACCACCAGCGGCGTGGCGTTGAAATAGGCGTCGGCCTTGTCACCGTAATTGTCGGTCTTGAAGCGCCATGCCACTTCCAGCCGGTTGAAGTTGGATGCGTTGATCTCGTCCAGCGGCGCATAGCGCGTCGCCGCCAGGTCGTTGGCATTGCTCTGCCAGTTGGTGTTGGCCACCACGGGCGCGGCAGGGGCGCCGCCCGGCTGGCCTTGCGCCCGGGCGCCGATCACCGCCATCAGGCCGAGGGCGGAGGTCGAAGCGAGAACTTTTCTGCGATCAATGCTGCGTGTCATGGAAGCCTGCCCTGGATGATGCGCCCGGCCTGAAGATCATGCCGGTGCGCTTATTGATGTCCCGCTGTCGCCCGCGATCAGGCGGAAGCGGCCTTGTTTAGATTGCGTGAAACGATGACCGATACGGCCAGCAGGCCGAGGAACAGCATGAAGGCGGACTGGTAGCCCATCTTCGCCGCCAGCGGCGCGCCGAAGCCCTGCAGGCTGATGACGATGGGCCCCATCAGGCCCATCACCTGGCCCAGCGCCTGGCGTCCGAAACGGAAGGCCACCAGACCCGGCCATACCGGCAGGATGCCGCCCGCCGCGCCGCCGACAAACAGGCTGACCACGAACAGCACGTTATACTCGGGCATCGTCAGCAGCAGGATCAGCGCCGTGGCGTTCAGGCCGACTGCGATCCAGAAGGTGTTGCGCAGGCCCATGCGGTCGGTCCAGGTCGCGAAGGCGAGCTTGCCGATGATCGCACCCACGCCCATCGCCACCACCAGGTTGCTGGCATCCAGCGCGCTGACGCCGAAGGTGCGGGCATAGGGGACCATCGACGCGGTCAGCGCCAGATAGACGAAGACGCAGAGGATGTAGCTGATGCCGATGGACCAGAAGTCGCCACGGCGCAGCACGTCGCCGGTGGACATCAGGCTGGGCGCGGCGGCGGGCGCCGAGACGGGGGCCGAAGGTTCGGCACCATAGGCGCGCAGGCCCTTGTCCTCCGGGTGATCCTTGACGATGAAGAAAATGATCGGCACGGCGACAACGATCAGCACCACGGCAAAAGCCTGGTAGGCCGCCTGCCAGCCATGCTCCTGCATGATGAGCGCCGCGACCTTGGGGATGACGAGCTGGCCGAACGAAGTGCCCAGCGTGGCGCAGGTCAGGGCGCGGCCGCGATTGGTGATGAACCAGTTGGAGACGATGGTCGAAGCGCCCATCGGCGCGGCCATGACGCCGCCAAAGGCGACGATGACGGCATAGACGGCGATGAACTGCCACAGCGCCGTCACCTGCGACAGCGCCAGGAAGCCGAGGCCCAGCACGGCCAGGCCGGACATGATGCAGGCGCGCTTGGAATATTTTGCCAGCAGCCGCCCGGCATAGATGCCCAGGATGCCGCTGCCGACATTGGTCATGGCGAAGGCCAACTGCACCTGCGCCGGGGTGGCGCCGAAAGTCTGTGCGACGGGATTGACGAAGACGGTGAAGGAATAGAGCACCGTGCCATAGACCATGCCGAAGGCGACGAAGGCCGCGAAGACAATGATCCAGCCGTAGAAGAAGCCGCCGCTTTGCGGCTGCGCCTGACCTGTCATGACGTTCCCCCTTTTGTGGCGCCCGCTGGCCACGCTACGCTTTCGCCCTGAAGGCGGCCCGGTCATTGCCGGACTTTAAAAGAGATAGAGGCGGGGTCCGGGGCTGTAAAATGCGCGCCATAGCGGCCTTCCCTGCCCATCTCACGCAATGAGATCGGCACGCCTTCGCAAGCGCACACAAATGACGCGAATCCGGGCGCGCCTAGCGGCGTGCCAGCTCCGACTCCAGGCGGGCGGTATCCAGTTCGCCTTCCCAGCGCGCCACGGCCAGCGTGGCGACGCCGTTGCCGATGATGTTGGTGATGGCGCGGCATTCGCTCATGAAGCGGTCGATGCCGACAATGGTGGCCAGCGCCACCATCGGAATGGCCGGCACCACGCTCAGCGTCGCCGCCAGGGTGACAAAGCCCGCCCCGGTGACGCCGCTGGCGCCCTTGGAGGTCAGCATCGCCACGGCCAGGATGGTGAGCATCTGGGTCGCGCTGAGATCGATGTTGGTGGCCTGCGCCAGGAACAGGATCGCCAGCGTCAGGTAGATGTTGGTGCCGTCCAGGTTGAAGCTGTAGCCGGTGGGGATGACGAGGCCGACCACGGCGGGCGGCGCCCCCAGCCGCTCCAGCTTCTCGATCATCTTGGGCAGCGCCGGTTCGGACGAGGATGCCCCCAGCGTGATCAGCAGCTCGTCGCGGATGTAATAGAGAAAGCGCCAGATGGAGAAACCAATCAGGCGCGCGATCAGGCCCAGCACCACCGCCACGAACAGGAAGCAGGTGATGTAGAAGCAGGTGATCAGCGAGGCCAGCGGGATCAGCGCCGCCAGGCCATAGCGCCCCACCGTGAAGGCCATCGCGCCGAAGGCGCCAAGCGGGGCCAGCCAGATGATGGTGTGGATGATGCGGAAAAACACCGCGACGATCTTTTCCAGCCAGCCCGAGACTTCGCGCCCGGTCTCGCCCAGCTTGGTGCAGGCGAAGCCGAACAGGATCGCCACCAGCAGCACCTGCAGCAGGTCGCCGCCGGTGAAGGCGCTGAAGAAGGTGTCGGGAATGATGTTCATCAGATGCTCGATGACGCTGTCGGCCTCGGCGCGCTTGGCGTAGCTGCTGACGGTGCCGGGATCGAGTGAGGCCGGATCGATGTTGAAACCGGCGCCGGGCTTGACGATCTCGCCCACGGCCAGGCCGATCAGCAGCGCCACGGTGGAAACGACTTCGAAATAGACGATGGCCTTGCCGCCGATGCGGCCGAACTTCTTCATGTCGCCCATCTGGGCGATGCCCAGCGCCACGGTGCAGAAGATCACCGGCGCGATCACCATCTTGACCAGCTTGATGAAGGCGTCGCCCAGCGGCCGCAAGCTTGCGCCGAATTCCGGCCATAGCGCGCCGACCATAAGGCCGAGCGCGATGCCGATCAGCACCTGAATGTAGAGTGTCCCCAGCAGGCGGCGCATGACGCGTTTATCCGGTATCGACGACAGAAATTGCCCGCCCTTTCCTTACCCGGTTCACCGGTTGGAAACAAACGCGGTCAAGAAAAAGGCCCCCGCTTGCGCGGGGGCCTGTTCTCAGAGCGGTGCGCCGCTCACCACGGATCGGTGCGCTTGGTGAAGGCGCGGCCCTTGTCCGCGGCCGGGCTGTCGCCGCCGGTGCAGATCATGGTGCCGTCCTTGATCTGCTGTTCGACATTGGCCTCGGAGCAGGCGTTGAGGAACTTGACGCCTGCCGCCTTGGTGGCGGCCAGCACGCGCGAGCGCACCAGCTGCATCACGGGGCTGTTCTCGCCGCCCTGTGCCGCAGGATAGGTGCCCGGACGGCCCAGGATGAAGAAGCCGTGATCGCCCGGACCCCATTCGGCAAACGAGATGCCCGGCACGCGCACCGAGGTTTCGACATTGGCGTCGGCGCGGGGATTTTCGATCTTGAGGCCGAAGAGGAATTCGCCATCGGGATTCATCGGCCAGGGATCGGCGATGCGCATATATTCCTGCTGCGAGACGCCCCAGACGGTGGCGGGATAGGACTGGCTGCCATTGCCGCGCGTGCCCTGGGCCAGGCCTTCGACGCGGGGCGCAAAGGGATAGCGCGCCGCCTCGATCATGGCGCGGGCCGCTTCCGGGCTTTCAGCGTTGCAGAGCAGGATGCCGTGCACGCCCTGCGCCAGCGTCTGCTGGATCATCCAGGCATTGGCGCGCACCGCGTCGGCCGTGCCCGAGATCGGCAGGGTGACAATGACCGGCACCGTCTTGTGACCGGTGCGGGTGCCGACCTCGACCAGGCCGCGCATGAACTCGCGCAGCTCCTTGAAGTCCATCGGGCCGTGTTCCATCTCGTAGGTGATGTAGTCGGCCTTGGTGGTGGCCAGGCGCTTGCCTTCCTCATAGCCGCCGCCGCTGATCTGGGCGTAATAGACCGGCTGGTTCTTCAGCCACATGTCGATGATGCGGTTGACGCGCTTGCCGGTGCGGGTCGTCGTCTTCGGCATTTCCGGAATCGCCGCATTGGGCGGCGAGACCGCCTGCTGCGCTTCCGCCGGCGCATAGACCAGCAGCGCGGCGGCCATGCCCGCCATCATGAAGTTCCGAATTTTCATGCAATCCTCCCCAGGATGTTGTCCGGCCCGGGTTCAGCCCCTGCCTGTGGCGGCAGCCTGCGCTTAATTTTTTGCCATGAAAAGATGTTCATGTTCTGTGTGCGCTGCATCATTCCGCCGGGGCGCATCCGGCAAACAAAAACGCCGCCGGGATGAACCGGCGGCGTTTCTGTTGCGATGCAGTCAGCGTTACTGCGTGCCGCCCGATTCGGGCGTGTAGTTGTGCTGGCCCTGCGGGAAGGGGTTGATGGCGACGCGGGTATCCATCTGGCCGGCCTTGAAGCTGGCGCGGTGGAAGCGGCCCTGCGCGGCGGTGACGATATCGCCCGCCTCGGACTGGACGACCTCCGGAATGCCCTCGATCAGGTGTTCCATCTTGCCTTCGATGATGAACCAGAACTCGGTGTATTCGGCGTGATAGTGGCCGAGGTTGGTCGAGGGCGGCGTGGGCACGCCCATGCCGCGGATGTTGTTCACGAAGAAGTGATCATCCGAGATGAAGGCGCCGGCGCGGCCGCCGCCATTCACGACATCCTTGTAGTAGTCGAGATAGAGCTTCTGGCCTTCCTTGATGCCGCCACGGTTCGCCGTGTAGATCGACTTGGTATAGGTGTAGCCCGGCACATCCTTCGGCTTCTCCGGGTTGGTATCGACCGGATATTGCGGATAATGGTCGGCCTCGCGCACGAAGAAATACAGGCCCGGCGTGCTGCTGATCACTTCCAGCGAATAGGGCGTGCGGTACGGGATGTTGATCTCGAAGCCCTTGGTGGCGACGAAGGGTTCCTGGCCGTCCACGGTGACGCGGATCTGGCCTTCCCACACGATCATGGCGACGCGGTTGTCGGGGTACATGACGCGCGGCGTCTTGGTGCCGGCGGCGAGCTGGATGTAGTCGGCCCACATTTCCTTGTTGCGGACGATGGGCTGTTCCCAGCTCGCGGTCTTGGAGTGCGAAGCCAGGATGTCCTTCAGGTGCCAGACCGGCTTGTTGACGCCGGAATAGGGCGTCAGGCGGGTCAGCTTCGGCACCCAGGCCTGGGGCGGCGGGCCGCCACGGCCACCACCAGCGGGCGCGGCAGGCGCACCAGCAGCGGGCGCACCGGCAGCCGGGGCATTCTGTGCGATGGCCGTCTGGGCGATCACGCCGAGCACGCCAGCGGCCGCTGCGGCAAGCATAAGGGTCTTGAAGGTGTTCATGAGGTCTCCTCAAAAGTCGGTTCTGTGCGCGCCGGGGAGATGCGCTGCGAATTGTTATTCCCCCAGCCGCCCCGCGCTGCGAGACGGCGGTTCAACCCGGCGCGACCATAGACCCTTTCGCCAAGGGGTCTATAGGGTCTACGATTATTTCCGCGCAAAATACCGTGCATGCCGCGAAATTGCTGCGCCGCAACAATAATCATACGAATGGAAACGGTTGTGACGGCGTCAGAAACCGCTGGCCGAAATCCAGAAGCTTTCTTCCCAGCGGCCGCCGGGCGCGATGCTCTGCAGCTCCTTGTAGATGCCCTTCTGCGCCAGGTTCATTGCATCGGTGATCCCGGCATATGGCTCGATGGCCACGAAGCCGCGTTCCGGCGGCGTCGGATTGGCATCGGCGGCGCTGAGCGGAATGGCCGGACCAACGCTGACGGGCGGCGGCGGCGGCGCGGCATTGCCACGCCCGGCTGGGGCCCCGCCCCGGCCGGCGGCGCCCGGCACCGGCGGCACGGTCGAGTACAGCACCAGACCCTTGTAGTTCGGACCCATCGTCAGGCTGATCGACTCGCCGCCCGGCTTGCCAAAGGAAACCATCGCCCGTCCGCGCGCATCGCGTTCCACATCGCTGAAGACATCGTCGATCAGGCGATCGGCAAAGCGGCTCAGCGGAATGGCGCGGGTGTCGCCGCCGAAATAGGTCGAGGCGGGCTCGGTCTGGCCGGTGGGAATCTTGGCGTCGGTCAGCAGCCAATGCTTGGCGGGCGGGAAGCGCAGTTGCCAGTCGGAGCGGGCCGAATCCGACACCGCGAAATAGGGATGCCAGCCCAGCACGACCGGCATCGGCTCCGCCGCGAGATTGTCGATGCGCGTGTGCACTTCCAGCACACCGCCGGACAGGCGGTAGGTGATGGTCAGCGTGTGCGCGAAGGGGAATTGCTGCATGTAGTCGGGATATTTGTAGAAATCGAGGCGGCTGGTGACCCAGGCGCTGCGCCCATCGGCCTTGGCCTCCACCAGCTTCCAGGCGTTGGTGCCGCTCAGATAGCCGTGGATGGGAACGGGACCGCGCACATTGCCGAGTTCCATGTCGAAATTGTATTTCTTGCCGTTGGCATAGAAGGCGGTGCCGTCATTGCGATTGGCGAAGGGCGCCAGCAAGGGAATGCCGTTGAGGTTGGGGCGGGCGCGCATGTCATCCACCGAGCGGATCGCCATGCGGATGACGTTCTTGCCTTTCACCACCATCTCGTAGGCGTTGTTGACCGGCAGCAGCACCGACACAGTGGTGTCGGCCTTGGTGTCGCGCAACTGCACCACATCGCCCAGGGTCTTGACGCCATATGCCGTCTGCGCCGCCGCCGTGGACAGGCCCAGGCCCGTGACCGCCAGCAGCGCCAGGATCGCCCGTGTCATTCTCTTCATTGCTTCCCCCAAATTGCGGGATTCGGATCGTCCCCGCTTGGCCGCATCCTGCGCCAAAGCCGCGCGCTTGCAAACGCCTGCGCCCTGCCCCGCGCCGGGCGGCTCTCACCCGGGGAAAAGTCAGGTTTTTTTGCGTGCGCCCCGGGACAATGGGCCCGCTGCAGAGCAGCAGTGCGAACGGTTGCAGTCCGCGCCCGGCTGAAGGATAGTCCGCCCGGATTTTTGGGAGAATACGGGATGATTATCGGTTTTGTGGGTCTGGGTCTGATGGGTCGGCCGATGGCGGGCCATCTGCTCAAGGCCGGACACCAGGTGTTCGCCAACGACCTGTTCCTGATCCAGAACAACAAGCCGCTGCCGGAAGAACTGGCCGCTGCCGGTGCCGTCGAGATCAAGTCGCTCAAGGAACTGGCCGCCAAGTGCGAAGTCATCATCACCATGGTGCCCGATACTCCGGACGTGGAGAAGGCGCTGTTCGGCAAGGACGGCATCGCCGAAGGCCTGGCCAAGGGCAAGATCGTGATCGACATGAGCTCGATCAGCCCGATCGAGACCCAGGAATTCGCCAAGAAGGTCGAAGCGCTGGGCGGCGAATATATCGACGCGCCGGTGTCGGGCGGCGAAGTCGGCGCCAAGGCCGCCAGCCTCACCATCATGTGCGGCGGCAAGCAGGCGGTGTTCGACACGATCAAGCCGCTGCTCGAACTGATGGGCAAGAACATCACCCTGGTGGGTGACGCCGGTGCCGGCCAGATCACCAAGGTCGCCAACCAGATCATCGTGGCGCTGAACATCGAGGCGGTGTCGGAAGCGCTGCTCTATGCCTCCAAGGCGGGTGCCGATCCGGCGCGCGTGCGCCAGGCGCTGATGGGCGGCTTCGCCGCCAGCCGCATCCTGGAAGTGCATGGCGAACGCATCATCAAGCGCACCTTCGATCCGGGCTTCCGCATCGACCTGCACCGCAAGGACCTGAACCTGGCGCTGTCGAACGCCCGCAAGCTGGGCCTGTCGCTGCCCAACACCGCCACGGCGCAGGAGCTGTTCAACAGTTGCGCCGCGCATGGCGACGGCAACAAGGACCATTCCGCGATGGTGACGGCGCTGGAGCGGATGGCGAACCACAAGGTGTGAGGCGCGACGCGCGTTAGCGCGGAAAATCAGTCCGGTGGACTGATTTGAGCGCCGAACGCCGCGCGCTTGGGCGAGCGGCGCAGGCAACCATCCCTAATGACGGGAAACCAGACGGCGGGCGCACAGCGTCCGCCGTTTTGCCTTTCAGACCAGGATGTCGAGCTTGCCGGCGCTGGTGGACGGCACGCCATAGGTCAGGGTCGAGGCGCGATTTTCCAGCGCTTCCGCCGCCTTCAGGAAGAGCTTGCTGTCCTGGGTTTCCGGCATGGCCGGCGCCGTCTGCCGCAGCAGCCGCGCGACGTGGGTAATCTGGCTGGTGTCGATGGTCTGTCCCATGCGCCCATGATGACAGACGCAACGCAACTGTCTTGGCTAACCGCGTTTAACGATGAATGAAGGGTTTACTGGAACTTTTTCGACGGTCGCGCGGCCTGACGCCTTCGCTTCTATTTCCACGGCGTGATGGGCGGAATCACGACATCCGGGCCCTTCACCGGCACGGTGCCGAAATCGGCAGGGCCGACGATCTCCAGATATTCCATGTCCGGCGAATAATCGAAAAGATAGTGCACGATGCCGGGGCGCTGGTGCACGACATCGCCCGCCTCCACCAGCGTCTCGACCCCGTCATAGAAGAAGCGGGCCCAGCCCTTGGTCATCACCACGATCTGGAAATCGCAGACATGATAATGCCAGCCGGTGCCTTCTTCCGGCGGCGCGTTGGCCTTGACCAGATGGGCGATCACCTTGCCGTTGGTCGCCACCGCCACGCCCAGATCGCGATAGAGAAAGAAATCGCGCAAGCCGCCGGGCAGAAACTTGGTGTCCTCCGGCTTGACGTGGGAAAACTGCATTCCGGTGCCGATACCCATGCCGATCTCCTGATGCTGCAATGCAGCATTAGGGCACCAAAACCCTTTCTTGAAAAGGGGTGTTTTGCACCAAAACCTGCTTTCGAAATGAGCAAATAGGACAAAATTTGCGCGAGCGCCGCAGCAAAGCCGCGGCGCGACCCTCAGCATCCGAAAGCTTCCTTCCCCCGTGAGCGAAGCGACGAGCGGGGGAAGGCGTCACAAGGAGGTGTCGGCGAAGCCGACCCGACTTGTGACGGATGGGGGCTACCAGATATGCACCCGCTGGGCCGGCGGCAGATAGTATTTCTGGTCCGGGGTGACGCCAAAGGCATCGTACCAGGCATCCATGTTGCGCACCGCGCCGATGACGCGGAATTCCGCCACCGTGTGCTCGTCCGACAGGGTCTGGGTGCGGATGGCGTTCTCGCGCTGGAGCGTGCGCCAGATCTGGCCATAGCCCAGGAAGAAACGCTGGTCCCCGGTCAGGCCGTCGATCACCGGCGCGGCTTTGCCGCCCAGCGACAGCTTGTAGGCGCGATAGGCGATGGTCAGTCCGGCATTGTCGGCAATGTTTTCGCCCACCGTGTTCTTGCCGATGACATGCAGGCCCGGCAGCGGTTCAAACGCGTCATACTGGGAGATGATCCCGGCCGAGCGCGTGTCGAACGCGGCGCGATCTTCCTTGGTCCACCAGTCCTGGAAGACGCCCTTGCCGTCATACTTGCTGCCCTGGTCGTCGAAGCCGTGGCTGATCTCGTGTCCGATCACCGCACCGATGCCGCCATAGTTCACCGCGTCGTCGGCCTGCGCATCAAAGAAGGGCGGCTGCAGGATAGCAGCCGGGAAGACGATCTCGTTCAGCGAGGCGTAGAAATAGGCGTTGATGGTGGATGGCGTCATGCCCCATTCGCTGCGATCCACCGGCAGGTTGATGCGCGCGACCTGGCGATCATAGTCGAACAGGCTGGCGCGCTGGATGTTGCCGATCAGGTCGCCGGGCACGACCCGCAGCGCGCTGTAATCGCGCCACGTGTCGGGATAGCCGATCTTGGGCGTGAACAGGCGCACCTTTTCCAGCGCCTTTTCCTTGGTCGCTGCACCCATCCAGTCCAGCTTGGGAATATCGGCCAGGAACGACTTGAGCAGGTTGGAGACCAGCGCATCGGCCTTGGCCTTGGCATCGGGCGGGAAGTAGCGCGCGACATAGAGCTTGCCCAGGGCCTCGCCCATCTGGCCATCCAGCAGCCGCACGCCGCGCGTGGCGCGGTCAAGCTGCGCCGTGCGGCCACTCAGCGTGGTGGCATAGAAGGCGAAGTTCAGGTCGTCGAACCGCTTGGGCAGGTAGGACGCCATGTTGTGCAGATATTGCACCGTCAGATAATCCTGCCAGGTCGAGACCGGCGTGGCGGCGAAAATCTTCGCCAGCGGTGCGAAGGCCGTATTCTCCTGCACGATCACCTGGCGCGGCCCGGTGGGCGTGGTCAGCGGGATTTTCGTTTCCGCCAGGAAGGCGTCCCAGGGGAAGTCCGGCGCCATCGTCTTCAGCGCCGCCACGGTCATGGGATTGTAGACCTTGTCGGCGTCGCGGCGATCGGCGCGGTTCCAGTGCGCCCGCGCAATCTCGGTCTCCAGCGCCAGCAGGCGGTCGGCGCGCGCTTCGGCGCCGCCCAGTCCCGCCAGCGTCATCATGTCGGCGAGAAACTTGCGATAGGCCTCGCGGGTCTTCACCAGGGCGGGATTGTCGGAGAGATAATAATCGCGGTCGGGCATGCCCAGGCCCGCCTGCACCAGGTTCAGCGAATAGTTGCCGGGATTCTTGTCGTCGATGCCGATGCCGTAGCCGAAGATCGCACCGGCGGCGATCTGCGGCGACGCCATCAGCCGCGCCACCTCGGCATGGGTCTTCAGCCCCGCGATCAGCGCGATATCCTTGGCGACCGGCGCCAGCCCCTTGGCCTCGATGGCGGCGGTATCGACAAAGCTGTCATAGAAGTCGCGCAGCTTGCGCTCTTCCGGGTTGAGTTGCGCCACCGGGCGGGCGCGCAGGTCGGTGACGATGGCGCGCAAGCGCTGCTCGCTGAGAATTTGCAGATCGACAAAGCCGCCAATGCTGGCGCGCTCGGCCGGAATGGTGGCCGATTTCAGCCAGCTGCCATTGGCATAGCGGAAGAAATTGTCGCCGGGCCGGACGCTGAGATCGCGCGAGGACAGATCGACGCCCCAGCTGCCGAAGCGCTTGGCTTCCTGCCCCTGCGCGCCGATCACGGCGCCACCGGCGAGAAGGACAGCGCCCAGCAGGGCCAGGGCGGATTTGCGGGTCATGGACGTCTCCGGAGGGAATGGAACGCCCAAGTCTATTGGGAAATTTACGGCTTTTCCAAGATAAGTCCGGGGGTGCTGCGCAGCCCCTTGGCATCGGTCTCGACCGAGACCGTGGCGATGGCACCGACCACCAGCAGCCGCCGGTCGCCGGGCACCAGCGCCCGCAATGTCGTGCCGCCCTGCACCTGGATCACCGGATCGCCGGTGCAGACGGGGCTGGGCCGCGCCGGATCGGGACGATCCAGGCAGGCGCCCCCGGCCATGCGGCCACCGCGATAGAACAAAGTGACGGTGTTGGCGCTGACGGCAGTGACCGCGCCGCTGATGACAAAGCGGTCATTGCCCTGCGCCAGCCGCCCCTCGCCCGAGCCGCGCAACGCTTCGGGATAAAGCTGCAGCTCTTCGGCCACCAGCGCGCCATCGCGCGCCACGACGCGCGCGGCCGTCCAGGAACCGGTGCGGAAGGCCGCAAGCGCGCGCGGTTCGGTGGTCATGACCTGCGTATGGGGCTGCAGCCGGATCGCCACGCTTGCGCCGCCACTCTCCGGCGCAAGCTGGAAGGTCAGGCCATCAAACGCCGTGATGCGGCCCTTGAGGCGCGGTACGCCCTGGGCCGTGGCGGGCAGGATGAAGGCCACCAGCAGCAACCCGGCAACGGCAAGGCGCTTCACGATGGCTATCCCGGTTTGCGGAACTTGAGCACGAACTGATCGGTCTTGCCCCGGACATCCTGCTCGAAGACGCGCTTGGTATTGTCGTCGGCGGGATGGGCCAGTATCCTCGACTCCGACACCAGCCGGAAACCCGCCGCCTGCATGTCGCGCTTCAGGATGTCTTCGTCCATGCGATGCAGGGCTTCGGTGACGCCGATGCCCGCGCCCTTGGCCGCGCGGTGATCGATCACCATGTAGATGCCGCCCGGCTTGAGCGAGTCGAAGACGCGCTTGTTGATGACGGCGGGCGTGGTGTCGTACTGCTTGTTGTAGAGGTCATGGTAATTGTCGCTGGTCCAGACCATGTCCACCTTCTGCGGCGTCACGAAATCCACCAGCGGGCCGTGAATGACGCCGAGGTTGGGATAGACCCGCTTCAGGTCGGTGAACTGGCGGTCCGGGTCCTGGTTCTGGGTCTTCAGGCGCGCATCATACTGGGTACCGAAATAGGCATAGACCTGGCCCTTCGGCCCCACCGCCTTGGCGAAGATGCGGGTGAAATAACCGCCGCCGGGCAGCAGGTCGGCCACAACCATGCCGGGCCGGATGCCGGCGAATTCCAGCAGCTCGGCCGGTTTGCGCAGGTCGTCGCGGCTGGTGTCGGCCTGCGGACGGCCCGCATCCTTCACCGCCGCTTCGATATGCGCCGGCGCCGCCCAGACTCCCAAAATGGAGCCCGGCGACGCCAGCAGCATCAGGCTGGCAACAAGCGCCCTGCGCATCAGTTCGGCTTCTGGAACTTGAGGAGATACTGGTCGGTCTGACCGCGCACATCCTGCTCCTGCACGCGCTTGCTGCGGTCATCCGCCGGATGGCGGACCGCATCGCTGGAGGCGACGAAGCGGAAGCCCGCGGCTTCGACCTGGCCGCGCACGGTGGCTTCCTTGGAACGATGCAGCGTCGAGGTGACATTTTCCGGCGCATCGGCGGCGGCGGCGTGATCGAGGATGATGTAGGTGCCGCCCGGCTTCAGCGCGGCGAAGACCTTGCGGTTGAAGGCCACCATGTCCATGCCCGCCGCATTCTGGAAGTCATGATAGTTGCGCGAGGTCCAGACCATGTCGACCGGCTCGGCCACGGCGAAGTCGGCGAAGGCACCCGCGACCGGCGTGACATTGGCGGCGACCGGCGTGGCGGGCGGCGCACCCGGACGCGCCGGGGCATAGGCGTAGATCTTGCCGTTGGTGCCGACCACCTTGGCGAAGATGCGGGTGAAGTAACCGGCGCCCGGCGCCAGCTCGGCAACCTTGTCGCCGGCCTTCATGCCGGAGAAGGCCACGGTTTCGGCAGGCTTGCGCAGGCTGTCGACCGACTTGTCGGCTTCGGGACGGCCAGCGTCCGCGACGGCGGCAGTGATCGCGGCGGACGGCATCTGCGCCAGGGCCGGCGTCGCCAGCAGCATCAGGCCCGCCAGAGCGGTGCCCATCATCATGTGTTTCATTGTCTTCTCCCTGAGATTGGTTCTTGCGCCTTGTTCCGCAGGGTTCAGTCCCTGTCGGACAGTTCAATCGGCACGCCCGGCTCGACCTTGGAGGCATGTATAACCAGCGAAGATTTCACGCTGGCGACATTCTTTTCGGCAGTGAGCGTGTTGGTGATGAAAGCCTGAAATGCGGAGAGGTCTTCGGCCACGCACTTCAGCAGAAAGTCCACTTCGCCCGAAAGCATATGGCACTCGCGCACCTGCGGCCAACGGCGAATACTTTGTTCGAATGCCTTGAGATCGCCATCTTTCTGACTGGCGAGTCCGACAAAAACGAAGGCGAAGACTTCAAAGCCCAGCGCCTTGGCGTCGAGGTCGGCATGGTAGCCCTTGATGTAGCCCGCCTTCTCCAGCGCCCGCATCCGGCGCAGGCAGGGCGGCGCGGTGATCTTGGCCCGGCGCGACAGCTCCACATTGGTGATGCGGCCGTCCTCCTGCAATTCGCTGAGAATGCGGCGGTCGATGGCGTCGAGCTTGGGAGGGGACAAGGGCGGCTTTCCGCTGAAGGCGCTTGGTTATAACGCTCGCTTGGCCGCCTGCGCAATAATATTTCTCAAAATGCGCCAAATGAGCCCGTTTATGCACGGGTGCGGGCGCGGGCCGTCTTGACCAAAGACGCGCCAGTTCCGATATCAGTCATCTGATTTTCTCAGGCCAAGCCATGTCCGCTCCGCAACACTCGTCCTCGTCTCACTCCAAAGTCATCATCCTGGGCAGCGGCCCAGCCGGCTGCACCGCCGCCATCTATGCGGCCCGCGCCATGCTGGAGCCGACCCTGATCGCGGGCATCCAGCCCGGCGGCCAGCTCACCATCACCACCGAGGTGGAGAATTATCCCGGCTTCGCCGAAGTCATCCAGGGCCCCTGGCTGATGGAGCAGATGCAGGCGCAGGCCGAGCATGTCGGCACCAAGTTCGTGCACGACACCATCGCGTCGGTCGACCTGTCGCGCCGTCCCTTCACGCTGACCGGCGATGGCGGCGACATCTATACCTGCGACACGCTGGTGATCGCCACCGGCGCCTCGGCCAACTGGCTGGGCCTGCCCAGCGAAAGCAAGTTCCAGGGCTTTGGCGTCTCGGCCTGCGCCACCTGCGACGGCTTCTTCTACAAGGGCAAGCGCGTGATCGTGGCCGGCGGCGGCAACACGGCGGCCGAAGAAGCGCTCTATCTCACCAACTTCGCCGAAAAGGTGACGCTGGTGCATCGCCGCGACAGCCTGCGCGCCGACAAGACCAACCAGATGCGGCTGGCCGCCAACAAGAAGATCGAGGTGCTCTACGACACCGAGATCGCCGAAGTGCTGGGCGCTGAAAACCCCAAGAGCGTCACCGGCGCGCGGCTGCGCAACACCGTCACCGGCACGCTGCGCGATGTCGAAGCCGATGGTGTCTTCATCGCCATCGGCCATTCGCCCGCCACCGGGCTTTTCGCCGGTCAGGTCGAGATGGACGAGAGCGGCTATATCAAGACCGCGCCCGACTCCACGCATACCAGCGTGGCCGGCGTGTTCGCGGCGGGCGACGTCAAGGACAAGATATTCCGCCAGGCGGTGACCGCCGCTGGCATGGGCTGCATGGCGGCGCTGGAAGCTGAACGCTTCCTGGCCGGTGCGCATGGTGGGGATTTGCCCGTCGGTTGATCGGGATTGCAGGGGGCCGTCATGGACTGGGACAAGCTTCGCATCTTCCATGCCGTCGCCTCGGCCGGCAGCTTCACCCATGCCGGCCAGTCGCTGGGCCTGTCGCAATCGGCGGTCAGCCGCCAGATCAGCGCGCTGGAGGAGGAAATCTCCACGCCACTGTTCCAGCGCCATGCCCGTGGCCTCACCCTCACCGACGAAGGCGAGCTGCTGTTCGGCGCGGTGCGCGATGTGCTGGAACGCCTCGCCGCCGCCGAGGAAGCCCTGAAGAATGTCCATGAAAGCCCGCGCGGCACGCTGAAGGTCACCGCCAGCCACGGGATCGGCGCCTATTGGCTGCTGCCGCGCCTGTCGCTGTTCCTGCGGGAATATCCGGAAGTCGATCTGCATCTGGTGATGGATGATCACGAGCTCGACCTGGCCCAGCGCGAGGCCGACATCGCGCTGCGCCTGCGCGCGCCGGTGCAGGCCGACCTGATCCAGCGCAAGCTCTTCACCGCGCATTACCACATGTATGCGGACAGCAAGTATCTGAAGGCGTATGCGACGCCCACGACGCTGGACGAGATTCGCGACCACACCATCGTGGTCTATGGCGAAACCGCCGCACCGGAGATCCGCGACATCAACTGGCTGCTGGACCTGTTCCGCAAGAAGCAGAAGCCGGGCGCCAATGGCCGCATCGTGCGCATCAACAACATCACCGGCATTCTCAAGGCGATCGAATCCGGCGTCGGCATCGGCGTCATTCCCGATTATGTCGCCGCCGAGCATCCCAGCCTGGTGCGCATCCTGCCGGAAACCGAGGTCCCCAGCTTCGATATCCATCTCGTCTATGCCGACGCCCTGCGCAAGTCCAAGCGCGTCGCGGCGTTCCGCGACTTCGTGGTGAAGTCGTCGAAGGACTGGCAGTATTAGGCGTCAGCCGCCGGGCAGCGCCTCAGACGGTGATGCCGGCCCTGACGCGGATATCGTCCACCGGCTCGCGGGCGTTGAAGACGCTGTTCACCGTGGTCAGCAGGCTGCGGCACAGGCCGTGGGTTTCGGCCCGCTCCTGCACCGAGACGATATGCTCGCAGTTGAGCAGGATCTTCCCGCCGGATTCCAGGGTCAGGCTGATCCATGTGCTCATGGCAAATCTCCTAGCGGATACGGTCGCTGTCGATGGCGGCCCGGGCGACCTGGACAGCGCGATCCAGGCTGCCGCTGCTGGGCGCGGCCCAGATCTCGGAGACATTGCCGTCATGTTCGATCATGGCGCCGGCGCGCGTGACGCGTGCGGTGAAGCGGCCGCTCTCTTCGGTGACGGTGATGGTGTATTCAAAATATTCGGATTTCGTGGTGTTCACGCATGGTCCCAACACGCGGACCTTTCAAGCCCAGATACGCCACGCCGCGCTGGGGGATGGCCGGGTGGTAGCACCGTTCGCGGCCGATACCTAGGAAAGCGTGCGGCCAGCCCTAAGCTGTTGTTCCCGGCAACATAATCGCGGCAGCGTCCGGGTCTTGAAAAGCGCATTGCCGACCCTATTTCTGAAGTGTCGCCCTGCTACCCTCCCCAGCGGGCGGCCTTCCCGCTCTTCCCCCCTTGAGCGTGGACACTCAGACGGCGTGCGCGAAACCCGCGCGCGCCGTCTTTTTTCTTGCCGCGCGCAGGACGACAGCGCCTCGCGAAGAGACCATCGCCTTGCTAGGATGACGGCGTCTGAACGGGCAATTTCGGGGGAAATGCATGTGCAACAGTGACAAGAGCCGCCGCGAGGCTTTCACAGCGCTTGGCGGCGCGCTTGGCGTGGGCCTGCTGTCCATCCCGGCGGACGGTGCCGAAGTGGCGGCACTGGCGATCACCTGCATCGACTACCGGCTGGTGGATGACGCGGTGAAATTCTTCGGCGCCCACAAGCTGACCAATGATTATGACCAGGTGTCGCTGGCCGGTGCCGCTCTGGCGGCGGTGTCGGACAAGTTTCCGTCGTCCAACACCGCCTTCTGGGACCATGTCGGCATCGCCATCCAGCTGCATCATGTGAAGAAGGTGATCGTGGTCGATCACCGCGACTGCGGCGCCTACAAGGTGGCGTTCGGCAAGGACTACAAGGCCGATGCCGCCGGCGAAACCGCGCAGCACACAGGCGTGATGCACCAGGTGAAGGCGAAGCTGGCCAAGACCCACCCCGAACTGACGGCGGAATTCTACCTGATGGGACTGGACGACAAGGCCGACCGGATCCTCTGACCCAGGCACCAGGGCCGCAAAAAGCTGCGTCTTAATTGACGGAATAGCGCGCGGAGAGCTGCGCCTGGCTGGTGGTCAGGTGCACCGGCAGGCCGTCATTGCGGTATTCGAGACGGTGATTGCCCATCACCAGCACCTCGCCGGCAAGGCGCAGATTCGCGATGCCGGTATAGGACACGGCGATGGTGAGCGCGCCGCCATCCTCGGAAAAGGGGCTGGGCGTGGCGGCCGGGGTCTTGCGGGTCTGGAAGACATCGCCGCGCGCCGAAAAGCGCCAGTCTTCCCAGTCCAGCGACGCCAGCAGGAAGGCGGACTGGAACTTGGTCACCATCAGCGTGCCGCGCGACACCACCGAAGTGGTGCCAGCCATGTGCTGGCCGATCAGGATGATGTTGTCGAACTGGGTGCGGGCCCCGAAGGCCCAGAAGCGCGTGTCCCAGCCGGTATCGCGCGCCGACAGGGCGGCGGGATCGGCATTGTTGTCGTAGCGGATGACGCTGATCTTGCCGAGGCTGTCGGGCAGTTGCCAGACAATGCCGCCATAGGCGCCGACATCGCCATCGATCTCGTCGAACTCGCCGCTGTAGAAGGGCGGCTTCTGGCGGAAGATGCGGATGGTGGCGTCGGGCATGCGGATACGCTCCAGCAGGCCGGTAGTGCGGTCATGCAGGCCCCAGCCGCGATCAGCCATCAGGATTCCGGTTTCATCATTGCAGCACAGGATCGAACCGATCACCGACAGCGTGCCGAATGCGCCGGCATTCCAGCGCAGCGTCGCTTCCGCGCCGATGGTGCGCAGCTCTTCGCCGATCCAGGTATTGATGGCCGAAGGCGTGATCGTATAGGGGCTTTGCCAGCCGATATCGTCATTTTCCATGCTGATGGAAGGGAAGAAGGCGCCCGCTTTCACCGACCAGGAGAGATCGCCTGCGGCGCGCGGCGCATACAGCGCATAGGCTTCGAGGAAATCCAGCCCGGCGGAATCGGTCGGCTCCAGGCGGCCCACCACGATGGCGGACAGTTCACTGCTGAAGGAGGCCTGTACCTGGCCGATGGCTTCGACGAAACGGAAATTGCCGCGATCCGGTCCGAAGCGGAATTTGCCCAGCCCGCCCTGGACCCAGCTTTTCTCCTCGGCAGGTGCGAGGACGCGCGCGTCCAGGTAGCCACTGAAGGCGAACTCGACGGCTTCGGCCCGCGCCACCGACAGGGCAAGCAAGGGAACGGCCAACAGGGGAAAACCAAGGCGCATGTCCCGATGTTACCGGGCGATTCTTAAAGGCGCGTTTACACTCGAAACCCGCAAAAACACGGGCTTTCCTTCCCCTTTCGCGCGAAGCGCCGGAAAGGGGGAGATGCCGTAGCTGGCGAGGCGAAGCCGGTTAAGCCAGCGAAGGCAGAGGAGGTTATTTCAAAGAGCCGCAGAAAGCCTGGATGCGCCTGCAGCTTTCCTCGAGGTTCTTCTCGTTGGTGGCATAGGAGATGCGGAAAAAGGGCGACAGGCCGAAGGCGGCGCCATGCACCACCGCGACGCCATTCTCTTCCAGCAGCGCCACCGCGAAATCGCCATCGGTCTCAATCTTCCTGCCACCGGCGCTGGTCTTGCCGATCAGCCCCTTGATCGAGGGATAGACATAGAAGGCGCCTTCCGGCGTCGGGCACTGGATGCCCGAGGCCTGGTTCAGCATCGAGACGACGAGATCGCGGCGGGCTTCGAACACCTTCTGGAATTTCGGGATGAAATCCTGGGTGCCGTTCAGCGCTTCCACCGCCGCCCACTGGCTGATCGAGGTGGCGTTGGTGGCCGACTGCGACTGCAGCTTGGCCATCGCCTTGATCAGCGGTTCGGGACCGGCGCAATAGCCGATGCGCCAGCCGGTCATCGAGTACGCCTTGGAAACGCCGTTCATGGTCAGGGTGCGGTCGTAAAGCTTCGGCTCCACTTCCGCGATGGTGCGGAACTTGAAGCCGCCATAGACCAGATGCTCGTACATGTCGTCGGTCAGCACCCAGACATGCGGGTGCTTGAGCAGCACGTCGGTCAGCGCCTTGAGCTGCGCCTCGGTATAGCAAGCACCGGTGGGATTGGACGGCTGGTTGAACACCAGCCACTTGGTCTTGGGCGTGATCGCCTTTTCGAGCTGCTCCGGCGTGACGCGGAAGCCGTTCTCCAGCGTGGTCTCGATGATGACCGGGGTGCCGCCGCCCAACTGCACGATGTCGGGATAGGACACCCAGTACGGCGCGGGCACGATCACTTCGTCGCCGGGATTGACGGTGGCGAGCAGCGCGTTGAACAGGATCGACTTGCCGCCCGGCGAGACGAAGGTCTGGGACGGCTTGTAGTCGAGATTGTTCTCGCGCTTGAACTTGGCGGCGATGGCGGCGCGCAGTTCGGGGATGCCTTCGACGGCGGTGTACTTGGTCTCGCCGCGCGTGATGGCGGCGATGGCGGCGTCCTTGATGTTCTGGGGGGTGTCGAAGTCCGGCTCGCCCGCCGCCAGGCCGATCACGTCCTTGCCCGCCGCCTTCAGCTCGCGCGCCTTGGTGGTGATGGCGATGGTGGGCGAAGGCTGGATGCGGTTCAGGGATTCGGCCAAAAAGCCTTTAGGCAGCGACATCGGGACTCTCATGCGGAAAATGCGTGGGTTTGCTATCAACCGGGGGCGCGCCCGGCAAGGCCAGTCCCCGCAGGCCAGGCCTGAAATCCCGGCTTTTTGAGACCCCTCTTGGGGGCAAGGCCGTCGGGGCGTAAAGATAGGCGGTCGACAGGGCTCAAGGGCACGGTTTCATGAGGCGGACAGGATTGGCCTTCACGGCCCTGGCAGCGCTGCTGGCTTCGGCCCCGGCACAGGCGCAGGCCCCGTTCGAGGCCCGTAAGGCCCCCGCATTCGCCCCCATTATGGACAAGGTCTGCCTGCCCCTGCTGAAGGGCGGCAAGGTCGCCGATGCCGCTGCCGCCGCCAAGCCGCTGGCCTTTGCCGAGAACGCCCGCAACGCCAACATGGTGACGCTGGAGCGCGACGAGACCTTCTCGCTGACCGTCGGCCCGGCCTATTGCTTCCTCACGCTGGGCCTGTCGTCGCCCACCCATTTCCGCGCCGTCGAAGGCGAGTTGCGGGCCTGGCTGCCGCGGCTGGGCCGCTATTGGGCGGGGCCGGTCGAAGGCGACGAGATCATGGGCGTGCGCGCCCGCAAATATCGCGCGGGCGGTTTCACCGTGACGCTGGAAGAACAGGTGGACGAGTATGGCCGCCGTCTCAACATGACGATGGCGCCATGAGGCGCTGGCTTGCTCTGGTCTCGCCGGTGCTGCTGGTGGCGTGCTCGAAGGCGCAGCCGCCGGCCGGCAAGTGGGAAGGCGGCTATGAGAGCAACGGCACGCTGGTGGTGGCGCGGGTGGAAATCCTGCCCACGGGGCTGGTGAAGATCAGCGCGCCGGACCTGCTTGGTATTGCCGATACGTCGCTGGAGAAGATGGCGCAGAACCGCGCCCGGCTGGCGGCGGAGCTGGCGAACGGCTGGGGCGATGTTGCGCCACGCGCCTTCGAATTCGACGGCAAGACCTTCCGCAAGCCCGGCGGCGTCGCACCGCAGATGGTGTGGGACAAGACGACCAACCAGATGACGCTGCAATTCTATTTCGGCAACAACCCGGCGCTGCCGGTGCATCTGCGGCCGGTGACAGAGTTTCACGACAGTCCGTTTGCAAGCGGCTGACGATTGGTCCGAACAAGCCAGGCCATGACAGTGGCGTGGCTTTCTTTATCAGCCTTGCTTTCGTGACCGATCCGCGCCCGTGCAGAATTAATCCGTAATAACAAAGGGGTGGCTTTAATGAAGGCCGGTTGGTAGTTTCCGCCACCCCAAATTCCCGTGGAGTCCCCGCCCTTGCCGCGCAGAAATCTCCTGATCGCCATCGCCGCCGCCATCGTCGTCATCGCCGGTGCCGTCGGCGCATACTTCTTCTTCTCGTCCGATAGCGGCTCGCAGACCGCTTCCGCGCCCGAGGCGGTCAATTCTAGCTTCCCCTCCGCCGGGGGCGAGCCGTCCGGCCCGCCGGGCGCCCTGCCCGATCCCGTCGTGGTGGTGCTGGACCGCGCCGCGCTGCTGGGCGCCTCCAAGGTCGGCCAGGACATCAATCGCCAGATGCAGGCCTTTACCAACGCCGCGCGCGACCGCCTGGCGGGCGAGCGCCGGGCGCTGGAGAACGAGGCCCGCGCGTTGCAGGCCGAGGGCGTCACCGAGGCCGAACGCGCCAAGCGCCTTCCCGGGCTGCAGGCGCGCGAGCAGCGCTTCATGGCCGCGTCGGGCCGCGAGGAAAATATCCTGAAGGCCACGATGGCGGCGGCGCATGCCGAGGTCGGCAAGGCGATGGGCCCGATCATCGCCGACATCACCAAGCAGCGCGGCGTCAACATGGTGCTGGACCGCGCCGCCGTGATGCTGTCCACCACGCCGGATTTCGACATCACCCCCGATGTGATCAAGGCGCTGGACGCCAAGATGCCGACGCACCAGGTCGCGCTGATCACGCCGAAGTAAGCGCGCCCGCCGCGCGAATTCCGTTCATCGGTTGAGCGCGGCAAATTCCGCAGGCGTCAGGGCGATGGCGCATGCCGCCACATTCTCTTCCAGGTGCCCGACCTTCGAGGTGCCGGGGATCGGCAGCATCACCGGCGAGCGCGCCAAGAGCCAGGCCAGCGCGACCTGGGCCGGCGTCGCGTCATGGGCAGCGGCGATCTTCGCCAGCGCGCCGCCGCTATCGGCCAGCCCGCCTTCGGCCAGCGGACAATAGGGAATGAAGCCGATGCCGTTCTTCTCGCAGTAATCGAGCACGTCCTCGCTCTCGCGCGACGCCATGTTGTAGTGGTTCTGCACCGTGGCGACGGGGAAGATTTTCTGCGCTGCCTTGATCTGCGCCACCGAAACTTCCGACAGGCCGGCAAAGCGGATCACGCCTTCGTCGATCAGTTCCTTCACCGCCCCGAACTGGTCGGCGGCGGGAACGTTCCCGCCCACGCGATGCAACTGCCACAGGTCGATCCGCGCCACGCCCAGCTTCTTGAGGCTGCGCTTCGCCTCGGCTTTCAGATGTTCCGGCCGCGTATTGACGGACCAGTAGTCGGGACCGGAACGGGTGAAGCCCGCCTTGGTGGCGACAAGCAAGCCATTATAGGGATGCAGCGCGGCGCGGATCAGTTCCTCGGAGACATCGGGGCCGTAACTGTCGGCGGTGTCGATGAAGTTCACGCCCAGCCCGGGCAGGCGCTTGAGCACGCGGATCGCTTCGGCCTTGTCGCGCGGCGGGCCCCAGACGCCGTTGCCGGTAATGCGCATGGCGCCGAAGCCCATGCGGTGAACGGCGATTTCGCCGCCGATCCGAAACGTGCCGGAGCTGGATGCGTTGGTCATTTCAGTTCCACTTGTGAAAGGCAAAGAAGGCCGCGCCGCAGAGGAAGAGAAACGAGACGCCGTGATTCCATTCCAGCTTCTCGCCCAGATAGGTCACTGAGAACACCCCGAACACGATCAGGGTGATGATCTCCTGCATCGTTTTCAACTGGGCGGCGGAATAGACCTGGTGGCCAATCCGGTTGGCGGGCACCGCCAGGCAATATTCGAAGAAGGCGATGCCCCAGCTTATCAGCACCACGGTCCACAGCGCGGTGGCGGGGAAGCGCAACTGGCCGTACCAGGCAACCGTCATGAAGACGTTGGAAACCACCAGCAACGCGATGGGCGCGATAAAAGGCGACACTTCAGACCCTCGTCCAATTGTGCGGGACGTCCAGCAGGAGAATCGGCGTCACAAAGGCGCTGCTCATATTTTCCTCAATTCCACTCCAGGACGGTGAAGTCGCTGGAAACATTACAGTTACAAGGCGCTTATCCTGCCGCCCACGGCATGGCGGAGAATTGCGGCGGCGGAAAAAGTTTAACAGCCCCTCCAATGGGGGTTTCTGGCGACAGTCCGATACAAATTTGCTTCCCGGCCACCTTGGCGGGGCCCCGGCACAGGACCAAGCTTCTTCCCGTTCCGTATCCCGAGGCGCTCCACCCACAGGATACGGCCAGTCAGGACGGCCGGGCCCGCTTTGCGTGCCCCCACCCAGAGCCCGGTTCGGCCGTCCTTTTTCCCAAAAAGCGACCATAGCGACAAAGCATTACAGCTTGAGCCCTTGCACCGGCCTTTGCGAACACGATATTTGCACAAACGCCGGGGGGGGTTGCCCGGCCAGAAAGCCGCCCCTGCTGTGGGCGCCATGAGGCGATGAGAATTTGATGCGCACCTATTCCAAGGCCCTGTCCGTCAGCGCGTTCGCGCTCCTGCTGGCGGGCTGCCAATTGACCCCACCGCCCGCCGCCCTGAAATCCACCGACGTGCCCGCCGCCTTCACCGCGCCGGTGGTGGACAAGGCCGCCCCGGTCTGGGCCGCCGCCGACTGGTGGACCAAGTTCAACGCGCCCGAACTTCCCGCATTGATGGAAGTGGCGATGCGCGAAAACCTCGACCTCAAGGTCGCCGCTGGCCGCATCCTGGAAGCCGAGGCCAACAACACCATCGCCTTCTCGGCGCTGCTGCCGTCCGTCAATGGCAGCGCGAGCGCCACCAAGCGCGGCAACAACACCACCGATGCCGATACCTTTGGCGCCGGCCTGTCGGGCAGCTATGTGCTGGACTTCTTCGGCCAGAACCGCGCCCGCGTCGAAGCCTCACTGCAGAATCTGCGCTCGGCCCGCTATGCCGAGACCACGGTGCGCCTGACGGTGCAGTCCTCGGTCGCCAGCACCTATTTCACCATCCTGGCCCTGCGCGAGCGCATCTCCATCACCCGCCAGAACCTTGACCTGTCGCGCCGCCTGCTGGCGATCAGCCAGGCCAAGTTCGCCGCCGGTGTCTCCTCCAACCTGGACGTGATGCAGGAAACCGCCACCGTGGCGCAGCAGCAATCGACGCTGCCCCTGCTGATCGAGCAGGAGCGCGAAGCGCGCTACACCCTGGCGATCCTGCTGGGCATGCCGCCGGAAGGTATCGAGATCCGGGCGCAGAACCTGGATGGCCTCGCCACCCCGACCGTGCAGCCGGGCATCCCGTCCGACCTGCTGCTGCGCCGCCCCGACATCGCCCAGGCCGAAGCCAACCTCTATGCCAGCCATGCCAACGTGGACGCCGCCCGCGCCGCCTTCTTCCCGCAGATCGGCATCAGCGCCGGCGTGAGCTGGTCGTCGGCCGTGATCGGCACCATCTTCGATCCGGCCAGCCTGGCCTGGAACATCGGCGCGTCGCTGGCCCAGACCATCTTCGACGGCGGCACCATCAACGCCCGCAGCCAGGCCGCTCAGGCGGTCCAGCAGGAGCAGATCGCCACCTACCGCTCCACGGTCTTCAAGGCCTTCCAGAATGTGGAAGCGTCCGTCGGTACCGCCGACGCCGTGACCCAGCAGCTCGGCTTCATCACCGAGCAGGAGCGCGCTTCGGTCGAGGCCCAGCGCATCTCCGAGCTGCAATATCGCGAAGGCACCATCGACATCACGACCCTGCTGAACACCCAGCAATCCATGTTCGGCGCGCAGAACTCGCTGGTGCAGACCAAGCTGTCCAAGCTGCAGAGCAGCGTGAACCTCTTCATCTCGCTGGGCGGTGGCTGGAGCCAGAAGCAGTCGGATGACACCTATGTGAAGCAGCTCGACTGGTTCCCGCTGTAATCAAACCCCTCCGCCCATCGCTGGCTTAATCGGCTTCGCCTCGCCAGCTACGGGCACCTCCCCTTCCGATGCGCTTCGCGCATGAAGGGGAGGAGGTTCACGGCCCTAGCGGAGGGTCGCCCGGCGGAATGCCGGGCTCGCGTTT
>CANHNJ010000022.1 GCA_947462105.1 Alphaproteobacteria bacterium
CCGCCGCCATCGATCCTGCAGGTCGACGGCGCCAAGGATGTCGCCATCGAGTTCCAGTCGCTGTCCAAGACCTTCTCGATGCCGGGCTGGCGCATGGGTTTCGCGGCGGGCAATGAAAAGCTGGTCGGCGCGCTGGCGCGCATCAAGTCGTATCTCGACTATGGCGCCTTCACGCCCATCCAGGTTGCGGCCGCTGCTGCGCTCAATGGCCCGCAAAGCGTGGTCGACGAGATCCGCGCCGTCTACAAGGCGCGCCGCGATGTGCTGGTAAAGAGCATGGCGCAGGCGGGCTGGGACATTCCCGCGCCCGAAGCCTCGATGTTCGCCTGGGCCCCGGTGCCGGAAAAGTACAAGGCGCTGGGCTCGATGGAGTTCGCCAAGGACATGCTGATCCATGCCCAGGTGGCGGTGTCGCCCGGCATCGGCTTTGGCGAATATGGCGAAGGCTATGTCCGCGTCGCGCTGGTCGAGAATGAACAGCGCATCCGCCAGGCCGCGCGCAACGTGAAGAAATTCCTCAGCATGGGCAGCAACAGCGCGCCTTCCGACATGGCGCACGCGAAATGAAGCCTTTCAGGATTGCCATCGCCGGTCTCGGCACGGTCGGGGGCGGTGTCGTCAAGGCGATTGCCGCGCGCGGCGACGATCTTGCCACCCGCGCCGGCCGCAGGCTGGAAATCTGTGCCGTATCGGCCCGCGACCCGAAGAAGGATCGTGGTTTCACGGTCCCGAATTTCGTGGCCGATCCGCTGGCATTGGCATCCGGCGATGCCGATGTCGTGGTCGAGCTGATTGGCGGCGAAGAGGGCATTGCCCGCACGCTGGTTGAAACCGCGCTGAAGCATGGCAAGCATGTCGTGACCGCCAACAAGGCGCTCTTGGCCAAGCATGGCCGCAGCCTGGCCGAACTGGCCGAGAAGCACGATGTCGCCTTGAAGTTCGAGGCGGCGGTTGCCGGTGGTATCCCCATCGTCAAGACGCTGCGCGAAAGCCTGGTCGCCTATGAAGTGCAGGCGGTGAAGGGCATCCTCAACGGCACCTGCAACTACATCCTCACCGAGATGGAAGCCACCGGCGCCGGTTTTGCCGATGTGCTGAAGGACGCCCAGGCGCTGGGTTATGCCGAGGCCGATCCGACGCTGGACGTTGGCGGCGGCGACACCGCGCACAAGCTGGCATTGCTGGCGGGGCTGGTGTTCGGCACCGCGCCCGATTTGGGCAGCATGACGGTCGAGGGCATCGAGCATATCAGCGCCGCCGACATTCATTTTGCGTCGGAGTTCGGTTACCGCATCAAGCTGCTGGGCGTGGCGCGCCGGACCGCCAACGGCGTGGAACAGAAGGTTTCGCCCTCGATGGTGCGGGCGCGTTCGCCGCTGGCCAATGTCGATGGCGCGCAGAACGGCGTCATGGTCGATGCCGGTGCGGCAGGACCGTTCTTCTTCTCTGGCCGTGGCGCGGGCGAAGCGCCGACCGCGTCGGCCGTGATCTCCGACATCGTGGAAGCAGCGGCGGGCGCCTTCCGCCCCGCCTTTGGCCGCCCGGCCACGCAGCTTGCGACCCTGAAACCTGCACCGGCTGGCGCGGGCGTGTCGCCCTGGTACCTGCGCTTCGAGGTGCTGGATGTGCCGGGCGTGCTGGCGGGCATCGCCAGCAGCCTGTCCGACGCGGGCGTCTCCATCGAAAGCATGATCCAGCGTGGCCGCGCGCCGGGCGAAGGTGTCGCCATCGTGATGATCACCCATGACGCCGCCCAAAGCGCGGTGGAAAAGGCGCTGAAAGCCATTGCCGCCTCGGACAAGGTGCGGGCCAGGCCCTGCATGATCCCGATGGAGGCCGCCTGATCTCCGGGTTGGCCGAAGCGGCGTTCGGCGTCGCGCGGTCGTTCAGCGGACGGCGCTGGCAGTTCAAGCCGGTCGATGATGCGGCGGCGCAGGCGCTGACCCGGGCCCATGCGATTTCGCCATCGCTGGCGCGGCTGCTGGTGGCGCGGGGCATCACTGAGGCCGAGGTCCGGGACTATCTCAATCCCGCGCTGAAGCACCTGCTGCCCGATCCGTCCGTGTTGCAGGACATGGACAAGGCGGTGGCGCGCGTTGCTGCTGCGCTGGAAGCGGGCGAGAAGATCGCCGTGTTCGGCGACTATGATGTCGATGGTTCGGCGTCGTCGGCGCTGCTGGCCGATTTCTTTGCCGGGCTTGGCGCCGCGCCGCGCATCTATATTCCCGACCGCATGACCGAGGGCTATGGCCCGTCCCCCGCCGCCATGCAGACGCTGGCGGGCGAGAGTATCAGCCTGGTCATCACCGTGGATTGCGGTGCGGCGGCGACGGCGGCGCTGGAGGAAGCCAAGGCGTTGGGCATGGCGGTGGTGGTGCTTGACCATCACCGCGTTGATCACGCCCCACCGGCGCTGGCGCATGTGAATCCCAACCAGCCGGGCGACGCATCCGGGCTGGGTCATCTGTGTGCCGCCGGGGTCTGCTTCCTGTTCCTGGTGGCGCTGAACCGGCACCTGCGCGAAACCGGCTTTTATGAAACGCGCGGCCTGGCTGAACCCGACCTGCGGCTGGCGCTCGACCTGGTGGGGCTGGCCACGGTCTGCGACGTGGTTCCGCTCATTGGCCTGAACCGCGCCTTTGTGCGGCAGGGGCTGGCGCGCCTGGGCCAGGCAACCGCACGCCCCGGCCTGAAGGCGCTGGCCGAGGTCGCCAAGGCCACCGCGCCTTTCACGCCCTATCATCTGGGCTTTGTCTTTGGTCCCCGCATCAATGCCGGGGGCCGGGTGGGGCGCTCCGGGCTGGGGGCCGACCTGCTCACCACCCGCGATGCCGATGCGGCCTCCGGCTTCGCGCTGCAGCTCGACCTCCACAATCGCGAGCGCCAGGCCATCGAGAAGCTGATCGTGGAAGAGGCGCTGACCGCTGCCGCCACCCAGGCCAATGCGCCCTTCATCCTGGCGGCGGGCGAGGGCTGGCACCCCGGCGTGGTCGGCATCGTCGCCGGGCGGCTGAAGGAGCGCTTCGGCAAGCCCAGCTTCGTGGCCGGGTTCGAGGGTGGCCCCACCGCCAATAGTTTTGGCAGGGGCAGCGCCCGTTCCATCCCCGGCATCGATGTCGGCGGCGCCATCCGGGCGGCGGTGTTGGCGGGTGTCATCGAATCTGGCGGCGGCCATGCGATGGCAGCGGGATTTTCGCTCTCCTCAAGCCAACTCAAGGGCTTCCAGTCATTTCTTGAGGCTGCGTTTGAAGGCAAATCAGACGCCCTGGCCGCCGCCGCGACGCTGGAGCTGGACAGCACCGCCTCGCCCGCCGGGGCTGGCCCGGCGCTGCTGGAGGAGATCGCCCAGGCGGGGCCCTATGGGGCGGGGAACCCGGAACCGCTGCTGGCCTTCCCCGACCTGCGGGTGGTCTTCGCCGATGTGGTTGGCAAGGATCACATTCGCCTGCGCCTGAATGGCGGCGGCGCGGCGCTGCCGGCCATCGCCTTCCGGGCGGTGGGAACCCGGCTGGGCGACGGGCTGCTGGCTGCGCGTGGGCAGGCGATCCATGCCGCCGGACGGCTCAAGCGCAACGAATGGAACGGGCAGGTCACGGTCCAGCTCGAGATCGAGGATGCCGCGCTCGCAGGGGCCTGAAAAAGCACCGCCAAACCCTTGATCGGGCGGCAGCTTGGCTTTATAGCCCGACCCTCCGGTGGGGCCCTTCGTCTATCGGTTAGGACTCAAGATTTTCATTCTTGCAAGAGGGGTTCGACTCCCCTAGGGCTCACCAACTTTTCCACGCGGCGCCAGCGCCAGCGAAATCTTCCTCACCTCTATCAAGGACCGCCCGGCGGCGCCGGGCCGCGTCCGCCACGCCCCCCACGACCGGCCGGCGGTGGCGGCAGCGGCGGATCGGCCGCCTGCGCCGGGGCCGCGACCCCGTCCGCCGGAACCTCCAGCTTGGCCAGCCAGGCAATGCCGTTCAGCAGGAAGCGGCGATAATCCGCGATGGTGTGCAGGTTGTCGTGGAAGTCGGCCCCGCCCCAGACGAAACCGCGCCCGCCATCGGGCCGCTCATAGGCCCAGGCCACCGGATCGGGACCGCCCAGCGCCGGGTTGGTGGGCATCGCTTCCAGCAGGTTGGTGCGGCGGGGATTGGTGAAGAGGAAATAGCGCGCATACATTTCCTCGCGCATGGAGAAGGGCCGCACGCCATTGAGGATCGTGTGCTTGACGGGCAGCGGCTTCACCGCCCAGGTATCGACCACATTGTGCGAGGCATAGGGAATCCACAGGCCGCCCAGCCAGTCCAGGATGTAGCGTTTGCCGGCCCAGTTGTCGTTCCACATGGTGTAGTGGAACATGGCGACGCCGATCTGCTTCTGCTTGATCAGGGTGTCGAGGCTTTTCAGCCAGGCCGTGGTTTCGGCATCATAGACGCGGCCATCCGTATCCTGTGCCTGCTGGAAGAACATCCCGGTTTCGGTCTTCAGCCAGTCGCCATTGCCTTCGATGATGATCGCGGCGGCGTCCTCATAGACCTTCAGGTCGCGCGGCGGCCGCCCGACGATCACTTCGGTGCGCAGGCCCTTGAGGTTGGTGGCGTTGTCTAGCGACCAGGCCAGTTCGCGCAGGTCCTTCTCATATTCATGGCGGCCGGGCGCGCCATGTTCCTTGGGACCAGCCAGGAACAGGATCTTTTTCGGCGGCGCCTGTGCGTAAGCGCTGCTGCCTGCCAGCAGCAGGACCGTGATGGCAATGAGCGCTCCCAAGGCGCGGCTAAGGCTGTTCATGGACGCCCCCTTTTTTTATGACGCAAAGGGTAGGCGTAACTGTGCGCCCGGCACAAGCAGCATGGTGGGCCGGGCGCGCCTGGAAACGTCTGCGGCGTGAAACCTAAGAGGCCTTCGCCACGTCCCGGGCGATCACCGCCGACAGCAGGGACGCGATATCGTCCTTGATCTGCAGCTTGCGCTTCTTCAGGCGGGAGATGGTGAGGTCATCGGCATTGCCGCTGAGCGCCAGCGCCGCGATGGCAGCATCCAGGTCGCTATGTTCGGTGTTCAGCAGGTGAATGCGGGCATCAGCCGAGAGCGGGGCGACCGGGATCGTGACAGAGGCAAACAGAGGGGGTGTGCGCATGGCGTCATCCTTTCCAATGGGTTGCTCTCCCCTGGACGACACCCCACCGGACCCGCCTGCTTTTGCGCCCCCGGTGTTCCGGTTCATGGCCAAAAGCATGGTTAATAAATTATTAATAACAGCTTCAAAAGGTTAATGTCAACGAATCACTCCGTCTGCGGATGACCGCGCGGGTGAGTCAGGCTGTCGCAGGGCCGCATATGTAAAATTCCGTCGCGGGGGCGGGGGCCGGGCCACATCTCGCCGCAATGGCTGTGCTATGGAAAATCCACGACAAGCTCCCAGCCGAGGAGCGAAGGGGAGTGACATGCCGACGAATACCAGCACCGAAACCGGTCTCGATCTGCAACGCCTGCTGCTGTTGCTGTTCTTCGCGGGTAGTGGCTGTTCGGCGCTGATCTACGAGATCGTCTGGTACCAGTTGCTGCAGCTTGCCATCGGCTCCACCGCCGTGTCGCTGGGCATCCTGTTGGCCACCTTCATGGGCGGCCTCTGCATCGGTTCGTATCTGTTGCCGCGCTACCTGCCGCGTGCCCGCATGCATCCCATCATGGTCTATGCCGTGATCGAAGCCGGCATCGCGCTGTTCGGCCTGGCACAGTTGGTGCTGATCCCGCTGGTCGATGACCTGTATGTCGCGGGGGCACAGTCCGGCGCGCCCGGCATGGTGCTGCGCGCCGTCATCTGCGCCATCGCGCTGTTGCCGCCCACCATCCTGATGGGCGCGTCGCTGCCCGCCATCGTGCGCTGGGCCCGTGGCGGCAGCAACAACGCCTCCTGGTGGGGCATGCTCTATGGCGCCAACACGCTGGGCGCGGTGGCGGGCAGCCTGCTGGCGGGTTTCTACCTGCTGCGGCTCTACGACATCTATGTCGCCACCTTTGCCGCCGCCGCGATCAACCTGACGGTTGCCGTGCTGAGCTTGCTGCTGGCGCGGGGGCAAAGCGTCGAGGATGTTTCCGAAGCCGCAATCGTCACCGGTGACGAGACCAAGCGCGACTGGCCGGTGCTGATCGCCATCGCCTGCTCCGGCGCTTCGGCGCTGGGGGCGCAGATCATCTGGACCCGCCTGATGGGCCTGATGTACGGCGCCACCGTCTATGCCTTCTCGATCATCCTGGGCGTCTTCCTGGTCGGCCTGGCGCTGGGCACGGCTTTCGGTTCGATGATCGTGCGCCATGTTGCGGCCCGCGCCGCGCTGGGCTGGTGCCTGATCCTGTGTTCGCTCGGCATGTGCTGGACCGCCTGGACCATTTCCTACAGCCTGCCGTTCTGGCCGATCGACCCGCTGCTGTCGCCCGGCCCCAGCTATACCTTCCAGCTCGACCTGGTGCGTTCGGTGTGGGCGATGCTGCCGCCGCTGCTGTGCTGGGGCGCGGCGTTCCCGCTGGCCTTTGCCGCCGCCAAGGCGGGCCGCGATCCGGGCCGCACCGTGGGCGGCGTCTATGCCGCCAATACGCTGGGCGCCATTGCCGGTGCGCTGGCGGTGAGCCTGGTGCTGGTGCCGGTGCTGGGCAGCGTCGCCAGCCAGCGCCTGATGCTAGCCGTGACCGTGGTGGGCGGGCTGGTGATGCTGTTGCCGCCGCTGCTGCAGGAAGACAAGTGGCAGCGCTCGGTGGTGCTGACCTTTGCGCTCTGCGCGCTGGCGATCTTCGGCTGGCGCATCGCGCCGGTGCCGGGCGAACTGATCGCCTATGGCCGCCGCATGGTCAGCGAGCTGGGCTATTCCACCGTTCTCTACACGGGCGAGGGCCGCAATTCCTCCATCGCCATCACGCGCTGGAACGCCAACGGCGCGCGGCAGTTCCATGTCTCGGGCAAGGTCGAAGCCTCCAGCCTGGGCATGGACATGCGGCTGCAGCGCATGCTGGGTCATATCCCGGCGCTGATGCATCCCAACCCGAAATCGGTGCTGATCGTCGGCTTCGGCGCCGGTGTCACCTCGGGCAGCTTCACCCGCTATCCCAGCATCAACCGCATCCGCATCTGCGAGATGGAGCCCCTGATCCCGCCCACCACCACGGAGTGGTTCGGCGACGAGAATTACCGCGTCGCCCAGGACAAGCGCACCCAGATCACCTATGACGATGCCCGTCACTTCGTGCGCACCACGAAGGAGACCTTCGACATCATCACCTCCGATCCCATCCATCCTTTCGTCAAGGGCAGCGCGGCGCTCTATTCGAAGGAGTATTTCGAGATGGTGAAGGCGCATCTCAATGATGGCGGCATCGTCACCCAGTGGGTGCCGCTCTATGAGAGCGACGAAGCCTCGGTGAAAAGCGAGATCGCCACCTTCTTCGAGGTTTTCCCCGGCGCGATGGTCTTCGCCAACACCAGCAACGGGCAGGGCTATGACGTTGTGCTGGTGGGCCAGAAGAACCCGGCACAGAAAATCGACATGGATGCGATCAACAAGAAGCTGGCCTCGCTGGCCTATGCCCCGGTGCTGCAGTCGCTGCAGCAGGCCACCATCCCCTCGGCCGCCAGCCTGTTCGCGACATATGCCGGCAGCGACGCCGATCTCAAGCCCTGGCTGGCGGATGCCGCGATCAACCATGATTACGACATGCGGCTGCAATATCTCGCGGGCCTGGCGCTGAACGCCAACCATGCTGACGAGATCTACCGCAAGATGCTGGCGCTGGCGAAGCCGCCGCGCGGCCAGTTCACCGGCTCGCCGGAAGCGCTGGGCAGCATCATGCAGACGGTGGAAAGCCATAGCGGCGCAGGCGTGCTGGCGCAGTAACAGGACTGCAGCTTAAGCTGAGATATGGTTCTTGACCCGCTGTCGCCGGCTTTCGCCCGCGATCCTTATGCTGCCTATGACGCCCTGCGGGCTGCTGGCGCGCCGGTATGGGACGCGGGCTTGTCGCTCTGGCTGCTGCCGCACTTCGACTGGGTGGCGGCGGCGGCGCTGGACAAGCGGCTGGTGCGCGCGCCGGATGGCGTCTTCACAGCGGACGAGATCGCGGCACAGAAGCGCGACGCCAACTGGCATGACATGCCGCTCCATAGCCGCTTTGTGCAGTTCAGCCTGCTGGACAGCGACGGGCCGGTGCATGACCGCTTGCGCAAGCTGGTGTTCAAGGAATTCACCGCCGCGTCCATCGCCCGGCTGCGGGAAGAGACGGCGCGCTTCGTGGGCGGATTGCTCGACAGGGTGCAGGGCGAGGTCGAGTTCGTGGCGGATGTCGCCGCCCATATCCCCGGCCATGTCATTGGCCGCCTGCTGGGCGCGCCGGACGAAGATTGCGCCAGGCTTTGCGGCTGGTCGGAAAATATCGTCCAGTATTTCGACCTGGATCGCAGCGACGCGAAGAAGGCGCTGGCCGAAAATACCACGGCGGAGTTCTACGATTATCTGAAAGCGCTGGCGGCGCAGCGGCGGCGCGAGCCCCGCGATGACCTGATCACCCGGCTGGCGGCAGCGGAAGATGCAGGCACACTGTCCCATGACGAATTCATCTCCACCGCCATGCTGATCCTGATGGCCGGGCACGGGTCTTCGATTGACGTGATGTCGTCGGGGCTGCATGCGCTGCTGCGTTTCCCGGACCAGATGGCGCGGTTGCGCGCCGATCCGGCGCTGTTGCCGGGCGCGGTGCAGGAAATGTTCCGCTTTGAGCCGCCGCTGCCTTTCTTCCATCGCTTTGCCAGCGAAGACGTGGAACTGGCGGGCAGGACGTTTCCGAAGGGCACCAAGTTCGGCCTGCTCTATGGCGCGGCCAACCGCGATCCGGCGGCCTTTGCCGAACCCAACCGCTTCGATGCGGGCCGCACGCCGAACCGGCACCTGGGTTTTGGCTATGGCGCGCATCTGTGCCTGGGCAATCATATCGCCCGCATGACGATGGAGACGGTGTTCGGCGCGCTGCTGCAACGCAGGCCGGCCATCACGCTGCTGGACGAGCCGGTCTGGAAGACCGGCCTGTCGGTGCGCGGGCCAAAAGCGTTGCAGGTGAAGCTGGCTTAGCGCCTGGGATCGGACCGTGACAGCAGATCGCGCGTGGTCTGCACGATGAATTGCCCGAACGCGGGATCGAGCGCGCCGCCCTTCACTTCGCTCTGGACGAACAGCGTGCGCTCATACTGGGTGTAGCGATAAAGCCTGACCTGGGCGCTGATGAAATGCCGTCCCTTGAGCTTGCCGCTGCCGGGTTCGGCGGTGAAACGCCATTCCACCCGATGCGGTGCGCCCGGGCCCGGTCTTGCGGGCGCGAATTCCCAGGGCAGGCCAGCGCGCTCCATCTGCACAGCGAGCCAGGCCGGAAGGTCGTTGGCGCGAAAACCCGGCACTTCGCCGCTCACCACAACGGCAAGCTGATTGGCAGGAATGGCTTTGCCCGCCGCGCCCAACAGCAACAGCGCGGGCGGCAGCAGCACTATCTGGCGGCGGTCCCATGTCATGGAACCATCGTAGAATCCACCGATGACAGTCTTGCGTCAGGTGCTTTGCGCAATCCAGTCCAGATAGGGCGGGTGCCCGGCGCTGAGCGGCCAGCCCACGATTTCCGGCACCGTGTAAGGATGCTCGGCCTTGATCCGCGCGATGGCGGCATCGAACAGCGCGGTGCGGGTCTTGATGACGAGCAAAAGTTCGCCGTCATTCTGCACCTTGCCCTCCCAGCGATAGAAACTCTCGATGGGCAAAAGCTGGACGCAGGCGGCCAGTTTTTCCGCCACCAGGAGGTGCGCAATGCGCCGCGCCTCCTCCTGGGTTGGCAGCGTCGTCATCAGGACGCCGTATTCACTCACGATTTCAAAGAAGCCATGTCGATGGAGAAACGATACTTCACATCGCTTTTCAGCATGCGCTCATAGGCCGTCTCGATCTCCTGCATCCGGATGACCTCGACTTCGGAAACGATGTTATGCTTGGCGCAGAAGTCCAGCATCTCCTGCGTTTCCGGGATGCCGCCAATCAGCGAACCGGCAATGGCGCGGCGGCGGAAGATCAGCGGGAACACCATCGGCGAGGGGTGCGGGCTGGACGGCGCGCCCACCAGCACCATCGTGCCGTCGCGCTTCAGCAGGTTCGTGAAGGCGTCCAGATTGTGCGGCGCCGCCACGGTGTTGACGATGAGGTCGAAGCTGCCGGCATGGGCGGCCATCTGGGCCGCATCCTTCGAGATCACGACGTCGTCCGCGCCCAGGCGCTTGATCTCGTCAACCTTGCCGGGGGAGGTGGTGAAGCCGACGGTCCTGGCACCCAGCGCATGCGACAGCTTGATGCCCATGTGACCCAGGCCGCCAATGCCGACAATGCCGACCTTCTTGCCAGGGCCTGCGCCCCAATGCTTCAGCGGCGACCAGGTGGTGATACCGGCGCAGAGCAGGGGCGCCACGGCCGCCAGGTCTTTCTCCGCATGGTTGATCGCCAGCACGAAGCGCTGGTCCACCGTGATGGCGGCGGAATAGCCGCCATGCGTATTGGCGCCGCCGCCAACCGGGCCGTTATAGGTGCCGGTGAAGCCGACCGGGCCTTCGCAATACTGTTCCAGGCCGTCATTGCAGGAAGGGCAGGTGCGGCAGGAATCGACCATGCAGCCCACGCCCACCAGCTGGCCGGGCTTGAACCTGGCGACCTTGCCGCCGACCGCCGTGACCTTGCCCACGATTTCGTGGCCGGGCACGCAGGGATACTGGGTTCCCGGCCATTCGCCGCGCGCCGTGTGCAGGTCGGAATGGCAGACGCCGCAGAACAGGATTTCAAGGGCGACGTCGTCCGGTCCCGGTGCCCGGCGCTCGATGGCATGGGGCGCGAAAGGGGTGGTGGGGGACTGGGCGGCATAGGCCTTGGTCGACATGAGAGCTCCTGGGCTGTTTCTTCTTGACGCAGTGCAGCACAGAACTTACCACCCCGGCGTTACGACCACTATAACTAAAGTAGCCAAGGATTCTTTGCATGCGCATCGACCAGATTGCGACCGGGCGAAATGTCCCTGATGACGTCAATGTCATTGTCGAAGTGCCGGTCGGCGGCGAGCCCATCAAGTATGAGCTGGACAAGGCGGCGGGCACGCTGGTGGTGGACCGCTTTCTCTATACCTCGATGCGCTATCCGGGCAATTACGGTTTCATCCCGCACACGCTGTCGGGTGATGGCGATCCCGTCGATGTGCTGATCGCCAACACCCGCGCCATCGCGCCGGGGGCGGTGATCAGCGTGCGCCCGGTCGGCGTGCTGCTGATGGAAGACAATGCGGGCACGGACGAGAAGATCGTGGCGGTGCCGTCCGCCCACATTTCGGCGCGCTTTGAAGGCATCCACAATTACAGCGACCTGCCCGATATCACCGTGCAGCAGATCGAGCACTTCTTCGCCCACTACAAGGATCTGGAACCCGGCAAGTGGGTCAAGATCACCCGCTGGGGCAATGCGGCGGAAGCCAAGCAGATGATCCTGGACGGCGTCGCCCGCGCCAAGGCGCAGGCCAAATAGACCACGCAACGGTCTCTGGCGTCCGCGCCCGTCCGGGTGCAATCTCGCCTCCGTTTTTGCCGGAGGATTCCATGACCATTCGCATTGCCGCCGCGAGCGTCCTGACGCTGGCAGTCATCGCCGCGCCTGCGCTGGCCAAGCAGGGCAAGGTCGGGCTGTGGAACGTGACGTCCAGCACCGAAGTGGTGCTGTCGGCCGCCGACGCCGCCACCCTCAAAAAGGCCGGGCAGAAATCGGCCCCCACGCCGCCCATGACGCTGCAAATGTGCATGAGCCAGGCGGAAGTGGATTCAGCGGAACCGCCGCACCTCGACAAGTCCGCCACCGGCTGCACCACCAAGACCACCAGGCAGACTCCGGCGAAAATGACCGCCGACATGATCTGCACCGGCAACATGAAGGGCAGCGGCAGCATCAAGATCAACTACACCGGCAATGAGCATTATGCCGGCACCTACAATTTCCGGGGCACCAATTTCGGCGCGCCCGCCAACTTCACCACGCATTTCAAGGGCGACTGGGTGAAGGCCGATTGCGGCAAGGTCAAACCCTACAATCTGCGCACGCAATGAGCGGGCAATGGCCCTTGGGCCAGCCTGGTCAAAAAGGGCGAAATAGGCCCTATTTTATCAAGCGCCGTTAAGGGGTTGTAGGCGGGTTGCCCGGTACCTAAGTATCGCTAGACTGTTCCCCGAATCCCCCAATTCCCCGGAGTTGCCGTGTTCCGCGCCGACGAAGAATCCGACGAAAAAGAAGACAAGAAGGCCCCGGAGCCGCAATCCTCCGAGATTGCCAAGGCGCTCTACAAGTCGCGCACCGTGCTGATCTTCGGCGAAGTCGACATGAAGATGGCCGAGCGCGTCACCGCCCAGTTGCTGGCCTATGCCGAGAGCGAGGGCGATATCCGCGTCATCGTCAATTCGCCGGGCGGCCACGTGGAATCGGGCGACACCATCCACGACATGATCCGCTTCGTCGGCAACCGGGTGAAGATGATCGGCACCGGCTGGGTCGCCAGCGCCGGTGCGCACATCTTCCTGGGCGCGAAAAAGGAAAACCGCTTCTGCCTACCCTTTACCCGCTTCCTGCTGCACCAGCCCCTGGGCGGCGTGCGCGGCCAGGCCAGCGACATCACCATCGAGGCGGAAGAGATCATCAAGATGCGCGAGCGCCTGATCCGCGAGATCGCCGCCGAGACCGGCCAGACCTATGAAAAGGTCGTGCACGACACCGAGCGCAATTTCTGGATGGGCGCGGAAGACGCGGTGAAATACGGTCTCGCCGCCAAGGTCATCTCCACCGCCAATGAGGTCTAGCGGGTGTCCTGGTGGATGGGTTGTTCCATCTATCAGGTCTATATCCGCAGCTTCTGCGATTCCAATGGCGACGGGCAGGGCGACCTGCCCGGACTGCTGTCGAAGCTCGACTATATCGCCGCCCTGGGCGTGGATGCGATCTGGCTGTCGCCGCTGCATCCCTCGCCCAACCGCGACTGGGGCTATGACGTTTCCGACTATGAAGGCGTGCAGGCCGATTACGGCACGCTGGACGATTTCCAGGCGCTGGTGACGGCCGCCCATGCGCGCGGCCTGAAGCTCATCCTCGATGAAGTGCTGGCGCACACCAGCGACGAACATACCTGGTTCGCCGCCAGCCGCGATGGCGATGACGGCAAGTGTGAGTGGCCCAAAAAGGATTGGTACGTCTGGGCCGATCCGAAAGCCGATGGCACGGTGCCGAACAACTGGCTGTCGGTGTTTGGCGGGCCTGCCTGGGCCTATCAACCGGCGCGGCGGCAATATTATCACCACAAGTTCCTGCGCCAGCAGCCCAAGCTCAACTGGCAGAATGGCGAGGCGCGCGAAGCGGCATTGTCGGTGCTGGACATCTGGCTGGCGCGCGGCGTGGACGGCTTCCGCCTCGATGTCGCCAACGCCTTTTTGCATGACGCGGCGCTGACGGACAATCCGCCGGTCCCGGCGGCGCAGCGTGATGCCTATGCCTGGTCGGCGGCGGCGAACCTGCAGCGGCATCTGCATGACTCCAACCTGGAGGAAAACAGGAAGCTGCTCGATCTGGTGCGGCGGCGGGTAGAGCGCTTTGATGACAGGTTCGTTTTCGGTGAGTTCTCGGAGGAATTCGAACGCTCCGGCTGCTACCTGCCACCAGACAGGGGCCTGCATGCGGGCTACAATTTCGCGCTGCTGCATGCCACCGATGCAGCGGCGATCCGCGCGCATCTTGAGACGCTGGCAGCGCATCCCGATCACTGGCCCTGCATCTCTTTCTCCAACCATGACGTGATCCGCACCGTCACGCGTTTCGGCGATGGCGCGGCCAAGGTGATGTTGGCGCTGCTGCTGGCGATGCGCGGCACCATCCTGCTGTATCAGGGCGAGGAGCTGGGTCTTCCGGAGGTCGATCTGCAGCGTCACCAGCTGCGCGACCCGGTGGGCGATCTTTATTATCCGCTGTTCAAGGGCCGTGATGGCTGCCGCACGCCGATGCCGTGGGACGGGGCCGCGCCCAATCTGGGTTTCACCAGCGGCCAGCCCTGGCTGCCGCCGGGGCCGTCACATGCGGCGCTGAGCGTGGCGGCGCAGGAAGGCGATCCAGATTCAAACCTGGCCTATGCGCGCCGCCTGCTGGCGCAGCGCCATGCCAGCACCGCGCTGCGGCTGGGCGCGCAAACCTTGCTGGATGTGCCGTTGCCGCTGATCGCCTTCACCCGCGAAGTGGAAGGTGAGCGCCTGCTCTGTGTTTTCAACCTGGGCGCGGAGCCGCATCGCTGCAGCGATCCGCTGCTGAACCGCGCCGAACCGCTGGACTGGAGCTGCGGCCGCACCAGCCTCGCTCCCAATGGCCTGACACTAGGCCCGCTCGCCGCTTGGTTTGGCCGCGTCTAGGGCTTCCCGCAGCGCCTGCAACGGCAGCAAGACGCAGACATGGCGACCCGGATGCGCCGCCGCGCCGTCGAACGCCGCATAGGCAGACAAAGGCGGCGGCGCGCCGTCTTTCAGCATCGCCCGCACCCTGGCTTCCAACTTGGCCAAAGCCGCTGCGTCCAGGCCCGGACCCGCAGTCCCCAGGATCGCCGCCGAAGCCTGGGTCAGCAGGCAGCCCTGCGTGACATGGGCCAGCGCCGCGATGCGCCCATCGGCCAGTGTGACTGCCATCGTCACCCGGTCGCCACAGGCGGGATTGGTGCGGGTGGCAGCGCCATCCGGCGCGAGCAGGGCGCCTGCGCCCGTGGCATCGGCGGCCAGGCGCAGCAGCGCCTTCTTGTAGAGAGGGTCGGAGACTTCGCTCATCACCTGAGCAATAAGCGCAACGCGGCGCGAAGAGAAGGCTTATGCCGCAACCGGGGTGCGCGGCAGCCGCATGCGGGCGCGCAGGCCACCTTCGGGCTTGTTCTCCAGCGTGATACTGCCGCCATGCCCTTCGGCGATGGCCTTGACCAGTGTCAGCCCCAGGCCAGTGCCGCCGCCTTCGCGGTTGCGCGAACTTTCCAGCCGCACAAAGGGTTCGAAGACGCGCATCTGGTCGGCCTCGGGAATGCCGGGGCCGCTATCTTCGACCACGATCTCATACGCTTCGGGGCTGTCGGTGATCCGCACATCGGCCTGGCCGCCATAGGCGACGGCGTTCTCGACCAGGTTGCGCACGGCGCGGCGGATCTCGTTGGGGCAGCAATTGATCGGGGCCGGGCCAGACGGATTCCATTTCACCGGCTCGCCCATTTCTTCCAGATCGGCGCTCAGGCTTTCGACCAGTGCCGAAATGTCCATGTTGCGCCGTGTTTCGCCGCCGGTGCCGCGTGCAGCGCCCAGCACCTGCTCGGTCAATTGCTGCAATTCGTCCAGGTTGCGCACCAGGCCTTCGCGCAGATCGTCATCCGCGACGAATTCCAGGTTGATGCGCATGGCGGTGATCGGCGTGCGCAGGTCATGGCCCACCGCCGACAGCAGGTGGCGCTGGCTTTCCAGCGTGCGGGCGACCTTCTCGGTCATGCTGTTGAAGGCGATGGCGGCGGCGCGCACATCCTCGGGGCCGGTTTCGGGCACGCGCGGCACCACGCCGCCGCTCATGGCGCCGAGCGAGGCCGCCCGCGCCAGTTCCGACAGCGGCCGCACGATGCGCCGCGCCATGAAGACGGCGATCAGCGACACCAGCAGGATGGAGACGGCGGTCGCGGCCACGATTTCCTGGTTCGGGCCGCCGCCCTGGGGGCGCAGATAGAGCGCGCTGAGGGTGGTGTTGTTGTCGATGGGGACGAAGAACTGCGCCGCGTCATTGCCGCCGCCCATGCGGCGGGGCCGCTGCTCGCGCGGCAGGCTGCCCGGATCGATATGGCCCACCACGGTGACGCTGCCACGCTGTGGAAAGCCGGCGGGCAGGGATTCGATCACGCGCTGCGCGAAGCCGGATTCCTCGTCGGTCATGGCGCGGCTGGGCACCGGGCCGTTGACCTGGCTGAAGCGCCAGTCGCGGGTGCTCATGGTGCGCATGACAGCGTCGCGCGATGTCACCGGCACTTCGCGCATGGTGGTGGCGACCGCCGTGGTGCGGTCGATCATGCGCTCGTTTAGGAAGCCGTTGAACTGGGCAAGGTTGGTGCGCTCGAAATAGAAGGCCACGCCCAGATTGGAAAGCACCACCGCCGCAGCGGTCACCGCGATCATCTGGAAGGCGAGGGTGCGGGGCCACAGGCGGATATGCATCAGGCGTGCTCCGGGTCTATGGCGAAGATGTAGCCGCCGCCCCACACGGTCTTGATGTAGCGCGGGTTCTTCGGATCGGGCTCGATCTTCTTGCGCAGGCGGCTGACATGGTTGTCGATCGAACGATCGAACAGGTCGGCATCGCGGCCCTTGGTGAGATCGAGAAGCTGGTTGCGGGTCAGCGCAATCTTGGGCCGCTCCAGCAGCGCCGTCAGCAGGCGGAATTCGCTGGAGGACAGGGGCAGGGCGACGCCATCAGCGCCGATCAGTTCGCGCTGGCCGGTGTCCAGCGTCCAGTCGCCAAAGCGCACCCGCTCCGAGCCCGGCGGGGTCTGGCGCGGCGGCAGCGCCTGGGTCCGGCGCAGCACGGCGGCAATCCGCGCCACCAGTTCGCGCGGCGAAAAGGGCTTGGAGATATAATCGTCGGCGCCCATTTCCAGGCCGATGATGCGATCCACTTCCTCGCCGCGCGCGGTCAGCAGCACCACGGGAATCTGGCTGCTTTCGCGCAGCGAACGGCAGAGCGAAAGTCCGTCTTCGCCCGGCATCATGATGTCCAGCACCACCAGGTCGATGGCCGCACCCTTCATCACCTTGCGGGCGCTGGCGGCATCCGGCGCCGTGGTCGCACGATAGCCATGCTCGCGCAGGTATCGCGCCAGCGGTTCACGGATGTCGCGCGCATCCTCCACCAGGAGGATATGCGGCTTGTTTTCGTCCTTGGTCATTGGCTTCAAGTCTGCGGCCCCGGCTTTTGCAGCGCAAACAAGGATTTGTCGCAAATCCTCTCAAACGCCGGGAGTTTGGGTGATTTGCGCCAAAAATGAAAATGGCGGGGCACTAAAGGGGGCGAAAGGTCCACTGGACCTTCGGCAATTCCCGGCCTTGTCCCGGCCTCTCCCCCAAACAGGGGGGCGCGGCTTACGTGTGCGTCATGGCAGGTTTTCTTCCACAGCCGGTGCTTCGCAGCCGCCGGGCAGCCGGGGGGATGCAGCATGAGCTTGGCCGATACCGACGCGATTTCCGGCGCACCCACCAGGATCGTCAGCGGCTTCATCAAGTGGTTCGACGATAACAAGGGCTATGGCTTCATCGCGGCCAGCGATGGCGACGTCCTGCTGCACCAGACCTGCGTGCGCGCGTCGGGGTTTCGCCAGGTGCTGGAAGGCGCCACCGTCACCTGCGAGGTCGCGCGCGGCGCCAAGGGGCTGCAGGCGACAAGGCTGCTGCTGCTCGACAACTCCACCGCCCACCTGATGCCGCCGCCGTCGGAACGGCGGGTGCGCAATTGCGTCAGCCCGCGCGGGCCCGTCATGGACGGCACGGTCAAGTGGTTCGACCGCAGCAAGGGTTACGGCTTCATTTCCTGCGGCCCCAGTACACCCGACATCTTCATTCACATGGAGACGCTGCGGCGCTGCCAGGTGCGCGAACTGCATGAGGGCCAGCAGGTACGGGTCCGGGCCGGCGACGGTCCGAAGGGTGAGATGGCGGCAGAGATTACCATAAGGGACCACTAAGCCCCGCCAAGCTGCCGCGTTATTTAATGGCGCTCCGGCTCGCGCCTGCGCGCTGGGGCGAGATGGCGGCGGAAATAGAGCTTTCGAACCATTGAGGCCGGTTAACCGCCAAGTCATTTGATCTGGATCGGGCGGCGCGATAGTGCTTGGCCATGCGCACCCCGCTGCTTGCCCTGCTGCTGTCCTGCCTCTCCGCTGGTTGCGCCCTGGCGCAGGGTGCCTGTCCGGTGCCCCGGCCGATGCGTTTCGAGGTCACGGCCGAGGTCAAGCGCTCGGGCCTGGCCTTCACGCAGGGGCTCGAATTTCACAAGGGCACGCTCTACGAAAGCAGCGGCAACGTCTTCGGCACCTCGCGCGTCCAGCGCATCGACCTGCCCACCGGCAAGGTCACGCTGCTGCAGGATGGCGGCAAGGCCTATTTCGGCGAAGGCCTGACCATCTTCAACGATCGCATCTGGCAGCTCACCTATACCGAACATCGCGTCTTCCAGCGCGACCTGCAGGGCAAGGAGCTGCGCCAGTTCCGCAATCCGCGCGATGGCTGGGGCATCACCCATGACGACCGCCGCCTGATTGTCAGCGATGGCAGTGACCGTCTCTTCTTCCACAGCCCGGCCGATTTCTCGACGCTGGGCTCGGTGCAGGTGCGTGGGCCCGCCGGCAGCGTCGGCGGCCTCAACGAGCTGGAATATGTCGATGGCGCGGTCTTCGCCAATGTCTTCACCACCTGGCAGGTCCTGAAGATTTTGCCCCAGACCGGCTGCATCCAGGCCGTGGCAGACCTGTCGGGCCTGCGCGCCCGCATGCCGGCGGCGGAACTGGCCCGGATCGAGGCCGAGGGCAATTTCGTCCTCAACGGCATTGCCTGGAACCCGGCCAGCGGCCTGTTCACCCTGACCGGGAAATACTGGGCAAACCTTTATACCGGCAGGTTTATTGAGGCACCTTGAACGGCGGCCTGCCAGCGTGTACTCCGGGGCTGGACCGGAGCGTAGCGCAGCCTGGTAGCGCATCTGGTTTGGGACCAGAGGGTCGTGTGTTCGAATCACACCGCTCCGACCATACCTAGCTTTTGTTTACGAGCTTGCGAGCTTACAAAAGCTGGTACCCTGCGCGCGAAAGCGAGCAGGACCCTGTTTGAAGGAGACGTGCATGCGCGCCCGCATCTACCGCCCCACCAGGAATGCGATGCAGTCCGGCAAGGCCCGCACCCGGCAATGGGTGCTGGAATATGAGCCCGAGACCGCCAAGGTGGTGGACCCGCTGATGGGCTGGACCGGCTCGGCGGACATGAAGCAGCAGCTCTGGCTGGAGTTCGACACGGCGGAAGAGGCGGTCGCCTATGCCACCCGCCACGGCATCCCGCACCAGGTCTTCGAGCCGCATTTGGCCAGCCAGAAGTCCAAGGCCTATTCGGACAATTTCCGCTTCGACCGCCGCATTCCCTGGTCGCATTAGGCGGGAAGATTTCCTTCCCCACGCGATATTGTGGAAGCGCCCCCAACTCGGCTAAACGCTTGAGATATCAGGCAGGCGCGGGTGCAACCCGACACGTCCGGCCATTCGGGGAGTGCTGTCATGACCAATCCGGTCCGCGCGCGGGTGCTCGGCACCTCGGCCCTGCCGCTGCTGCTGGCGATGACGATGGGCGCACAGGCCCAGACCGCTTCGGGCAATTTTGAAACCGTGATGGTCGATGCGCGCAAGCGCGCCGAAGACCAGCAGGTCGTCCCGATCTCGATCACCGCCTATACCCAGGCCGATCTCGACCGTCTCAATATCAAGACCATCGAGGATTTGCGCTATTCTTCGCCTTCGCTGCAGATCGCCCCGACCAGCTTCCGCCAGGACACGCTGAACATCACCATTCGCGGCCAGCGCAACTTCGACGCGCCCTCGGGCGGCGGCAATTCCGGCCTGGCCTTCGACACCGCCTCGGCGGTCTACAAGGATGGCGTCTATTATGCCCGCGCCGTCGGCCTGGGCGGCGCGCTGTTCGACCTGGAGAGCGTGCAGGTGCTGAAAGGCCCGCAGGGCACGCTGGTGGGCAAGAACACCACGGGCGGCGCGCTGCTCTATCGCAGCCGCGAGCCGGGCAGCGAATATGAAGGCTATCTGCGCGCCACCGGCGGCGATTATGGCCGCGCCGGGGTGCAGGGCGTCGTCAATATTCCGTTGACGGACGAATTCGCTTTCCGCGCCGCCGTCAACCTGGAGAACCAGAAGGGCTATATCGCCAATTATTTCTATGATCCGGCCAGCGGCATGCGCAACAACCAGGCCGCGATGGGCAGCAACAAGCTGGCGGGCAATTTCTCGCTGAAGTGGCAGCCCGACGAAGATACCAAGATCGTGCTGCGCGCCGACATCGCCGCCGAGCACAATACCGGCGTCACCTATCACAGCCTGGGCTATTTCATCGGCACGGTGCCGTCGGGCACCCGCGCCTCGATCTGCAACATCCCCGCCGCCTGTCCCAGCACCACCAATACCGCCAACCCGACCATCGCCTTCACCGACCTGCTTGGTCATCCGGTGGGGTCCACCTACCTGACGGCGAACGCCAGCGGCGTTGGCGCCGTCAATCCGTCGCCCGCCGCCTACAACTCGCTGCTCAACTCGGTGGCGCGCCAGCAGACCACCGGTTTCTGGAGCGCCGAACAGGCGATCAGCAACCTGAATGCCGGCCACTACCAGACCTGGTCGGCGGCGCTGGACCATTCCTTCGATGGCGTCGACATGAAGCTGATGGCGGCCTATCGCACCTGGGACAATACCGGCCAGGCGATCAGCCGCGGCCAGCCTTTCGAGATGAACACCTACCAGTTCAACTTCCCGCAATATGAATCCTGGCAGTCCGAGCTGACTTTCAACGGCACCGGCTTTGGCGACGCGCTGCAATGGACGGCGGGCCTGTTCTATTTCGGCGAGACCAGCCCCAATGACGGCGGCCTACTCTATCTCTTCCTGCCGTCCGCCGGTGGCGCGCCGCAGGCGGTGCAGGGGCGTCAGCTCACCATCACCGACTCCCGCAACAACGGCATGGAGAACAATTCCTATGCCGGCTATGCCCAGGCCACTTATAAAATCTGGGACGACACCCGCCTGACCGCCGGTATCCGCCTGACCCATGACCAGCGTTTCGCCCATATGGAGACGCGCACCATCCGCACGCCTTCGACCCTGACGCTGGCGAACACGCAGACCGGCAATGGCGCCACCGGCACCTTCAACGCCGCTGCCTGGTCCTTCGAAGGCATCAACTACACCGGCCAGACGGTCGGCTGCACCATGACCAATGCCAATGGCGTGATCCTGCCGCTGGCCCAGTGCAACATCGACGCCAAGCGCACTTACACCGAGCCGACCTGGACGGTCTCGCTGGACCATGATCTGTGGGACGGCACGCTGGTCTATGGCACCGTGCGTACCGGCTATCGTTCCGGCGCGATCAATCCGCAATCCATCAACATCGCCGCCCAGGTGGCGGCACCGGAAGAGGTGATGGATTACGAGCTGGGCGTGAAGTCCGACTTCGTGCTGGGCAACATTCCCGTTCGCGCCAATCTTGCCGCCTACCAGACCATGTATCGCAACATCCAGGTGCAGCAGGGCGTGCCGAACGTCTCGCTGGCCACGGCCACCGGCGGCGGCGCCTGCACCCAAACGGCGTTCAACGCCGGCCAGTGCGTCGGCACCTTCAACGACAACATCACCCTCAATGCCCGTGCGGCCCGCATCTGGGGCGCGGAGTGGGACATCACCTTCCTGCTCAATGACTGGCTGACCTTCCGCACCAATGGCAGCTATACCGACGCGCGCTTCACCGACTACACCTTCCTGGTGCCCGCCGGTTACCTGCAGCCCAGCAGCGTCACCAACCTGTCCGGCACGCCGATCCCGCAGCCCGCCTGGCAGACCAGCCAGTTCCTGACCTTCGACATGGGCCGCGACCTGTTCGGCGCGCCCACCGGCGCGGTCAGCTTCAACGTGCATTACTATTGGCAGGGCCGCACCCTGGCGGACATGCGCAACTACAATGCGGCGCAGCGCACCTCGGCCTATGGCATGCTGAACCTGCGGCTGGAAGCCCGCGACTTCCTGCATCCGAATGTCGATCTGGCGGTGTTCATGAACAACGCCACCAACAACACGGCCTGCATGCCGGAATATACCGGCGTGCTGAACTCGGCCCCGAACGGCACCTTCGGCGTCCCCAACACCTCGGGCGTGCTCCAGTGCATCCCGCTGGCGCCCCGCATGACCGGGGTACAACTGAGCTATAGATATTAGGAATTTTTCCCGTAAATTGCGGGCAAGACTCCGTAGCTCAGTTGGATAGAGCACCTGCCTTCTAAGCCGGTGGTCGCTGGTTCGAATCCAGCCGGGGTCGCCAGCTTTTGCGCTATTTCGGCTCCCATGTGACCAGCCCGGCCTGCTGCAACGGGCCGCAATTGTGGCGCGCCGCGAAGTCGGTGCTCTGCCCACCCGCGCGCGACAGGTTGAGAACCGCGCCATTGCCCGGCTGGAAGCGCGGCCAGGCCGGAAGCCCTGCGCCGTTGGGCGAACCGCTGCGGGCGAAAGCGATCCAGGCCCCGCGCATCGTCCGGCCCAGCGCGGCCGCATCGCCCGCGAGCGGCGCAGTGTCGTAGTCGAACAGGTAAGCGAGGTCGGAGGTGTGATAGGCCGCGTTGGCCAGCGAAATCTTCTGGCGCTGCTGCTGCTGTGCCGGATCGGGCTCATTCAGCTCATAGCCGTAAACGGGCGCATGCTTCGACGCCCCGATGCGCGCCAGGTCGGCATAGCAGGCGAAGCGGATGTCGCCATGCGCCTCGCCGATGGCGGCAGCGGGCGATGGGTGCGATGCGACGGGGTATTGCCGCATCACGGCGTCGGCATCGCTGCCAAAGGCCGTTCTGGCCTCTGCCGCATATTCGTCCGGCGTCATGGCATGGCCCAGCCGCCGTTCGCCGCCGGAGACGAAGAAATATCCCTCATGCAAATTGGAACCGACAATCATCGGAACACGATTGAAATTGCCGTCCCGCAGCGCCACGAAGGGATCGCGCGGCAACACCTGCGCATCATGCACCAGGGCAAGGTTGCTGCGTGTTTTCAGGATCGCCGCGACCGGCAGGGCGCGCAGGCAGGCGGCCTGTGCTGGGCCTGCCTTGCATCCCAGCGCCTCGGCCAGCACCGCGCCCTTTTCCTGGCTGGCCGCGCGCGGCAGGGCATGGCTGTCATTGGGCGGGCTCTGGGCAATGGCCTTGTGAAACAGGCCGCGCGACAGCGGCGAAGCCACCAGCGCCAGCACGGAGGCAGCCCCGGCGGATTCCCCGGCGATCGTGACATTGCGCGGATCGCCGCCAAAGCCCGCAATGTTGCGCTGGACCCAGCGCAACGCCGCCTGCTGGTCGCGGATGGCATAGTTTCCAGAAGGTTCGGCGTTGGTGTCGAGGCTCTGCGTGGTCAGCAGCCCCAGCGTGCCCAGGCGATAATTAATGCTGACGACCACGACGCCGCCTTCCTGCACCAGCGGCGTGGGATCGTATTGGCGTGCGCCACTGAAGCCGATGTTGAAGCCGCCGCCGTGAATCCACACCAGCACGGGCCGCCTTGTACCCTGTTGCTGCGGCGTGAAGACGTTCAGCAGCAGGCAATCTTCATCGTCGCTGGCTTTGCCGGCTGGATCGCCGGACTGGTTCTGCGGGCAGGCGGGACCGTCCCGGGTGGCGTCGCGCACGCCGGTCCATGACGCGGGTGCCTGCGGCGCGCGGAAACGCAGTGCGCCCGTTGGCGCGGCCGCATAGGGCATGCCGCGAAACACGGCGAGGCCGTCTCGCACCACGCCGCGCACCGTTCCCTGTGTGACGCGCACTTCGGGTGCGCCGGTTCCCGCCGCCACGGCGATACCGGCAGTGCCAATGAGCAGCGTGGCGAGAAGTGCAAGATGAGTCCGGGGCATGGTTGTGGCCTGCTTCTATTGTCGGACAGAAGCTTGAGGCGATTTGTGCGAAAGACAAACCGCCGCTGCTCAGTTGATGAGATTGCAGCGCAGCAAGCATAAGGCCGCCACCGCGATGCGCCTCCTGCATGAAGTTCCCCCCTATCCCCACCCCGCCAAATTTATTTTCGCCTGTGCGTGTCGCGGGATGACGGGCAATCCACGCTTTGGCCTATCCACACGGGCTAGGCAGCGCCCATCAGCGCCCAGATATTGGGGCGATGCAGCAAGCAAAGATCATTTCCACGACAGGCGACCCCGGGGCGAAAAAAGCGGGTAAAAATTTCGTGGTTCGAATAGGCCCGAAAAAGCGCGGCGGCCAGCCGGGCAACTGCAATCGCTGGAAGCATGGCCGCTACAGCGCGGCTTTTCGCGCCTATCGGGCGCGCCGCATCGCAGAACTGGCGCCGCTCTACGCTGCCATCGAGATCGCGCTCGCGGCGGCAAAGCAGGAAATCGCCTTGCGACGCGATTTTGCGGCCAGTTTGCACGACGAGACGGTGGCACTGCCGGCCCCGCCGTCAGGTTGTCGCCCGGACGCTCTCCGCCCGGCGGGCAAAGGCCAGGATATGGCGCAGCGTCTCTTTCAGGCCGGTGGTGACGATATCGCACTCCGTCGCCTCGATGCTGTCGAGATAGCGGGAATTGTCGTCCGACAGGCCCCAGAACAGCGCGATGATCGGCACGCCGGGGATCACCTTGCGCAGGCGCCGCACCTGGTAGCGGGCGTTCTTGAAGGTGCCGGGCTCCAGGTAGGAAACACAGACCAGCCGCACGCCTTCGATATCCAGTTCGCCGATATTGGCCGCCGAGGTGTCGTCGGCCGAGACCAGCCGTGCCCCCAGCCCATACTTGCCCAGCATGTCGGTGACCAGAACACCGGCGGCTTCGTCCAGCGGCCCGCGCCCGGCAACACACAGCACCGGCCGGTCGCGCCAGCTTTCCGGCGCAGCGGGCATTGGCGGCTCTTCCTTGTCCGCATGGGCGGCAAGGTTGTCCACCAGGTTGCGGATGGCGTCGCGGATATGGTTCTGCCGCCGTTCGTCCAGCACGCCGCGATTGACGTCGGACTGGGCCAGCATCAGGGCGCGCGCCGCGACTTCGTCGTAATAGGCGGCGACCGTGTTGTGGCGCAGGAACGTCTCGGCCTCGTCGGCGGCTTCATCGGGATCGTCGGCCAGCATGCGCAGATACAGGCTCTGCTCCAGCGTCAGGGGCGGCTTGTCGCCCAGCATGACCTCGATGAATTTCAGCCCATCGACATGGCGCGCCAGCACCACGAAGCACATGGTCAGGGGCGTGGACAGCAACAGCCCCATCGGCCCCCACAGCCAGGTCCAGAACACCGCCGCCACCACCACCGCCACGGCGGAAAGCCCCATCGAGCGGCCATAGAGCAGGGGTTCGACCATCTGCCCGGTGATGAAATCCAGGATGATGAACAGCGCCGCCACCCAGGCCAGCATCGACCAGCCGGGGTCCACCGCCAGCGCCAGCGTGGCGGGAAACAGGAAGACGATGGGCACGCCGACATACGGCACGAAGCGGAACAGTGTCGCCATCAGCGCCCACAGGCCGGCATTGGGAATCCCGATCAGCCACAGCCCCGCGCCGATCAGCAGGCCGAACACGGTGTTGACGCAGGTCTGCAGGAAAAGATAACGCGACAGCCGCGACGCGGCTTCGTCCAGCGCGATGGTCGTTCGCTGCAGGTCGCCCGATCCGGCCAGCCGCACGGCGCGGTCGCGCAGATCATCCTTCTGCAGCAGGATGAAGCCGACAAAGACCAGCACCAGCGCAATCAGCGCCAGCGGCTCCAGCAGCGGCCCGGCCAGGTTCTGCGCCATTTCCAGCGGCGCCAGGCTCTGGCGCTCGATCACCACCGGCACCGGCTCCATCGGCGCATTGGCCGCGTCCAGCGGGGCGACGCGCGGGCGCTCGCCGCTGACCTGGCGGGCGATGGTGTCCGCTGTCTGGCGCAGGCGCGTCAGCGTGCCATTGTTGACGGCGCTGCCCATCACCGACTGGATCTTGGCAGTCAGGTTGGTCTGGTAGCTGGGCAGTTGCGCGGCCAGGCGCGCGAATTGCGAGCCCATGAACAGGCCGACCGTGCCCAGGATCACCACCGCCAGCACCATCGTGACCAGCACCGACGGGATGTGACCGAAACGCAGGCGGCGCAGCAGCGCCAGCAGCGGCGACAGCGCAAAGGACGCCAGCACCGCCAGCGCCAGCGGCATCAGCACGGGCTGGCCGAAATACAGGCCGGTCACCACCACCGCCGCGATCACCGCAGTCCTGTACTTGGCGGTCAGGCCGGAAGACGGGTCCGGCACGGCGCGGGAGGGCAGCTTCAGGTCGGACATGGGTGATTCATCAGCGCTCGCCGTTACGATACGGCCATAACGGATGGGACGCTATGCACGCCTCACTCGGCTTTCCGGAAGAAGCAGTTTGGCGCGCCGGTGTGGCAGGCCGGACCCAGTTGATCGACCTTGAGCAGGATGGTGTCGCCATCGCAATCCACCGAGGCCGAGATCAGGTGCTGGTGATGGCCGCTGGTCTCGCCCTTGGTCCAGGCCGACTGGCGCGAACGCGACCAGTAGGTCACCCGGCCCGACGCCAGGGTCTGGGCCAGGGTCGCGGCGCTCATCCAGGCCAGCATCAGCACTTCGCCGGAGGCGGCGCTCTGGGCGATGGTGGGCACCAGGCCCTTATCATCGTATTTCACGGCCTTGAGGAAGGCGTCGTGGCTCAGGGTCTCGCTCATGATGCGCGTCGCAGTCTTTCCAGGCCAAGGTCGAGATCGGCAATCAGGTCGTCCGCATCCTCCAGGCCCGCATGGATGCGCAAGACCGGCCCTTCCGCAGCGAAAGACCGCGCCGTGCGCTTGATATGGGCCGGAACGATCAGACTTTCAAACCCGCCCCAGGACCAGCCCAGCCCGAAATGGGCCAGCCCGTCCACAAAGGCCGCCACCGCCTTTTCGGGCGCAGGCTTGAGGATGACGCCGAACAGGCCGCAGGCGCCGGAAAAGTCGCGCTTCCACAGCGCGTGGCCGGGATCGCTTTCCAGCGCCGGGTGCAGGATGCGGGCGACCTCGGGACGGGCCTCCAGCCAGCGCGCCAGTTTCAACCCCGTCTCCTGGTGCCGCGCCAGCCGCACCGGCAGGGTGCGCAGGCCGCGCAGGCCCAGGAAACAGTCATCGCCGCTGGCATACAGGCCCATATCGCCGTGGGTCTGGTGCAGCCGCGCCGCATGGCTGTCATTGGCGCTGATATATCCCAGCATCACATCGGCATGGCCGCCGACATACTTGGTCGCCGCCTGGATCGAGAGGTCGACGCCATGCTGAAGCGGCTGGAAGAAGATCGGCGTCGCCCAGGTATTGTCCATCAGCACCGAAGCGCCGTGCGCGTGTGCCGTTTTCGCCAGTGCCGGGATGTCCTGCATCTCGAAGGTCAGCGAACCGGGGCTTTCGCAGAACACCGCCTTGGTGTTCGGCTGCAGCAGCGGCGCGATGTCGTCGCCGGGCGCGTAATAGCTGCTCGTGATCCCCAGGCGCTTGAGGGTGCGGTCGCAAAAGGTGCGGGTCGGGCCATAGGCATTGTCGGCCACCAGCAGGTGATCGCCGGCGTTGCAGACCGACAGGATGGCGATGGCGATGGCGTTCAGTCCCGACGGCACCGTGACGGTGCGGGCTGCGCCTTCCAGGGCGCTGATCGCGTCCTCGAAGCTGCGCGTGGTCGGGGTGCCGCGACGGCCATAGGTGTATTCCGGCTCCGGCCCGCTCATCGCGGCATAGTCGGGAAACAGGATGGTCGAAGCGCGATAGACCGGCGTGTTGACCACGCCGTGATGTTCATCGCTCTTGCGGCCGAGGCTGACGGCGCGCGTTTCGGGTTTGTCAGTCATGCGTCTTCTGCAAATAGGGCCGCAACGGCTTTTCCATCGCCCAGACCATCGCGCCGGCGACAAAGCCCAGTGCAGCGATCATGAGGAAGAAGGCGGGATGACTCATTTTCTCCCAGAAGGTGCCCAGCCAGCCCTGCAAAAAGCCGCCGCCCAGGAAGTTCTGCAGGAAGTTCACCGCGATCATGATCGAGGCGATCCGCAGCGGTGCGATCTTGGAATAGAGCGACAGGCTGATGGGCGAAAGGTAGATCTCGCCCGTGGTGATGACGATGAAATAGGCCAGCAGCCACAGCCAGCTGATCTTGGCGCCGCCGCTCATCCACGCCACGGCCGCGATCAGGACATAGGAAAGCGCCAGCAGCAGGCAGCCGAACGCGATCTTGTGCATCGAGTTGGGCTCGCGCAGGTTCTTGGCCTGCCGCGCCCACAGCGCGATGAGGAACGGCGTGAAGGCGAAGATGATGAAGGGGTTGAAGGACTGGAACCAGGTCACGGGGATCTGCCAGTCGATGATGCCGGGGATCAGGCGGCGATCCGTGCTGGCGTCGGCGTACAGCGCCATGATGTTGCCCTGCTGCTCGTAGCAGGCCCACCACAGCGTCAGCGGGATGACCAGCAGGAACAGCGCGCCGACCGATTTCCATTCGGCATGGGTGAGCGGCTGGCGTTCGGCCTTGGTCTTGGGCTTTGCGTGTTCGGGCGGCAGGTGCTTCCAGCCCGCGACATAGACGGCAAAGGCCAGCAGCATGCCGATGCCGGCGGCGCCAAAGCCGTAATGCCAGCCCACCGTCTCACCGAGCGTGCCCGCCACCAGCGGCGCGATGAAGGCGCCCAGATTCACGCCGACATAGAAGATCGAGTAGGCGGGGTCGCGGCGGCTGTCGCCCTGCGTATACAGCATGCCGACCTGGGCCGTGGTGTTGGTCTTGAAGAAGCCGCCGCCGAAGATCAGCAGCGTCAGGGCGGGAAACAGCATGGCTTCCGACGCCATCAGGAAGTGGCCCGCCGCCATCATCAGGATGCCGATCATCGCCGCGAAACGCTGGCCAATGAAGCGGTCGGCGACCCAGCCGCCCAGCAGCGGCGTGGCATAGATCAGGCCGGTATAAGTGCCGTAGATCAGCGAGGAGAGTGGCTGCGGGTTGAGCGGCCCGCCGGTCAGCCATTCGAAGAAGCCCTTGACCTCGGGATAGAACAGCACGCCTTCGACATGGCCGGTCAGCAGCAGGTACTTGGTGAGATAGAGCACCAGCAGGGCGCGCATGCCGTAATAGGAGAAGCGCTCCCACATCTCGGTGCCGAAAAGGACGGTGAGGCCCCGGGGATGGCCGAACCAGGTCTTCTCGGACGGGGCGTCGATGCTGCTCATGGCGTCCTCGCGGGTGAATGGGGACAGTGGCACATCTCAGGGAAGTTCGACAAAGCGTTCTTCCCGGGCATATGCCGTGAAGCCGATGCGCTGATAGAGCGGCAGCGCCCGGGGGTGGTCCAGGGTACAGGTGTTGATGGTCAGGCGGCTGATCGGCCGCGTCCAGGCATTCTGGCAGGCATGGTAGAGGAAGAAATAGCCCAGCCGCTTGCCGATGAATTCCGGCATCAGGCCGAAATAGGCAATGTTGGCTGCGCCTTCCTTGCGGAAGTCGATTTCGGCCATGCCGGCGGGGCAGCCCTCGACATAAAGGACATAGAGCGCGTTGCTGGGATCGTGAATGATCTGGGTCAGCGCTTCGGCCGTCACCTTCTTGCGATCCACCCAGAGATATGGCCCGCCAATTGCGTCGTAGAGATAGCGATAGAAATGCGGCGTGGGATTTTCCGCTTTCAGGATGGCGTGGCGGCCGCGCGGCTGTGGCGGCGGCAGGGTGGAAGGCTTTGCCGTCATCTCGAAGAAGGTGACGGTCATGGGAATGCGGCGTTTGGTACCCGCGCTCATCCCGTACTCACCGGCGCACCCGCGCGTCCGCCCCATTCGGCCCAGGAGCCGTCATAGAGCGCGACATCACCGGCGCCGAGTTGCTCCAGTGCCAGCATCACGATGGCGGCCGAAATGCCGGACCCGCAGGTGGTGACGATGGGCGCGCGCAGTTCGACGCCCTTTTCGGCGAACAATTGCTGCAGGGCGTGATCATCCTTCAGCGTGTTGCCGGGGGTGAGCAGGCTGCGCCAGGGAATGTTGACCGCGCCGGGCATGTGACCGGATTTCAGGCCCGCGCGCGGTTCCTTTTCCTGCGCCGTGAAACGGCTGTTGGAGCGGGCATCGAGGATCTGCGCATCATCGGCCTGCAGGTGCGCCAGCACGGCGTCATAGTCGCGCGCCAGCGCCGCCACGGGCCGGGCATGGAAGCTGCCGGTCGCCGCAGCTTCGGCGCCGCTTGCCACCGCGCGGCCCTCGCGCTTCCACTTTGGCAGGCCGCCATCCAGCACGAAGACCTTTTCATGGCCCATGCTGCGCAGCGCCCACCAGGCGCGGGGCGCGGAGAAGACGCCGCTGCCGTCATAGGCGATGATGGTATCGCCATCCGACAGGCCCAGCGCGTTCATCGCCGCCGCGAAAGCGTCGGGTGTTGGCATCATGTGCGGCAGGCCGGAGGAAGGGTCGGAAATGCCGTCAATGTCGAAGAACACCGCGCCGGGAATGTGTTCGGCGCGGAATTCCTTCGCCGGTTCGCGCTTCTCGTCCGGCATGTACCAGGAGGCATCCACCACCCGCACCGTGCCCAGATGCTTTGCAAGCCATTCGGTGGAAACCAGCGGGCTCATTTCTCGAACGGAACGGACGGCGGATTGGGCCGCGACGTCAGCCAGGGCGGCACGGGCAGGCTCTTGTCACGCAGGAAGTTGGGATTGAACAGCTTGGACTGGTAGCGGTTGCCGTAATCGCACAGCACGGTGACGATGGTGTGCCCGGGGCCCATTTGCTTTGCCATGCGGATCGCGCCCGCGACATTGATGCCGGTGGAACCACCCATGCACAGGCCTTCATGCATCAGCAGATCGAAGATCAGGGGCAGGGCCTCGTCATCGGGAATTTCATAGGCATCGTCGATCGGCGCGCCATCCAGGTTGCCGGTGACGCGGCCCTGTCCGATGCCCTCGGTGATGGACGAACCGTGCATTTCCAGCGTGCCGTGCTTGATCCAGCTATAGATCGCCGCGCCCATCGGATCGGCGGCGGCGATGCGGATATCCTTGTTCTTGTCCTTCAGGCCGATGGCGACACCCGCCAGTGTGCCGCCAGTGCCGACGGCGCAGGTGAAGCCGTCGATCCGGCCGCCAGTGTCGCGCCAGATCTCCGGCGCGGTACCTTCGATATGGGCATTGCGATTGGCGACATTGTCGAACTGGTTGGCCCAGATCGCGCCGTTCTTTTCCGACTTCGCCAACTGCTCGGCCAGGCGGCCTGACAGCTTCACATAGTTGTTGGGGTCCTTGTAGGGGAGGGCAGGAACCTCGATCAGCTCCGCACCCAGCAGGCGCAGCGCGTCCTTCTTCTCCTGAGACTGGGTGTCGGGAATGACGATCACCGTCTTGAAACCCAGGGCGTTGGCAACGGTTGCCAGGCCGATGCCGGTATTGCCGGCGGTACCTTCGACGATGGTGCCGCCGGGCCTGAGCGCGCCCCGCTTCAACGCATCC
>CANHNJ010000023.1 GCA_947462105.1 Alphaproteobacteria bacterium
CCTTCGGGATGCAGTCCTGCTTTAGGATGACGGCTGCCGCGACCACGGGCCCGGCCAGTGGTCCGCGCCCGGCTTCGTCCACACCGCAGACAAAGACGGTTTCCGTTCCCTGTAGGCGCGCCAGATGCCGCATCTCGTGGCGGTAATGCGGTATGTCGCCTGTATAGCGCGCTGTTTTCCCCTGGACTATTTTAGACCACATTTTACCAGTCTTTTTAGGTATTTACACCATTTTTGATGTATGCCGGCGGCCAGCCTGGTTCTGGACCCGTCTCGAAAATTCGACGAAACGAGCTATTTCCTTGAAAATCCTCTATAAATATTTCATAAAAGACAAACTTGTATTCACGTTAAAAACCATATATTCGAACTTACGTAAATTTTAAGGGGATATCCATGAAGACCACATTTATCGGCGGTGTTGTTGCTGCAACGCTTCTCGTTTCTACTGCTTTCGCCGCCTCCCCGCTGCCGGCTGGCAAGCCCGCTGGTTCGAAAGTAGCTTCGATCATCACAGATAATGCACCTTTGTTGCTTGGGACTGGCGTGGCCATTTTTGTTATCATTGCGGCGACGGGGGGCTTTAATGATGACTCCGCCTCCAGCACCGGTACTAACTCCTAAGTATCCCCACTAGAAAAGCTCGAGTTGGTCGCCAGTATTGGGTGGCCTGCAAAAATACTCTCGGTAAAAGGCGTATAGGGTTAATTAAACCCTATACGCCTTTCTGATATCTGGAAGCGTCTGGATATCATTTTGGCATAGGGTTCGGTCCCTCGTATCCGGGTATTTCAGGTCGCATCACAGTCCTTTCCGCTGCGCATCTGGCGCACCAGCGTCATCACATGACGGGCCCGGACGGGAACTTTGGTTTTCAGCAATTCCCGGAACAAATCCTTGCTCTCCAGGGGCAGCCGCAGCGGCACATAGCCTTCGGAGCGGGAGCCCGCCGCCTTAGCCGCCTCCAGAACCACCTCCATCTCATGGTCATTGAGCGCCGGAATAGCGGGCGTAAACATCACCCCTGCCGAAATGCCCGCATCCGTCAGGCCACGCACCGCCTGCAGCCGTCGTGCTGGCGTTCCGGCGCGGGGCTCCATCACCCGGGCCAGCTTGCGATCCAGGGTGGTAACAAACAACGCAGCCTTAGCCAGCTCCATCGCCGCAATTTCCGACAGGATATCCAGGTCGCCCAGAATCAGAGGCGACTTGGTGACGATGGCGACGGGATGACGGAAATCGCGCAGCACCTCCAGGATGGAGCGGGTGATGCGCAGCTTCTTTTCCAGTGGCTGGTAGGGATCGGTATTTGTGCCCATCGCGATGACCCTGGGCACATAGCCGAGCCCCCGCAATTCCTTGGCCAGAAGCGCCGCCGCGTTTGGCTTGGCGAAGAGGCGGGACTCGAAATCAGTACCGCGCGAGAGGCCGAGATAGGCGTGGGTAGGGCGGGCAAAGCAATAGATGCAGCCATGCTCACAGCCGCGATAGGGGTTGATGGACTAGCCGAAGGAAATGTCCGGTGATTTGTTGCGGGCGATGATGGTACGGTGGCATCCTGGATGACCTCGGTCCGCAGCGCGGGCGGGGCATCGTCATCAGCCCGCCAGCCATCGTCCCAGCCGTCATCTACCAGCAGGCGGGCCTGCTTCTCGTAACGGCCAGAGGCGTTGGAGAGGGCGCCGCGTCCCTGCAGGCGCGCATGCCGGATGGTCGATCCAAGGACTATTGTCATGGAGAAGGACAATATGCCGTATTGAGAACAAATAAAGTACAAATAGCTTTGAGGCGCTTGGCGTCTGTCATATTCCGAGGCTAAAGTTCTGCCCGATACGCCTCCAGACAAGGGTGGCGTTCCAAAACACTCTCTCGGAGGCGACTTATGGATCCCAAGAAGACTGCTCTTGTTCTCATCGAATTCCAGAACGATTTCACCACCGAGGGAGGCACCCTGCATGGCGCCGTTTCCGGCGTGATGGCCAAGACCAACATGCTCGCCAACACCGTCGAGACGGTTGAGAAGGCCCGCAAGGCCGGCGCCACCATCGTGTTCGTGCCGATCACCTTCGCCGATGGCTATGGCGAGATGCGTGACGAGCCCTATGGCATCCTCAAGGGCGTCAAGGACAGCAAGTCCTTCATCAAGGGCAGCTGGGGCGCCGCCATCGTTGACGCGCTGAAGCCGCAGGCTGGCGACGTTGTGATCGAAGGCAAGCGCGGCCTGGGCACGTTCGAGTCCACCAATCTGGACTGGGTGCTGCGTCAGCGCGGCATCACCGAAGTCGCCCTGGGCGGTTTCCTGACCAATTGCTGCGTCGAGTCGACGATGCGGACCGCCTATGAGAAGGGCTACAACGTCGTCACCCTGACCGACTGCACGGCGGCGATCACCCAGGAAGAGCAGGATTTTGCCTGCGCCAAGAACTTCCCGATGTTCTCGCGTCCGCTCACCCACACCGAATGGCTGGGCGAACTGACCGGCGGCTCCAAGGCCAGCGACAAGACCCGCGGCTACGAAGCAGCGGAATAAAGTGCTGTCATGAAAAGAACCCCGTCGCGCCAGTCGCGGCGGGGTTTTTCTTTGCACTCACAATTAGGGGCAAGCGGTTGCATTTGTGCAAACCCGGCGACACCATGTCGGCCAACGATAACAACAATCCCGGAACACTCAGGAGAACCACGTGAGCAAATCCAGCGGCGATAATGCCGGCAAGAAATCCATCAAGCCCGATCTGTCCCGCCGCTCCATGTTCGGTGCGATGGCGGGTGCCGCTGCGGCGGTGCCGCTGGCGACCAGCGCGCTGGCGCAGCCTGCGCCTGCGGCCAACGCGCCGCTGCGGCCGACCGGTACGGGCGCGCCGATCAACAGCACCAGCCTGGATGGCCTGCCGTCGCAGGGCGGCAATGGACCGATCCGGGTGCTGTTCATCTCCAGCTATCATCCCTTCGACCGCGAAAACCTGTTCCGCATGCTCGATGCGTTTGGCGAAAGCATCAGCTGGACCCATGTCGAGCACCCGGCGGCCGAGCATTTCTTCGATCCCGCGCTGGCGGCGGACTATGACGTCTTCCTGTTCTATGACGCCTTTGCCGGCCGCAAGATCGTCACCGGTCCCGATGGCCGCCGCCAGACCACCTATCCGCCGCCTTCGGCAAAGCTGCAGGCCAACCTCAAGCAACTGCTGACCAACGGCGACAAGGGTTTCGTGCTGTTCCATCACGCGCTGGCGTCCTGGTGCCATAGCTGGCCTGCGGGCGTGAACGGCTCCAACGCCTATGTCGAGATGATGGGTGGCGCGGCCGACTGGGGCCTGGACCTCAAGAATTTGCGCGGCAAGGATTATCCCCGCTCGGGTTATCGCCAGGGCACGGAGCAGCGCATCACGGTCGCCGACAAGGCGCATCCGATCACGGCAGGCGTGGACGATTTCGACATTGTGGACGAGACGTATCTTTGCCCGATCTTCGAGGATTCGGTGCACCCGCTGCTGCGTAGTAGCTTCCAGCCCACGGCAGACAAGTTCGCGCATGCGCCCAACGGCGCCAATGTCGGCGCGGGCCATGCGCCGGGCAGCAACCTGACGGGCTGGGTGAAGACGGCGGAGAATTCTCCTATCGTCTATCTGCAGCATGGCCACGACAACAATGCCTGGTCGCATCCGTCCTTCCGCCGCCTGATGCTCAATGCCATCAAGTGGGCCGCATCGCCGGAATCCAAGACCTGGGCCAAGGCCAACATGAAGCGCATCTTCGTCTGATAGGCTGGCTTGAAACAGAAAGGCCCCGGCGCAAGCCGGGGCCTTTTTGCCTTTTAAAAGTGCAATTTTTCCTTCCGCTGCGACCGCAAATGCTCTGGCGCCGGGCCCCGGGCCTGACATGATAGCGTCATGATCAGTGTCGTGATCCCCGCGCTCAATGCCGAGCGCCAGCTGGCCCGCTGTTTCGACAGCCTCATCATTGCCGCCGTGCGTGGCGTGGTGCGCGAAGTGATCGTGGCCGATGGCGGTTCCAGCGATGGCACTCTGACCATTGCCGATGCTGCCGGCGCCTATATCGTTTCCGCCGGTCGCAGCAGGGCGGCACAGCTGGCGGCGGGCGCGCAGATTGCCCGTGGCGACTGGCTGCTGTTCCTGCATCCAGAAACCGCGCTGGAGCCGGGCTGGGAAGTGGAAGTCGAATCCTTCCTGCACCAGGCCATGACGGAACGGCCGCAGGCGGCGTTCTTCCGTTTCGCGCTGGAGGATTTCGGCGCATCCGCCCGGCGGGCCGAGGCCAAGGCGGCCATCCGCAGTCATCTGCTGGCGCTGCCATATGGCGACCAGGGCCTGCTTTTGCCGCGCCGTCTCTACAACAAGCTGGGCGGTTATCGCGACCTGCCGCGGCTGGAGGATGCGGACATGGTCCGCCGCATCGGGCGTCGGCGGCTGGTGATGTTGCGCGCCCGTGCCGTCAACAGCGCCCGTACGCGCCAGGGCTGGCTGAAACCGTTCGCGTTGTCGCTGCTGCACGCCTTGCGCGTGCCTGCGCGCGTGCTGGCCAAGCTCTGACCGGAACGGCCAGGCTATTTCGAATTGTTGGTGATCTGTACCGCAGGCGGCGCGGTGGCATTCGCGATGGCGGGCTGCGCTGCGGCGGCACCGGCCAGGATCGGCGCGTTGCTCTTGGCAGCGGGGCGATAGACGGGCCAGGCGCCGCGCGCCGTCTGGTCCAGGCTCTGCGCGGCCTCGTTGAAGCGGCGCTGGTAGAGCCAGTGATAGAGCATCAGCCGCTTTACATAGGATCGGCTCTCGAACACCGGAATGCTTTCGACGAAGAGCAGGGGGTCTTCGCGGCCTGCCTTGGTGGTGATCCAGCGGTTCACGGCACCGGGACCCGCGTTATACGCGCCACCCAGTTCCAGCAGGCTGCCATTCAGGTTGTCGAGCAGGTTCACGATGTATTTCTGGCCCGCCGACAGCGCTACGCTCGGGTCGTTCAGCGATGCCGGATCGAAGCCCAGTGACTTGGCGGTGGCAGGCATAACCTGCATCAGGCCGCGCGCGCCTACCGGCGAGGTGGCGGCGGTCTGGAACCGGCTCTCGATGCGGGCGAACGCCAGCACCAGTGAATGATCGACGCGGTAGCCATCGGATGGCGCATAGGTCGGCACCGGGAACAGGCCGGTGAGAAGCACGCCACGCGCGGCACTCTTTTCGCTGGCGCGCAACTCGACATTTGGCACGCCGATGGCGCGGGCCAGCGCCGACATGGCGGGATCGAGCCGTTCGTCATTCTGCACGAAGGCGCGATTCAGTTCGGTGCCGACATAGTCGGACAGGCCAACCTGCCACAGCGCCACGGCGCGCCGCGCGCTGCCGGCGCGCATCAGGTCGGCGAAGTCGGCCGCACTGAGCGCGGCATCGGTGAAGCCGGTGTTGATGTCCATGCCCAATGCCTTCTCGGCAATGATGCCGTAGAAGCTGGGATTCTGTTTTGCCGCGAAGGCGAGCAGGGTGACGACCTTGCGCGGATCGCCCAGGCGCAAATGGGCGCGGGCCGACCAGAAGGCGCCCTGCGCCCGCAGCGTGTTCTTGGCCGCCGCGTTCTGCGCCAGTGCTTCAAGCTGCACGATGGCGTTGTCCCACTGGCCCATGCGATAGGCCGCGAAGCCTGCATCCCACAACAGTTGCGGTACGGTCGGATCGCTGACCGAGGTGGCCAGGGCATAGGCTTCGGCGTTGCGCGTTTCGGCGAGGTAAGAGGCCGCGATGCGGTGCGCCATGATGGCGATATCGGTCGGCGCGGCGGTGGCGCGCACGCTTTCCAGCCGGGTCACGGCAGCGTCAGGATTGCCCGCCTTGATATCGGCCTGGATGCCGGCGAAGACGGCGCGGGCATCGTCGCCACGCGGCGAAGGTTCCGAGATCTCGGCATCTTCATAGCCGCCGCTGCGGGTGCCCACGCCCAACGGGGCGGGGATGTTGGTCACAACCGCGACCTTGATCCGTTTCTTGCCTTTTTTCACCGTGGTGGTGGAGCGCGACACCGCCAGGCGGTAGATGCGGTCGGCAACGGCGAGTTCGCGATAGTCGCGCAGCCAGGCGACGAGTTCCGTCAGCGGCGCGCGCTTGGATTTGGGGGAGAGGATCAGTTCAGCTTCGACATAGCCCTGAAGCGTGATGTCGCCGAGCCTGGCCGAAAGAGTCTGGACCCTGGTGGACTGACCGGCGCGTGCCGCCGTGATCAGCTCGCGATACAGTGCGGCGTCGCTGCTGTTGAGGATCTGCGGTGCGACCGAAGGGGTAGAAACTTCCTGCGCGCTTGCGGGGGCGGCGAGCGCCATCACCAGGCCAAGTGTTAATGCGCCGCGCTTGAGAATATTAACGCCCCGATGCCGAATTGTCGTTCCAAGCTCAAGTGTTAGCCTGCATCGGGACTCGCGGCAACCCGATTGTTTCCATGCGGTCCCGGATCGCCTGCAGATCGCGCCAGGCCAGCTTTTTGTGGGCCGGCTGGCGCAGCAGATAGGCTGGGTGCAGCGTCGGCATCAGCGGAACCATGCGGTCGCCGACGCGATATTCCATCCAGCGCCCGCGCAGCTTCATGATGCCTTCGGAACCGCCCACGACATGGCGCGCCGCCACAGCGCCCAGCAGCACGATCAACGCGGGATCGGCGAGTTCGATGTGCCGCCGCAGGAAGGGCAGGCACTGCGCCGCCTCCTCCGGAGAGGGATCGCGATTGTCAGGTGGCCGCCAGTTGATGACATTGGTGATGTAGGCGTTGACGTTGCGATCCAGCCCGATGCTGAGCAGCATCTTGTCCAGCAACTGTCCGGCCCGGCCGACGAAAGGTTTGCCGATGCGATCCTCGTCGCGGCCGGGGGCTTCGCCGATGAAGAGGATGCCGCCTGCGGGCGTGCCATCGGCGAAAACGGTATTGGTGGCGGTACGCTTGAGGGCGCAGCCGTCATAGGCTTCCAGCGCCGCCCTGAGTTCTATGAGATTGGTGGCCGAAGCCGCTGCGCTCTGGGCGCTGCCGATGGCGTCGCTGTCCAGCGGCATGGCTGTGGGGCGCGCGGCAGCCGGCCGGGGCGGCGGTGCTGCAGGCCGCTGCATTGGCGCGGGTGCGGGCGGTGCGGCAGCCAGACGATTGACCGGTACTTCGCCGATGGCGTCGCCGGCCCCGGCTTCGACCAGCCAGTTCAGAGTGGAAAGCGTGTCTTCGCCCATGCGGCGATCCTAAGGCCTGTGTCGTCCCGCTTCTAGTAGTTGCGGAGGTGCCAGTGTAGAAAAAGCCATGTCCGAGACCTGTCAACAAGAAGAAATAGCCCGCGAAAGCATGGCCTATGACGTCATCGTGGTCGGCGGCGGGCCCGCCGGCCTTTCGGCAGCGATACGGCTGAAACAGCTGGCGGCAGAGCAGGGGCGCGAAGTCAGTGTCTGTCTGCTGGAAAAGGGTTCGGAAATCGGCGCGCACATCCTTTCGGGGGCGGTTATTGATCCGAAGGCGCTGAATGAAATTATTCCGGACTGGAAAGAAAAAGGCGCGCCGGTCGAGACGGCGGTGACCGAGGACCAGTTCTGGTTTCTCACGGCGGGCGGCGCCATCACGCTGCCCCACATCGCGGTGCCGCCGCTGATGTCCAATCACGGCAATTACGTCGTTTCGCTTTCCAATCTTTGCAAATGGCTGGCTGTGCAGGCCGAGGCACTGGGGGTGGAAATCTATCCCGGTTTTCCGGCGCGTCATCTCATCATCGAGAATGGTGTGGTGAAGGGCGTCATCACTGGCGACCTGGGCGTGGGACGCGACGGTCACCACAAGGATGGCTTCACGCCGGGCATGGAATTGCGGGCGGCCTACACGCTATTCGCCGAAGGCGCGCGCGGGTCACTGTCTAAAATCCTCATCCGGCAATTCGGGCTCGAGACCCAGCCGCAGAAATACGGCATCGGCCTGAAGGAAGTCTGGGAGCTGCCGCCGGAAAAACATCGCAAGGGCCTGGTCGTTCACGGCATGGGCTGGCCGCTGGATAATGAAACTGGCGGCGGCATGTTCGCCTATCATTGGGGCGACAATCTCTGTTCCGTCGGGCTGGTGGTACATCTGAACTACAAGAATCCCTGGCTCGATCCCTTTGGCGAATTCCAGCGCCTGAAGACGCATCCGAAAATGCGCGCCATGCTCGAAGGTGGCCGCCGCATCGGCTATGGCGCCCGCGCCATCACCGAAGGCGGGGCGCAATCGGTGCCCAAGCTGGCCTTTCCCGGCGGCGCGCTGATCGGCTGCGCGGCGGGCTTCGTTAACCTGCCGCGCATCAAGGGCAGCCAGAATGCAATGAAGACCGGCATGCTGGCGGCCGAAGCCGTCTTCACGGCGCTCGGCGAGGGGCGTGCAGGCGATACGCTGGAGGCCTACGAAGACGCTTACCGCCAAAGCTGGGTGGCAAGGGATCTGTGGGCGGTGCGCAATGCTAAGCCGCTCTGGTCGCGTTTCGGAACTTTGCCCGGTCTGCTGCTGATAGGGCTGGACCTCTGGCTGAACCAGCTTTTCGGTTTTTCGCCGTTCGGAACGCTGAGGCATGGTGCGCCCGACCATGCTTCCCTGCGCAAGGCGGCGGAAAGCCGGAAAATCAGCTATCCGAGGCCTGACGGCGCGTTAACCTTCGACCGCGCTTCCAGCCTGTCGGTTTCGGGTACCAACCATGCGGAGGACCAGCCGTTGCACCTGCAACTGGCCGATCCCGCCATTCCCATTTCGGTGAATTTGCCCGAATATGGCGAACCGGCGCAGCGTTACTGCCCGGCAGGGGTGTATGAAGTTGTCGATGACGCTGGAAGTCCGCGCTTCCAGATCAACGCGCAAAACTGCGTGCACTGCAAGACATGTGACATCAAGGATCCGTCACAGAACATCAATTGGGTGACGCCTGAAGGCGGCGGCGGACCCAATTATGTGAACATGTAGGAGTGACAATGCGCTCTGTCCTGGCTTTCTGTGCTGCACTCCTCCTGGCGGGCTGCGCCAACGCGCCGGGTGGTTACAGCGAGAACACGTTCGTGCCGTCTGCGGCCGACGATGAGGGCGGCGCCTTTTCCACCTATCTGTCGGCCCGTTTCGCCGCCAGCGATCATGACCTGAAGAACGCGGCGCGTTATTACGGCGAAACGCTGCGGCGCGACCCCGCCAACTCCAGCCTGCTGGAGCTGTCCTTCTTCTATGCTGCCACGGCGGGTGATTTCGCCAATGCCGGCAGTTTCGCTGAGCGGCTGGTGGCGACAAAGCCAGACGACCGTTCGGCGCGGCTGGCGCTGGCGGTGATCGCGATGAAGAAGCGTGACTATGCCAGCGCGCGCGCCCACATGGTGCAGTCGGCCAAGGGTCCCTTCACCACGCTCACTCTGTCTCTGTTCGACGCCTGGGCTGCCGCCGCCGTGAAGGACCAGGCGGCGGTGCAGAAAAACTTGCAGACCCTTGCGGCGGAGAAGGGCGCGGAAAACATCGCCGCCTTCCATATGGGCCTGCTGGCCGAATATACGGGCAACATTGCTGCAGCAGAGATCGCCTACAAGCAGGCGCTGAAATCCGGGCCGACGCCGCGCGTGCTGGAGGCTTATGGCCGGATGCTGGAGCGTGCCGGGCGCGGCGCCGAAGCTGCTGCGCTCTACCGCCAGCATGAAGCCCAGGGCGGGTTCCTGGCGGTTGTGCAGCCGGGGCTGCAGCGTGTCGCCGTCAATGCCAAGGCGGAGCCACTGGTGGCCTCGCCAGCAGAAGGTGTTGCCGAAGCGCTGTTCGGGCTGGCGGCGTCGCTCAACGACTCCGGCAGCGCTGATGTCTCGGTGCTTTATCTACGCCTGGCGCTCCATCTGCGTCCCGATTTCGCGCTGGCCAATATCCTGCTGGGCGACCGCTTCGACCAGTTGCGCAAGTTCGAGGATGCGATCGAGGCCTATCGCGGTATCGAGCCGAATTCGCCCTATCGCCGCATGGCAGTGATGGCGATGGCGCTGGACCAGACGCGGCTGGATCGCCATGACGCTGCCGTGATCGAACTGCGCCGTCTGACCACGGCCAATCCCAAGGATGTCGAAGCCTGGATCGCTATGGGCGACGCCTATCGCGCCCTGAACAAGGATGCCGAGGCGCTGCAGGCCTTTGATCGCGCTGTCGAGGCGCTGGGCACGCCCGCTGCGCGCGACTGGCGCGTTTTCTATGCCCGCGCCAATGTGAAGGACAAGCTGAAGGAATGGAAGGCGGCGGAAGCCGATACGCAGCTTGCCTTGAAGCTGGCGCCCAACGAAGCGCAATTGCTCAACTATCTGGGCTATTCCTGGGTGGAGCGCGGTGAACGCATCCCCGAAGCGCTGACGATGCTGGAGCGCGCGACCAAGCTGCGTCCCTATGATGGCTACATCATGGACAGTGTCGGCTGGGCCTATTTCAAGCTGGGCCGCTATGAAGATGCCGCGCGCACGCTGGGGCAGGCGGTGCTGCTGGTGCCGGGCGATCCCACCATCAACGAGCATCTGGGCGATGCCTTGTGGAAGGCGGGCAAGCCCATCGCGGCCCGCTTCCAGTGGAACCACGCGCTGACCTTCGGCGAGGATGTACAGGCCAAGGCCGTGATCGAGCAGAAGCTCAAGACAGGTCTGCCGGGGTGAGTTTTTCAGAAGAGGCTTCGGCCAAAATCAATCTTTTTCTCCATGTCGGGGAACGCCGCGCCGACGGCTTTCATCCGTTGCAAAGCCTTGCCGTGTTCACCGGCATGGGCGACGTGCTGCGGGCGGACGCGGCATCGCAGCTTGCGCTGACAGTGGACGGCCCCTTTAGCGAGGGGCTGTCTGGCGAAGGCGACAATCTGGTCTTGCGCGCGGCCCGCGCCCTGGCGGCGGAAGCCGGCACGCTGGCGGGCGCGGCGCTCACCTTGACCAAGAAACTGCCCGTGGCCTCTGGCATTGGCGGCGGTTCGGCCGATGCCGCCGCTGCATTGCGTGCCTTGAAGGCGCTGTGGCGGGTGGAAATTTCCGACGCTGCCTTGATGGACATCGCCGCGACGCTGGGCTCGGATGTTCCGGTCTGCGTGCCGTCACAGGCGGCCTACATGGAAGGGCGCGGCGAAATCCTGACGCCGGTCGCGATCCCGCGCCTGCCGCTGCTGCTGGTCAATCCTGGCGTGGCGGTGCCGACGCGCGATGTATTTGCGGCCCTGCAGACACGCAGCGGTGCCGGGCTGGAACTGCCGCGCGACGGTTTCGCGGATGTGCGTGCACTGCTCGCCTTCCTGAAAATGACCCGCAACGATCTCGAAGATCCGGCGCGCCGCATTCAGCCCGTCATTGCTGATGTGCTGGACGTACTGGCCGCGCTTCCGGGCGCGGTTCTGGCTCGGATGTCAGGTTCCGGCGCAACCTGCTTTGCGCTGTTTGCCGATGATGCGGCCTGTGCCGGGGCGGCGCGCGCCCTCAAGATTGCCCAGCCCGGCTGGTGGGTGGCGCCGACCCATACCCGTTCTTAAGTCAAAATTAAGCGAAACCGGCCAGCCTCGCGTCGCCCTCCAACCAAGGACGCGCCATGTCGGAATCCGGAAAGAACGCCCTGCCCAAGCTGCAGGACAATCCCCATGCGCCCGAGCTCTACGCCACGGCGGCCACCGGCTTCTTCAACGCCAATGGAACGATTTCCATCACCCTGGAATCGGTCCGTGCCGATCACAGCAAGAGCCCGGGCCCGATCAACCGCGTGGTGGTGGGTCGCCTGGTGATGCCGGCCAACGGCGCGCAGGCGATGGCCGTCGGCCTGTTCGACTTCCTGGAAAAGCAGGGTTTCAAGTTCGACAAGCGCAGCTCGTAGCGGGTCAGTAGGCCCGTTCGACGCAGAAGTCTGCAATCTCCGATAGTGCGGCGCGAATGTCGCTGGGCGGCAGCACGCCCAGGGCGGTCTTGGCCGCGTCGGCATAGGCGCGGGCGCGGCGCATGGTTTCCTGGATGCCACCGGTTTCCTCGACCAGCGTGATGGCGCGGTCCAGATCGGCTTCGCTCTGGTTGCCGGTCTCGATCACCCGCTTCCAGAAGGGCTTGTCGGCATCCTTGGCGCGGGCATGCGCCAGGATGATCGGCAGGGTCATCTTGGCTTCGCGGAAATCATCGCCGACCGTCTTACCCATCAGGGCCTGGCGGCCGGAATAATCCAGCGCGTCATCCACCAGCTGGAAGGCGATGCCCAGGTTGAGGCCATAGGATTGCATGCCCGCCACCAGGGGCGCGGGCAGGGCGGCGATCACCGCGCCGGTCTCGGCGGCGGCGGCGAACAGCGCTGCGGTCTTGGCCGAAACCACGCTCATGTAATGATCTTCGGTAACGCCCAGATTGTTTGAGGATTTGAGTTGCATCACTTCGCCCTCGGCGATGATGGCGGCGGCCCCGGAGAGAATGTCGAGCACGGCCAGGTTGCCGGTCTCCACCATCAGCTGGAAGGCGCGGGAGAACAGGAAGTCGCCCACCAGCACGCTGGGCTTGTTGCCCCACATCAGGTTGGCGGAGACCTTGCCGCGGCGCAGGCTGCTTTCGTCCACCACATCGTCATGCAGCAGCGTGGCGGTATGGATGAACTCCACGGCCGCCGCCAGCATGCGATGGCCTTCGCCGTCATAGCCACCGGCGCGGGCGGCAGCCAGGGTGAGAAGGGGGCGCAGGCGCTTGCCGCCGGAATCGATCAGGTGCCGCGCCAGGTCAGGGATCAGCGGCACGCCGGAATGCATGCGGGCATGGATCAGCTTGTCGGTGGCGGCCATGTCGGCGCCGACCAGGGCATGCAGGCGCTCTACCGGGGAAACCCCGGCCGCGTCCGTCTTCGTTTTCACGTCCCCCGCCATTGGACCGGAGAATACCGGTCAGCCACAGGGCAGGGCAAGCGACACGGACGTCACACCTGTCGCATCCAATGGTATAATGAGGGGGAGCGACGGCCAGCGAAACGGGACTTCCGGTTTCGCATCCGGCCGCGCGACCTTAAAAGAACCCCATGAAACTTGTCATCAAAACCAACAATCCGGTGCTGCTCAGCTTCGCGGTCAACGTGCTGGAGCAGGAAGGCATCGCCCATGTCGTGTTCGATGAGAATGCCAGTATCATGGATGGCAGCATGGGCATCCTGCCGCGCCGCCTGATGGTGTTGGAGGAGGATTTTGCCGAAGCGGACAGGGTGCTGCGCGCCGCCGCGCCGGAAGCGTTTCTGTGACCGAGACCTTCCTTGACGGCCGGGTAAAGGCCCGCCAGCCGGAAACGGGGTTTCGCTCCGGCACCGATGCGGTGCTGCTGGCGGCCGCTATCCCGGCCCAGGCCGCACAGGCGGCGCTGGAGCTGGGGGCCGGTTCGGGCGTGGCCAGCCTCTGCCTCGCTGCACGGGTGCCCGGTGTGATCGTGACGGGCGTGGAGGTAGATGCCGCCCTGGTCGCCCTGGCAGGTGAGAATGCCGTCGCCAGCGGGCTGCAGGCCGCCTTCGTGGCGTCAGACATCTTCGATTTGCCGCCCGTCCTCAAGCGGGATTTCGCTCAGGTCTTGGCCAACCCACCTTTTCATGGTGAGGGGGCGGTGCCACCCGATCCCGCCCGGGCCCGTGCCCTGATGGATGATGGCACCTTGCCGCAATGGTTGAGCCTTGGCCTGCAACGCACTGTTTCAGGTGGATTTTTTACCACTATTTTGCGTGCTGACCGGCTGAATGATGCTTTGGCGGCGCTGCCCAAGACCGGTGTCAATATTTTGCCGCTCTGGCCGCGTGCGGGCATGGCCGCCAAGCGGGTGATCCTGCAGGCCCGCAAGGGCAGCCGCGCCCCGGTGGGGCTTCTGGCCGGGCTGGCGCTGCACGAGGCCGATGGACGCTATACGGCGGCGGCGGAAGCGATCCTGCGGGACGGCGCTTCGCTTGCGATGGATTCTGGCCGTCTATAGGTTCCGGTCACCGTCAAAAGAGCCGAATCGTGCCCCCAAAGCCAGCCAAAGCAAAGACGTTCCAAGACCTTATTCTGACCCTGCAGAACTATTGGGCGGCACAGGGCTGCCTGATCCTGCAGCCTTACGACAATGAGATGGGGGCGGGCACCTTCCACCCGGCCACGACCCTGCGGGCGCTGGGCCCGCGCCCCTGGAACGCCGCCTATGTCCAGCCCTCGCGCCGTCCCACCGATGGCCGCTATGGCGAGAACCCCAACCGGCTGCAGCACTATTACCAGTATCAGGTGATCCTGAAGCCCGCGCCCGCCAACGTGCTGGACCTTTATCTGGGCTCGATCCGGGAGATCGGGCTGGACCCGGCCCTGCACGATATCCGCTTTGTCGAGGACGACTGGGAAAGCCCCACCCTGGGCGCGGCGGGTCTGGGCTGGGAAGTCTGGTGCGACGGGATGGAGATCACCCAGTTCACCTATTTCCAGCAGGTCGGCGGCATCGAGTGCGATCCGGTTTGTGCCGAGATCACCTATGGCCTCGAGCGGCTGGCCATGTATGTCCAGAATGTCGAGTTCGTTTATGACTTGGCGTTCAATGACCAGTTCCGCTACGGCGAGGTCTTCCACCAGAACGAGGTCGAGTTCTCGACCTACAATTTCGAGCGCGCCGACACCGAGATGCTGTTCCAGCATTTCAAGGACGCCGAGAAACAGTGCCAGGCGCTGCTCGATGGCGATCGCAAATTGCCGTTGCCCGCCTATGACCAGTGCATCAAGGCCTCCCACGCCTTCAACCTGCTGCAGGCGCGCGGCGTCATCAGCGTGACCGAGCGCGCCGCCTATATCGGCCGTGTCCGCGCCCTGGCCCAGGCCTGCTGCCAGGCCTGGCTGCAAAGCCCGCAGGGCGCCTATACGCCCCGCTTTTCTGACAAGGGGCATGGCTGATGCCCGAATTGCTGCTGGAACTGTTCTGCGAAGAAATCCCCGCCCGCATGCAGGTGGGTGGGGCGCGCGATCTTGAGCGCCTGATGGTTGGGGCGCTGTCGGATCGGGGCTTGATGTTCGAAGGCATCAAGGCCTTCTCCGGCCCGCGCCGCCTGACCCTGTCCATCGTCGGCCTGCCGGCGCAGCAGAAGGATGTCCGCGAGGAGTTGAAAGGCCCCAAGGTCGATGCGCCCGCCGCCGCCATCGAAGGCTTCCTCAAGAAGACCGGCCTGGCGCGCGAACAGCTCACGGTGCAAAGCTCGCCCAAGGGCGATGTCTATATCGCGCTTATTGAGCGTGCGGGCCGCGATACGGCTACGGTGCTGGCCGAAGTTATTCCCGAGATCATGGCCAAGCTGCCCTGGCCAAAATCGATGCGCTGGGTGCCGGGCGAGGCGGTGCGCTGGGTGCGGCCGTTGCGCGGCATCGTGGCGACGTTTGATGGCGAAGTGGTGCCGTTCAGTTTTGCGGGCGTGGAAAGCGGCCGCACGACGCTGGGTCATCGATTCCTGAACCAAGGCGCAATCGAAGTCCGCCGCTTCGAGGATTACGAAGCTGCGCTGAAAAAGGCGCATGTGCTGATCGATGCCGAGGAGCGCGCCGCCATCATCCTGGCGGACGCCAAGACCGCCGCCTTTGCGGTGGGTCTGGAACTGATCCCGGACGAGGGGCTGTTGGCGGAAGTCGCGGGCCTTGCGGAATGGCCGGTGGTCTATGTTGGCGCCATCGAAGACCAGTTCATGGATGTGCCGGCCGAGATCCTGCAGACCTCGATGCGGACGCACCAGAAATACTTTGCGCTGCGTGATCCGAAGACGGGGAAGATGGCGAACAAGTTCGCCGTCGTCGCCAACATGATCGCCCAGGATGGCGGCAAGGAAATCGTCGCGGGCAACGAGCGGGTGCTGCGCGCGCGCTTGTCCGACGCCAAGTTCTTCTGGGACGAAGACCGCAAGCGCACGCTGGCAAGCCGTGTCGATGATCTGAAGGGCATCGTCTTCCATGCCAAGCTGGGCACCCAGGCCGAGCGCGTCGCCCGCATCGAGAGGCTGGCTGGCGAGATCGCCGCCAAGATCGGCGCGGATGTCGAAAAGGCACAGAGCGCCGCCCGTCTGGCCAAGGCTGACCTCACCACCGGCGTGGTGGGCGAATTCCCGGAACTGCAGGGCGTGATGGGCCGCTACTATGCCCGGCACGACAAGGAAGACGCGGCTGTCGCCGACGCCATCCGCGATCATTACAGGCCTGTTGGCCCCTCCGACGCGGTGCCGACCGACAAGGTCGCCATCGCCGTGGCGCTGGCTGACAAGCTGGATCAGCTCATCAGCTTTTTCTCCGTCGGTGAGAAACCGACAGGTTCCGGTGATCCGTTCGCTCTGCGCCGTGCCGCGCTTGGGGTCATTCGCATCTTGCTTCAAGGCATAAGCATTGGCTCTTCACTCAGGCTGAACTTGCGTGAGGTTGGAGTAAATGAAGAGGTTTTGTCTTTCTTTGGTGATCGTCTTGAGGTGGCGTTAAAAGATCAGAAGGTACGGCCTGACCTGATTAAGGCCGTATTCGCGCTGGGTAACGAAGACGATTTCGTTCGGCTTTATCTGCGCGTAGGCGAGCTTCAAGCTTTTCTCGGAACCGACGACGGCAAGAACCTGCTCGCCGGTTACAAGCGTGCCGCCAACATTCTCAAGGCCGAAGAAAAGAAAGACGGCAACTTTATCGGCAAGGTAGACGAGGGCCTGTTGCCGGAACCTGCCGACAAGGCGCTGCATGCGGCGCTTGCAAACGCTATCAGCGCCATCGGTCCTGCACTCGACAAGGAAGATTTCGCCGGTGCGATGCGTGCGATGGCGGCGCTGCGTGGCCCCGTCGATGGCTTCTTCGAATCTGTGAAGGTCAATGCCGACGATACGCGCCTGCGAGAGAATCGTTTGCATCTTCTGGCCGGTTTGCGCGCGGCATTGCATCGCGTCGCCGACTTCTCACGGATTGAGAACTGATTTCAGGCGTTTGCAGGATGTTGCAGAAAACGGGCGGCTGAAAGCCGGCTTCGCCGGTTGAATTTCCACGCCAGACCTGACATTCCACCCGACATTACACAATGTAACAGGACGGGCGTCTCAACATGACGAAGTGGGTCTATTCCTTCGGCGGCGGCAAGGCCGAGGGTGAAGCGGGCATGAAGAACCTGCTGTGCGGCAAGGGCTCGGGCCTGGCCGAGATGAGCCAGCTTGGCCTGCCGGTGCCGCCGGGCTTCACCATCACCACCGAAGTCTGCACCTATTTTTACGCACATGGCGAAACCTATCCTGCCGTACTGAAGCCCGCCGTCGAACAGGCCGTGGCGGGCATCGGCAAGATTGTGGGCGCCGGTTTCGGCGATCCGGCCAATCCGCTGCTGGTCTCGGTGCGCTCGGGCGCGCGCGTTTCCATGCCCGGCATGATGGACACGGTGCTGAACCTTGGCCTCAATGCCGCCACCACCGAAGGACTGGCGCAACGCACCGGCGATGCGCGCTTTGCCTATGACAACTATCGCCGCTTCATCCAGATGTATTCCGATGTCGTGCTGGGCGTGGACCATTCCGGCTTCGAGTCCATCCTGGACGATGCCCGCGACGCCAAGGGCGTCGAGCTGGATACCGACCTGGACGCCGAAGATCTCAAAGCCATCGCCGAACAGTACAAGGCGCGGGTGCAGGAGGAACTGGGCCGCCCGTTCCCCGAGGATGTGAACGAGCAGCTCTGGGGTGCCATCGGCGCCGTGTTCGGTTCGTGGAATTCCCACCGCGCCATCACCTATCGCCGCCTGAACAGCTTTCCGGAAGAGTGGGGGCACCGCCGTCACCGTGCAGGCGATGGTGTTCGGCAATCGCGGTGAAACCTCTGCCACCGGCGTTGCGTTCACGCGCGATCCCGCCACGGGCGAAAATGTCTTCTACGGCGAATTCCTCATCAACGCCCAGGGCGAGGATGTGGTGGCGGGCATCCGAACGCCGCAGCCCATCGCCAAGCTGGTGCGCGAGCGCCAGGGCGGCCGCCGCCCCTCGATGGAAGAGGCGATGCCGGCGGTCTATGCCGAGCTGAAGGCGATCAGCGACCGGCTGGAAGCGCATCATCGCGACATGCAGGATATCGAGTTCACAGTGCAGGAAGGCCGCCTCTATATGTTGCAGGCCCGCGCCGGCAAGCGCACGGCGGAAGCGGCGCTGCGCATCGCCATCGAGATGGAAAAGGACGGCCTGATCGATCGCGACACCGCGCTACTGCGGGTCGATCCGATGGCGCTGGACCAGTTGCTGCATCCGACCCTCGATCCCGACGCGCCGCGCAAGCAGATCGCGGTGGGGCTGGGCGCTTCGCCCGGCGCCGCAACCGGCCTGGTGGTCTTTACCGCCGAAGAAGCGGAGAAGGGTGCGGCGGACGGCCAGGAGGTCATCCTGGTGCGTACCGAGACCAGTCCGGAAGATATTCACGGCATGCATGCGGCCCGTGGCATCCTGACCGCGCGCGGCGGCATGACCAGCCACGCCGCCGTCGTGGCGCGCGGCATGGGCCGCCCCTGCGTCTCCGGCGCGGGCAGCCTGAAGATCGATATTGCGGCGGGCGAGATGGTCACGGGCGGTGTCACCGTCAAGCGCGGCGATATCCTGACCATCGACGGCGCCACCGGCCAGGTCTTTTTGGGCGCGGTGAAGAAGCGCCAGCCGGAACTGACGGGTGACTTCGCCATCCTGATGGGTTGGGCCGATGCGGTACGCCGCCTGAAGGTGCGGGCCAATGCCGACACCGAGGCCGACGCCACCACCGCGCGCAAGTTCGGCGCCGAAGTCATCGGCCTTTGCCGCACCGAGCACATGTTCTTCGATGCGGATCGCATTCTGGCCGTGCGCGAGATGATCCTGGCGGAAGAAAAGCCCGCGCGCGAAGCCGCGCTGGCGAAACTGTTGCCGATGCAGCGCGGCGATTTCGCCAAGCTCTTCCGCGTCATGGCGGGATTGCCGGTGAATATCCGACTGCTTGATCCGCCGCTGCACGAATTCCTGCCGCACAAGGAAGAGGAGATCGCCGAGGTGGCGAAAGCCGCGGGCACATCGCTCGCCAAGCTGCGGGCCCGCGCCATCGCGCTGCATGAAGCCAACCCCATGCTGGGCCATCGCGGCTGCCGCCTAGGCGTCACCTATCCGGAAATCTACGAGATGCAGGCGCGGGCGATCTTCGAGGCGGCGCTGGCCGTGGCGCAGGACGGCGTGGCGCTGGCGCCGGTGGAGATCATGATCCCGCTGGTCGGCTTCAAGAGCGAGCTGGACCTGCTCAAGGGCCGCATCGTGGCGGTGGCGGAGGATGTCGCCAGGATGCACGGCAAATGCCCGGAATATCTCATCGGAACGATGATCGAGCTGCCGCGTGCGGCGCTGTGCGCGGACCAGATCGCGGCGTCGGCGGAATTCTTCTCGTTCGGCACCAACGATCTCACCCAGACCACGCTGGGGGTTTCGCGCGACGACGTTCCTGACTGAGTATGTGAACAAGGGCCTGATCGCGCGCGATCCATTCGTGACGATTGATCCCGATGGTGTCGGTGCGATGATCAAAATTGCTGTCGAGCGCGGCAGAAAAACCCGGCCCGACATCAAGCTGGGCATCTGCGGCGAGCATGGCGGCGATCCGGATTCGATCCGCTTCTGTCACGACTCGGGGCTCGATTATGTGTCGTGTTCACCATTCCGCGTGCCGGTTGCACGGCTTGCCGCAGCGCAGGCAGCGCTCAGAAAATAGGCGGAATTGTGTTTCTGAGAAGATAAAAGGCCCGGAATTGCTGGGTCTTTTAGCTATGCAAAAACGTTGCAGCTGCAGGAATAAAAAATTTATTTGACGATTCGGACGCAGGTTGTCACAACCCGCGACGGTGCTTGAGCCATTCGGAACTTTTTGAGGACTAGCGAAATCGAAGCAGCCTGATTGAAATAGCAACTGCGCATACAAGCCGGATGAAAACGGCAACGGAAACGCAAGCGCGAAATAGACCAAGCCAGATAGACCAAGCGAAACCAATACCGAAACGAGTTCGAAGCCTAAACCATGATCCGCAAAAAGAACGACGCATTGGCGCGTTCCGACCGCGCGCTGGTCGCCACCATGGCGATCATCATCGCCACCGGCAGCGCAGCCGTTGGCGCCTCCATCAGCTATAATCCGTCCACGGACAAATCTGCCGCGCCGGTCGCGATGGCCGCGCCCGCGCAGGCAGCCCTGCCGAAGGATTCGGCGCTGTCGCGCCTTGTGGCCGAACATCGCTGCCTGTCCGAAGTCATGTATTACGAAGCCCGTGGCGAAGGCTCCAGCGGCCAGAAGGCCATTGCTGAAGTCGTCTTTGCCCGCATGCGCAACGGCAATTATGGCCATTCGATCTGCGCCGTGGTCTATGAGGGCGCCAAGCGCGCCGGCTGCCAGTTCTCCTTCGCCTGTAGCGGTGACCTGGTTCGTCCCCGTGACCCGGAAGCCTGGAGCGAAGCCGAAACGCTGGCGGCGCGTATCCTGACCGGCGAAGTCCGCCTCACCAACGCCACCAATGGGGCCACCAACTTCCACGCCATTTCGGTGTCGCCGGAATGGGCACCCACGCTCAGGCGCACCACCCAGATCGGCAACCACGTGTTTTATCGCGGTGGCCCGGGCAATGCTGTTCCCGCCCTGGCCGAACCAGTCGTGGCGACGCCTGCCAGCGACAGCAGCGACAGCTAAAAGTCCAGGCCCAGATCGAGGTTCGGCGCGCTGTGTGTGATCGCGCCTGAACTGATGTATTGCACGCCGCTTTCGGCAATGGCGCGCACCGTGGCCAGTGTGACGTTGCCCGACGCTTCCAGCGTGGCGCGCCCTGCCACCAGCGTCACGGCCTGCCGCAGCGTTTCCGGCGCCATGTTGTCCAGCAGCACCGTGTCCACGCCCAGCGCCAGCGCTTCCTCAAGCTGGCCCAGCGTATCGACTTCGATCTCGATCCTGACCATGTGGCCCAACCCGGCGCGCAGGCGCGACAAGGCGGGGCCGATACCGCCCGCCGCCGCGATGTGATTGTCCTTCACCAGCACCGCGTCATCCAGGCCGAAGCGGTGATTGAAGCCGCCGCCGCAGCGCACGGCATATTTCTGCAGGATGCGCAGGCCGGGCAGGGTCTTGCGGGTGCAGGCGATGCGCGCGCCGGTTCCTTCCACCGCCTGCACCAGTGCCGCCGTCATGGTGGCGACGCCAGACAGGTGCCCCAGGAAATTCAACGCCACGCGCTCGCCGGTGAGGATGCTGCGGGCTTCGCCGGTGATGGTGGCGAGCGTCGCGCCTGCCGTGACGGCATCGCCGTCCTGTGCCTGCAGGGTGAAATGCAGGGCAGGGTCGACCAGGCGGAACGCGATCTGCGCACACTGCAATCCGGCGATCACGCCGGGCTTGCGCGCCACGATGCGGGCGGTGGCTTGCGTGTCTTCGGCAATCGTCAGGGCGCTGGTGATGTCGCCGGCGCGGCCCAGATCTTCTGCAAGCGCGGTGCGCACCTGCGGCTCGACCAGCAGCGCAGGCGGTGGGCGGGTGATGCGTGTGTCCGTCACGGCGCGGTGCGGCGTTCGGTGGGCGCGGTGCTGATGGCTTCCGCAGACGCGAGCGTGAAAAAGCTGCGCTGGCCGTGCCCATCGGTGCCTGGGAAGTCGCTGCGCCAGTGACCGCCGCGCGATTCCTGTCGCGCCAGCGCTGCCGTGGTCACCAGCCGCGCCGCCGCGATCATGTTGAGCAGGGCGGCTTCGCCATTGCCGGCCTTCTCGACGCGGGCGATGGCTTCCAGCGCCTGCGCCAGTCCGGCGGCGTCGCGTTCCAGCCCGACATGGCGGTTCATCGCCTCGCGCAAAAGGGCCGGTGGCGGCTGCAGCGCCGCCAGTTGCGGTGCGCGCGGCAGGACGCGGCGTTCGCCGGTCCGCAGCAGCCCACGCACATCGTCGGCGACGCGCGCCCCGAACACCAGATTTTCCAGCAGCGAGTTGGAAGCAAGACGATTGGCGCCGTGCAGGCCAGTGGCGGCGCATTCGCCCACGACCCACAGGCCTTCCAGCGAGGAACGGCCGCAGCCATCGCTGGCGATGCCGCCCATGTGATAATGCGCGGCGGGCGCCACCGGAATCGCCTCGGTGACGGGATCGATGCCGGCAGCCTGGCAGGCGGCGAAGACGGTGGGGAAGCGCACAGCGAAATCCGTGCCGACCGCGTCGCGGCAATCTAGGAAAACCTTGTGACCGCCTGCGATCTGGCGGTGGATGGCGCGGGCGACGATATCGCGGGGCCCCAGTTCGGCATGAGCATGGATCGCCGTCATGAAGCGGCGGCCCTGTTCGTCGATCAGGGTCGCGCCTTCGCCGCGCAGCGCTTCGGTCGCCAGCGGTGCTGGATCGCGACCCACGGCGATGGCGGTGGGATGGAACTGGACAAACTCGGCATCGGCAATCAGCGCGCCGGCGCGCGCTGCCATTCCCAGGCCTTCGCCGCGCGCTTCCGTCGGGTTGGTGGTGACGGCATAAAGCGCGCCAAGCCCGCCGGTGGCCAGGATCATGGCGCGGGCGCGGAACAGCACCAGACGCGTGCCTGCGCCGCTGCCGCAACGCGCGAACAGACCGATGACGCGGCCGTCTTCCACCGCCAGCTCAATGGCATGGAAACCGTCCAGCAGAGTGATGGATGGCGTGGCGATGGCACGCGCGGCCAGCGTCGCGGAAATCTCCGCACCAGCGCGGTCGCCTTTCACATGCACGATGCGGGCCCTGGAATGCGCTGCCTCGCGGCCCAGCGCCAGGCTGCCGTCGCGCTTGCGGTCGAACGGCGCGCCATACTCCAGCAGGTCGGCGATGCGGGCAGGGGCGTCCCGCGCCACCAGCTCGACAATCTCGGAATCGCAGAGGCCCGCGCCCGCCGCCATCGTGTCGGCGGCATGGGCCCGCCAGTCGTCATTGGGGGCCATCGCGGCGGCAATGCCGCCCTGTGCCCAGGCCGAGGAGCCGGAAGCGCCCGCGCGCGTGCCGGTCAGCACCGTCACCGGCATCGGCGCCAGCTTCAGCGCCGTGAACAGCCCGGCGATGCCGCCGCCCAGGACAAGGGCGCCATCGCACTCCACGACATTGTCGATGCGCGTGGTCATTGCGTTACAGCTTCACCGCCAGCATGCGGTCGATCGGGGCCCTGGCACGGGCGGCGAACACCGGATCGATCACCACTTCATGCGTCATGGTCTGCAGCGAATGCAGAATGCCTTCCAGTGTGATGCGCTTCATGTGCGGGCACAGATTGCAGGGCTTGATGAACTGCGTGCCGGGATTGTCGGCAGAGACATTGTCGCTCATCGAGCATTCGGTGATCAGCACCACCCGTTCCGGCTTGTGATTGCCGACATAGCCGATCATGGCGGCGGTGGAGCCGGCGAAATCCGCTTCGGCCACCACCTCCGGCGGGCATTCGGGATGCGCCAGCACGACGATGCCCGGATGGGCGCTGCGATAGTCGCGAATTTCCTGCGCCGTGAATCGCTCATGCACTTCGCAGGCGCCTTCCCAGGTGATGACCTTCACGCCGGTCTGGGCCGTGACGTTGCGGGCTAGGTACTTGTCCGGGATCATGATGACGGTATCGGTGCCGAACTGGCGTGCGATTTCCTCCACCACCTTCACGGCATTGCCGCTGGTGCAGCAGATGTCGCTTTCGGCCTTCACGTCGGCGCTGGTGTTCACATAGGTCACCACCGGCAGGCCGGGATATTTCTGCTTCAGCAGGCGCACATCTGCGCCGGTGATGGACGCGGCCAGGCTGCAGCCCGCCCGCATGTCGGGAATGAGCACGGTCTTGTCCGGCGAGAGAATCTTCGAGGTCTCGGCCATGAAATGCACGCCCGCCTGGACGATGACCTTGGCGTCGGTGCGCGCCGCCTCGCGGGCGAGGGCAAGGGAGTCGCCCGCGAAATCGCCGACGCAATGGAAGATTTCCGGCGTCATGTAGTTGTGCGCCAGGATGACGGCGTTCTTTTCCCGCTTCAGGCTGTTGATGGCGGCGATCAGCGGGGCGTGGACGGGCCACTCGGCGGCAGGGATGACAGTCGCCACCTTGGCGTAAAGGGCGTCCGTGGCCCGTGCCACAGCGTCCGTGAAAGCCAGTTCAACGCCCATCTGCGCGCTCCCGAGTCCGTGACGTTCCCTACCGTCAATTAATACTCATTTCGAGTATAAATATGGGGCAAAAAACCCGGCCTTCAAGAGCCGGGTCGCGCTTATATGACTCCCTTGAGCATTATTCCGTCAAGGGCCTGTCGTCACATTAGTGCCGCACCGCCTGTTTGGGCCGGGCTGGATCAGCGCCGGGTTCCCAGGCGCAAACCCGGTGCCGGGCGCTCGCGCAGGACTTCGCGGCGGAAGCGGAACAGCTCGGCGGGCCGTCCCCGCGCGGGAGCAGAGAACTTGCCGGTGCCTTCCACCAGGCCCTGTTCGGACACCAGGCGCCGGAAATTCTGCTTGTGCAGTTTTAGTCCCGCCAGCGCCTCCACCGTGCGCTGCAGTTCGAGCAGGGTGAAGGACGGCGCCATCAGTTCGAACACCACCGGGCGGTATTTCAGCTTGCCGCGCAGCCGCGCGATGGCGGTCGCCAGAATGCGGCGATGGTCGTACAGCATCGCCGTGCCCAAGGCGGAAACGGGCGATGTCTTTACCGCTGCGCCGCTATCGCGGAAATATTCCTCGACCAAGCCTGCTTCATAGAGCAGCTCATAGCGTTCCAGAACCTTTTCCTCGTCCCAGGGCAGGCCGTCACCGAACGCCAGCCGGACGCGCTCGCGCCGCGTGTCGCCGGCCTGCGCATTGGGCGCGTCCTTCACGAATTTGCGCAGGGCCGGCAGGATGGCGCTTTCAATCAGGACGGGCTTGCCGCCACGCCAATCTTCCCACGGGAAGTAGCGATACCAGCCGCGCCATTCGCCATTGGGGGCGATGGCGTCGGTCTGCCGCGTCAATGCGAGATAGCCGACCGAGATGATGCGTTGTGCGCCCTTGGCGTGGGCCTTGTCGCCGCCAGCCTGTGTATGGCGGCCCTTGTCGCCAAAGGTGTAGAGCTGCTCGGTATAACCGAGCTCGAAACGCGTTTGTTCGCCGACCCACTCGTGCAGGCCCAGTTCCAGCGTGCGGTGTTGCGCCGGATCGAAGGGACCAAAGGGCAGGGCGTCGGCTTCATCCTTGCGCGCAATCACCAGCACCGAGGGCAGTTCGCGCTCGACCGAGACGATGGCGGCCGACAGGCCGATGGCGATGGCGTCTTTCGTGCTCACAGGTCGGCCAGCGGAAGTTCGGTGGTGACGCCTTCCTCCACCATGCGCGCCGGTCCCATTGAGTTCAGCGCTGCGATCATGTGTCCGTTCCGCCCCAGCGCCGCGTCGGCATATGACACCAGCAGCGTGTTGGGCGCTGCATGTGGCGCGCGGCGGCGGATGGCGCGGGCGATCTCGATCTCGCGGCCGGGACCAAGCCGGTCGCACAGCACGGTATAAGCCGAGGCCATGGAGCGGCTGACCCCTGCCCAGCAATGGATCAGGATCGGGCTGTTGCCATCCCAGTCGCGCGAGAAGGCCAGCAGCGCGTCGATGTGCTCGCGGCCCGGCGGGTGCGTGCCGGCCGTGGCATCAGCGATGTCGTTGACGCCCAGCCTGAGATGCCGCGTGGCGGGAAACCCGTCCGGCGTCTCGATCATGCGTTCCGGCGATAGCAGCGTCACCATGTGCGAAGGCCGGTGGGCGGCGATGACGGCGTCCACGGCAGAGAGCGGCGAAACCAGGATACAGGGCATGGCAGGGTTGTAGAGCAAGATACCCCGATAATGAACTCCACCGCCGGAGGGATTTTGTGGCTGGGCAGGAGAAGGGCGCAGCGCGTATCGGGATATACGGGCCAGCCCTTCGACGAACCCAGGACGCAAAAGACCCTGGCGGGTTAGGAGGACAGTTTGCGGAAGCGGTCGAGGAAGAGCTTTTCCGCCTCCGCCGTGGCCAGGGGCAGCAGCCGGGGCGTGGTCAGGCCCGCTGGTGGCGCGCCGAACAGGCGACGGGCTTCCTTTTCCTCGAACCCGGCCAGCTGCGTCGCCTCGTAATAGGCCGAGAGATGATCAGCCTTTTTGAACAGCGTCCTGAGGGCGGCCGGTACGATCGCCGAAAGACCGTAACGCATGTGGATCGCGGCCTGGAGCTTGTTCTCCATGTTCTTGTAGTCCAGTCCGACAGCGGCCTTGAACGGGCTGATCAGGTCGCCGATGACATATTCGGGCGCATCGTGCAGCAGCGCCATCAGGCGGGCCTCGCGCGCCAGGCGCGGATTGAGATCATAGACCAGCCGTTCCACCAGTACGGAGTGCTGCGCCACTGAGAAAGCGTGCGCGCCCCGGGTCTGACCATTCCAGCGCGCCACCCGCGCCAAGCCATGCGCGATGTCGGCGATCTCGATGTCCAGCGGGCTGGGATCCAGCAGGTCGAGACGGCGCCCGCTCAGCATGCGCTGCCAGGCGCGGGGCGGGGTCATGCGGCGGTCTGGCATCAGCTCTGCAATTTTTGGTTTATGTGCGAAAGGGCACGCAATCTCACACAAAGCGCAAATAGGAACAATGCGCGAGGATATTGCCAGCGAAAGCGGCAAAGCAGGCGCTTTCGGGTGTGAAAAACGTGAAAATTTAACGGCTTGTCCACGCAGTTTAACAAAGCCTTGCCATGCGAATTTCACAGCAGTGCGAGACCGTTGCTAAACTCAATGTGGCATTTAGGAATTTCCGCTAAAGCGGTGGCATGAACAGCCGTGTCCACCATGTCTGATTACGACCTGCATCCTGCGCTCGAGCCGAGCCGCGCTGCGGATCGGACGATGCTGGCTGTCGGCCCGCTCGTTTTCGTGGGCGGCTTGCTGGTCGGGCTTGGGCTTGCGGCGAATCTGGGCCCGATTTTCTTCGTCGGCCTGGTGTTGATCATACTGCTGGGCAGCATGCTGACGCTGCTGGCCCGGACCGCGCGCAATACGCGGATGTGGGTGACGGCGGGCGAAGCCAGTTATCGCGCCTTCTTCGATCATGCCGTGGAAGGCATTTTCCGCACGACGCCCGACGGCCAGTACCTGGCGGTGAACCAGGCGCTTGCCGACATTTATGGCTATTCCAGCCCGTCGGCACTGATCAGCGGTCTTACCGACATCAGCGCCCAGCTCTATGCCGACTCCAGCCGCCGCGAGGATTTCCGCGTCCAGATGCAGGCGCATGACGTCGTGACCAACTTCGTCTCGGAAATCTACCATTCCAGCGGCCGCCACATCTGGATTTCGGAGAATGCGCGCGCGGTACGCGACTGGTCCGGCACGTTGCTCTGCTATGAAGGCACGGTCGAGGACGTCACCGAGAAATTCGAGGCCGAACGCGCCCTGCGCGCGGCGCTGCGCCAGGCCGAGACCGCCAACAAGGTCAAGGCGGCCTTCCTGGCGGCCATGAGCCATGAACTGAAGACTCCGCTCAATGCCGTGCTGGTTTTTTCCGAGATCATCCGCGACGAGATGCTGGGGCCGGTGGGCCAGCCGGTCTATCGCGACTATGCCAATGACATCCACAAGTCGGGTGCGCGCCTGCTGGCGGTCATCAACGACGTGCTGGATGTCACCAAGCTGGAATCCGGCTCGGTAGTCCTGGAGGAACGTCCGGAAAATCCGCAGGAGATCATCGAGCCGGCGATCAAGCTGGCGCGCAAGACCACCGGCGACGAACGCGAAGTGGCCTGCCTGTTGCCAGAGCCGTTGCCGGCGCTGACGGTCGACCCGCGCCGCCTGGCGCAGGCGCTGGGCAACGTGCTGTCCAATGCGCTCAAATTCACGCCCAGCGTGGGCGAAGTGCGGGTGCGGCTGACCGCACAGGCCGATGGCAGCGCCGTCTTCACGGTGGAAGACACTGGCATCGGCATGGCGCGGGAAACCATTGCTGCGGCGCTGGAACCGTTCCAGCAGCTTGACGGCAGCCTGTCGCGAAAATTCGAGGGTACGGGCCTGGGTCTTTCCATCGCCAAGGCGCTCACCGAACTGCATGGCGGCAGGCTGGCCATCGCCAGCGAGGTGGGTGCGGGCACCATCGTCACCCTGTCGCTGCCCCCCAGCCGGGTGACCTATTACCCGTCGCGTGCCCGCTCCGCCTGACATAATTAGTGCCCCCTCCGGCCTTCGCACGCGACGGGCGCTTAGCGCCATGCGCGCTACGGCCACCTCCCCCTTTTGGGCGTTGCGCGCAAAAGGGGAGGCGGGCCCGTGTTTTCCTTTCGTCCAGGCACAAGAGACGGTAAATAGCCGCCCATGAGCACTTGCGCCCTTGTCCTGTTCTCCGGCGGCCAGGATTCCACCACCTGCCTCGCCTGGGCGCTGGCGCGTTTCGTGCGGGTCGAGACCGTGGGTTTCGATTATGGCCAGCGTCACCGCGTCGAACTGGATGTGCGGCCTGCCATTCTGGGTGCGCTGCGCGCGCTGCCGAATGGGGACAGGCTGGGCGAAGATCACCTGCTGCCGCTGGATACGCTGAAAGCCATTGGCGGCAGCGCGCTCACCGATGACATGGCGATTGAGATGGGCGCGGACGGGCTGCCCACCAGCTTCGTGCCGGGCCGCAACCTGATGTTCCTGACGGCGGCTGCGGCGCTGGGCTATCGGCGCGGCATCGCGGATTTGGTCGGCGGCATGTGCGAGACGGATTATTCCGGTTATCCCGATTGCCGCGACGGCACCATGAAGGCCATGACCGGCGCCCTGTCGCTGGGCCTGGCGCGCGATGTGCGCATTCATACCCCGCTGATGTGGCTGGACAAGGCGGCGACCTGGTCGCTGGCGGCAGCACTGGGTGGCGCGGCGCTGGTTGACCTGATCGTGGCGGATACCGTCACCTGCTATGAAGGCGACCGCACACAGCGGCATGACTGGGGCCTTGGCTGCGGCACTTGCCCGGCCTGCGAACTGCGCGCGTCCGGTTACGTGAAATACCGTGGGAGCGACGGCCAGGAAAAGGGGCCTTCCGGTTTTCCGTCCGGCCGCGCGACCAAAGAAACCTCATGACCTATTCCGTCAAAGAGATTTTCTATACGCTGCAGGGCGAGGGTGCACAGGCGGGCCGGGCGTCTGTTTTCCTGCGCTTTGCCGGCTGCAACCTGTGGAGCGGTCACGAAAAGGATCGTGTCGCTGCCATCTGCAAATTCTGCGATACCGATTTTGTCGGCACTGACGGCACCGGTGGCGGAAAATTTGACGATGCGGCGTCACTGGCACGGGCTGCGGCGGCGCAATGGCCACAAGGGCAGGGCGGCAAACCCTATGTCGTCTGCACCGGTGGCGAACCCCTGCTGCAGCTGGATACGCCGTTGGTCGGGGCTTTGCATGAACAGGGTTTCGAGATCGCCATCGAAACCAACGGCACTTTGTTGCCGCCTGCGGGCATCGACTGGATCTGTGTCAGCCCCAAGGCGGGCTCCGAGCAGAAGCTCAAGCGCGGCGACGAGCTCAAGCTGGTATATCCGCAGGCCGATGGCGATCCGGCGCGCTATGCCGGCCAGGCCTTCGCGCATTTCTTCCTGCAGCCGATGGACAATGCGGCTCAGGCCGCGAACACCCAGGCCGCCATCGCCTATTGTCACGCGCATCCACAGTGGCGGCTCAGCCTGCAGACCCACAAGCTGCTGGGCATTCGCTAGAAATACGAAACGATCTTGTCCATCTCGGGACGGGGGCGCTCTTCCAGCGGATCCTTCGCGGTGCCCAGATAGATGAACCCCGCAACGCGCTCGCCAGACTTCAGCCCCAGCCCCTGCCGCACCGCCGGATGATAGGCGTACCATTCCGTCAGCCAGTTGCCGACGAAACCCAGCGCCGTGGCGGCGACCAGGATGTTCTGGCAGACCGCGCCTGCCGACAATTCCTGTTCCCACACTGGTATCTTGTGCAGTTCGCGGGCGCAGGAAATGACGCCGATCACCACCGGCGCGCGCAGGAAGCGGGCACGTTCTTCCTCCACCTGCCGGTCGCGTTCGCCGTCGGCCTTTGCCGCTTCGGCCAGGATATCGCCAGCCCGTATCCGTCCGTCGCCTTCAAAGACGATGAAGCGCCAGGGAAACAGCTTGCCATGATCCGGCGCGCGCGCACCGGCCTGCAGGATCTGCTCAAGCTGCTTCTTGCCAGGCCCCGGCGTGCCCATCGCCTTGGCCGAACCGGAGCGGCGGGTGAGCAAAAGGTCCACGGCATCCGGAGCCGGATGGTTGAAGCTATCGGTCTTGGACATGGGGGGATCGCTCTAGATGGTGACGTTGCCGTCACAGAGA
>CANHNJ010000024.1 GCA_947462105.1 Alphaproteobacteria bacterium
GGGTCAAACGAAACGGCCGCTATTCCGAGCCGGTCTGGTCGCCCGAGATCATGGCGCGGCGCCTGATACATCTGTTCTGTCACGGCAAGCTGGTGGTGCCCAATTCCGAGATGACCTGGCGCTCGAATCTGTTTGTCGCGTTGCGCGAGCAGTCGAAGATGCTGGAGCGTACCTGGCGCGAAGCCCCTGACGGTCTGCCGCGCTTGCAGGCCGCCGCCGCGCTGGCGCTATCGGGTGCCTGCATCGAGGACAGCAGCAAGCGGCTGGAGGCAGGTCTCGCCGCGCTGGAATCCGAAGTCGATAAACAGATCCTGCCCGATGGCGGTCATTGCAGCCGCGCGCCCGAAGCCTTGCTCGTCGCCTGGCGGCACATTGTGATGGTGCTGGAGACGCTGGCCGCCGTGAATCTGGAGCCGCCGCATGGCGTGCGCAACGCCGCCGACCGCGCCGCGACGATGATCCGGTTCTTTCGGCATGGCGATGGCGCACTGGCGCTGTTCCAGGGCGGGCTGGAAAGCGATGCGCGCATGGTGGCGGGGCTGCTGGCGCGCGACGAAGTGCGCGGCACGCCGTTCCATCATGCCCGCCATTCCGGCTATCAGCGCCTGGCGGCGGCGCGGTCGCTGCTGCTGATGGATGTGGGCAGGGTGCCGGCCGGTGCCTATGGCCTGGGCGCGCATGCCGGGTTCCTGGCCTTTGAATTCAGCTCTGGCGACAGCCGTATCGTGGTCAATTGCGGGGCAGACGGCATCGCCCATCGCAGCTGGAACGCTGCCCTGCGCGCCACCGCCGCCCATTCCACCGCGACCGTGGGCGATGTTTCCAGCGCCGGGGTGCTGCCGCAAGGGTTTGCCCGCGACCTGCTGGGCCCCCGCCTGACGGGTGGCCCGGTCGAGGCGGTCTCACGCCGCGTCGAGACCAGCCAGGGCTGGACCGTGGAAGCCTCACATGACGGCTATATGGCCGCCTTCGGCCTGCGCCATGAGCGGCAGGTGACGCTGTCGCCGCAGGGCCTGATGCTGACCGGGCGGGACCGGCTGATCGCGCAGGCCCACCCGCCACAGGCCAATTTCGCCATCCGCTTCCATATCCATCCCGATGTGCGGGTCTCACGCCTTAAGGGCGGCGGGGTGCTGCTGAAACTGCCCAATGGCGAGGGCTGGCGCTTCCGCGCCGGTGGCGGCCTGCTGGAAGTCGAGGAAAGCATCTATCTGGGGGGGGGCATTGTCCGCCGGGCCGAGCAGCTGGTGATCACCGGGGCCCTGCGCGAGACGCAGACCGAGGTTGCGTGGGTGTTTGAACAGATTGTCGCGTAAGGGTTTTTTGGCAGGCGCGGGCATGGCAGACTAGCCAAATCACCCCGGAGAGTCTGATGGTCGAGTTCACCCTGCCCAAGAACAGCAAGGTCAAGAAGGGCAAGGTCTGGTCGGAGACGAGCGGCAAGAAGCCGAAGCGTTCCAAGGACTTCAAGGTCTATCGCTATGACCCCTCGACCGGCGAGAACCCGCAGGTGGACGTCTATACCGTCGATCTGGACAGCTGCGGTCCGATGGTTCTGGACGCGCTGATCAAGATCAAGAACGAGATCGATCCGACCCTGTCCTTCCGCCGCTCCTGCCGCGAGGGCATCTGCGGTTCCTGCGCGATGAATGTCGGCGGCACCAACACGCTGGCCTGCACCAAGGCGATCACCGACATTTCCGGCGCCGTGGCGGTCTATCCGCTGCCGCACATGCCGGTGGTGAAGGACCTGGTGCCGGACCTGACCAATTTTTATGCCCAGCACGCGTCCGTGAAGCCGTACCTGCAGACCACCAGCGCCGAGCCGGAGAGCGAGTGGAAGCAGTCGCCGGAAGAACGCGCCAAGCTGGACGGCCTCTATGAGTGCATCCTGTGCGCTTGCTGCTCGACCTCTTGCCCCAGCTATTGGTGGAATTCCGAGCGCTATCTCGGCCCCGCCGCGCTGCTGCAATCCTATCGCTGGCTGGTCGATACGCGGGACGAGGCGGTGGGCGAGCGGCTCGACGACCTGGAAGACCCGTTCAGTCTTTATCGCTGCCACACCATCATGAACTGCGCCAACACCTGCCCCAAGGGTCTCAATCCGGCGGAAGCAATCGGTGAGATCAAGCAGATGATGGTCAAGCGGAAGGCGTAGGCAGCGGCGGCCCCGCGAAGTTGAAGACTTCGCGTCAGGCCGCGCGACCATAAAAGAAGCGAAGCATGTTTCCCGAAAGACTGGCCAAAGGTTATCGCGCGTTCCTGGACGGGCGGTTCAAGGAAGAGCGCAATCGCTATGCGGCGCTGGCCGATAGCGGCCAGTCGCCCAGCATCATGGTGTTCGGTTGCGTCGACAGCCGGGTTTCGCCGGAAGTGATCTTCGATGCCGCCCCGGGCGAGATCCTGGTGGCGCGCAATGTTGCCAATCTCGTGCCGCGCTATGACCCGTCTGGCGGCCAGCACGGCGCCAGCGCGGCGCTGGAATTCGCCGTGCGGGCGCTACAGGTGAAGCACATCATCGTGCTGGGACATGCCTTCTGCGGCGGCATCAAGGCCTATGCCGACGACAGTGCGCCGCTGACCGAGAGCGATTTCATCGGCAAGTGGATGAGCCAGATCGCCCCTGCCGCCGACGCCATCGCGACGCCCAAGAGCGACTGGGAGGCTTATCTGCACCAGCTGGAATTCGCTTCGGTGGAACTGAGCCTGCAGAACCTGATGACCTTCCCCTTCGTCCAGGCGGCGGTGGAGAAGGGGGATCTGGCACTGCACGGCGCCTATTTTGGCGTCGCCTCTGGCAAGCTGCTGGTCCGCAACGAAGCCACCGGCAAGTTCGAGCCCGTAAACTAGGCCGCCGCGCCGTTCTTCTGCAGGCGGCGCCAGACCAGCGATCCCGCCAGTTCGGCCAGCCAGCCATGCGGGTTGGCGCCGATGGCCTTCATCACCATCTGCATCAGCTTCTGGATATGTTTACGGCTGTATATCGAAGCGCCATTGGCCGACGATAGCCGGGAATATGTCTTGCGGTCATAAGGTCTTGCGGCCTCTTCCTCAGGCTTAACGTTGGCGCAGTAATAGGCATAGGCCAGCTCGTCATCATCGCTTTCGCGGACCCGGCTGACGGCAATCCAGAGCTTCTTCCAGAAGCCCAGATCAGGGTCCGGCTGGGCATGCAGCGTGTTGTAGAACAGCTTGTAGTGGCGGTACTCGTCGGCGGCGATGCGGCCGGCGATTTCCCGCAATAGGGGTTCCTCGCAGGCGTCGCGCATGGCGGAATAATAGGAACTCGTACCGCTCTCCACCACGCAGCGGGCGATCATCTCGCCCCGGCGGGAACCGCGGATCGAGGCGTCGCCCACGCTGCTGAACTGGGGCGGGCTGTAGCCCTTGCGGAAGCGGGCGAAGGCGTCCTCCAGCTTGAAAGTAGGGTCTGCCATCTCGGCATAGCGGCCCAGGGCCCTGCCATGCTGGCTTTCCTCGGCGCCCCACTGCTCGATGGCGCCAATGGTCTCCGGGCTCGCGCCATGAAACACGCGCTTGAGGTAGGCGACATAGTCGGGGGCGTTGTATTCGACCAGGGCAGCCGCCTTGACGGCCGCCAGCATGGCCGGGTCGACCCGCGAAGGGTCAAACCAGTCCCAATGGACCTCGTCGAGGGTCCAACCCTGTTTGTAGACGTTAGCAACCGTCATCGAAGCAGCTCCGAAGCACTGACCGGCTATATAACAATAATGCTACAGCCCGGAAACCGGGCTGCGGCATGTCGTGCTACGGCTTAAAACGCCGCCCGGACCAGTTTCAGGTCATCAACAAGCTGGGCGGCCTTCTGGCGGGCAGCGTCGGTCTGCGCCGCCATTTCGTCTTCCTGGGCGTCGGAGATGCGCTGGTCGAGCACGGCCAGGTCCATCTCGGTCATCGGGATGGCCTCGTCGGCCAGCACGGTGATCTTTGACGCGTTGATCTCGGCGAAGCCGCCCCGGATGAAATAGCGGTCATCGCGGCCATCGGCCTGCACATCGATCATCCCGGCGCGCAGGGTGGTGACGGTCGCGGCATGGCCGGCCATCACGCCCATATAGCCCTCGGTGCCCGGGATGGTGACCATGTCGGCCTTGGCCGAGAGCAGCAGCTTCTCGGGCGAGACCAGGTCGAACGCGATTTTCTCAGCAGCCATTACGCCGCCTTCGCGGTCTCGGCAGCCATCTTGGCGGCCTTGGCGACCGCTTCCTCGATGGCGCCGACCATGTAGAAGGCCTGCTCGGGCAGGTGGTCATACTCGCCGTCCACGATCGCCTTGAAGGAGCGGATGGTGTCGGGCAGTTCGACGAACTTGCCGGGCGAGTTGGTGAACTGTTCGGCAACGAAGAAGGGCTGCGACAGGAAGCGCTGGATCTTGCGGGCGCGCGACACGGTCAGCTTGTCCTCTTCCGACAGCTCGTCCATGCCCAGGATGGCGATGATGTCCTTGAGCGCCTTGTACTGCTGCAGCACTTCCTGCACGCGGCGGGCGACCAGGTAATGCTCTTCGCCAATCACCTGCGGGTCGAGAATGCGCGAGGTGGAGTCGAGCGGGTCCACCGCCGGAAAGATGCCCAGCGAGGCGATGTCGCGCGACAGCACGGTGGTGGCGTCAAGATGCGCGAAGGAGGTGGCGGGCGCCGGGTCGGTTAGGTCGTCGGCGGGCACGTAAATCGCCTGCACCGAGGTGATCGAACCCTTGGTGGTGGAGGTGATGCGTTCCTGCAGGTTGCCCATCTCGGTGGCGAGGGTCGGCTGGTAACCCACGGCGCTCGGGATACGGCCCAGCAGCGCCGACACTTCCGAACCCGCCTGGGTGAAGCGGAAAATGTTGTCGATGAACAGCAGGCAATCCTTGCCTTCGACGTCGCGGAAATATTCGGCGATCGACAGGCCGGTCAGCGCGACGCGGGCGCGGGCGCCCGGCGGCTCGTTCATCTGGCCGTACACCAGGGCGCACTTGGAGCCCACGGTCGAACCGCTCTTGGGGTCCACATTGACTTTGGACTCGATCATCTCGTGATAGAGGTCGTTGCCCTCGCGGGTGCGCTCGCCTACACCGGCCAGCACCGAATAACCGCCATAGGCCTTGGCGATGTTGTTGATCAGTTCCTGCATGGTGACGGTCTTGCCGACGCCGGCGCCGCCGAACAGGCCGATCTTGCCGCCCTTGGTGTAGGGGCAGAGCAGGTCGATGACCTTGATGCCGGTGACCAGGATATCGGCCGAACCCGCCTGCTCCGAGAAGGACGGCGCTTCGCGGTGAATGATGGCGGTGTTGGTCTTGTCGATCGGACCGGCTTCGTCAATCGGCTCGCCGATCACGTTCATGATGCGGCCCAGCGTGGCGGGACCGACGGGCACGCGGATGGGCGAACCGGTGTCGATCACTTCCTGGCCGCGCACCAGGCCCTCGGTGGTGTCCATGGCGATGGCGCGCACGGTGTTCTCACCCAGATGCTGCGCCACTTCGAACACCAGGCGAACCTTTTCGCCGGTCTTGGCGTCGGTGTTGGTGGTTTCCAGCGCGTTCAGAATGGCGGGCAGGTGGCCGCCCTCGAAGGCGACGTCAACGACGGCGCCGATCACCTGGGTCAGGCGGCCCTTGGAGGTCGTGGTGCTCATGGTGTGTCTCTTTCTCTTTGGCTTGGGCGGTGCGGCTTTCGCCTGATGCCCTCGTGAATTCTTAAACGGCGGCAGCGCCGGCGATGATTTCGATCAGTTCCGTCGTGATTTTGGCCTGACGGGTGCGGTTCATCTGGATGGTGAGGGCCTTGATCATGTCGCCCGCATTGCGGGTGGCGTTGTCCATCGCCGCCATCTGGCTGGCAAAGAACCCGGCCTGGTTTTCCAGCAGGGCGGAAAGGATCTGCACCGAAACATTCTGCGGCAACAGCGCCTCGAGGATGGCTTCCTCGTCGGGCTCATAATCATAGAGCGCGGCGGCGCCCGCCGCATCGACCTGGGCGGGGATCAGCTGCTTGACCGTCGGCACCTGCGTGACGACCGACCGGAAGCGGCTGTAGATCAGGGAGACGATATCGAATTCGCCCGCCGCATAGAGATCCAGCACCTGCTGCGCCATCGGCTTGACCAGGGCCAGGTTCGGACCCTTCAGGCCCAGCTCATAGCTCTCTATGAAGCGGCTGCCATACTGGCGGCGCAACTGGTCGCGGCCCTTGCGGCCGATGGTGAGGATCTTGACGTCCTTGCCCGCATCGATCAGCGCCTGGATTTTCACCCGCGCGGCGCGAACGATGCTGCCATTGAAGGCGCCGGCCAGGCCGCGATCAGACGTTGCCACGATAACGAGGTGACGCTGGTCGCTGCCCGTGCCCCCTAGCAGCAGCGGCGCTTCGCCGGACACGCCCGTGGCCAGGTTGGCGATGATCGACGCCATCTGCTGCGCATAGGGGCGGGCGGCATCAGCCGCCTGCTGGGCCCGGCGCAGCTTTGCCGCCGCCACCATCTGCAGCGCCTTGGTGATCTTCTGCGTGGACTTCACGCTTCCGATCCGTGTGCGCATTTCCTTGACGGTTGCCATCTGGCTTCAATTCCTCAGGCGAACGACTTGGAGACTTCGTCCAGCGCCTTCTTCAGCATCGCTTCCAGGTCGGGCGTGAGCGCCTTTTCCTTGCGGATGCCTTCGAGGAACTGCGGATAGGCCGACTTCAGCTTGGACAGCAGCGCGTCCTGGAACGGGCCGACCTTGGCGGTGGGGAAGGGATCGAGATAGCCGCGGGTGCCGGCGTAAATGACGGCGACCTGCTCTTCGACCGCGAAGGGCTTGTACTGGGGCTGCTTCAGCAGTTCGGTCAGGCGCTCGCCGCGCGCCAGCATCTTCTGTGTCGAGGCGTCGAGGTCGGAACCGAACTTGGCGAACGCCGCCATCTCGCGATACTGGGCCAGTTCGCCCTTGATCGGACCGGCGACGGTCTTCATCGCCTTGATCTGCGCCGACGAACCGACGCGCGACACCGAGATGCCGACGTTCACGGCGGGGCGGATGCCCTGGTAGAACAGGTCGGTCTCCAGGAAGATCTGGCCGTCGGTGATCGAGATCACGTTGGTCGGGATATAGGCCGAAACGTCGTTGGCCTGGGTCTCGATCACTGGCAGGGCGGTCAGCGAACCGGCGCCATTATCCTCGTTCAGCTTGGCGGCGCGCTCCAGCAGGCGGCTGTGCAGGTAGAAGACGTCGCCCGGATAGGCTTCGCGGCCCGGCGGGCGGCGCAGCAGCAGCGACATCTGGCGATAGGCGACGGCCTGCTTGGACAGGTCGTCATAGATGATCAGCGCATGCATGCCATTGTCGCGGAACCACTCGCCCATGGCGCAGCCGGCAAAGGGCGCCAGGAACTGCAGCGGCGCGGGCTCGGAAGCCGTCGCGGTGACGATGATGGTGTATTCCAGCGCGCCGGCATCGGCGAGCGTCTTGACGATCTGCGCCACGGTCGAACGCTTCTGGCCGATGGCGACATAGATGCAATACAGCTTGGCCTTCTCGTCCGTACCGGCGTTGACGGCCTTCTGGTTGATGATGGCGTCGATGGCGACGGCGGTCTTGCCGGTCTGGCGGTCGCCGATGATCAGCTCGCGCTGGCCACGGCCGATCGGGATCAGCGTGTCGATGGCCTTGAGGCCGGTCTGCACCGGTTCATGCACCGACTTGCGCGGGATGATGCCCGGCGCCTTGACGTCGACGCGGCGCTTCTCGGCCACGTTGGTCAGTTCGCCCTTGCCGTCGATGGGGTTGCCCAGCGGATCGACGACGCGGCCCAACAGGCCCTTGCCCACCGGCACTTCCACGATGGCGCCGGTACGCTTGACGGTGTCGCCTTCCTTGATGGTGCTGTCGGAGCCGAAAATAACGCAGCCGACATTGTCGCTTTCCAGGTTCAGGGCCATGCCCTTGATGCCACCCGGGAACTCGACCATTTCGCCGGCCTGGACATTGTCGAGGCCGTGGACGCGGGCGATGCCGTCGCCGACGCTCAGCACTTCACCAACTTCCGAGACCTTGGCCTCGGTGCCGAAGCTGGCGATCTCGCGCTTCAGGATCGCGGAAATTTCTGCGGGCTGGATGTCCATTGTTACTGTCCTTTCATGGCCGCACGGATGCCCGAGAGCTTGGTGCGAAGAGAAGTGTCAATCATGCGCGAGCCCACCTTCACGACGAGACCGCCGAGAAGCGTGGGATCGACTTTGGTATGCAGGCGCGGCTCGCGGCCCAGCTTGGCCTTGAGCGTGGTCTTCAGTTTGGCGAGTTCGCCATCGCCCAGGGCGCGGGCAGAGGTGACTTCGGCTTCGGTTTCGCCGCGCGCACGGGCGACCATGCGCTCATAGCTGGCGATGATGCCTTCCAGCGCGAACAGGCGGCGCTTGGCGGCCAGCAGCAGCACGAACTTGATGGTCAGGGCGTTGGCGCCCATCTTTTCCAGCACTGGCTTCAGCGCCTTGGCCTGGTCCTCGCGCGAGAAGACAGGCGATTTCACCAGCCGTGCCAGCTCGGGCGTTCCGTCCATGGCGCGGCGGAACGCACCCAGATCGGTGCTCACCGCGTCCAGCAGATTCTGCTCGCCAGCCAGTTCAAAGAGAGCCGTGGCGTAACGGCCCGCCAGCCCGGTTTCGTGCGCCTTTTCCGTCGCCACTTTTACCCTTCCGTGCCTGCCAGGCGTCACATCACCGGGCAGATCACCGATATTGTTTTAAGCTGTTGAATTATCAACGCAATTCAGTTGCCGCGCGTGAGAGTCGCACAAGGCGGTGCCAGTTAGCATGGGCCATTACGCGAGCGCAATATGGAGGCATTTGCCAGCTTGTCGCGGCCCACAGGAGCCTTGTCGCCGCCCAAAACCGGCTGCCTGTGCGTGAGAACGTTTTTCACTAGGGCTAACCCTTGCCAGCCCCACCAGCAACGGGCCAAATCGCACAAAAATAGGGCAAGAGCAGGCGCTGAATTTTCAGGCAGCTGCCCAAAGGGGAGACATCATGGTCAACAGCGGCGATACTGCCTGGATCATCACGGCTACGGCGCTGGTTCTGCTGATGACCCTGCCGGCCCTGGCGCTGTTCTATGCCGGGCTGGTCCAGGCCAAGAACGTGCTGTCGGTCCTGGCGCAGTGCTTCGCTGTCGCCTGCCTCTGCTCGGTGCTCTGGTTCCTGTGCGGCTACAGCCTGGCCTTCAACGGCAGCGGCGCGTGGATAGGCGACCTGTCGAACGCACTGCTGGGTGGCCTGACGCGCGGTGGCGTGCACGCGGGCACGACGCTGCCCGAAAGTGTCTACATCATGTTCCAGATGACCTTCGCGGTGATCACGCCAGCGCTGATCATCGGCGCCTATGTCGAACGCATCAGGTTCAGCGCGGTGTTGCTGATCTCGGGCTTGTGGCTGCTGATCGTATATGTGCCGGTGACGCATTGGGTCTGGGGCGGCGGCTGGCTGGCGGCGCGCGGGGTGATGGATTACGCGGGCGGCATTGTCGTGCATGTCACGGCGGGCGTTTCGGCCCTGGTGATCGCGGCCATGCTGGGCGCGCGCAGCGAATTTCCCCACGGCATCCGCCCACCGCATGCGCCCTGGATGGTGATGGTCGGCGCGGCGCTGCTGTGGGTGGGCTGGTTCGGCTTCAATGCCGGCAGCGCGCTGACGGCGGGCGGCGATGCCGGCATGGCATTGCTGGTGACGCACCTGTCCGCCGCGACCGCGACGCTGACCTGGATGGCAATTGAATGGATCAAGTTCGGCAAGCCCAGCCTGGTGGGCGCGGTCACCGGCACCATCGCAGGCCTGGCCACCATCACGCCGGCGTCCGGCTATGTCGGGCCGCTGGCGGCGGTGCTGATCGGCGTGGCGGCCGGGCTGGTCTGCTTCAGCGCGGTGCTGATCGTGAAGCAGCGCATCCAGGTGGATGACGCGCTCGATGTGCTGGGCGTTCATGGCGTCGGCGGCGCCCTGGGCACGCTGGCGCTGCCCTTCCTGACCCTGATGGGTGGGGGCGGCGTGGTGCTGTCGCGAGGGCTGGGCGAGCAGTTCCTGGTACAGGCGCTGGGCGTGGTCGCGGTGGGCGTGTTTTCCGCCATCGCCACCGTGCTGATCACCAAGCTGGCGGCGGTCACGGTCGGCTTGCGCGTCGACAAGGATAGCGAGACCATCGGCCTGGACTTCGCCGCGCATGGCGAAAGCGGCTATCACAACAGCGCCCGCTAAGGAGAAAATCAAATGAAACTCGTCATCGCCATCATCCAGCCGCACCGTCTCGAAAAGGTGCGTGAAAGCCTGACCGCCATCGGCATCGAAGGCATGACCGTGAGCGAAGTGCGCGGCTATGGCCGCCAGAAGGGCCATACCGAGATCTATCGCGGCGCGGAATACCAGATTTCCTTCCTGCCCAAGCTCAAGCTGGAAGTGGCGGTACAGGATGACCGGGTGAATGATGTGATCACCACCGTCACCCAGGCGACGCGCACCGGCAAGATCGGCGACGGCAAGATCTTCGTGGTCGATCTCGAGCAGGCGCTGCGGGTGCGCACCGGTGAAACCGGGAACGAGGCGTTGTAGTCGAAGCACGCACAGGCCCGCCTCCCTTTCGCGTGCGAAGCACGCAAGAAGGGGAGGTGCCCGTAGCACGCAGGGTGCTTAAGCGCCCGTGGCGTGCGAAGGGGTCAGATACCTTTAAAGAAACGTTGCCAGCGCACCAGACCCGGCCAGCTCGCGGGGCCTGATGCGTTGAGGAAGTCGTAGGAGCCGATGGTCGCCTCGGCCCGCGCCATCAAATTCTCCACCGGCACGAAGCCGACGCCGCCCATGTCGGGCACGGCGCGGCTGTCGAGGGAATCGTCGCGGTTGTCGCCCATCACGAAGATGTGATCCCGTGGCACGGTGAAGACCTTGGTATCGTCCAGCCAGCCATCCCAGCGCAGCTTGAAGATCGTGTGCTGGACGCCGCCGGGCAGTGTCTCGGTATAGAGATTGGCATCGGCATATTTTCCGTTGCGGTCCTGGACTTTGCCGGTACCGGTCCATTTCAGCGGCAGGATCGCGCCGTTGATGGTGAGCTGGCCCGCCTTCATCTGGATGCGGTCGCCCGGCAATCCGACCACGCGCTTCACATAGGTGATGCTGGTGTCGCGGGGAAGGCGGAACACCACCACATCGCCATGAGCCGGCAATTTGCCCAGCAGGCGCTTTTCCGATTTCGGCCCCAGCCCCCAGGGGGCGGACCAGCGGCTATAGCCATAGGGATACTTGGACCCGACCAGGGCGTCGCCGATGGCCAGGGTGGGCTGCATCGAGCCGGTCGGAACATAGAAGGGCTGGGCGATGGCCGTGGTGGAGACGAAGACCAGCGCCACCGCCACCAGCGGCTCACCGACCAGGCTCCAGAGGGCACGCAGGGAGGGCTTGCGGATTATCTTTGCAATCATGGGACTTATTGTCGGGTTGCGGGCCCCCGGCTTCAAGACAATTTCCGTTTATCCTTGACGGGAAACGGCGAAAACCCGATATCCCGATCAAATGATCGAGATTTCTCAGGAATTCACCTTTGACGCCGCCCATTTCCTGGACGGCGCGCCGGAATATCGCCGCATGCACGGTCACTCCTTCTATGCGGAAGTGACGCTGCGCGGCGAACCCGATGCCGCGACCGGTTTCCTGCGCGACCTGGGAGAAGTGAACGCCGTGCTGGCAGAAGTGCGCGCGCTGCTGGATCACCGGGTGCTGAACGAGGTGGAAGGCCTGGGCAAGCCGACGCTGGAGAATCTGGCGAAGTTCATTTTCCAGCACGCCAGGGCGAAGCTGCCGGAAACGGCGCGGGTCAAGCTGCGCCGTCCGACCTATGGCCAGACCTGCGTCTATGAAGCGTAATCCGATGGCGAAGAAACTCACCCAGCTCGGCAAGCCGGTGGCGCAGCCCGCATCGCCCGACAAGGCGCTGCTGGAGGCGGTGCCCAATCAACATCCCGATGCCGATTACATCGTGCGGTTCACTGCGCCGGAATTCACCACCCTGTGCCCGATCACCGGCCAGCCGGATTTCGCGCATTTCGTGATCGACTATGTGCCGGGCAAGGCGCTGGTGGAATCCAAGTCGCTGAAACTCTATCTCGCCAGCTTCCGCAATGTCGGCAGCTTCCACGAAGACACCACCATCGCCATCGCCAAGCGCATCGTGAAGGCGATCAAGCCGCGCTACCTGCGCATCGGCGGCTACTGGTATCCGCGCGGCGGCATTCCCATCGATGTCTTCTGGCAGACCGGCGAACTGCCGGCGGGCGTCTGGCTGCCCGAGACCGGTGTGTCGTCCTATCGGGGCCGTGGCTGACGCTAACGGACTTCGTGGTCGCTACGCTGTTTGGGCAAGGTTTCCTCGATTTCCAGGCGCGCCTTCTCCAGCATCTGGGCGGCGTCATTCACCCCAAGGATTTGCCGCAGACGCTGGAAGGCGAGGCGGCGGTGAACATGTTCGCCGGCTTTGGCAGCGAACAGCAGCCCGATGCGCGCGATCCATACTACGCCATGACGGCCTGATAGCACCGGCAGTGCAGAAACAAAAAACGCGCCCGGTGATTGCCAGGCGCGTTTTCGCTTGTGTTGGATGTTCGGGCTTACGCCTTCACATACTTGTCGAACCAGGCCGTGGCGCGCGTCCAGGAATCCTTGGCCGCAGCTTCGTCGTAACGCGGCGTGGTGTCGTTGTGGAAGCCATGCTGGGCCTTGGGATAGATATGGCCCTCATGCGGCACGCCCGCTGTCTTCAGCGCGGCGTCATATTCCGGCCAGGCGCCGGCCAGGCGGGTGTCGGCCTCGCCGTGGAACACCAGCATCGCCGCCTTGATCTTCGGCACATCGGCCGCCGCCGGGGCCGCACCGTAATAGGGTGCGCCCGCTGCGAAATCGGCGCCCAGCCGCACCGCGACCTGGTTGATGACGCCGCCGCCATAGCAGAAGCCGGTGCCGCCGATCTTGCCGGTGCTGTCGGGACGGTTCTTCAGGTAGAGCGCGGCGGCGATCATGTCTTCCTGCATCTTGGCGCGATCGACCGTGCCGAACAGGGCGCCGCCCTTCTCGTCATCGCCGGGATAGCCACCGACCGAGGTGAGGCCATCGGGCGCCAGCGCCATGTAGCCGACCGTGGCGAGGCGGCGGGCGACGTCCTTCACATAGGGATTGAGGCCGCGATTCTCGTGTACCACCAGGATGCCGGGCAGGCGGGCGGCGCCGCTGGCCGGCCGCGCCAGATAGCAGTTGATGCTGCCATTGCCCTGCGGCGACGGCACCGAGACGGTCGAGGTGCGGATGCGTGCGTCATTTTCCGGCACCTGGATGGCCCAGGCATAGTTGGGCTTCAGCATCTCGACCAGGGCGGCGGCGGTGACGCCGCCGACGGCGAATTTCTGCGCCCCGTCCATGAATTCGCGGCGGCCGATGGCGCCGTGGACATATGAGTCCAGCAGGTCGAGCAGTTCCTGCGGAAAGTCGGAAGCCTTCTTGCGTTCGATGTTCATTGTGCGTCTCCCACCACGGGGCGGGTGATCCGCCGCCTTGTTTTCGGTGCGGAGCCTAACAGCGGGATTGTGGAAGTAAAAAGGCCGCAATGTTGGGGCCTCTCAAAGCGTGGCGGCACTCTCCTGACGGGGCGGGGCCTGGAAAACGCTCGGTCTTTCAAGACCTTGATATTTGAAGCAGGGCGCTGTTGCCACCGGCACCGCGCCGCGCGAGCATGGCCGGACCGACGGCGCACCGAATCTGGGGGACAACACCATGCGCAACCATGTCATCGCCACCATCTTTTGCCTGGGCGCCTTCGCGGGTCTTGCCGCCGCACAGGAAGCCAATGTCGCGCCCACCATCAACGAAAATTTCAAGAGCGCCAGCCTCGATGCGGAGAATTGGGCGACGCGCTTCACCGGCGAAAGCCGCGAGGTCTACAACGCCCGCATGGACGTGGTGAAGGCGATGGGGCTCAAGCCGGGTGATCGCATCGCCGATATCGGCGCCGGCACCGGCCTCTACACGCGGCTCTTCGCCCAGGCTGTCGGCCCCACGGGGGACGTCTATGCCAACGACATTGCGCCGAAGTTTCTCGCCTATATCGCGCAGAACGCGGCGCGCGACGGCCTGAAGAATGTCGAGACGGTGCAGGGCGGCGACCGCACGACCAATCTGCCCGATGCGTCGGTGGACGTGATCTTCAATTCCGACGTCTATCATCATTTCGAATATCCGATGACGATGAACGCCGACCTGCGGCGCGCGCTGAAGCCGGGCGGCCGAATGTATGTGCTGGAGTTCGAAAAGTTGGCCGGCCTGTCCTCGGCCAACACCATGACCCATGTGCGCGCGCCAAAAGAGACGGTGATCGCCGAGATCACCAAGGCTGGCTTCACGCTGGTGGAACAGGTGAAGGTGCCTGGCCTGCGTGAGAACTACCTGCTAAATTTCCGGCGCTAGGCCCAAACATTGGGGGATATCAACATTCGGCGCATCTCAGGATCATGGTTGTGAGATGCGCCCGCATAACATCACAAAAAAACAGAGGAGGACGACCAATGAGAAAAAGGGATTTTCTGAAAGCCGGTTTTTGTGCGGGCCTGGCGGCCACGGCGGCAATTTCTCCCGTACTGGCGCAGAGCGCGGCAGTGCCCGCACCGGCAGCGGGCGGCAACGGCGGCAAGCTGCCCAGCCGCAATGCCAAGACCACGCGGCTTTTCAAGGCGCCAGGTGTGTACCCTAATGCGATGTCCTCCTCGCCCCAGGGCCTGTGGGTTGCGCAGCAGCTCCTGACGGAAAGCGAAGCCCAGGATGCGGGCGTTCCCTATAGCCGGCCCGGCAAAGAGAAAGTCTGGCTGCTGGACGTGAGTGGCAAGGTTCTTCAGACCCGCGAGAGCAATGCCATCAACACATCGGGCCTTGCCGTGGGTGGCGGTTCGCTCTGGGTCTGCTCAAATACTTCCGATGCGGCCACCGGTATTCACCAGGTGGACATTGCCAGCGGCAAGCAGACGGCGCAGCGCCAGATTCCGCTCAGCCCCAACAATGTCAGTGGCGGCAATCACGGTGCGAAGTGGCACCAGGGCAAGCTGTGGGTGGCCAACAACCGCATGCGCTCCATCATGCGCATCAACCCGCAGACCTGGCAGGGCGAGATGCAGATCCCCATCGCCGTGCCGCCGGACATGGGCCGCTTCCATGACTTTGCCTTCGACCGCGACGGCACCTTGCTGATCGTGATCGCCAACCAGGGCACCAAAAGCCACACCGAGAACAAGGCGGGGCTGTTGCGCGTCGATCCCAACACCGGACGGGCGATCGAAACCATCCTCTTCGCGCCCGGTTCCGCAGATCCGCATGGCCTGGAGTTCCACAATGGCCAGTTGCTCTCCTGCGATGCCGGCTATCATCCTAGCTGGAAGAACTATGACAGCCCGACCAGCCAATGGGTGTTCCGCATCGACATTGCCTGACGCAGCATGGCGCCAAGGTCCCGGTTACGGCCGGGACCTGATTGGCGTGGTGGTCCCGGCGATGCCTCAGCGCGGATAGAGGTTCGCGGCGCCCGGCGTGGGCAGACCGGTTGTCAGCACCGTACCCACCGCATGCGCTCTTGCGAGCGGTGCGGACAGGGTGATGCCGCTGCCGTTGACCGTTACGCCCATGGCATGGGCCTGCTTCAGCGGCGCGGTCAGAGTCAGGCGTGCTCCGCCCCGGCCACCTGCAGCTATGGCAACAATGGCGGTCTCCATGTTCGCGCCGCTGTCTATGGTCACGGCCTGGCCCGGCGCGAAACCACCGGTCGCCGCCAGGGCGAGCACGGTCGCGCCCGCTTCGGCGGCGGCGCTGGTGCGGGTGGCGCCGGCCGTTCCGACACTGGCGATGCTCGCCATTTCCATGCTCGCGCCACTGTCAACCAGCACGCGCTGACCGGCGGCGAAACCCGCGACGGCGGCGATCTTGATGTTGGCCGCGCCGGCTTCCGCACCCTGGGGCAGGGTGGTCGCGGGCTGCACCAGGAAATCGCGACAGAGAATGTCGGTGTCCTGGCCATCGGGGAAGCGTCCCACACTGCGGTTGGGCGCACCGGGGGCCGAGGCCGCCAGCGCCGTGGCGGGTGCACTGGGACCGGAGCCCGCACCGGGAATGACGGCGATGCAGCCGCCGCCGCCCTGTTCGCCTTCCAGCGTCGCCAGCTCGGGGCTCGTGACGGCGCCGCTGGCGCTGGAATTGCTCTGCTGCGAACCATAGACGATGGCGTCAACAACCACGCGGCCGCTGGGATCGGTCAGGGCGATGGAGCCGCCGCGAATGGAAAGATTGCCGCCGAACCACTGGTTCGGCGTGAGCCCCTGATAGCCGTCATTGCGGGCGGCCGCATTGGTGACAGGTGCGCCATGCGCGTGGGCGCGTGTCAGCGCGCGGTCCAGCGTGACGCCGCTGCCCAATGCCTGCACAGCATCGCCGCTGGTGTGGGCGAAGCGCGTGGCGGGACGGAAGCTGATGCCGGTGCCTGGTCCTGCAATGTCAACGCCCTGCATGTTGCCGAACTTCAGCGGCGCGGCCAGCGTAACCGGCGTATCGTCACCCATAGCTGCGCCGACGCTGGCGACCTTGACGTTATCGCGGCGTGCGCCGGTGCCCACGGTCAGCCTGTCGCCCACTGTGATGGTGGCGGCATTGACCACGCGGATGACGGTGTCGCCCGCCTGTGTCGCCACGGAAAGGGTGGTTTGTGTTCCAGCCTTGCCCACTTCGGTGACGGTGACGATTTCAGGACGCCCGCCCGTGTCGATACTCATTTTTTCGCCGACCGTGAAGCCTACCGCGTTCATCACCGGAAGGTTGGTCGAACCGGCAGGCACGGTCAGCCACGGCCCGGTGGAAACGGGAATGAAGATCACGGTGGGAACGGTCGCCGCCGTGCCGACCGTGCGGACGATGTGCGCTTCGCCATCCACATGGACCGTCTGGCCTGACGCGAAACCGCCCACGCTGCGCAGGTTCAGGGTCGTCGCACCGACAGCGGCGGGTGCGGCTAGGCCTGAGCTGGCAGCACCCAGCAGATAGAAGGATATCGGGGCCAGCTTCGTGCCTGCCGGTATGGTGGCCAGCGGCAGGGTGGCGAAGAAGGTTTGGGTGTTCGCCAGCTTCCAGCCGGAGATGTCCACCGCATTGGCAGAGGCATTGTAAAGCTCGATGAACTGGTCGCTGGCGTTGCCGCCGGTGGCGAAGCGCACTTCGTTTATCGTCACCGGCGCCGCGCTGCGGATGCGCTGCTGGCTGGTGTCGGCCCCACCGCGCCAATTGGCGCGCGCCGTCAGGAAGCCCGCGCTGGCCGTCGCAGGCGCGGTGATATGGAAACGGACTTGAACGCGCGCGTCCGGTGCGACGCTGGCGAAACGGGCCGGTGTCACGGCCCGCGCGGTCCAGCCGGGCGGCAGTGACACGGCCAGCGCGATATCGGCAAGAGGCGCAGCAATGGTGTTGGTGAAGCTGGCCGTCATTTCCTTGACAGTGCCCGGTGTGAAGCTGGTCAGGCGCGACTGGCGCAGGCGCTCGACATCATATTTTGCTGCCACGATGTTGGCCTGCACCGCATCGGTCACGGATTCCGCAGGATGGCCGCTCACCATCACGCCTTCATAGAAGGTACCGGCAGAGCCGTTGCCATTGTCGCCGCCATTGCCCATCTGGATGGCGCCCTTCTTGTGCATGGGATAGTAGGCGTTGTTCTCGCGCGAACCGGGGCGCACGCCGCTGTAGAAGGTGGCGACAGTCCCGCGCTGGGCGTCGCCGCCGCGCAGGTTCCAGAAATTGCGGCCGCCGCCGCCCATAATGCCGGTGACAAAGCGGTGATCCAGCGTGGGATCGCCTTCATTGACGCGGGCGTTGTAGCCGGAGAACAGGCCCGCCTCCATATCCGACATCAGCCATGGGCCCTTGCCCGCGCCGCTGCCCCAGCCGCTGGAGATTCCGAAATAGACGCTCTCCATCGTTCCGGTCCCCACCGCCAGGCCGTTGGTAGAAGCATTGCCATAATTGAAGCAGCAGCCATTGCTGTAATGGGTTCCGTCCACCACGACATGGATGCCTGCAGCTTCGTCATTGATCGGCAGGTCGCGGGCATTGTTGTTGCGGAAGCCCATGCCTGGCATGATGAAGACGCCATAGGCCTTGTGGCCGCCAGCGATGGTGATGGGCGCCATATCGGCGATGGGCTGGGCGTCGAAGGCGCCCTTGTCCGGGCCGGGATATAGCGGGCCGGGCGGCGCCTGCATCAGGTCGTTGCCCTTGCCCGACTGATCATAGAGGCGGTTGATGACGCATAGCGTATCGACGCAGAAGCGATCCTGCGCCGCCGCATCGGCATAGCCGCCGCCATCGCGGATGCTGGGCGGCACGATGCCGATGTCCAGCAGCTTGCCGTCCGACTGGCGCTTCACCTGGTAGAGCGGGCCGTTATAGGCGGCGCGCAGCGCGCGCACGCTGCTATGGGCGGTGACGCAGGGCGTGCCCGCCGCACCATAGATGTCACAGGGGCCCTGTGGCCGCGCTTGCACGGATCCCCTGGGTGTCTGCGCCGCCAGCATGGGCGCAAGCAGGAGCAATCCAAAGGTGACGATGCCGATGCGCTTCATGGGTTCCCCGCCCTTTTGTTTGGGGCAGAGTCTGTCGATTCCCGGCGGAATGACAATCTGCCGTCTGGCCCGGTCAGGGCAGCGGCGGAACGCGCGAGGATTTGTGGATGGAAAGAATGGCTCCCCGGGCAAGATTCGAACTTGCGGCCAACCGGTTAACAGCCGATTGCTCTACCACTGAGCTACCGAGGAACACTAACGGGGCGCTCTCTAGCGCCTTGGCGTCAACATGACCATATCAAACTAAGCAAAGGTGAACATTTTTTTTCAAGCGCAGCCAAGGGCATGAGCGGTAAACGAAGCATCCGGCTGGGCAGCCGCCGCCTTCCGCTGCCCGGATCGGCGGCTTTGCGCATCGCCTTGGGCATCCTGCTGATTCTGTGCGGCTTCCTGGGCATCATCCTGCCAATACTGGGCTTCTGGATGGCGCCGCTGGGTCTGCTGGTGCTGTCGGTGGACCTGCCGGTCGCCCGCCGCCTGCGCCGCCGGATCGAGGTCTGGTGGGGCAAGCGCAAGGCCGCCCGCAAGGCGGCAACCCAACCCCCCAAAGAAAAATGAGGCCGGGTGTTTAGCCCGGCCCCAAGGCGTTGGGTAATGGTGGGGTGTCTTCAAGGAAGACAATGGGAGCATGGCCCCGCCACGGTTAATAAGGACTTAATTATCCAGGCAAAGTTCCACCTATCGGTTCCTGACGGTACCGAATCAGGGGAGGGAGCGACCGCCCAACCGAAGCGTTAGGCGGCGCGACCATCAAAAAAGGTGCGTATGAAGGGGGTGGAGGCCTCGCCCGGAATTGAACCGGGGTTCACGGATTTGCAATCCGCTGCGTCACCACTCCGCCACGAGGCCTCATCAAAGTGGGATCGGGGCTATAGCAGGGCCGGGCCGCTTCTCACAAGGCTCGGCAAGCGGCAACGGGGCGCGTTGTTCGCCGGGGTCAGGAGCCGTATAAGCGCCGGGATTCCCTTGCTCAGGTGACGTCATGTCCGCTGCCGCCCGGCTCCATATGATCGACAGCCAGATCCGGCCCAGCGATGTCACCGACCCGGGCCTGCTGGCCGCGTTCAAGGCCGTGGCGCGCGAGCATTTCGTGCCCCGCGCCGCCCAGGCCGTTGCCTATGCCGAGGTGCCGGTGCAGGTCGCGCCGGGCCGCTTCCTGCTGGAGCCGCGCTGCTTCGCCAAGCTGGTCCAGTTGGCGCAGATCGGGCCGCAGGACCGCGTCCTCGATGTCGGCTGCGCCACCGGCTATTCCAGCGCCGTGCTGGCGCGCATCGCGGGCAAGGTCGTGGCGCTGGAACAGGATGCCGACCTGCTGCGCATCGCCAGCGACGGGCTCGCCAATACCGGCGTGACGCTGGTGCAGGGCGGCCTGATCGAAGGCGCCAGGATGGAAGGTCCGTTCGACGTCATCATCGTCGAGGGCGCCATCGAACAGACCCCCGATACGCTGCTGTCCCAGCTGGCCGAAGGTGGCCGCCTAGTGGCGGTGATGCAGGACGGCTCGCAGGGCCAGGCCACGCTCTTCGTCAAGGACAATGGCGTTATTGGCCGCCGCGCCGCCTTCGACGCCACCGCGCCGCTGCTGGCCGGGTTCAAGAAGGCCCTTGGTTTCATTTTCTAGGTTTTCCGGCTGCCATTCCACCGGGCAGGGCGCGTCTTAACCATATCTTTGCCATCGGCGCGGCACTGTCTTAGGGTTTCAGGTCTAACCGGGAGTTGTCATGTCTGACCCTCAGCGCGAACCGACGATGGAGGAAATTCTTGCCTCCATCCGCAAGATCATTTCAGAGGATGCTCCCGCCACGCCGGAGCCTGCTGCCGCTCCCGCGCCGCAGGTCTATCAGACGGTGGAAGAACCGGATGTGCTGGAACTGACCCAGGTGGCCACCCCCGATCCCGTTCCGGAGGCCTATGTCGCGCCGCTGCCGGACCCAGAGCCGATCAATGACATTGTGTTCGAGAGCGTGGCCCCGGCCGCGCCCGCCAGCGAGATCTTCTCGGACAGCACCCGCAAGGCGCTGGACGATGCGTTCGATTCCATTACCGACGAAGAGCCGGCTCCCGCTCCCGATGCGCCGCGTGTCGCCCCGGTGGACGGTTCGACCTTGGTGAATGTCTTCGAGCGCGCCGTGCGCGAAAGCTTCGAGCCGGTGCTGAACAAGTATCTGGACGACAATTCCGCCGCAGTGATCGAGCGCATGAAGCCCTTGATCCGCGAATGGATGGACGAGCATTTCCCGCCGCTGCTGGAAGGCGCGGTGCGCGCCGAGGTCGAGCGCGTGTTGCGCTCGCGCGGCGCCAAGCGCTAAGGCGGATCAAGGATTGGAAACGGCCCGCATCGGCGGGCCGTTTTCGTTTGTGCGCTTCAGAACAGGAACTGGTCCCAGCGGCCGCGAATGGCGAGCGTGATGCCCGGGTGATAGGCGTTGACGAACAGCACCTGGCCATCGGGCGAGAAACAGGCCCCCGCCAGTTCGGTGTCCATGCTCAGACGGCCCAGGGCATAGACCTGTCCCGACGGCGCGATGCCACGCAGGTAGTTCATTCGGTTGCCGGTCTTGTCCTCGCACACCACCAGATGGCCTTGCGGTGTCACGGTGAGGTTGTCGCCATATTCGAAGACGCGCGGATCGGTGGACTCCACGAAAAGCTGAAGCTGGCCGGGCTGGTCCGCTTCTTCCTTGCGCCCTTCATAGGGGCTGGGGACATAGCGCATGATCTGGCCCAGTTGCAGCGGGCCGCCCGAGGTGCAGGTGAAATAGAATTCACGGCTGCCATCGGGTTTGGCGGCCAGATGGATACCTTCGCCGCGGGCGAATTGCACCGCGCCGCGCGCCCGTCCACGCAAGCGCAGATCGTCGAGCGGGCTGTCAATACCGCGCATGTCGAGCCAGCGGACCGGTCGCGCCGAACGTGGCGCGAAGTCCTTACCGTACCAGTTGCGGCTGTCGGTATCGATGTTGGCATCTGCCCAGGCCAGCGCCTGCAACCGGCCACCCTTGGCCAGTTCACCCGCCTGGTTGGGCAGGAAGCGGTAGAACAGGCTGTCGTCGCGATCCTCGGTCAGATAGACGATGCCGGTCTTCGGATCTACGGCAGCGGCCTCATGGCGATAGCGGCCCATGTCCTTGATCGGTTGCGGCGTCACCAGTCCCTTGTGAGCCGACGGAATCTCGAACACCCAGCCATGACTCTCGGTGCTGTCGGGCGCGGTGTTGACCGCTTCCTCGCAGGTCAGCCAGCTGCCCCAGGGCGTGATGCCGCCGGCGCAATTGGTGCTGGTGCCGGCGAGCGAAAGGAATTCGCTTTCGCGGCGGCCGGTGGCGATGTCCACGATCACGGTCGAGGTTCCGCCCGGAAAGACGCGTCCATCGGCGGCGCGGCCGAAATGCGGCATCGCTGCCAGGCGGCTTTGCAGCGCCGTCGTCCCCAGCGCCGCGTTGCGGGCCCAGCCCGCGTCATTCAGGGTGAGTTCGTGGTTGCGCACCAGCGCGACCTTGCCGGGACCGGCGGCGAAGCAGCCCATGCCGTCGAAATTGCCGGGCGCATGGAAGCCGTCATCCATGCGATCGCCCGCGCGCGACACCACCTGGTAGCTGAAGCCTTCCGGCAGATCGAGCAGTCCCGCCGGGTCGGTGCGCAGCGGCCCATAGCCGGGGATTTCATTGTGGTAGGGAACATTCTCGTAGGCGGCATGGGCCCAGCGGGCCATGCCCGAAAAGGCGAGGGTGGTGCAGGCGGCAAAGCCGAACTGGCGGCGGGACATGCTCATGGGGGTTCTTCCGTTTAGCGTGCCAAGGTCAAGATGATCTCACGCCATGACACCAGTTTAAAGTTCTGCGCCGCCGGGGCGTTATCGCCGTCCTGCGCCACGAACAATCCACCGGGATAATCAGGGCCGAAGCTGCCCGCCGCGACCGCGATGCCGTCGGTTTCATGGGTTGCGCCGAATTTTCCGGCAGCGATGCGGAAGCGTCCGGCGGGCGCCATGTCCGGCAGGGAGAATAGCGCATAGGCATTGTCGCCCTGGCTGGAGGCAATCAGCCAGCCGCCGCGCGGGCCGCTGGGCATCAAGGTCAGGCCCTCGACATCGGCCACCAGGTGCTTGCCATCGACGGCCGCCACCAGCTTGCCTTCCGGGTCGGCATCCGGTCGCGCATTGAAGGCCCAGATGCCGCGATCTTCCTCACCGACATAAAGCGTATTGGTGCGGCTATCCACGACACAGCCTTCGGTCTGGGTCGCCAGCTTGAGTGTACGCAGGGTGCGGCCCACCGGCGGCGTGCCGTTGCCCAGGGTCATCGCGACCTGTTCGATGGTGCCGCTCTTGAGCACGGAGAAGGCATGCAGCGCCGCCCCATTCTGCATCAGGCAGACGCCATAGGCTTCGCCGGCGCCACCGGCCACCGCGCCCAGAGGCTCCAGCTTCGCGGTCTCGGTGTTGAGGCGATAGACTTGCAGCAGCGCCTTGGTGACGTCGTTGCGGTCGCTGGCGACGACGATCACGCCCCGGCCCGTCATCTCGATCAGGTCGACATTGTTGACCCGGCCCGCCTTGACGAAATCGCGGACCTTGCCATCCAGGCCATAGACATAGAGACCGGCGCGCTTGTCGGTGGCGACGATCAGGCTTTCCGACGGACGCCGGGCATTGCGCCACAGCGCCGGATCGTCGGCGGCATCTTCCGCTGCCGTGCCCACGGGCGTGGTTTCGCCGCGCGCGGAAACATCGGCCGTGACGACCGGGGCCACCGCCTGCTGGGCCAGTCCCGCCGAAGCGAGACCGGCGGCCAGCAGGGCCATGACGGAGATGGCCAAGCGGCGGCGCATCAGAAGTTCACGCGGATGCCGGCGCTGTAACGCGGACCGAAGCGTTCCCACTCGATGGTCTGGTTGTCGGTAAATGGTGTCGCGATGCCGGTGGCGGTCAGCAGGTTGCCCGGCTCGGAATAGCGGCGGCCCGGCTGGTTGAGAATGTTCGAAGCATCGAAATACACTTCGAAATTCTTGGTGACGGCATAGCGGGCCGAGAAATCCATCTCGTCATCGGCGGCCCAGAAGGTGTCGCCGGCATCGGTCAGGGCGTCGGCGACGCCGTCCATCCAGGTGGAGCGGCGCTGATACTGCAGCCGCACCGACAGGCCATACTTCTCGTAATAGCCGCCGAGATTGTAAACGAGGTCGGAAGTGCCAGGCAGGCGGATCTGCCGCGCCGGGATCAGGCCCACCGCAGGCTTGGTCACTTCGCTGTCATTGACGGTGGCGTTGGCGGTGATGCCGAAGCCGCCCATCCAGTCCGGCAGGCCGATATCGGAGGTCCAGGGTTCGAGCTGCATCTGCGCCGCGGCCTCGAAGCCGAAGATGCGTCCGTCGCCGCCATTGGTGATGCCGGAGAAGGCATAGGCCGAGCGGTCGATGCCGCCCGTGTTCAGCGCATCGGAACCGAAGGTACGGCGCTGGGTGTAAAGCACATCCTGCACTTCCTTGTAGAAGACGCCGGCCATCAGGTAGCCCTGCGGCTCGACATACCATTCGAAATAGGCGTCCACGCCTTGGGCGCGCTCCGGCTTCACGGCAGGGTTGCCGCCAGAGATGGTCTGGGTGCTGTCATTGACCACCACGTTGGGGCGCAGCTGGTCATAGTCGGCGCGGGCCGCGCCGGTATTGAAGGACAGGCGCAGCTTCTTGGTGTCGTCGATGTTGTAGTTGATGTGCAGGCTGGGCAGGACCAGCGTATGGCTGGCGTCCGCCATGATCAGGCTGGTGGTTGTACCGATGGTGCCTTCGGCAACGCCGTGATTGCTCTGCTGCTCGATGCGGACGCCGCCGACGACCGAACCCCAGTCATACTTCAGCGTGCCCATGACGAAGCCGGCAAGGACTTCCTCGTTCACGCTGTAATTGTTGGCCGGGATCGGCGTGAAGGGGAAGGCGGCCCGCGCCAGGTTGGTGAAGCCGCGCATCTTCTGGGTGTCGAAGTAGCGGAAGGTGTAGCCCATCGGCAGTTCGCCCAGGAACGCCTTGCCCAGCGAGAAATTGTTGTAGTCGGTCGGCATGCCGATGGTGGTGAATTGCGCAGCGGTGGTGAGGTTGATTTCTCGTTCCTTGGCCTTCTTGGTGCGAGAGTCGAACTGGAAGCCGGCCTTGAAGATGGCATCGGCGCCGAAAAGGTCGCTGGTGTTGGTCAGCACGGCCTTGGCAGTATAGGCGCTGGTATTGTCCACCGCGCTCAGCGATCGCAGCGAGGAAAGCGGCTTGGTGAAGGTGTCGATCGCCGTCACCGGCGTGCCCGCCTGGTAGCGGGTCGGGCTGGCAAGCTGCACCGTGGTGAAAATCGAAGGCACATTCCGGTTCGGGTCCGTGAAATTGTAGGTCACGGTCGGACGCAGGTTACGGGTCGAAGGGCTGTCCCAGCGCGCTTCGCCGACCACGGAGCGGTCATCCACCGACTCGGTGAAATTGCCCAGCCAGGTGAGGTTCCAGTTGCCGTCCAGCTGGTGATCGCCCTCGAGCGTGTTGGCCAGCACCGACTGGCGGAAGGCGCGCAGGGTCGAACGCTGGTTGATGTCGACACCATAGAGCGTGCCCTGCTGCGGCGTATTGCCGATGCAGACATCGGCATAACCGGTGGTGGTCGGTGTCGGGTTCACCGCCGTGGAACAGGCGGCGGTGTTGGGCACCAGATCGGCCTGGCGGTCATCGGCGTCGACGATGTAGTTGTCGCGGGCTTCGTCATCCAGGAAGATGGTGTAGAGCGAGCGCGCCGAGATGGTGTTGGCGCTGTTGATCTGCCAGTCGAAGCGGCCCGACAGCGAGATGTTCCGGCGCATCAGGCGGTACAGCTTGTTTTCGAATTCACGCGCCCAGAAGCGGGTGGCAGAGCCGGGTCTGGTATCCTGGGTGACCTGTTCCCAGTCGATCTCGAAATTGTCGGTGATCATGTTGCGCTGGTAGTAGCTGGCGGACACCAGCCAGCCGAGCGCACCGATGCGGTCGGAGATCACGGCGGACAGTTCGGTCTCGCCGCGGCCGCCCTGCGGGGCATAGCCGCCGCCCGCCTTGCCGGCAAAGTGGAAGCCCTCATAGTCGAAGGCCGAGCGGGTGATGATATTGACGTTGCCCGAAACGGTTTCGCCCGGCATGTCCGGCGTCACCGCCTTGGACACGACGATCTGGGCGGCGATGGCCGACGGCACGGTGTCGAAGCGGGCGTCGCGGCCTTCGGGGCTCACCACGTTGATGCCGTCGAAGGACAGCGTGGTCCAGTAATTCGGTGCGCCGCGCAGGCTGATATAGCGGGCCTGGCCCTGGTCGCGCTCGACCGCGACGCCGGGCAGGCGGCCGGTGGCCTGGGCGATGTTCTGGTCGGGCAGGCGGCCGACCGAGTCGGAGGCGGCGACGGTGACCAGGGAGTCCGAGTTCTTCTGCAACGCCAGCGCCGAGGCTTCGGATTCGGCGATGGGGCGGCTGCCGCTGACCTGGACTTCCTCGAAGGCGCCCTGCGCCTGCGCGGCGAGGGGAAGGATGACGGCGGCGCCGCACAGCATCAGGCCGCGCAGACGGCGGATGCAGGAATATCGGTTCATGGAAGTTGCCCCAGTGGTTAAATTTTCTGACAGGGGGCGTAAGGTCAGAACATGACGCCGGTGTAACGGTTCCAAAACGGAACTATGTCGGCCCGCTTCCGTGGCATGTGCTAAATACGCGCATCGACAGGATATTTGCGGCTCGTTCGCAACTGCAACCAGAAGCCGAACCGGCGGCACAGGGGCATGTTGCGGTCGCAAGCTTCAGGGAAACAAGCGCTTGTCGCGCTAGGGGTTGACCGGGGAACAAATCTTTCGCATTTGCCCACC
>CANHNJ010000025.1 GCA_947462105.1 Alphaproteobacteria bacterium
AACCCTTGTCTCCGGACAAAGGCGTTTTGCGCCACTGTTTTGGTCGACGAGAGACCACTTTGGGGCGAGCACCCCGGTTTTTCTCCGGAGGCCCTTTTTCCAGTGGCAGAGTCAGATCGCGCGATCGGCAAATCATGATCGAAAGTGGTCGAATTTAGCTCAAGTGAAGGATCACTTTGGTGCGCTCACGGCCAGATCTGAACGTAATGGGTTAACGCGCCGAAAATCTCAACACGGATCTCTGCTCAACCCAGCTGAGTGGCAGGGGCATCAGTGAGAACAGCCGCTCCGTTGATAGATCAACGGGCTGACGTCCCTCGAGGATGGTCTCGGTGATATCTGGTGCCAACAACGCTAGCGGCACCAATCGGCTTAAGTAAGTTCTGGAGACGCGTTCCTTCTTTGCAAGATCAGAGATGGATTTTACCTCTCGATCTCTCAGCATCGCAAACCACCTGTTCGCACGCACGATAGCTTTGATGAGGTTCACATCCTGGTTCGATGCCGAAACTCCAACCTTAATGTCCGCTTTGGGTCAGGAGCGGTCATTCAGCTCTAGGCGGCCCAATGTCTGCTTTTCTCCAAAGCGGTCATTCGTCACCGGTCACCCTAATATCCGCTTTGCGCCAAAAGCGGACATTGGGCGTTCGTGTAAGCAGCTTGTAAAGCTTGCGTGTTTTCAGCGGCCGCAATAGCTTGGCTGTAGAGCTTTCTCATATCGACTTCCATGCAGTCAACACGTTGAACTGCCGCGCGTAACACCATTTGGCGCTCCAGCAACGCTGGAAACCATTTCAACAATCAGAATTGACGTCGGGGCCGTCGGAACGCCCAAGTCGTCAGGAGGGGACGTTGAATCGCAAAGACTGGGGAAAATTGCTGGGGCAGCCGCTGGTGCAGTTCGTGCTCATCGGAGCGCTGATCTTCGGCATTTACAGATTATCCAGCGGCCCCGAAGTGACAGCGCCTATGGAGATTCATGTGGGCACAACCGAACTCCGCTGGCTGCACGATACCTGGCAGGGCCAATTTGGCCGCCCGCCGGGCGCCGCCGAGATGCGGGCGGCGGTGAAGGCTTATGTCGACGAGGAAATGCGCTATCGCGAAGGGCTCGCGCTCGGACTTGACCGCGACGACACTATTGTGCGGCGGCGGCTGGCACAAAAATATGACTTCATGCTTGGCGCGGAGGCGCTTGAGGGGGCTCCGACCGAGGGTCATCTGCGTACCTATTTCGATCGTGAACGCCAGCGGTATATGGCACCAGCCCTGACGAGCTTCTGCCAAGTCTATTTCGGCGCCGGCCGCGGGGGACTGGAGCGGGCGGGGGGTGCGGTCGCGGCCCTGTCGCCGTCAGCCCTCAGGAACCCAGGCTCCGTTTTCAAAGGCTCTGATCAGCTGCCTTACCCACGATGCTACGACAAGGCGCCGCCGGCTGACGTCAGGCGCGACTTCGGGGACTTCTTCACCAAAGCGCTGAGCAGGCTACCCCTTGGGACATGGCAGGGGCCGGTGGAGTCTGGGTATGGTTTTCATGCGGTATTGGTCGGCGCGCGGACACCAGGACGGCGATTGAATTTTTCCGAAGCCAGGAGCAGCGTGGAGACCGATTGGGGCAAATGGTCCACCGAGCAGGCGCGTTTGCGCGGGGATCGCGCCCTGCATGAACGCTATCGTGTCACAATCGACGAGCGCGCGCTGCGCGCCTTGGCGGGCGAAAAGTGATCCGGCTTTCCGGCCTTTTGGGCGCGATCCTGTGCCTGGCAATTCTAGGTGGCGGTCGCGCGGTCGCGCACGAAATCCGACCGGTTTTCGTGGACATAAAGGAAACCGGTTCGAGCCACTACGACGTTACCTGGAAGGTTCCGGTCACCAACGGGATCGCACTGCCGGTCACGCTGCGGTTTTCGCCGAATTGCACCGCCAGTACAGGCGGCGCGCGGGTAAGCGGCAGGGCATCCGTCAGCCGGATCACCCTGCGCTGCGCCAAGGGCCTAGTGGGTACCGCGATTGTCTTCGAGGGTCTGTCGCGCACCATGGTCGATGGCTTGGTGCGCCTGCAGTTCGCCTCTGGAGAGGTCGCGACAAAGCTCGTTCGTCCCGCCGATCCGGTCTTCCTGGTGCCGTCGGCAAGCGGACCGCTGGACGTGCTTGGCACCTATATAGCGCTTGGGTTTGAACACATCCTGCTGGGATACGATCATCTGCTGTTCGTGTTGGCGTTGGTGTTGTTCGTGAAACGGCTTTACCGCCTGCTCCTGACGGCGACCGCGTTCACCCTGGCGCACAGCATCACTCTCTCGCTCGCGGCGCTGGGAGTGATCCATGTCCCGCCGCCGCTGATGGAGGCGTTGATCGCGCTTTCGATTCTGCTGCTCGCTGTGGAACTGGTGCGCGCGACCGATGACCCAAGGCGAGCTGATGGATTGCGGCCGGCGGGACTTGCCTTCGCATTCGGTCTGCTGCACGGGCTCGGCTTCGCCAGCGCGCTGGCCCAGATCGGCCTGCCGCAGCATGAAATTCCTTTGTCGCTCCTGGGATTCAACGCGGGCGTGGAGATCGGTCAGGTCACCTTCATCATCACCCTGCTGATCACAGGCTATCTGGCACGGTCGCTCAGCCCGCTGCGAAAACGTCTGGCCTATCAGGTCTGTACCTATGGCATTGGATCGCTGGCGGCCTTCTGGACGATCGAACGTATCGTGGCTTTTTGAACCCATATTATGTGGTGAAGGGGCAGGCCCCAGGCGTCAAGGACAGGTCTGCTAAGGCGCTGGCGCAAAATAAAAAAATGGTTCATATTTTTCGACAACCGTAACTGGGCATCGGGGCGCCGCGACGGGGCCGATCTCCAACATTCGACCGTATTGGCACCCCCAGAAAGGTGAAGCGATGGTTGGCCTCGTCCGCCGTATGATGCTGCTTGTATTCGCTTGTGCCCTGTTGGCCGGATGCGATCCGGCTCCGAACAATGGCACCGCCAAGGCGCCCACCCCGGCCACGGTCCCGGCGAGCGCTACCCCTGCGGAGCTTGCGAGCACCAAGGTGCTGTTCGGCGACCTGCATATGCACACCGGCTGGTCGTTCGACGCCTTCATTTTCAAGACCACCGCCACACCGGAGGACGCATACAATTTTGCGAAGGGCGGGCCGCTGGCCCATCCCGCTGGCGGCGCTTATCAACTGGATCGTCCGCTCGACTTTCTGGCGATCACCGATCACTCCGAGTTCGCAGGCGTGATGCCCGCCATGGCGGACCCGGCCAGCCCGCTCTCCAAGCTTGCTTTCGCCTCGAGCGTGGTCAGTCCGAATCCCATGGTCAATGGTCAGGCGTTTGTTATTTTCGGGAACGCGATACGGACCGGAAACTTGAGCCTGTTCCAGGGCCAACAGGCCGAATCCTTTAAGGTCGTGTCCGACACCTGGGCCAAGTCAATGGAGATCGCCAACCGCCAAAACGATCCCGGCAAGTTCACCGCCCTGATCGCATACGAATGGACCGCGGCCGATGCGGGCCTGGAAATCCATCGTAACATCATTTTCCGCGGCAGCACCGCCCCGCTGCCTTTCACCTCGATAGACAGCAACCGGCCCGAGGATCTCTGGGGATATCTGGAGACGGCCCGCAGCGCCGGGCAATCTGTACTGGCGATCCCGCACAACCCCAATCTCAGCGACGGGGCGATGTTCACCAAGACCGACTCTTTCGGAAAAGCGATAACGGCAGCCTACGCGCAGAAGCGCTTGCTGAACGAGCCTGTCGTCGAGATCACCCAGACAAAGGGCACCTCGGAAACCCATACGACGCTTTCGCCCAACGACGAATTTTCTAGCTTCGAGCTGGTCGAACTCTTTACCAGTGGCCCAATAACCCATTTCGCAGGGAGCTATGTGCGCGATGCCTTGAAGACAGGCTTGGTGCTGCAGGACGGTGACGGTTTCAACCCATACCGGTTCGGGGTGGTCGGCGGCACCGACAGCCATTTGGCCATGTCGCCCGTCATGGAGAACAACTATTTCGGTACGGTTGGGACAAGGGACGGCACTGCAGCGGCCCGGCTGAACTGCACCTTCTGCTCCCCCGGCGCGGACTTCCGCAAGTACAGCTCCTCGGGCCTGGCAGCGGTGTGGGCGCGCGAGAATACCCGCGAGGCGATATTCGATGCGCTGGCGCGCAAGGAAGCCTACGCCACCACTGGACCGCGCATGCAGGTACGCTTTTTCGGCGGGTTCGGAATCAACGCCGTCCATATCGGTTCTGACGGCTGGGTGGAGGCAGCCTACAGGCTGGGGGTGCCGATGGGCGGATCCTTTAGCCGGTCTGCGCGCATCGGCAGCACACCCAGCTTTGCGATCTGGGCCTTAAAGGATCCGGAAGGTGCGAATCTTGACCGGGTACAGATTATCAAGGTCTGGAGCAAGAACGGCATCAGCCACGAGGAGATTTTCGACGTGGCGCTCTCCGACTCCCGCGTGGTCAATGTGAGAACCGGCAAAGCGCCGCCGGTGGGCAACACTGTCAATGTCGCGGCCGCGACCTACACCAACACCATCGGCGCGGCGACGCTCTCCGTCAATTGGAGCGACCCGGCATTCGATCCAAACGCGCAGGCCGCCTACTATGTCCGCGCCCTTGAAATCCCGACGCCGCGCTGGTCGACCTACGATGCCGCCCGGCTGCTCCGGCCTGTCCCGGCCGACTTGCCCGCCACCATTCAGGAACGCGCCTTCACGTCGGCCATCTGGTACAATCCGTGACGGCTGCATTTGGTATCGCAATACCTTAGTTTCAAACGATCGCTCAAAACACGCGCGATGGTAGCTTGGGAACTAGATTCTCAATGTCCGCTTTGGAGAAACGCGGACATTGCCTTGGGCATCTTGGACTGCCAGCTATTTAGCATAATTCCTTAGGCAAGCTGAATTAGGACACCACTACCAACACAGCCATTTTCCAGACAATTGATTATATACAATGACTTGCTGGAAGGCTGCTCAACTGGAGCAACTCACTTCCAGGCCGCACAATTCCGGCGGCGGCGGCGCGGCGAAAGCCTCGTCGTCGGCATGTTCGTCATAGGGGTTCTGCAGCAGGCGGAAGACGCGGCCCAGCGGGGCGAGATCGCCATGATCCTCGGCGGCGCGGATCACCGTTTCGGCCACCCAGTTGCGCAAGACATATTTCGGATTGACGCGATCCAGCCCCGACAGGTCTTCGTCCCGGGTGCGATCGCGCCACTGCGCCAGCCAGCTTTCCGCCGCGCTGCGCGCCGGGCCGAAGCGATCCAGCCAGGCATCGCTGGCGCGCGATAACTCCCGGAAGGTGAGCGTGTAATCCGCTCGCCCCTGCGCCATCGCCGCCAGCAAGGCGCCGATCAGCGCATCGTCGCCCTCGTCTTCGCGCACCAGGCCCAGCTTGGCCCGCAGCAACAGGCGATACTGCGTGGCAAAGTAATGCTCAAAATTGTTGAGTCCCGCCACCAGCGCCTCTGCCGGCACGACGCGCGACAGTGCCGCCGCCAGCGCCCGCAAATTCCAGTGCGCGACGCCCGGCTGGTTGATGACGCTGTAACGGCCTTGGCTGTCGGTATGGTTGCAGATGAAGTGCGGATCATAGCCATCCATGAAGCCGAAGGGGCCGTAATCCAGCGTCAGGCCCAGGATGGACATATTGTCGGTGTTCATCACGCCATGCGCGAAACCCACGGCCTGCCACTGCGCCACCATGACCGCCGTGCGCCGCACGACTTCGCCAAAGAATTCGGCATCGGACAGGCCGGGGAAATGCGCGGCGATGACATGGTCCAGCAGCGCCCGCACCATCTCGGCCTTTCCGGCATAGTGGAAATGCTCGAAATGGCCGAAGCGGACATGACTTGGCGCCAGCCGCGCAATCACCGCGCCGGGCTCGGGCGCCTCGCGCATGACGGTTTCGCCGGTGGCGACCAGAGAGAGAGCACGGCTGGTGGGGATGCCAAGCGCGTGCATCGCCTCGCCGCAGAGATATTCGCGGATGGAGGAGCGCAGCACGGCGCGGCCATCGGCGGAGCGCGAATAGGGCGTGCGGCCCGCACCCTTGAGCTGGATGTCCCATAATTCGCCGCGCGCGTTGCGCACCTGCCCGATCAGAAGGGCGCGGCCATCGCCCAACTGCCCGGCCCAGACGCCGAACTGGTGGCCGGAATAGACCGTTGCCAGCGGCGCAAAGCCTTCCAGCGGGATGTTGCCCGCCATCGCGGCGGCAAAGCGCGGATCGGCGAAGATGGCGGGATCGAGATCGATCAGCGAAGCGGCGGACGCATTGGCGTGGAGCAATTGCGGCCGCACCGCGACTTTTTCCGCAGACTGCTGCGTGAAGAAGCCATCGCCCAGTTTGGCGAAGTGGTTTTCGAGGTTGAGACCGAACATGGGTTTATGTTGCGCGCTTCAGGGCCTGAATACAATTTTCCAGTTCACCCAGGAAACGCGAACGATCCTGTTTGCTGAAGCCCGCATGATGGGTCTGGCCGCCGGGCGTCAGTTCGCGCAGATGGCGGCTGAGTTCGCGCATGCCCAGCGCCATGCCGATGCCGTCGGCGGTGAACGGCTTGCCGTTGGGGGCCAGCACGCGGGCGCCTTTGTCCAGGCAGCGCGCCGCCAGCGGAATGTCGGCGGTGATGCAGATATCGCCCTTGGCGATCTGGTCCACGATCCAGTCATCGGCGGCGTCCGCACCTGCCGCCACGGTGACATGACGCAGGAGCGGATTGGCCGAAGGGCGCAGGCCGCCATTGCTGACAATGGTGACGGCCAGGCCATGCCGGGCCGCCACCTTCTCTACCTCAGCCTTAACTGGGCAGGCATCACCGTCAACGAACAGCTGCATGCGTTGTTACGCGGCGCTGGTGCGCTTCTTGTCTTTTCCGCGCTGCCAATGCGGGCGCGAGCCGTTGCGCTTCTTGGGCGCATAGGCGTCGGCACCGGCCGGTGCGCCATCACGCGCGCCGCCGCCCGGCTTGTGACCGCCGCCGCGATGACCGCCGCCCGGCTTGCCGCCGCCGCCGTGGCGATGGCCGTGGGGCGGACGGCGTTCTTCTGCCGCCTTGATCTGTTCCGCCGTCAGGTCGGGCAGGTCGTGCGGCACGACCTCGATCTTCATGCGGATGATGCGTTCGATGTCGCGCAGATAGGTACGCTCGGTGGAATCGCAGAAGCTGATGGCGATGCCCTCGCCGCCCGCACGGGCGGTGCGGCCGATGCGGTGGACATAGGATTCCGGCTCGTTGGGCAGCTCGAAATTGATCACATGGCTGATGTGATCGATGTCGATGCCACGCGCCGCGATATCGGTCGCCACCAGGACACGGGCCTTGCCGCTGCGGAAATTCTCCAGCGCGCGCTGGCGGGCATTCTGCGACTTGTTGCCGTGAATGGCTTCCGAGCTGACGCCAGTCTTGGAGAGATGCTCGGCGACGCGGTTGGCGCCATGCTTGGTGCGGGTGAAGACGATGACGCGATTGAGCGAGACATCTTCCAGCAGGTGGCTGAGAAGCTGGCGCTTCTGCGGCATCGGCACATAGTAGAGGCTCTGCGCCACGCGGTCGGCGGTCTTGCTCTGCGGCGCGACTTCGATCCGCTCCGGGTTCTTCAGCACATCGCCGACCAGCTTGACGACATCGTCGGGCATGGTGGCGGAGAACAGCATGGACTGCCGTTCCCTGGGCAGATAGTTCACGATCTTGCGGACATCGCGGATGAAGCCCATGTCGAACATGCGGTCGGCTTCATCGATGATGAGAACCTGCACCGCGTCGAGGCGGATCATCTTCTGCTGCACCAGGTCGAGCAGGCGGCCCGGCGTGGCGACGACGATATCGACGCCGCCCTTCATGGTGTTGATCTGGGTGTTGGCGCTGACTCCGCCCAGGATCACGGCGCGCTTCAGGTTGAGGAAGCGGCCATAGACGCGCAGGCTCTCTTCGATCTGCACCGCCAGTTCGCGGGTCGGGGCCAGGATCAGCGCCTTGCACTGCTTGGGCGCAGGCGGGACATGGCCGATGGACAGCTTCTGCAGCAGGGGCAGGCCGAAGGCCGCCGTCTTGCCGGTGCCGGTCTGGGCGATGCCCAGCAGGTCGCGGCCGGCCAGAAGCGCGGGTACGGCGCGGGACTGGATGGGGGTGGGGGTGGTGTAGTTTTCCTGCGCCAGGGCGCGGAGAATGGGCTCGGCGATGCCAAGCCCGGCAAAGGTAACGTCCGTCAATTTGAATCCTTCAAAACCGGGCGCACACCGGAAAAGATGAGCGGAAACGGCTGGTTGCCGTCCTCCACGCACTCTGGAAGCAAACGGGAGATGGTTAGGTCTGCGCGATGAAAACGGCCAAGCCGTCTTGTGCGGTCGCTGCGGACACCGGGGATATCGGGGTATTCGGCGGGAAAGTCAACCACCTTGCTGCGGCGCAGCAAGAAACCGGGCTTTTTACACTCGCTTGCGGGATTTTGGTTTCTGTAGTCATCATTACTTCAGGGCGCCCCTCCCGCAGCCGGCCGGAGGGACGTTTTCGGGGGTATCCGGCTGGGGCATCACGTCAGTCGCATGGCACATTTCGGCAATGAAGGTTCCCGCTCCATCGCGCAGGCATCCGCGAAGGGCAAGGTAAAGTGGTTTAACGCCACCAAGGGTTTCGGTTTCATCACCATGGACAATGGCGGCGACGCTTTCTGTCACGCCTCGGCGTTGCAGGCGGCGGGTCATGCCGAGTTGCCGCCCGGCGCCACCATCGTGTGCGACCTGGCCGACTCCCAGCGCGGCCTGCAGGTGGTCGCGGTCCATAGCGTCGACCTTTCCACCGCCGAAGCGCCCGCGCGCGGGCCGCGCCGCGAGTTTGGCGGCTGCCGGTTCGGGGGCGGCGGTGATCGTGGCGGTTTTGGTGATCGCGGCGGCTTCGGCGGCGGCGGCGGCGGTTATCGCGACAGCGGACCGTCCGGCCCGATGGTCGAAGGCAAGGTCAAGTTCTTCAACGAGCAGAAAGGCTTCGGCTTCGTCATGTCCGAAGACGGCGGCGGCGACATCTATCTGCACGCCAGCGCCCTGCGCCGTTCCGGCATCCAGGCGGTCGAACCCGACCAGCGCATCCGCTATTCCACGCGCCAGGGTAACAAGGGCGTGGAAGTCGACAAGGTCGAAGTGATCTAGCGCGCCAGACCGGCTCCACCCGCACGACACCGGGTGCACGTCCAGCGCCTGCTTGCGGGCGCGGCCATCAAATAGAGGTGACGCGGGCTACGCCCGGCGCCACATCGGGATCGTTCTCGACTTCCTTCAGCTTGGCGCGCGCGGCGGCGGCTTCGCGCTGCTTGTTCCACATCGACGCATAGTGACCACCCTGCGCCAGCAGATCGGCATGGCGGCCGCGCTCGATGATGGTGCCGTGATCCAGCACCAGGATCTCGTCGGCATCGATCACGGTGGACAGCCGGTGCGCGATCACCAGCGTGGTGCGGCCCAATGAGACTTCGTGCAGCGCGCCCTGGATTTCACGCTCGGTGCCGGTGTCGAGCGCGCTGGTCGCTTCGTCCAGCATCAGGATGGGCGGGTTCTTCAGGATGGTGCGGGCGATGGCGACGCGCTGCTTCTCGCCGCCCGACAGCTTCAGGCCGCGTTCGCCCACCATCGCGTCATAGCCCTGCGGCAGATGCTGGATGGACTTGTCGATCTGGGCCAGCTTTGCTGCTTCGCGGATTTCATCTTCCGACGCGCCGATACGGCCATAGGCGATGTTGTAGCGCACCGTGTCGTTGAACAGCACCGTATCCTGCGGGACGATGCCGATCACCGCGCGCAGGCTGGCCTGTGTCACGTCGCGGATATCCTGCCCGTCAATGGTCACGCGGCCCGACTTGATGTCGTAGAAGCGGTATAGAATGCGGCTGATGGTGGATTTTCCCGCGCCCGACGGGCCGACCACGGCCACGGTCTTGCCGGCCGGCACGGTGAAGCTGATGCCCTTGAGCACAATGCGCTCGGGGTCATAAGCGAAGACCACATCCTCGAAGCGGATTTCGCCGCCGGACACGGCCAGCGGCGGCGCGTCCGGCTTGTCCTTCACTTCCTGCGGCCGTCCCAGCAGGCGGAACATCGCATCCATGTCCACCAGCGCCTGGGTGATTTCGCGATAGACCGTGCCTAACAGGTTCAGCGGCACGTAAAGCTGCATCAGGATGGCGTTGGCCATGACGAAATCGCCGACGCTGAAGCGGCCCTCGCGGATGCCCAGCGCGGTCAGGATCATCACCGCGCCCATGCCCAGCGCCACGATCACCGCCTGGCCGGTGTTCAGCACCGACAGCGAGATCTGCGACTGGATCGAGGCGCGGGCGTATTTTTCCATCGACTTGTCGAAGCGCCGCGTCTCGTGCACCTCGTTGTTGAAATACTTCACCGTCTCGTAGTTGAGCAGGCTGTCCACCGCCTTGGTGTTGGCGTCGGTGTCGCTTTGGTTCATCTCGCGGCGAAAGGCGATGCGCCAGCGCGTGATGGCGAAGGTGAACCAGGTATAGGCCACCACCATTGTCAGGGTGGCGATGGCGATGGTCCAGTCCAGCCGATAGACCATGACCACGCTGAACAGGATGAGCTGGAACAGGGTCGGGAAGATGCTGAACAGCGCGAAGGACAGCAGCGTGTCGATGCCCTTGGTGCCGCGCTCGATCACGCGGGACAGGCCGCCGGTCTTGCGTTCCAGGTGAAAGCGCAGCGACAGGGTATGGACATGGGCGAAGGTTTCAACACCGACATCGCGCATGGCCGCGTATTGCACCTTGGCGAAGACGCCGTCGCGCAACTGCGCGAAGGTCTGCATCAGGATGCGCGCCAGCACATAGGCGCCGACCAGGCCCAGCGTGGTGGCCAGGACAATCTCGCCCGGCGAACGCGCCAGTTCGTTGGTGACCTGCCCCATGACGATGGGGAAGATGGTGGTGGCGATGATGGCCAGCACCAGGCAGAAAAGCGAAATGAAGACGCGCGCCCGCAGGCCCGCATCCTTCGGCCACAGATACGGCATCAGCCGCCAGAGCGGACGGAAGGACGGCGCGCCGCTGCCTTCTTCGACGGGATGCGCCATTACTGCCCCATGTTCCCGCCACCAAAGGCGACGAACCCGGCGATCAGCGCCACGACGGCAACAGCACTCAGAATAACCAGCCAGCGCGGCAATTTTTTCTCCATTTCCTTCCCTGCCGAACCTGTTTAGGAAGACGGCTCACCCCACGCAACCTAAGATTTCGCCATGACCAGCGCCCCAGCCTCCATCTGTGTCTTTTGCGGCGCGTCGTTCGGCAACGAACCGCATTTTCGCGCCACAGCCCAGGCCGTGGGCGCAGGTCTGGCCAGCATGGGTTACAATCTTGTCTATGGCGGCGGCAGCCTGGGCCTGATGGGCGAAGTCGCCAAGACGGCGCAGGCGGCCGGTTCCCGGGTGCAGGGCATCATCCCCGCCTTTCTGCAGGCGCTGGAAAATGCCGCCCCGGTGACGCCGGAAGAAAAGCTGATCGTCACGCCGCACCTGCAGGAGCGCAAGGTGATCATGCTGCAGATGTCGGATGCCTTCATCGTGCTGCCGGGCGGATTGGGCACCTTTGACGAGTTCTTCGAGGTGGCCACCGAAGCGCAATTGGGCGTGCACAAGAAGCCCATCATCGTGGTCAATGTCGATGGCTTCTTCGATCCGCTGGATGCGATGCTGAAAGGCATCGTCGCAAAGGGCTTCGCCAAGCCGATCATCCTGGAACTGTATCACCTGGCGGATGGGCCGGAGGCGGCGTTATTGGCGTTGCAGGAAGCGCTGGCTTCAAAAGTTACATAAATGGTGTCATGGCCCGCAAATGCGGGCCATCCAGGTGCCGTCTGCGCCGAACTTTCAGGAATCGTGGCATCCCAACTGGGTGGCCCACTCTCCGGTGGGCCATGACAGTGGAGCGCGATGGTTAGGTCTTCGCACCATCACGGTACAATTTGTAGATGATCGAATCCGTCAGCGCCTCGAACGACGCATCGACGATGTTTTCCGACACGCCCACCGTGGACCAGCGCCGGCCCTTGCCATCGGCGCTTTCGACCATGACGCGGGTGACGGCCTCGGTGCCCGAGGTCAGGATGCGGACCTTGAAATCCACCAGCCGCAGGTCGGCAAGAAACGACGAATACTTGCCCAGATCGGCGCGCAACGCCGCGTCCAGCGCATTCACCGGGCCATTGCCGCGCCCGATATTGGTGAGCTTCTCGCCCGCCACATCGATCTCGACCCGGCCCTCGGAGATGGTGACGCCGCGCTTGCGCTCCACCGTCACCTGATAGCTTGCGACATCGAAATATTGCGGCACCTGCTCCAGCGCACGGCGCGCCAGCAGCTCGAAACTGGCTTCGGCCCCGTCATAGGCATAGCCCTGATATTCGCGGGTCTTGATGGCGTCGAGCAGCTTGGCGACACGGTCATCCTTGGGATCGATGGCGATACCCGCTTCGGCCAGCCGCGCCAGCACATTGGAGCGGCCCGACTGGTCGGAGACCGGAATGACGCGAACATTGCCGACGCTTTCGGGCTTCACATGTTCGTATGTTGCCGGGTCTTTCAGCACGGCCGACGAATGCAGCCCGCCCTTGTGCGCGAAAGCCGACGGCCCGACATAGGGCGCGTGGCGGCCCGGCGCGCGGTTGAGGATTTCATCCAGCAGGCGCGAGACCGAGGTGATGCGCGCCAGTTGCGCCGGCGTGACGCCGGTCTCAAACGCGCTGGCAAACGGTTCCTTCAGCATCAAATTGGGGATCAGCGAACAGAGATTGGCGTTGCCGCAGCGTTCGCCCAGGCCGTTCAGCGTGCCCTGGATTTGGCGCACGCCCGCGCGCACCGCCGCCAGTGACACCGCCACCGCCTGCTCGGTGTCGTTATGGGCATGGATGCCCAACGCCGCGCCGGGCAGTGTGTTCTTTATTTCGGAGACGATGCGATACGCCTCTTCCGGCATGACGCCGCCATTGGTGTCGCACAGCACGATCCAGGCCGCGCCCGATTCATGGGCGGCGCGGATGCAGGCCAGCGCATAGTCGGGATTGGCCTTGTAGCCGTCGAAGAAATGCTCGGCATCGAACAAGGGCTCGCGGCCCTTGGCCTTCACCGCCGCGATGGAAAGGGCGATGTTCTCGATATTCTCTGCGCGCGGGATGCCCAGCGCGACATCGACCTGGTAATCCCAGCTCTTGCCCACCAGGCAGACGGCATCGACCGGCGCGTTGATCACGGCGGCCAGCGACGGATCATTGTCGGCGCTGCGGCCAGACCGCTTGGTCATGCCGAAGGCGGTGAAGCGGGCGCGGGTCAGCGGCGGACGCTCGGCGAAGAATGCCGTGTCGGTCGGGTTGGCCCCCGGCCAGCCGCCCTCGATGTAATCCAGCCCCAGCGTGTCGAGCGCGAGCGCGATCTGGCGCTTGTCCTCGACTGAGAAATCCACACCCATCGTCTGCGCGCCATCGCGCAGGGTGGTGTCGAAGAGGGTGAGGCGTTCGCGGGTCATCGCTTGACCTCCCACGTCGTACCTTGCGGCCCGTCCTTCAGTACGATGCCCTTGGCGAGCAGTTCGTCGCGGATGCGGTCGCTCTCGGCAAAGTTCTTGGCGGTGCGGGCGGCTTTGCGGGCTTCGATGGCGCGGTGAATGTCTTCGTCGCTCACCGCGTCGCGCGCCGCTCTGAAAAGCCTATTGAGATTAACTTCTTCGAGATCGAGACCCAAGAATTTGCACGTCGCCCAAAGGACTGACGCCGCGCCACCGACCTGCTGAATTGGCTTTTTCGCTTCCTCTAAAAGCTTATGTAATTCGGCTATTGCCAAAGGCGTATTCAAATCATCGCTCAATGCCTCAATAACAGCCTGTGACGGAAGAACGTCTTCGTCCTCCATCGAAAAGTGCCTGAAGCTATCAAGAGCAATCGCCGCCTCTTCCAGCCGCTGAAGCGACCAATTGATAGGCTGCCGGTAATGCGTCATCAGCATGGCGAAACGCGCAACAGCTCCTGGCCATTTAAACCCATTCCATTCGGTCAATAGCTGACGAATAGTCACGAAGTTGCCCAGCGACTTGGACATCTTCTCGCCTTCGACCTGCAGGAAGCCATTGTGCATCCAGACATTCGCCATCACGTCCGTGCCGTGGGCGCAGCGCGATTGCGCGATCTCGTTTTCGTGGTGCGGAAAGATCAGGTCGAGCCCACCGCCATGAATGTCGAAGGTCTTGTCCAGATAGGCCGCCGACATGGCGGAACATTCGATATGCCAGCCGGGGCGGCCACGGCCCCAGGGAGATGTCCAGCCCGGCTCGTTGTCCGCCGACTGCTTCCACAGCACGAAATCATGGGCATGCTTCTTGTGCGCGTCCACTTCGATGCGCGCGCCCGCCTGCTGCTCGTCCAGCCGGCGGCCTGACAGGCGGCCGTAATCCGGCATGGACTGGGTATCGAACAGGACTTCGCCGCCCGCTTCATACGCGTGGCCGCGCGCCAGCAACTGCGCGATCAGTTTCACCATGTCAGGGATGAAGGCCGTCGCGCGCGGCTCATGGTCAGGGCGCAGGCAGCCCAGCGCATCGGCATCGGCGTGATACTGCGCCTCGGTCGTCTCTGTCACCTTGCGGATGGCGTCGTTCAGCGGCAGAGCGGGAAAGTCGCGCAAGGCGCGCGCGTTGATCTTGTCATCCACGTCGGTGATGTTGCGGACATAAGTGACATGTTCGGCGCCATATTCATGCCGCAGCAGGCGATAGAGCAGGTCGAAGACGATGGCCGGGCGCGCATTGCCGATATGGGCGAAGTCATAGACCGTCGGGCCGCAGACATACATGCGGACTTTCTTCGGATCGATGGGCGCGAAATCTTCCTTGGTCTTGGTCAGGGTATTGAAGAGGCGCAGCGGCATGGGACAGACTCGAAAAGAGGTTCAGACGAACGGCAACAGGCAGCTTTTCAGCCGCTAATTCGCGTTCCGGTCTGACAACACAGCTTCACGCCGTTTCCCCTTTGAGCCGCGCCAGAACCTTGGCACGCCCTATCAGGGGTAGCAGCTTTTTCAGTTCCGGTCCATCGCCCCTGCCCGTCAGGGCCAGCCGCAGGGGATGGTAAAGCCCCTTGCCCTTGGCCCCGGTGGCGGCGGCGACGGCCTTGGTCCAAAGGGGCCAGGTGTCTTCGTTCCACGGCTCGGGCGGCAGCGTTGCGATGGCGCTGGCGGCCAGCGCGGCGTCTTCGATCACCGGCGTCACCGGGCCGCTCACCAGCAGGGCGAGATCGGCGGCATCGGACAGTTTGCTCAGGTTGGGCTGGATCGCATCCCACACGGCTTCACTGACAGTCGTGCGGCCTGCGACCATCGCATGGGGCATGGCGTGCAAGGTCTTCGCATTCAGCGCCGCCAGTTCTTCCGGATCGAAATGCGCCGGGGCGCGGCCGATCTTGGCGAAGTCGAAATCCAGCGCCAGATCGGCCAGCGACAGCATTGGGGCGACGGCATCAGAGGTGCCGATCTTCGCCAGATAGGCGCAGACCGCCTGCGGCTCTATGCCTTCTTCGCGCAACTGCTGCAGCGACAGCGAGCCCAGGCGCTTGGACAGCGCCTCGCCGCCCGCACCCACCAGCAGCGGGAAATGCGCGAAGACCGGGATGGGGCCGCCCAGCGCCGCGAAAATCTCGATCTGCGCCGCCGTGTTGGTGACATGATCTTCGCCGCGCACGACATGGCTGATGCCCATGTCGATATCGTCGGCCACCGATGGCAGCGTATAAAGAAAAGCGCCGTCCTCGCGCACCAGCACGGGGTCGGACATGGTGGCGGTGTCGATCTCGACCGGCCCACGCACCAGATCGGCCCAGCGGATCTTGGTACGGCTGAGCTTGAAGCGCCAATGCGGCTTGCGGCCCTCGGCTTCCCATTTCGCGCGCGTGGCGGGATCGAGCGCGGCGCGGTTGTAGATCGGCGGCAGGCGGCGCGCCTTCAGCAAACCGCGCTGGCGTTCCAGCTCGGCTTCGGTCTCATAGGCCGGATAGATATGGCCCGATGCCTGCAATTTGTAGAAAGCGAGGCTGTACTTGGCGAGGCGGTTGGCCTGGCGGTCGGCCATGTCATGCGCCAGCCCCAGCCAGCCCAAATCGCGATAGATCGCGTCTTCGAACTCTTTGGTCGAACGGGCGGCATCGGTGTCGTCGATGCGCAGGATGAACTGGCCGCCCGCTTTCCTGGCGAAGAGATAGTTCAGCAGCGCCGTGCGGGCATTGCCGACATGCAGCAGACCGGTGGGCGACGGCGCGAAGCGGACTTTGACTTTATCAGTGGGCATCGCGGAACGCACTGGTGATGGGATAGCGGCGGTCGCGGCCGAAATTGCGCGAGGAAATCTTCACGCCGGGCGGGGCCTGGCGGCGCTTGTATTCGCTGATATAGAGCAGGTGTTCGATCCGCCGGATGGTAGCGGCGTCGTAGCCGCGTGCCAGCGTTTCCTCGAAGCTCATCTCGCGTTCGACCAGGCATTCCAGGATGCCATCGAGAATGTCATAGGGCGGCAGCGAATCCTGGTCGGTCTGGTTGGCGCGCAGTTCGGCGGTGGGCGGCTTGGCGATGATGCGCTCCGGGATGACGCGGCCCTGCGGCCCCAGCGCGCCCGGCGGCGAATTTTCATTGCGCCAATGGGAGAGCCGGAAGACCTCGGTTTTATAAATGTCCTTCAGCACATTGTAGCCGCCGCACATGTCGCCATAGAGGGTGGCGTAGCCGACGCTCATCTCGGACTTGTTGCCGGTCGTAAGGACCATATGTCCGAACTTGTTCGACAGCGCCATCAGGATGACGCCGCGCAGCCGCGACTGGATATTCTCTTCGGTGGTGTCGGCGGCGCGGCCCGAAAATTCCGGGGCCAGCGTTTCGCCCATCGCTTTCACCGCGCGCTCGATCTCCACCGTGCCGTATTCCACGCCCAGCAGGCGGGCGCAGGCATCGGCATCCTCAAGGCTGTCGCGGCTGGTATAGCGCGACGGCAGCATCAGGCAGCGGACGCGATCCGCACCCAGCGCATCCACCGCCACGGCGGCGCTGATGGCGCTGTCGATGCCGCCCGATAGCCCCAGCACCACACCGGGAAAGCGGTTCTTGTTCACATAGTCGCGTAGGCCCAGCATCATGGCGTTGTAGACTTGGGCTTCGCGGCTTTCCGTGGGCGCGATCTCGCCGGGTGCACAGGCCCATTTTCCGTCGGCATCACGCGACCATTCGGTAACCGCGACGCGCTCTTCCCAGCCCGGCAGATCCACCGCCACCACGCCGCCGGCGTTCAAAACAAACGACGCGCCATCGAACACCAGCTCGTCCTGCCCGCCCATCTGGTTGCAATAGAGCAGCGGCAGGCCGGTCTCGGCCACGCGGGCGCGCGCCAGTTCCAGCCGCACATCTTCCTTGCCGGCCTCGAAGGGTGAACCATTGGGCACGGCGAGAATTTCCGCGCCGCCTGCCGCCAGCGCGGCGCAGACCTGCGGCGTCCAGATATCCTCGCACACCGGCACGCCCAGCTTCACGCCGCGCACCATCAGGGGCGATGGCGTCGGGCCGGGGGCGAACAGGCGCTTCTCGTCGAAGACGCCGTAATTGGGCAGATCGACCTTGTGGGTGATGGCGGCGACCTTGCCGCCGTCCAGCAGCAGCACGGCGTTGGTGAGCTTGCCGTCCTCCACCCCCCCTTCCATTTTCCAGGGCGCACCGATCAGGATCGCGGGGCCGCTGGCGGTGTCCTTCGCCAGTTCCTCCACCGCCGCGCGGGCGTCGGCTTGGCAAGCCGGTTTCAGCACCAGGTCTTCGGGCGGATAGGCGGTGATGAAGAGTTCGGAGAAAAGAATGACGTCCGCCGCCATCGCCTGCGCGCGGGCGGCGCGGGCGCGCGCCAGATTGCCCGCAATATCGCCCATCACGGGATTCAACTGGGCCAGCGCAATGCGGAAACGGTCGGTCATGGAGAGTGTTTAGCGCGGAGAGGCGGCGATGACACCCCCTCCACCACTACGCGGTCCCCCTCCCCCGTGAACAGGGGAGGAAAAGTGGAAAAGATCAGCCGACCTTGGCGATGCGGGGCTGGGCCACCGGGATGCCCTGCGCCACGCCCGCCGCATCCTCGATCAGGAGGGCGGTGGAGAGGGCCTGGGCGGCCTGTTCGGCAGTGACCAGCGCGGGCGCGCCGATGCGCACGGCCTGCGCGAAGGCGGCAACGGATTCGCCCAGCGGATCGCCGATTTCCAGCGCGCGCAGCGGGCGCGGCGTGGTGTTGGTGACGGCGCGGGTGAGGAAGTCGATCTCGACCACGCCATCGGCATAGACGGCGCGCATGCCGCGCTTGCGTTCCGTGGCGACGCGGCTGGTTTCCAGATGGGCGACGGTGCCGCCGGCGAAGGTGACGGTGGCCGACACTTCGTCGGCGAAAGGACCATATTGCACCAGGCCGCGCGCAGTGACGGCGGAGACCGCGCCCGGCACCAGCGTGTGCACCAGGTCGAGGTCATGGATCATCAGGTCGAGCACGGCGGAGACGTCATCGCCGCGGCCGGTCCAGGGGCCCTGGCGCCAGCAGGTGATTTCCAGCGGCGTCTCGGCCAGGTCGAGCAGGCCGGTGCGGGCGAAAACAAAACGCTCCTGGTGGCCGACGGTGAGCAGGCGGCCAGTCTCGCGCGACAGGGTGACCAGCTCGGCGGCTTCCTCGCGCGTCGTGGCGATGGGCTTTTCCACCAGCACATGCGCGCCGGCATTCAGGAAGGCCTTGGCAATCTCGTAATGGGTGACAGCGGGCGAGCAGATGCTGACCAGATCGACCTTGCCCAGCAGCTCGCGCCAGTCGGCGACAACTTCGCAGCCATGCTGGGCGGCGATGGCGGCGCGGGTTTCCGGCGACGGATCAGCGACGGCGAACAGGGCGACATCGCCCGTGCCGCCCTTTTGGGCCGCCATCGCGGCATATTTGGTGGCATGGTGGCGGCCAAACGCGCCCGCACCGATCACGGCGGCTTTCAGCGGACCCGATTCAGGTACCCGGCGGCGAACGAACAATGGCAAGCCCTTTGAAATATCAGGGCAGAGTTAAACCGTGCGCTGCAGCACAGGGCGACTGATAAGTTGTTGCCGGTTGTTACGCAGATAAGTTATTGATATTTATTATTTTTCTGGCGCAGAGGCCAGTAGCGACGCCATGCCCGCCACGATCAGATAGGCCAGCATCAGCGGGGCCAACCCGGTCAGCAGCGCCCCGGTGATGTCGGCAAAGGCGCTGCAGCCCAGCAGCGGAAAGGCCGAGCCCAGGTAGAGGAACTGGGTTCCCACCATCGCGACGATGCCGAAGATCAGGGCGCGCAGGCTGGGCCCGATGATTTCCGGCTTGCCCGCCATCTCCAGCCGGATGATGCCCGCCTGCAGTTTCAGCCGCGACAGGGCGCTGCCCAGCCAGACGATGGCCAGCAGCCAGTTGAAGGCGGCGGAGAACACCCTGCCCCCGTCCATGTTGCAGGTGTCCAGGGCGCGGACCAGCGCATGCTGGCCGGGCACGGCGAAATACATCGCGGCTTCGAGTTGGTGCACGGCCGGAAACAGCATCAGTTGCGGCGCCAGCGCCACCTGCATGGCGAAGCCCAGCGCGACGAACAACAGGAAGACGATCTCGTTGAAGCCGGGCAGCAGGTGGTGCGGCCGTGTCCAGATCGCCAGCGGCGTGCCGCCCTGCGATTGGGGCAAGCCGCCCGAAACCCCGAAGCCGCCAACGAAGAGCAGCCCCATCGCGGCAAACAGGATGACGCAGACGCCGATGGCCAGCAGCGCGGAGCCGGCCGTCATGCCGGAGGCCAGCGCCAGGTGCAGCGCATGGCCCGCAGCCACGATGCAGAAGAGAAGCCAGCCCTTGGCGAGCAGACGCGCGATACCCATGAAGCGGCTTTTAGCGGCTAACGACCGCCAACGCGAGCCGCGCATGCGACGGGCCCGCCGCGACGTGCGAAGCACGGAGCAAGTGGACCCGCCATGCGCGGCTTAACCAAAGAATCAGGCAGACGCAGCCAGGTTCGCATCCTTGATGCGCTCGTCGCGGATGCCCTGGGCCAGCAGGAAGGCCAGCTCCAGCGCCTGGCTGGCATTGAGGCGCGGGTCGCAGGCGGTCTGGTAACGCGCCTGCAAGTCCACTTCCTTGAGACCCTGCGCGCCGCCGAGGCACTCGGTGACGTCCTGGCCGGTCATCTCGAAGTGAACGCCGCCCGCATGGGTGCCTTCGGCGCGATGCACGGCGAAGAAGGTCCGCACCTCTTCCAGCACGCGGTCCACCGGGCGGGTCTTGTAGCCCGACTGCAGCTTGATGGTGTTGCCGTGCATGGGATCGGACGACCACACCACTTTCTTGCCCTCGCGCTTCACGGCGCGGATCAGCGGCGGCAGCTTGTCGGCGACCTTGTCGGCGCCGAAGCGCGCAATGAGAGTCAGGCGGCCCGGGATGTTCTGCGGGTTGAGCGTATCGATCAGGCGCACCAGCTCTTCCGGGTCCAGGCTGGGGCCGCACTTCAGGCCGATCGGGTTCTTGATGCCGCGCATGTATTCGATATGCGCGCCGTCGGGCTGGCGAGTGCGGTCGCCGATCCACAGCATGTGCGCGCTGGTGTCGTACCAGTCGCCCGTGGTGGAATCGACGCGCGTCATCGCCGTCTCATAGTCCAGGTGCAGCGCTTCGTGGCTGGTGTAGAAATCCGTGCCGCGCAACTGCGGCACCGAGGTGGAGTTGATGCCGATGGCATCCATGAACTCCAGGGTCTCGGAGATGCGCTGCGCCAGTTCCTTGTACTGTTCGCCGGCCGGGCTGCCCGCGATGAAGCCCAGCATCCAGCGATGGACATTGTGCAGGTCGGCATAGCCGCCCTGCGCGAAAGCGCGCAGCAGGTTCAGCGTCGCCGCCGACTGGGCATTGGCCTGCAGCAGGCGCTGCGGATCGGGAATGCGCGCTTCCGGCGTGAATTCGCCGCCATTGATGTTGTCGCCGCGATAGGAAGGCAGCGTCACGCCATTGATGGTCTCGTTGTCGTCGGAACGCGGCTTGGCGAACTGGCCGGCGATGCGGCCCACTTTCACCACCGGCACGCCGGCGGCAAAGGTCAGCACCACCGCCATCTGCAGCAGCACGCGGAAGGTGTCGCGGATATTGTCGGGGTGGAATTCGGCGAAGCTCTCGGCGCAGTCGCCGCCCTGCAGCAGGAAGGCCTTGCCTTCCGCCACCTGGCCCAGCGACGCCATCAGACTGCGGGCTTCGCCGGCGAACACCAGCGGGGGGTGGGACTTGAGCTGGGTCAGGACACGACCCAGCGCCGCCTGGTCCGGATAGGTCGGAACCTGACGGATCGGCTTGTCAGCCCACGATTGCGGGGTCCAGGATTGGGCCACGGCGAAAACTCCTGATAACGGGCGCTGGATATAGGGCAGCCCCCTGCCTTTTACCAGCAATCCGCCATTCCCGGATGGACATGGCCGAGCTGTGAAAAGTGCAAGTCCCCGCAATGGATTAACAATTTTCGGGCCGGACAAACGGTTGCGGCCCGCCAAGACCTTCGACCTGACGCGGTCATCCCTATATGATTTCGCCCAAAACAAGGGGAAACAAAAATGAACCGCATCTTGGGAACAAGCATTCTGGCCGTCCTGCTGGCCACCGCCGCGTCCGGGGTCTTCGCCCAGACTCAGGGTTTCATGACCCGCGAGCAGGTGATCCACAACACCGCCTATTGGACCGGTGAGCGTTTCGCCGATGGCCGCCCGAAAGTCCCGGACGAAATCCTGGACCGGCTGAAGAATGTCACCCACGAGGAAGCCTGGGCGACGCTGCGCGCCGCCGGCTTCTACAGCCAGTATGAGGATGGCTGGCAGAGCCTGTTCCCCGACAAGGTGCAGGTGGGCCGGGTGCTGACTTCCGGCTGGATGCCCGGCCGCCCCGACATCGGCAAGATCATCGAGGTCGACGGCGCCGCCGCAGGCCGCAAGAACGACACCAATGCCTGGCCAGTGGACATGCTGCAGAAGCGCGATGTCTATGTCTCCGACCATTTCGACCTGAAGGTGGGCGGTGCCTCCATCGGCGACAATGTCGGCAACGCCATCTATGCCAAGACCGGCAACGGCATCGTCTATGAAGGCACGGTGCGCGACATCAACGGCCTGCGCAAACTGCCGGACTTTGTGTCCTTCTGGCGCGCCTATGACCCGTCATTCCATTACGGCATGACCCGGACAGGCGCGAACTACAACTCCACCATGGTCTCGATCAACGCGCCCATCCGCATCGGCAAGGTCACGGTGATGCCGGGCGACGTGACGCTGGGCCGCGATGGCGGCGTGCTGTTCATTCCGCCGCAACTGGCCGAGCGGGTGGTGCGCGATTCCGAGCGCACCCAGCTGCGCGACCAGTTCGGCCAGCTGCGCCTGCGCGAAGGCAAGTACACCGCCGGCCAGATCGATGGCCGCTGGGCGGCGGAGATCGAGGCCGATTACGACCAGTGGCTGAAGGCCTACATCAACCGGCTGAACATTCCGGCGTCGGCGGTGCAGGCGATCATCACCGAGCGGGCGCAGCCGCGCCCGGCGGCGGGACGCGGCGCCGCGCCGCCGAACTAGGGCGTCTTGCTGTAGCTCTTGGTCCGCATCGTCACCAGTTCTTCGGCGGCGGTGGGGTGCAGCGCGATGGTGCGGTCGAAATCGGCCTTGGTCGCGCCCATGCGCAGCGCGATGGCGGCAGCCTGCACGATCTCGGCGGCGTGATCGCCGAAGATGTGGCAGCCCAGCACCCTGCCCGACGTCGCATCCACCACCAGCTTCATCAGGGTGCGCACTTCGCGCCCGCCCAGTGTGTGGAGCAGCGGACGGAAGGTGGATTTATAGACGTCGACGCTGCGGCCCTGTTCCAGCGCCTTTTCCTCGGACAGACCCACCGACGCCAATTCCGGCGTGGTGAAGACCGCGCAGGGAACATGTTCGTGATCGGGGCGGGTGGGATTGTCCTTGAACGCGGTTTCGACAAAGCACATGGCTTCATGGATGGCGACGGGCGTTAACTGAAGGCGGTCGGTGACGTCGCCCACGGCATAGATGTTGGGCATGCTGGTGCGGGAGTATTCATCCACCTGCACTTCGCCCTTCTTGCCCAGCGCCACGCCCGCCTTTTCTGCCTGCAGACCCGCCGTGTTGGGGGTGCGGCCGATGGCCAGCAGGATCTGGTCGCAGCCGATGCCGACACCCTTGCTGGTCTGGGCGTGCAGGCCCTGGCCGCGCTGCTCGATCTTCGTGAACGTGCTGCCCAGCAGCACGTCAATGCCGCGCGCCGCCATCGAGTCGCACAACGCCTGGCGCAGGTCGTTGTCGAAGCCGCGCAGGGGCATGTCGCCGCGATAGACCAGTGACACATGGCTGCCCAGGCCGTGGAAGATGTGGGCGAATTCCAGCGCGACATAGCCACCGCCCGCGATCAGGATGCGCTTGGGCAATTCCTTCAGATGGAACGCCTCGTTGGAGGTGATGCAGAATTCGCTGCCCGGGACCGGATGGCTTGCGCCCGGCTCGCGGGCCGGCGTGTTGCCGGTGGCGATCAGGATCTTGTCCGCCGTGACGCGCTTGCCGGAATCGCGCAGCAGCAGCGTGTGCTCATCTTCGAACACGGCGCGGTCGGCGATGATCGTCACCCCCGCCGCCTGGACATTCCTGGTGTAGAGGCCTTCGAGCCGGGCGATCTCGCGATCCTTGTTGGCGATCAGGGTGGGCCAGTCGAATTTCGCATCGCCGAAATCCCAGCCATAGCCCGCCGCATCCTTGACGTTCTCGGAGAACTGGCTGGCATAGACCAGCAGCTTCTTGGGAATGCAGCCGCGAATGACACAGGTGCCGCCCATGCGGTATTCTTCGGCCAGGGCGACGCGGGCGCCGGTCATCGCCGACATGCGGGCGGCGCGGACGCCGCCGGAACCGCCGCCAATGACAAAAAGATCGTAATCGTATTTCATGGCCGAAAGGCATAACCGAGCGTGATGAAGGTCACAATGCGGGCGGGACGGAACATCTGGAAGGCGGCGATGCTGGCCGCGATGGCGATGGTGCTGTCAGGCTGCACCCTGTCGGCGGCGCTGCGCCATGACGAGATTCGCTCGGTCTGGGGACCGGGACGCACCCTGCCCGCGCCCACCGTCTTCTTCGCCACCGACCGCCAGCCGGCTGGCGACGGCTTCGGGCTCGACTGGGGCGGCGTCGCCCATTGCGGCCGCGCCACGGTGCGCATTGCCAACGCGGTCAGCGCGGCGGCGCCCGATCCCACCCTGACGCCTATCGATTGCGAGGGCGCGGGCCAGATGACCCAGTTCGCGGCGGCGATCGCGGCGGCGGCCAAGGCGGGCAATTGCAACCGCGTGCTGGTGATCGTGCACGGCTTCAACCTCACCTTCCGCAACGCCATGCTCCACGGGGCGCAGATCGCGATGGATTCGCAGTGGCGCTGCGCCACGCTGCTGCTCAACTGGTCGAGCGAAGGCATGTTCAACCGCTATGCCACCGATATCGAGCGCAGCGGCTATGCCGTGCCGCTGCTGATCGAATTGCTGCGGGCGCTGCAGGCGCAGGGCCTGACGCCGGACATATTGGGGCACAGCATGGGCGCGCGCATCACGCTGAGCGCGGTGGCGGCCCTGTGCGCCGCGCCTGCGCCACTGGTGGGCGAGATGATATTGATGGCGCCCGATGTCAGCGCGCAGGCCGGCAATGACGATTTCGGGCGGCTGGTGGCGCGCGACATCGCCTGCACCCGCCGCGCCACCGTCTATGCCTCTGACTACGACCTGGCGCTGATGGCGTCGGAAAGCATTCATGGCGGCGTGCCGCGCGCCGGGCAGCAGCCGCTCCGCAACCTGCAATATGAAGCGATGCCCCGCGTCGACGCGGTGGATGCCACCTTTGGGCCGGGCGATCCGTCCGGCCATGCCTATTTCGTCTTTGCCCATGAGGCGCTCAGCGACCTGATGTGGGTGCTGCAGGGCGAGACGCTGCAGCAACGGGCGGCAAAGGGCCTGCTGACCTGCGTCGAGGCACCGGGCAGCAATTGCGCCAATGGCGGCGGGCGCTACCTGCTGGCGGTGGCAGACGCGCGCAAGCCCAGACTGGGCCGCCGCATCGTGCGGGCGATCTGGCCCGTCATCCTGCCGTTCCAGTAACGTCAGCCGCCTTTTGTAATAACTTCAACTTCGCCCGGGCCGGCGATCAGCAGCGTCGTGGCGATGCCGATGAACAGGCCGTGATCGACCACGCCCGGCACGGCAAGGATGGCGGCGGCGAGCTTCGGCGCATCTTTGATCTGGCCGAAGGCGCAATCATAGATCAGGCAGCCGCTATCGGTCTTGAACGGCGCGCCGTCGCGCACCCGCAGGGTCATCTGCACATCGCCATAGCCCAGCGCGGTGAAGGCGGCGGCCAGCCGTGTGGCGGTGGCGGCGTGGCCGAACTCGATCACTTCGACCGGCAGCGGATATTTGCCCAGGCGCGGCACCAGCTTGGATTCATCGGCGATCACCAGCATGGCCTTGCTGGACGCGGCCACGATCTTCTCGCGCAACAGCATGCCGCCGCCGCCCTTGATCAGGTTGAGATCGCGGTCGGCCTCGTCGGCGCCGTCGATGGTGAGATCGAGCTGGCCCAGATCATCGAGGGTCGAGAGCGTCAGGCCCAGCTTGCGGGCATAGAGCGCCGTGCGCTCGGAGGTGGGGACGCAGAGCAGCTTCATGCCGCCCCGGATGCGCGGCGCCAGCAGGTCGAGAAACACTTCCGCCGTGGTGCCAGAGCCCAGCCCCAGCTTCATGCCGTCGGTGACGTATTCGAGCGCCTTGGTGGCGACGGCTTTCTTCAGGGCGTTCTGGTCGGTCATGGGCTCGGCTTTGCGAAAGGCGCGGCAATCTATGCCGGTTTCTGGGCGACATGCCACAACGAGCCTTACTTTTAAGTTAAATCGAATTGAAGGGGTGGGGGGAACAAAAGTCCCAGATCGGAAGGGTTGATCTTAAATAGTGGACCTTTTTCAACGACCCTACCTGACTGACCTGCCCGGTTCTTTTTGTACCAAGCGAATTGATAGAAACTGGCTTGGAAAGGATCTTGGACATGCCGAAGAAGAGACCGACGCCGGAGCAGATTGTGCTGCTGCTGCGGCAGATAGAGGTTGCG
>CANHNJ010000026.1 GCA_947462105.1 Alphaproteobacteria bacterium
GTCGCCACGCCGATCTTGGAAAGATACTCCTCCGGCGACGTCGCCGGGACATGCCGGATGGCGGCGCCCGCGATCGTGAAGCCGAAGGCGTGGATGGGATAGGCGGGATTGGGCACCAGCACGACATCGCCCGGCGCGGTGATCGCCATCGCGAGGTTGGCGAAGCCTTCCTTCGAGCCCAGCGCCGCGATCACTTCGGTGTCCGGGTTCAGGTCAACGCCGAAGCGGCGCTTGTAATAGGCGACATGGGCCTTGCGCAGGCCCTTGATGCCGCGGCTGGCCGAATAGCGGTGGGCGCGCGGGTCGCGCGCGGCTTCGACCAGCTTGTCGACGATGAAATCGGGCGTCGGCATGTCGGGATTGCCCATGCCGAAATCGATGATGTCCTCGCCACGGGCACGTGCCTGGGCCTTGAGGCGGTTCACTTCCTCGAAGATGTAGGGCGGCAACCGCTTGATGCGGTAGAAATCGGTCTGCATGGCGTTATGTCCTGGGCGCGCGCCAGAATCGGGGATTTGCCCCCGGCGCGCAACGGTTTTTCCGTTAAAATGCGGCGTTTATAGGCAGAACTGCCCTGAGCAGGGCGTCTAGCTCTGAACGTAGATCTCGGCGCGGCGATTGCCTTCTTCGCCACGGGGCATCGATTCGTAATAGACCGGCTGGCTGTCGCCCACCGCATCGATCCGGACACTGGAAGCCGGCACGCCCTGGCTCATCAATTCGCGCGCCACGGCGTTGGCCCGGGCCTGCGACTTGGTGAAGATCAGTTCCAGGTGGCGCTCCACCGGCATGTTGGCGGTGCGGCTGGAGGCATGACCCACCACCCGGATGCTGCCGCTGCCGCCATTGGCCTTGAAGGCGGCGGCGGCGGCGCGGATCTGGCTGCGGGCGGCGGCGCTCAGGGCCGTGCCATCGCCGGGGAAATAGACCACGGCGGTGGGCGGAACCCCGCCATTGCGGGCCGCGATGGCGGCAATCGCCGAGGTGGCGGAGGCGTCACGGTTGGCCAGCACGCTGCCCTGGGCCGCGCCCGGCACCGCTGCGACGGCGGGGGCGCTCGATGCCGAGGCGGTCTGGCGATAGCGCGACAGGATGGGCGCAGAGACGAAATTGCTGACGCTGGCGTCGAGCGGCGGCGCTGCCGACGGCCGGAAACCCAGCGCGGCGTCGGACATTACCGGGGTCGGCATGATGGTGCTGCGGATGGCACCGGCCGGCGGCACGGCCGGAACCGCAGGCTCGGCCCCCGGCGGGAGGGTCGCACGGGCCATCGGCGCGGCGGCGGCGGTCTGGACCGGGGCGGCGACGGCGGCATTGGCGTTGCCGGAAACGGCGATGGGCGGCGGCGCGGACATTGGCGCGGCATTGCCGGCCACCGGGATCGGCGCGGCGGGGCCCGTGGTCGGCGGCAGATCGGCACTGGCAACCGGCGCGGGCCCGGTGGTGGGCGGCAGGTCGTTGCTGGCGGTGGGCGGGGCCGAAAGAGCCTGGGCCACCTGCGGGCTGATGGGCGCGGCGCCGCCAGGCGGCGTCGCAGCGGCTTCGGTACCGGCGCGCAGCGCGTCGGCGCTGTACTGCGCCTGCACACCGGCGGCGTTGAGGGAACTGGCAACGTTGCGCTCGGTGTCGGAAACCGGCGGCGCGGACGGGATGCCCGCCAGGTCAGGCGTGGTGGACTGGGTATCGGCGACAGAGCTGTCGCCGGAAAGCAGACCCGTCGGGTCGAGATCCGCCATCGTCTGGCAGCCCGCAAGACTGGCGGCCAGCGCCGCGATCATGCCAAGCCGCGCCAACGGACGCGCAAAAGAAGTCGTCATGCCAAATTTCCCGACTGCCACGCCATCACCCTGCATCCCAGCAATGCGGGGATGCTAACCATGCCGGGTATACCGTGCCTGCGTCCAGCGCGCCAGCACAGGCCTGTGGAAGAATACCCAGCAAGATGCGATATTTGCGCGCTTTGCCGGAGTTTGCGGCGGCTTGCAGCAGGGGCCCTGCCCGGCTTATCTGTTGGCGATCCCGATGGCGACCCGCGCGAAACCCGAATCGAAGACCACCCGTGGCAAGGACGCGGCGCGCGAACCCGCCCCGGACGCAGCGCCCCCACCCCCGCCACCAAGCCCCGAAACGCTGGCCCGCAACCTGCTGCGCGCGGGCGTGCGCGCCCAGGAACTGGCCGGGGAGAATTTCCGCCGCATGGCCGAACGGCCCTTCAAGGGCCCGCTCGATCCCCTGAACATCTCCGGCGCGCTGGTCGCGCTGACCAAGGCGATGGGGGAAAGCCGCGAAACCGTCGCCGACGCGCAGAAGGCCTGGTGGCGCGACGTCACCGTGCTGTGGGAATCCACCGCGCTGAAGATGATGGGCGGCGAAGCCAAGCCGCTGGTCGAGCCGCCACCGGGCGACCGCCGTTTCCGCGCCGAGGAATGGCACAACAACGAGATCTTCGATTTCCTGAAACAGTCCTACCTGCTCACCGCCAACGCGATGCAGGACATGGTCTCCAACCTGCAGGGCCTGTCGCCGGAAGAGCGCCGCCGCGTCGCCTTCTTCACCAAGCAGTTCGCCGACGCCTTCGCGCCCACCAACTTCCCCCTCACCAATCCCGATGTGCTGAAGGCGACGCTGGCCTCCAACGGCGAAAACCTGCTCAAGGGCCTGGAAAACCTGGCGTCCGACATCGCGCGCGGCCAGGGCGAGCTTTCGATCCGCCGCTCGGCCGACGGCTTCGTCATTGGCGAGAATGTCGCCACCGCACCGGGCAAGGTCGTGTTCCGCAACGGCCTGATGGAGCTGATCCAGTACGCCCCCGCCACAGAGACGGTGCATGAACGTCCGCTGCTGATCTTTCCGCCCTGGATCAACAAATTCTACATCATCGACCTGCGCCCGGAGAACAGCTTCGTGCGCTGGCTGGTGTCGCGCGGCTATACCGTTTTCCTGGTGTCCTGGGTCAATCCCGATGCCACGGCGGCACAGAAGGGCTTCGAAGAGTATATGCGCGAAGGCGTCTTCGCCGCGCTGGAGGCCGTCGAGAAAGCCACCGGCGTCAAAGACCCCAACTGTGTCGGCTATTGCATCGGCGGCACGCTGCTGGCCGCCACGCTGGCCTGGATGGCGCAGAAGAAGGATGCGCGCATTCATTCCGCCACCTTCTGGGCGGCGCAGACCGATTTCAGCGAGGCCGGCGACCTGCAGGTCTTTGTCGATGACGCCCAGCTCGACGCGCTGCAGCAGCAGATGCAGGAATCCGGCGGCGTGCTCAAGGGCTCCAAGATGGCGGGCGCCTTCAACATGCTGCGCGCCAACGACCTGATCTGGTCCTTTGTCATCAACAACTACATGCTGGGCAAGGAGGTCGCGCCCTTCGACCTGCTCTATTGGAACAGCGACACGACGCGGATGCCGGAGAAGCTGCATCTGTCCTATCTGCGCAACTGCTATCGCGACAATGCGCTGGCGCTGGGCAAGATGGAGATGGGCGGGATCAAGCTTGACCTGACCCGGGTCAAGGTGCCGGTCTATCTGCAGTCGGCGCGCGAGGACCACATCGCCCCGGCGCGCTCGGTCTACAAGGCGGTACAGCTTTTCAGCGGGCCGGTGCGCTTCATCCTGGCGGGCAGCGGCCATATCGCGGGCGTGATCAATCCGCCCGCTGCGGGCAAGTACCAGTACTGGACCAACACCAAGAAGGAAGCCGATTTCGATGCCTGGCTGCCGGGCGCGAAGGAAACCGCCGGATCATGGTGGCCGGACTGGGACCAGTGGCTGTCAAAGCTGTCGGGCGAACAGGTACCGGCACGCACGCCGGGCGACGGCAAGCTCAAGCCGATTGGCGAGGCGCCCGGCACCTATGTCAAAGTGAAAGCGCAATAGGCGCGTCGTTGGTGCGGCCCGGCAGTAGTTTTTCGTTCTCGCCGCCGATCTGGTGGTAATAGCCCGGTCCTTCCGAACCGCTGATCCAGTAATCGCGCCGGGGATTGATCAGCCAGGTCTTGCCCTTGGCGTCGTGGACATAGCCCAGCTTCAAGGTGGTCATGTACGAAGCGGCGAGATCGCTGTCCTGGCACTTGCCGCCCAGGCATTGCGAGGAAACCGACGTCACCGCCATCGCCGCGTCACGCGGGTTGGCGGCGGGGCCGCAATTCAGCGAGAACGCCACCGCGCCCGCGATGGGCAGCGACCAGTCGGCTTCGGGCGCGGCAGCGGCGGCAATCCACACCTGCAGGCGGCCAGCCTTTACGCGCCAGGTGACGAAGCCGGTGCCGCCCTTCTCGTTGCCGAAATGGGTCTGGGTAAAGCCAAAGGGCTGCGGCCGTGAGGGCGACAGGCTGGCGGGCGAGCCAAAGCGCTGTTCGAGCAAGGCGCGGATGGCCGCTTCCGGCGCGCCCTGCATCGCCATGCTGGCGAACAGCGCCTGCTGGAAACGGCCGGGCATCGCCACCTGCAACAGGCTGCCATCCTTCTCATAGCCGATGATGCGCCACTGGTCCGGCATGACGCCATTGCAGCGGCCGGTACCAAAACCGGTCAGGGCCATCGGCTTGGTAGTGGCACCGCGTTCGACGGCAAGCGTCCAGGCGGCATTGCCGGACATCGGCATCGGCTTGTAGGCATCCTTCGCCAGGATGCGCGGCGGATAGACGGAATATTTCTGCGTCTTGACGGGATCGGGCGCGGCATCGAACAGCAGCGCGATCTGTTTGGCCTTGGCGCCCGTGCCGTCATACAGCGTCAGCGCCGCCCTTTCGCCGGCGCGATAGCGCGCGATCAGGCTGGCGGCATGCACGGCGGAGCGCACCGCCTGCCCGCCAATGGCGGCGATGACATCGCCGGGCTTGATCAGCGCCTTCGCCGCCGGGCTCCGCGCATCGACGCCTGATACCAGCGCGCCCCGGTTCAGGCTGGGCGTGCGGCCAGCCGCCGCCACGGTCAGCGGTGCGAATTGCAGGCCGGAATAGCCCAGCGCCGTAGGCGGCGGGCGCTGCGCATACCAGACCGCGCCCGCGAACAGCAGGAGGGCGGCCATCAGAATGGGCAGGATGCGTCCCATAAGGACCGCTTCTACACCAGACCGCGTGTCTCCGGCAGGCCCAGCATCAGGTTGAGGTTCTGCACCGCCATGCCGCCGGCGCCCTTGCCGAGATTGTCGAGCACGGCAATCGCGCGCGCCTGTCCCAGCTTTTCATTGCCGAAGACGAATAGCTTCAGGCGATTGGTGCCCGCCAGCAATTCGGCGTCCAGCACCGCCAGGCCCGCCGCCTCTTCCAGCGAGGCGACCTCGATCAGCGCCTTGCCCTGATAGGCCTGCGCCAGCGCGGCCTGGATGTCGGCGGGCTTCGGCCTGCCTGGCAGCGCATGCAAGTGCAGCGGCACTTCCACCAGCATGCCGCGATGGAAGCGCGCCACCGAGGGGCTGAACAGCGGCGGCACGGTCAGGCCCGCATGCTGCGTCATTTCCGGGATGTGCTTGTGACCAAGGCCCAGCGCATAGGCACGCGATACCGTTTCGACGTAATGGGGCGCGTCCTTTTTCTCGAATTCCTCGATCATGCTCTTGCCGCCGCCGGAATAGCCGGAGACGCCATGCACGGTGAGCGGGGTGTCTGCCGGGATGATCCCGGCGCGCACCAGCGGCCGGGCGATGGCGAGAAAGCCGGTGGCCCAGCAGCCGCCATTGCTGACGCGCTTGGCCGCTGCAATGCGCGCGGCGCTGTCGGCTTCCAGCTCGGCAAAACCATAGACCCAGCCCGGCGCGACGCGATGCGCCGTGGAGGCGTCGATCACCCGCACTTCCGGATTGTCGATCAGCGCCACGGCTTCCTTGGCTGCCTCGTCGGGCAGGCAGAGGATCACCAGGTCGGCGGCGTTGAGCATGGCCTTGCGCGCGGCGGCGTCCTTGCGCTGCGCGTCGGACAGCACCAGCAACTCCAGCTCCGCGCGCGGGGCCAGGCGCTCGCGGATTTCAAGCCCCGTGGTCCCTGCCGCGCCATCGATGAAGATCTTCGCCATGACCGTTCCTTTCCGCGTGGGGCAAATACGCCAAAAGCCCCCCTGTGAACAGGGTGCAACACGGCTGTTCCCATCCCCGCTTCGCCGCTAGACTGGCAAAAAACAACCATATGCACCCGGGGAAATGCCGATATGCGCGCCTTGAAACTGGCCCTGATCCTGCCTGCGCTGGGTCTTGCTGCGATTGCCCATGCCGCCTCGCCCACCGACTGGCCCGAATACGGCAATGATCCGGGCGGCATGCGCTATTCGCCGCTGACCCAGATCACCCCGGCCAATGTCGGAAAGCTGAAGAATAGCTGGACCTATGGCATGAACCCCCAGCCGGTTGCGGGCCAGCCGCGCGGCATGGTGGCGAGCACCACCCCGGGCGGGCGCGGCCGCGTGCCGACCTCCACCGCCACGCCGATCATGGTGGATGGCGTGCTCTACCTGCCGACGCCCTTTGGCCGCGTCGTGGCGCTCAACGCCGATAGCGGCAAGCAGATCTGGGCCTATGCCCTGCCCGGCGGCGACCAGCCGCCGTTCCGTGGCGTTTCCTATTGGCCGGGCGATGCCCGCCATGCGCCGCGCATCATCTTCGGCACCATCGGCGGCAAGCTGGTGGCGCTGGATGCCAAGACCGGCGAGCCATCAAAGGGCTTTGGCGAAAACGGCATGGTCGATCTCAAGACCAATGCGATCATGAACGGCTTCGACAAGGCCGGTTATGGCATCACCGCGCCCGGCAGCATCTACAAGAACCTCATCATCCTGGGCAGCCGCGTGCAGGAACGGCCGCAGCTTGGGCCATCGGGTGCGGTGCGCGCCTTCGACATCATCACCGGCAAACAGGCCTGGAGCTTCAGCGGCATCGCCCAGCCCGGCGACAAGAACCACCCCACCTGGGAAGACGAAGGCTGGAAGCAGCGTTCGGGCGTCAATGTCTGGAACCTGATGACGGTGGATGCGCAGCGCGGCATCGTCTACCTGCCGTTCGGCGCGCCGACGATTGACCGCTATGGCGGCGACCACAAGGGCATGAACCTCTACAGCTCCAGCCTGGTGGCGGTGAACGCGGCCACCGGCAAGTATCTGTGGCACTTCCAGTTGACGCATCACGACATCTGGGACCTGGATTATCACACCCCGCCAACGCTGATCACCGTGCGCCGCAATGGCCGCAACATTCCGGCCGTGGCGGCAATCAACAAAGGCTCGTTCCTCTTCATCCTGGACCGCGTCACCGGCCAGCCGCTCTACGAGGTGAAGGAAACGCCGGTGCCGCCCTCGACCGCGCCGGGCGAAGTGGCCTGGCCGACCCAGCCCATCCCGGTGAAACCGGCGCAGCTTTCACGCGGCGGCTTCCAGATGAGCGACCTGATGGATGTCGATCCCGGTGCACGGGCGCGCTGCGAGGCGATGATCAAGGAGAGCAACGTCAAGACCGGCACGCTGTTCGAGCCCATTACTTTTGACCGGCCCATGATCGTGTTTCCCTCGTCCGAGGGCGGGCCGGAATGGGGCGGCGGCGCCTTTGATCCCAGGCTGGGCTATTTCATCATCAACACCAACAGTCGCGGCAACATCGAACAGATCATCCGCCGTCCGGACGGCGCTTATGATTTCACCAGCCGTCTGTTTCGCGACAACCAGACCAACATGAACTGCAACGCGACGCCCTGGGGCGAGCTGGCGGCAATCAACGTCAACACCGGCGACATCGCCTGGCGCGTCAATCTGGGCGTCACTGACAATGCGCCGCCCGGCAAGCAGGACACGGGCCGCGTCAGCAATGGCGGCCCGATCCTCACCGCCAGCGGGCTGACCTTCATTGCGGGCACGGATGACGCCCGCTTCCGCGCCTTCGATACCCGCACCGGCAAGGAGCTGTGGACCTATAAGCTGGACTATTCCGGCCACGCCACGCCGATCACCTATCGCGGCAAGAACGGCAAGCAGTATGTCGTGGTGATCGCCACTGGCGGCTCCTATCTCGGCAGCCCGGCAGGCGGCGACAGCGTCATGGCCTTCACATTGCCGTGAGCGGGCACATTGCCGTGAAGGACAGGCTCGCAGGACCAGTCTGACGAACTCGTAACGATCACCCCGCTGCCAGACACGATATTGTCTGGTGGTGGGGGATTCACAAAATACGAGGAACGTCGAAATGAAATTCAATCTTGTTCTTGCCGCCGCGCTGACCATTGGCGCTGCCGGTATCGCGTTTGCCCAGGATGCTCCGGCCCCCGCGCCGGGCGGTGGCCGTGGTGGCGCGCTGCAGGCGGCCTGTTCCGCCGACATCGCCGCCAACTGCGCCGGTCAGACCGGCCGTGGCGCGCGCCAGTGCCTGACCACGAATGAAAGCAAGCTGTCTGCGGGCTGCAAGGCCGCGCTGGCGGCGGCGCCTGCCGGTCGTGGTCCGGCGCCTGCCGGCCAGTAAAAGCCAGACTTTCTTCCAAGTGCCGCAGCGGCCGGAACCTTACGGGTTCCGGCCGTTGTGCTTTTGCCCTTGCAACGCTGGGGCGAAACACCGATGTAGGACTTGGCGGGGAAGACTGGAGAATCCATGCGTTCCGTCATGACATTGCTGTTCGCCATCCTGCTGGGCATGGCACCGGCTGCGGCACAGACCGCCAACCCGGCCGAACAGTTTGTTTCCGGCAATATCCGCGCCGGTCTCGCCATTCTCAACGACACCAGCCTCGACACCAGCACCCGCACAGCGCGCTTCGAACGCTTCCTGCTGGACAATACCGACCTGGGCCGCATAGCGCTGTTCACGCTGGGCAGCGCGCCGGCAACGCCCGCACAACGCGACGCGTTCGTGGCGGCGTTCAACGGCTATGCCACCACGGTCTATCGCTCCTATTTCCGCAATTACACCGGCCAGACTCTGGCCGTCACCGGCTCGCGCCAGAACGCGCCCGGCGACATCGTGGTGCGCGCGCTGATGACCGATGCCGGTGGCGCGGCGCTGCCGGTGGATTTCCGGGTCCGCACCGATGGACCCCGGCCGCTGGTGATGGATGTCGGTTTCGCCGGCATCTGGCTGGCGGTCACACAGCGCGACGACTTTGCCGCCTTCCTGGCGCGCAACAAGGGCGATGTCGCGGCCCTCACCGATTATCTGGCCACGCGCGCCAAGGCGATCCGGTAAACGAAAAAAGCCGCCTGGATTGCTCCAGGCGGCTTTTCTATTCGGAATAGCGAAGCGGTTTAGCGCTTGCTGAACTGGAACGAACGGCGCGCCTTCGGGCGGCCATACTTCTTGCGCTCGACCGCGCGCGGGTCGCGGGTGAGGAAGCCACCGGGCTTCAGCGCGGCGCGCAGGGTGGGCTCATAGGCCACCAGGGCGCGGCTGATGCCGTGGCGCACCGCACCGGCCTGGCCGGAAAGGCCACCGCCATTGACGGTGACGATGACGTCGAACTGGCCGTCGCGCGCGGCGGCAATCAGCGGCTGGCGCAGGATCATGCGCAGCACCGGACGGGCGAAATAGACCTTCTCGTCGCGGCCGTTGATGGTGATCTTGCCGCTGCCCGGCTTGATCCAGACGCGGGCAACCGATTCCTTGCGGCGGCCGGTGGCATAGGCGCGGCCCTGGGCATCGCGCTTGTTGTCAACCGTTACGGTCTCGGCCTCGGCGGAGCGGGCCTTGATCAGCGTGGTCTTGAGTTCGGTGAACTTGTTCTCTTCGGCCATGATCAGGCTGCCTTATTCTTCGAAGCAGAGAGGGTCTTCTGCTGATTGTTCTTGGGGTTCATCGCGACGACGTCCAGCGTCACCGGCTGCTGCGCTTCGTGCGGGTGCTCGGTGCCGGCATAGACGCGCAGGTTGGACATCTGGCGGCGGCCCAGCGGACCGCGCGGAACCATGCGCTCAACCGCCTTCTCCAGGATACGCTCGGGGAACTTGCCGCGCATGATGGCTTCCGCCGTGCGCTCCTTGATGCCGCCGATATAGCCGGTGTGGTGGTAGTAGACCTTGTTCTTCAGCTTGTTGCCGGTCAGCACGACCTTGGCGGCGTTGATGACGATGACATTGTCACCGCAATCCATGTGGGGGGTGTAGGTGGATTTGTGCTTGCCGCGCAGGCGCATGGCGATGATCGAGGCAAGACGGCCCACGACTAGGCCTTCGGCGTCGATCAGGATCCACTTCTTCTCGATCTCGGTAGGCTTGGCCGAGTAGGTTTTCATGGGCGATATTCTCTTGAAAGGACGGCGCGGTATACGCACCTGCCCCCGCCACGTCAACGGAAATGTCTGATTTCCTGGCCTTTTTCGTGTACGGTATCTAAATACCGCTACCGGCAGGCCGTCACTGGAAATGACGGAAATCAGGGTTAGATTGACCTGGCCCTGCTTCGACCGCCCCGGACCCCATATATGCCCACCTACCCCGACACCCTGATCAAGACCATCCTGCGCTCGGTGAAGACCATCGCCATGGTGGGAGCGAGCGCCAACGAGATCCGCCCGTCCTATTTCGCGATGATGTACCTGCTGAACAAGGGCTACACCGTGATCCCGGTGAACCCCGGCGCGGCGGGCAAGACCATCCTGGGCCAGACCGTCTATGCGACGCTGAAGGATGTGCCTGCGCCGGTGGACATGGTGGACATCTTCCGCGAGGCGAAATTCGCCCCCGACATTGCGCGCGAGGCGGTGGCGGAGAAAGACCGCCTGGGCGTGAAGATTCTCTGGATGCAGCTCGGCGTCATCAGCCCCGAAGCCGAAAAGATCGCGCAGGATGCCGGCCTGACCGTCATCATGGACCGCTGCCCCAAGATCGAGCATGGCCGCTTCTCTGGCGAGATGGGCTGGCTGGGCATCAACCGCAAGGTGATCGACAACCGCAAGCCCCTGCTGTTCGGCAAGGGCGGCTCGCTCAAGCGGCTCTGACCATGTCGCTCGACAATGCCGCCCTCACCATCTTCGGCGACTCCATCTCGGGCAATTGCCTGAAGGTGAAGTTCACCGCCGACCTGCTGGGCCTGCCCTATGACTGGGTCGAGATCAGCGTATTGGCCAAGGAAACCCGCACGGCGGAATTCCTTGGCCTGAATCCCGCAGGCCAGGTGCCGGTGGTACGGCTGGCCGACAGCAGCGTGCTGGCCCAGTCCAACGCCATCATCCTGCACCTGGCCGAAGGCTCAAACCTCATCCCCGCCAGCGCCTATGACCGCGCCCTGATGTACCAGTGGCTGTTCTGGGAACAATATTCCCACGAGCCCGCCATCGCCGTGCTGCGCTTCCAGCGCCTCTATCTGCAGACGCCGGACAGCGAGATCGCCCCGGCGCTGATCGAGAAAAGCGAGAAGGCCCTGACGCTGATGCAGAACCATCTGGCCGCCCGCGAATATTTCGCCGGCGACGCGCTCACGCTGGCCGATATTGCACTGGTGGCCTATACCCGCTTTGCCCATGACGCGAAGCTGGACCTCGCGCGCTGGCCTGCGGTGAAAGCCTGGGTCCGCCGCATCGAGAACGACCTCAACATCGAACACGCCGGAGGCTGACAATGGCCGATTATGGTTTCAACACGCTGAGTGTCCATGCCGGGGCGCAGCCCGATCCCGCCACCGGCGCGCGCGCCACGCCGATCTACCAGACCACGGCCTTCGTCTTCGAGGATGCCGACCACGCCGCCGCCCTGTTCAACCTGCAGGTCTTCGGCAACGTCTATACGCGGCTGATGAACCCCACCACCGCCGTGCTGGAAGAGCGCGTCGCGGCGCTGGAAGGCGGCCGCGCCGGCCTGGCCTGCGCCAGCGGCCATTCCGCCCAGCTTCTCACCTTCCACACCTTGATGAGCCCGGGCATGGAGATCGTGGCGGCGCGCCAGCTCTATGGCGGCTCGGTCAACCAGATGAAGCAGGGCTTTGCCAAGTTCGACTGGCACACCAAGTGGGCCGACGCCACCGACCCCGGCAGCTTCAAGCCGCTGATCACCGACAAGACCCGCGCGCTGTATGTGGAGAGCATCGCCAATCCCGGCGGCATCATCACCGACATCGAAGCGGTGGCGAAGATCGCCCATGACGCGGGCGTTCCGCTGATCGTGGACAACACGCTGGCATCGCCCTACCTGATCCGGCCGATCGAATTTGGCGCCGACATCGTGCTGCATTCGGCCACCAAGTTCCTGGGCGGACATGGCAACTCGATGGGCGGCGTCATCGTCGATGGCGGCAAGTTCGACTGGGGCAGCGGCAAATATCCCACCCTGTCCGAGCCCAACCCGTCCTATCACGGCATGCGCATGTGGGAGACCTTTGGCGACATGGCATTTGCCATCGCCACCCGCGTGCTGGGCCTGCGCGATCTGGGCCCGGCCCTGTCGCCGATGAACGCCTTCCTGATCCAGACCGGCATCGAGACCCTGCCGCTGCGGGTGCAGCGCCATTGCGACAATGCCCTGGCGGTGGCGAAGTGGCTGCAGGCAAATCCCAAGGTGGAATGGGTGAATTATGCCGGACTGCCCGACAATTCATTCTACAAGCTGCACCAGAAATATTGCCCCAAGGGCGCGGGCAGCGTCTTCACCTTCGGCCTCAAGGGCGGCTATGGGGCGGGCGTCAAGCTGGTGAATGGCGTCAAGCTGTTCAGCCATGTCGCCAATATCGGCGATACCCGCAGCCTGATCATCCATCCGGCTTCGACCACGCATCGCCAGCTCGCCGACGAGGATCGCGCCAAGGCCGGCGCAGGCAATGACGTGATCCGGCTGTCCATCGGCATCGAGGATACGGCGGACATCATCGCCGACCTGGAACAGGCGCTATCCTAGGATTTGCGCATCTCGTGCGCGTGCCAGACGGCGATGCAGAACAGCAGCGCCGCCACGGTCTGGTGGATGGCCGACAGCCCCAGCGGCGCCTGATAAACCAGCGTCACGATGCCGAGGAAAATCTGGATGGTGACGAACACCGTCGCCACCTTGCCGCTGGTCTTGGCCGTGCCCGCGCCCTGCTTCAAGGCATTGGCATAGATCGCCACCGTCATGGCCGCCACGACATAGGCCAGGATGCGGTGGTTGAACTGGGCCAGGCCGGGATTCTCGAAGATGTTGCGCCACCAGGGCGCATAGAAGAACGCATCTTCCGGGAAGACGCTGCCATTCATGTCGGGCCAGGTGTTGTAGAGCAGGCCCGCATGCAGACCCGCCACCAGCGCCCCCAGGATGATCTGGCCATAGATCAGCGCGATGAAGGTCAGGTTCAGCTTCGGCGCCCAGCCGGATTTTGGCGGGCGCAGATAATCCAGCGCCGTCCACACCATCGCGCCCAGCAGGATCACCGCCGCACCCAGATGGATGGCGAGCCGCAACGGCGCGACGCTGACCCGCGTCTCCAGTCCCGACTGCACCATCCACCAGCCCAGCAGGCCCTGGAAGCCGCCCAGCGCGAACAGGATGACAAAGCGCGGCCATTCCTTGCGCGCGATGGCGCCGGTCAGCGCGAACCAGAGAAAGGGCACGGCAAACAGCAGCCCCAGGAAGCGGCCCAGGAAACGGTGGCCCCATTCCCACCAGAAAATATCCTTGAAGCCCGCCAGCGTCATGTCGCTGTTTTGTTGCAGGAACTGGGGGATCTGCTTGTACTTGGCAAAGGCCTCCATCCAGGCGGCATCGCTCAGCGGCGGGATCGCGCCCATGATCGGCTTCCATTCGGTGATGGAAAGACCCGATCCGGTCAGGCGGGTCAGGCCACCGATCACCACCATGAACAGAATGACCAGCACCACCGCCACGAGCCAGATGCCCACGGCAGTAGGGCTTTTCCAGAAATTCGCTGTCATCATGGCGGTCATCTGATACCGTACCCGGGCAAACAAATCCATCTGAGCATGACGCCGCACACCAAGAAACTGATCGCCACCACCCTTGTCATCCTGGTGTGGCTGCCCGCCTACGCGATTTTCATCACCGGACTTTACTGGCGCCTGTTCCCGCCGGGCACGCCCTGGTTTGCCGACCTGCTTTTCTATGCCGTCGCCGGAACGCTCTGGATCGTTCCCATTGGCCTGGCGTTACCCTGGATGTACCGGGAACCCTCGCAGAAATAAGCCAGGTCAGCCGTGATCTTCGACGACACCAGCCGCTAGCGTTTCGAACAGGATGTCGACGGCAAGCTGGTCTTCGCCAATTATCGCCTGCAGGACGGGGCCTATGCCCTCGTCCATGTCGAAGCCGATCCGGCCTTGCGCGGCACCGGCGCGGCCGACCGCTTCATGGCCAGGCTGGTGGCGCATGGCCGCGAACAGGGGCTGAAATTCGTGCCCTATTGCTCCTATGCCCGCGCCTGGTTCAAGCGCCACCCGGATGCGGGCGACGTGCTGGGTTAGCTCTTCACGACCGTCTGGCGCTGCTCGCCCAGGCCCTGGATGCCCAACTGCATCACGTCACCGACATTGAGGAAGACGGGATTGGGCTTCTGGCCCATACCGACGCCCGGCGGCGTGCCGGTGGTGACGATGTCACCCGGATGCAGGGTGAAGAAGCGGCTGAGATAGGCAACCAGGAAGGCCGGCTTGAACACCATCGTGTTGCTGTTGCCGTCCTGATAGCGCTTGCCGTTGACCTCGAGCCACATGGCTAGCTGGTTGGTGTCGCCGATCTCGTCCTTGGTGACGAGCCAGGGGCCGACCGGACCAAAGGTATCGCAGCCCTTGCCCTTGTCCCACTGGCCGCCGGGACGGCCGACCTGGAATTCGCGCTCCGACACATCGTTCACCAGGCAGAAGCCGGCGACGTAATCCAGCGCCTCGGCTTCGCTGACATAGGATGCCTTCTTGCCGATGACGAAGCCCAGTTCGACTTCCCAGTCCATCTTGGTGGAATCGCGCGGCTTCATCACATCGTCATTGGGACCGACGATGCAGGACGTCGCCTTCATGAAGAAGATCGGCTCGCTGGGCAGCGGCATGTTGGTCTCGGCGGCATGGTCGGCAAAGTTCAGGCCGATGCCGATGAACTTGCCGGTGCCGCTGACGCAAGGACCCAGGCGCGGATTGCCCGCCACCTTGGGCAGGCTGGCGGGATCGAGTGCGGCCAGCGTCTTGAGGCCTTCATCCGAAAGCGCCGCACCAGCGATGTCGCCCACCACGCCGGAGAGGTCGCGGATGATGCCATCCTTGTCGAGCAGGCCAGGTTTCTCGGAACCGGCGGGCCCATAACGCAGCAGCTTCATCGCGAACTCCCTTGAATTCTTATCTTCAGCTTTTGTCTGTCGCGCGGCCTCGAAGACGCTGTCGCGCGAGGCCGCTTGCTATTCTTTCCCACGGCGAAGCCGTTGGAAAAGAATGGTCGGAGCGACAGGATTTGAACCTGCGACCCTTTGCCCCCCAGGCAAATGCGCTACCAGGCTGCGCTACGCTCCGACATCAGGCCGTCAGGCCCGAGGGCGCGGAGATATAGGGGCAGACGCGCCCCGTCAACGTTCAGCGGAAAACTTAAGGAAAATCAGGCCCAAAATTAAACTTTGGCGGCCCGGAGGCGCTGCTTCAGGCCCTGCAGTTCGGCCAGCAGCATTTCCAGCCGCACCCGCTCGCTTTCGGGCAGGAAGCCACGTTCGGCGAACATGTCCACCGTCTCCACCGGGCGCACGGTCAGGACACGCTGCATCGGCGCCTGCTGCACGGCCTTGGGCATGGGCGGCAGCGGCGCGGAAGGGCTGAAACGGGCGCCACGGCCGATCTCGGCAACATGGCGGATGCCACGGTCCTTGAGCAGCTTCTGCACGCCCTTGATGGTGAGGCCATCGCTGTAGAGCAGCGAACGGATGCCGCGCAGCAGATCGATATCCTCGGGGCGATAGAAGCGGCGGCCACCGGCGCGCTTGATCGGCTTGACCTGCGGGAAGCGGCTTTCCCAGAAGCGCAGTACATGCTGCGGCAGGTCGAGATCGGTCGCCGCTTCACTGATGGAGCGGAATGCTTCCGGAGATTTCTCGTGGAAAGCGAAAGCGGGCGACGACAAGGTTTAATCCTCTGCTTCGGGCGCGACCGTCTGGCCGTTGATCACGGCCTTCAATACATGACTCGGGCGAAACACCAGCACGCGACGCGGCGCGATCGGCACTTCATCACCGGTCTTGGGATTGCGGCCCATGCGCTGGCTCTTCTGGCGCACCGCGAAGGTTCCGAAGGAGGACAGCTTGACGGTCTCGCTGCGCGCCAGCGCGCCGCAGACTTCTTCCAGCATGTCCTCAACCATCTGGGCCGAGTCGGTGCGGGACAGCCCCACCGCCTGAAAGACCGATTCCGTCAGATCGGCGCGCGTCAAAGTTCCCGTAGCCATGCCCCAGCGACTCCAATTATCCACAGGAGCCTAGGACTGGCCCGAAAGGCCGTCAATATCAATTGGATAGGGCCAGAGGCTAAAGTTCAGCCGGCGGGCAATCAGGGCTTACCACCGGAGCAGACAAGCGCCCCAGGTGAAACCAGCGCCCATAGCCTCCAGAAGCACCAGGTCGCCCCGCTTGATGCGGCCGTCCTGGACCGCCGTGACCAGCGCCAGCGGCACCGAGGCCGCCGAGGTGTTGCCGTGGAAGGCCACGGTCGAGACCACCTTGGCGGGATCGATCCCCAGCTTGCGGGCGGTGCCGTCCAGGATGCGCTGGTTGGCCTGGTGCGGCACGAACCAGTCCACCGCGGAAACGGGAATGCCCGCCGCGGCGGCCGAAGCCTCGATGGCGGCGGCGATGTTGGCGACGGCGTGCTTGAAGACTTCCTTGCCCTGCATCTTGAGTAGGCCCGCGCTGCCGGTGGACGAGACGCCGCCATCGGTGTGCAGCAGGTCTTGCAACCGCCCGTCGGAGAAGATGCGGGTGTTGAGGATGCCCTGGTCTTCATTGTCGCCATGCCCGGCATGGGCCTGCAGCACCACCGCGCCAGCGCCGTCGCCAAACAGCACGCAGGTGGTGCGGTCGGTCCAGTCCAGCACGCGGCTCATGGTCTCCGCGCCGATCAGCAGGATGGTGCGGGCCTGGCCGGTGCGGATCAGGCTGTCGGCCAGCGACAGGCCATAGATGAAGCCGGAGCAGACTGCCTGGACGTCGAAAGCTGCGCCACGGCTCATGCCCAGGCGCGACTGCACCATCGTGGCGACCGAAGGGAAGGTGCGATCCGGCGTCGTCGTGGCGACGATCACCATGTCGAGTTCGCCTGCATCGATGCCGGCATCGGCCAGTGCGGCGCGGGCCGCGCCCAGCGCCAGGTCGGAAGTGTTCTGGCCTTGCGGCGCGATGTAGCGCTGGCGGATGCCGGTGCGCTCGCGAATCCATTCGTCCGAGGTGTCGACCTTCTTCGCCAGCTCGTCATTGGTGACGACATTGTCCGGCAGGAAGGCGCCGGAGCCGATGACGCGCGCGCGGATCATGTCAGGACTGCCTGTTCTTGTTCTTTGTCTTGCGCGGGCGGCACGGCATCGAGCTTGCGGCGGTCGGCGGTGATGCGGGCGTTGATGTCGGCATTGGCCAGGTCCACCGCCAGGCTGAGCGCGCCGGAGAAACCGATCTCGTCGGTGCCGCCATGCGCCTTCACGACGACGCCGTTGAGGCCCAGGAAAACGCCGCCGGCCGAGGCGCGGGGATCGAGATTGCGCTTGAGGGTGTTGAGCGCACCCGCCGCGAAGATCGCGCCGATCATGCCCAGCACGGAACGCTTCAGCGCCCGGCGCAGATAGCCTGCCACCAGCTTGGCCGCGCCTTCCGCCGTCTTCAGGGCGATGTTGCCGGTGAAGCCGTCGGTGACGACGACATCCACCAGGCCTTCGGTGATGTCGTTGCCTTCGACAAAGCCGTGAAAGGCGATGGGCAGCTTGCTGGACCGCAGGATCTGGGCGGCGGCACGCACCGCGTCATTGCCCTTCTGCTCCTCGGAGCCGACATTCAGCAGGCCGACGATGGGCCGCTCCATGTTGAAGACGATCTGGGCATAGGCTTCGCCCATGACGGCGAAGTCGACAAGCTGTTCGGCGGTGGCGCTGACATTGGCGCCGACATCCAGCACCACGGTGCGGCCGCGCATGGTCGGCCAGATCGAGGCGATGGCAGGCCGGGCAATGCCTTCGATGGTGCGAAGCTGCAGCAGGCTCATCGCCATCAGCGCGCCGGTGTTGCCGGCAGAGACCGCGACATGCGCTTCGGCCTTCTTCACGCTTTCGATGGCGCGCCACATGGAAGTGTTCTGGCCACGGCGCACGATCTGGCTGGGCTTGTCTTCCATGGTGACGCGTTCGGGCGCGTGGCGCAGCGTGATGCGGCCCTTGAGGCGGGGCTGCGCCGCCAGCAGCGGCGCGAGCACGGCTTCGTCGCCATGCAGCAGGAATTTGATGCCGGGGTGGCGCTCGACCGCGCGAACCAGTCCGGACACGACCACGCCGGGGCCGGCATCGCCGCCCATCGCATCGATCGAGACAGTCAGTTCGCGTGTCACCGAGACTCTTTCCGGAAGATTCGCGTCTTCAGGCAAGGAGTGTAGGTCAGTCGGCCACTTTCACAACTTCGCGGTCGGCATAATGGCCGCAGGACGCGCAGATGTGGTGCGGCAGCTTCTTCTCGCCGCAATTCGGGCAATCGGCATGGCCGACCGCCGTGAGCGCGTGGTGCGAGCGGCGCATATTCCGGCGCGACGGAGAGGTTTTTCGCTTGGGGACCGCCATGGCGGGTACTCCTTAAGGCCCGGAGAAAGCCGGGACGGCAAATCGAGGGCGCGGAGGTAGCAGGAAAGTCCCTGCCCTATCAAGCGGAATTCCCGCCCCGGCCCCGGCCTAAGTCTTTGATTTCAGGCTTTTGAGGACGGCAAACGGGCTTTCCGGGGCTGGGTCGGCGTCTGGACCGGGGGTAAATTCCACCCCCGGGGCCCGGGGATAGGGGTCCAGGGACAGGATAAACTCCTCCAGCGCCGGACCAGCCAGGTCGTAATGCAGGCTTTCGATCTCCTCGGGCGCCTCATCGGCATCCGGGGCCATCTGGTCCGAAAGGTCCAGTTCGGTGGCCACAGGCGCTGTCGCAGGCGCACGCCGGGCCGGGCCAGTGAAGAGCAGCGCCCGGACAAAGTCATGGCGGATGGCGGCAGGCACCGGCTCCAGCGTCACGACACAGGCCTGGGTGACATCGGCCTCCAGCCGGTAGTCCAGCGTGTAGCCCGTGGGTCCGGACTTGCCGAGGGTCACGCTGGCGATGAAGCGAGAGACGCCGAGCACTTCCGCCAGCACGGCGATGGCGGCGCGCTGGGCCTCGTCGGCGTCGATGCGCACCTGGTCGCCGGCATTGCCCAGCCGGCCCAGATTGTAGGTGTGGGAAAGCGGCGCGCTCATGCGTTCCACAGCGCGGGCATCGGCCCAAAATCGAGTTCACCCGCGCCCGAATATTTCAGGTGCTCGCGCGCCGCGAAGGCATAATCCGCCAGCGTGCGGGCGCGGATCGCATTGCCGGGGCGCTCGCGATAAAGGTTGCGCACCAGCGCCGCCGCCAGCTCATCTTCGTCCTTCGCCGCGTCATAGACCTGCAGGCGGCCATACCAGGCATCGGCGAACTGGCGCATCTTGCGGCCCAGTCCCATGTCGCCCATCCCCTGTTCGCGCATGGCCTCGTCAAAGCCGACAAAGATGGCGTCGGTCAGCGCCTGGGCGGCCTCGCCCGTCAGATGGCCCAGCGCCAGCCAGCCATGCAGCGCCACCAGGTCGAAGCGGCCATCCACCGTGTCGGGAACCTCGAACTCGCGGAAAAAACCCGGCTCGCGGGCGCGGGTGACCAGGACGGTGTAGAGCCGCTGGCCTGCGCCCCGTTGCGACACCGATTTCCTGAAAAAATTGAACATCAACGCGTAATCCCGGTGACAGGCAGGCAAACCCCAAGCCCGGCGGTTTGGCCTTGCGCCGCCGCCGCCCCCTAGGTTAGCACAAGGGCCAAGCGGGGCGTGTAAAGGCGTTAGAACAGACCCATGAAACTGGCAATCCCTTCGACGGTCTTCCTGTGTGTCACGGCCCTGAACGTGGCCTGTGCCCCCGTGACCAATACGCGCGGCTATATCGCCGACCCGGCCCTCGAATCGTCGGTCCGTCCCGGCACCGACACCAAGCAGACCATCCAGGACCGGCTGGGCTATGCCTCCACCACCGCCACCTTTGGCGGCGACAACACCTGGTACTACATCTCCTATCGCGAGAAGCAGGTGGCGTTCTTCAATCCCACCGTGCTGGAGCGCAAGATCCTGGCCGTGACCTTCGACCCGGCGGGCAAGGTCACGGGCCTGCAGCGCTTTGGCCTGGAACAGGGCCGGGTTATCAATTTCGAGACCCGCGAGACACCCGCACGCGGCCGCGAGCTGACCTTCCTGCAGCAGTTGCTGAATGCCCAGGCCGGCGCGGATACGCAGCCGATCCAGGATGTGAATCCCGGCGGCGGCGGATTGCCGTAATTTAAATTCCCCCATCCGTCGCAACTCGGGTCGGCGAAGTGCCGACACCTCGTTGCGACACCTTCCCCCTTCCTGGCGCTTCGCGCCGAAGTGGGAAGGAAGCTGGTGCCTGGCTGATGGTCGCCGCGCGGCTTCGCTGCGCGGCTCGCGTACAAAGAAAAAGCCCGGTGTCGCCACCGGGCTTTTTTGCGTTTCAGATTGTGGCTTCGATCAGCCCAGATGGGCCAGCGTCGCGAGCAGCAGCAGCGCCACGATATTCGCGATCTTGATCATCGGATTGACGGCCGGACCGGCAGTGTCCTTGTAGGGATCGCCGACCGTGTCGCCCGTCACTGCGGCCTTGTGGGCTTCCGAGCCCTTGCCGCCATGATGGCCATCCTCGATGTACTTCTTGGCATTGTCCCAGGCGCCGCCGCCCGACGTCATCGAGATCGCCACGAACAAGCCCGTGATGATCACGCCCATCAGCATGGCGCCCAGGGCGTTGAAGGCCTGCGTCTTGCCGGCGATGGCGTTGACGACGAAGAACAGCACGATGGGCGAGAACACCGGCAGCATCGACGGGATCACCATTTCCTTGATCGCGGACTTGGTGAGCAGGTCCACGGCGCGGGCGTAATCGGGCTTCTGCGTGCCCTGCATGATGCCCGGCATTTCGCGGAACTGGCGGCGCACTTCCTCGACCACGCTGCCGGCCGCACGGCCGACGGCGGTCATCGCCATGCCACCGAACAGGTAGGGCAGCAGGCCGCCGAAGAAGAGGCCCACCACCACCCAGGGATCGGCCAGGCTGAAGGTCGGCAGTTCGAGACCGGCGAAGAAGCCCTGCCCCTCATTGGCGAAATACTTCAGGTCCTCGGTGTAGGCCGCGAACAGCACCAGCGCGCCAAGGCCGGCCGAACCGATGGCATAGCCCTTGGTGACGGCCTTGGTGGTGTTGCCGACCGCATCGAGCGCATCGGTGGTCTTGCGGACATCGCCCTCAAGGCCGCTCATCTCGGCAATGCCGCCGGCATTGTCGGTGACCGGACCAAAGGCATCCAGCGCCACCACCATGCCCGCCAGCGACAGCATCGTCGAAACGGCGATGGCAATGCCGAACAGGCCCGCCAGGCTGTAGGTGACGATGATGCCGGCGCAGATCACCAGCGCGACGGGCGCGGTCGATTCCATCGAAATCGCCAGGCCCTGGATCACGTTGGTGCCGTGACCGGTGACCGACGACTTGGCGATCGACTGCACCGGGCGGAAGTTGGTACCGGTATAGTATTCGGTGATCACGATCAGCGCGCCGGTGACGGCCAGGCCGACCACGCTGCACCAGAACAGGGTCACGCCGGTATAGCTGGAAGCGCCGCTGGTCAGGGGCGTGTCCAGGCCGATCAGCCAGTCGGTGAGAGGCCACAGGCCGATCAGCGACAGGATCACGGTGGCGATGACGCCCTTGTAGAGCGCGCCCATGATGTTCTGCGAAGCGCCCAGGCGGACGAAGAAGGTGCCGATGATCGAGGTGATGATGGAAAGGCCCGCGATGGCGAGCGGATAGATCATCAGCGCGGTCTTCTGCTCGCCGCTGAAATACAGGTAGGCCAGCACCATCGTCGCCACCGTGGTGACGGCGAAGGTCTCGAACAGGTCGGCCGCCATGCCGGCGCAGTCGCCGACATTGTCGCCAACATTGTCGGCGATGGTGGCCGGGTTGCGGGGATCATCTTCGGGAATGCCCGCCTCGACCTTGCCCACCATGTCGCCGCCGACATCGGCGCCCTTGGTGAAGATGCCGCCGCCCAGGCGGGCGAAGATCGAGATCAGCGACGCGCCGAAGCCCAGACCGACCAGCGAGTCCTTGATGATGATGCCCTGCGCCGCGTCATCGGCGGACAGGCCCAGCACCTGTGTGAGGATGGCGTAGTAGCCGGCCACCGCCAGCAGGCCGAGGCCCACCACCAGCATGCCGGTGACGGCACCGGCGCGGAACGCGACCGAGAGGCCACCGGCCAGGCCGCCGCGCGCCGCCTCGGTGGTGCGCACATTGGCGCGCACCGAGACATACATGCCGACATAGCCCGCCGCGCCCGAGGCCGCGGCACCGATCAGGAAGCCAAGCGCCATCTGCCAGCCAAAGACCACAAAGGCGAGGATGAAGATCACCGCGCCAACAATGGCGATGGTGGTGTACTGGCGATTGAGATAGGCGGCGGCGCCTTCCTGAATGGCGGCGGCGATTTCCTGCATGCGGGCATTGCCCGGCGACAGCGCCATCACGGACCGGATGGTCCAGATGCCGTACAGCAGCGCGAGCACGCCACTGGCGAGAATAAGCAGAAGTGCGGTTTGCATGGCTTCCCCAGAGAGTTTGAATATGCGGGTCGCCGATAACGCCCTGACAGAGGAGCGGCATCGCCGATCCCCATGGCCGGGGCGCCGCATCCTCATCAGGCAAGGGGGCGCGCCGCTTCAAGGGCGGCGGAGATATGCCAAAAGGCAAACCCCAGCGCAACCCTGGATCAGTGCGGCTTGGCCGCCTCGCAACGCGATTTCAGGGGATTGCCGTGCGCGTCCACGTCATGCGCCGCATCGGCGGGATGGGGTGACGGCGTCTGGCCGGGATGGAGTACCGCGATCTGCACCGTGCAAACGGTAATCATCTTGATCTTGCCCGGCCCCATCACCTTGATAGCGTTTGCAAGCAGGCGCGCCTCGACACCCTTGATGTTCACCGCCATCGGATTTTCAGCATTGGCGATGCCCGTCAGGTTCACCTCGCGAACGAAAGCGTCCTGGATGAAGGGGACCTTGTCGCGCACCGGCGTCACAAAACCTTCGGAGACCACGGTAAGCCGTGGATTTATATAGGCATAGCCCAGCAGCTTGCCGTCTTCGGCAGCCAGCGGCGCCATCAGATATTCCAGGTCGATATTGGTGCCGGGGCGGCCGCCCTCGGCGGCTTCAGGCGCACCATGCTCCGCCGCCAGCACAGGCATAGCGGCAAGCAGCAACAGGGGAAGAAGCAAACGGCGCATGACGGCAGGCTCGCAAACCCGCGTTACGAAGTTATTAAACAACCCCCCTCTGCCTTCGCTGGCCGAGGCCAGCTAGGGCACCTCCCCCTTTCATGCGCTA
>CANHNJ010000027.1 GCA_947462105.1 Alphaproteobacteria bacterium
CGGCAGGACCATGCCCAGCCCGGCGGACGTTGAGCGCCTTGCCGAAGCCCTGACTGGCCGAGCGGTAGAGCGGCTGCCCGGTTGGTTTAGCCAACGTGACGGGATCGCCGGGGGCCAGCTAATTGAGGCGGTCTTCCACCCGGACCCCATCGCCGAGCGGGTCCGCTGGGCCATTGCGGAAGGCGAAGTTCTTCAAGCCATAGGCCGTGGCAGGGGCGCTAACAGGACCGCCAGAAACCCGCTGCAAGTCTTGGTACTGGGTGCCTTGCCGCTCGGCCTTCCGTCTGAGGCGGTGCCTTGGGAGACGCTAAACCCTAATTGGTGCGATCTGGCGCTTTCAGAGACCGGAATTGCGCTACGAAGCCCGACAGATGCGGCGGCGGCGGCACCCGAGCTTTGGCAGGATAAAGATTCAGCGCGGTCATATCAGCGCAAATCAGCCGAACAGGTGGCGATTCCCCTATTAGATATATCTATAGGGAAATCACCACTTGTTCGCTTCATCTATCAAAAAGCTGGTCCAAAGCAGCACGAAGCCGAAGGCTTTGCCGATCTGGATATCGTTCCTGATCCGAAATCATGGCTGGAGGCTCGGCTAGGGCCGCTTGCCCATTTCGAGGATTGGTCCATCCAGCGTCTTCGCGGCATGTGACCCCGCCAGCGACTCCCACAGGCTCACCGAGCTCCATCCGCCCGCCCGGCTAGGCAGGGGACTCAGCCGGGGCGAATGGCTGCCAGCGGAGTCCGTAGAGTCTGTGTCCACCTACCAGCGATAGGCGACGTTACCCGTTCCTTGGAGGATGGTCGTCCCAGAGCCGACCTGACTGTCTAGGCGAACGCCGAAGGACAGCCCCGTGGCTTTCTGCGCCTGAAGGTTAAGGCCGATGACTGCCATGTCGTTGGCGGGCTTGATGCCGCTTAACTTGAAGCTGGATCCAATAAGCGATTGGAACGAGACCGTGCTGGTCGGATTGTAGCCCAACTGGTGCGACCAGCCGATGGTGCCTTGCGCTGTCAGGTTCGTGTCGTCGTCAAGCTGGAAGCTGCGATCAAGGTGCGTACCAGCCTCGAAATAGCTCAAGGTGTTATTCTGGGACAGATAAGACAGTGTGTAGCTAGAAGTCCCACGCTGAACACTTTCAGCATATGCCGGTGTATTTATGTTCTGGAGCGATCCGGCCAGATAGGGCGTCAGGCCGTACTGATCTTCGACGCTAAAGCGGTAACCGCCTTCGACGCGTCCGCCGAACTCATTGGCCGTGACGTTGCCCGACAGGACGTCGGTGCCTGCGACTCTGACGGTGCGGGTGGTTGTGACGTCAAGGTTGCCATAGCCCAGAGAAGCCGAGACGTAGCCATGATCCATAATGGACTTATGGGCATAGACACCCAGCAAGATGTCCCGGCTTGTGCCGGTGCCATTGCCAGACGAGAAGGACTGCTGACCGATAGCCATACTAGCTGCCAAAACAGAGTTTATCTCGGGGATATTTATCTGACCGCCCACTGCGAGGCCGACATTGCTGCCTGACAGGCTAGCTGCGCCGGTTGTGACGTCTGCAGATATGCCGGTATGGCCGCCATACACCGAACTCCACACACAGGAGGCTGATGCATCTTGATCAGACCCTGTAGCGCATTGGTCTGTCATGGTCTTCAGGAACGGTGCAAAGCTTTGCGAAACGGCTGTTGCAACATTGGTACCCACTTGATCTTCGGCCTGTGTGATCGAGTCAGCAAGTGCAGCGCCTGTCTGGCTATAGAGCGCCAGCATGCCTGTGTTGGGGATGCCGCCAGCGGTTACAAATCCATCAATAGCTTTTGCCGTATTGGTCAGGTTCGACGCAGAGCCGGTGGGCAGCAATGGCGTCAGGTTTTTGGTTACAAGGTTCAAGTAAACGGAATTGCTCGTATAGCTGAGATTGTCAGTTAGGTAGACCGGCAGAGCCGCGCCAGCGTGGGTGAGTGATGCGAAGGAGCCGGTCACAAGGCCAGTTGATTCAACAATCGCGAACTTCTGGCCGACTGTATAATTACCCGGTGCAAAGGTTGCCGTGACCGCGCCGTTAACATTGGCTGATCCAGATACAATCGACTTGCTGGCTGCAGTCGGTGTAACTGCCACAGCGTAATTGGACCCCGCCAGCATCGTCAGGTTCCCAGAGACGTTCAGGGTGCCGAGTGCACCATTAATGCCAGGCGACAATGTTGAGCCGCTGGCAACCGTCGTAGTTCCAACCGTGCCCGTACCCTGCAGCGCGCCGCTCGCAACTGTGACAGCGCCAATCGTGCCGGTAACGACGAGCGTTCCGCCGGCAACTGTCGTGCCGCCGGTGTAGGTGTTAGCGCCAGAAAAAATAATTCTTCCGCCGCCAACGCTGTCCGCAATTACAATTTTACCGTCGACGGTCTCATTAGAGAAAACCCCTGAAAATGTCGCGGTATTGCCATAGGCGTTAATGGTATTTGTCGCTGAGTTGTTTAGCGTGAAGTTGTCTGTGTAGGTTCCGGAAGTATTGATCCGCAGCGTGCCGCCCTGAAACACAGGGAAGACTGTAGTAGCAAGGTTGCTCGCTAAGTAAAAAGGCTGCGCCAGGTCAATATTAGATAGAGGACGAATGGCAAAGAAAAACTGGCCGGGGGTGCCGTTGTTGGTGTTCGTGGCTAGGGCGTTGGGGCCACCATCGATAAAGCTTCTGCAGACCAAAGATCCGTTGATTTGCGCGCTCGTTCTAGGAGCCATAGTGCCAGCAGAATAACCCGCCACTGCGCAGCCGCTGCCACCGGGGTTGCCGAGCCCGAATGGTGGATACCCACCCAAATCCCATTGGATACTGCCGTAGTTGTAATAGATGTCGAAATTTCCTGTCCCGGTTTCGGGGCGGCTTACCAGGAGCAATTGAAATGTATTTCTATTTCTATTACTTGGCGAAGACGGGAAAAAATCAACGTCGAACCAATTAACGCCGAACGCAGCGTTTCCGTTGACCGTTCCGGTCCCGTAGGTCACTACACCGCCTGCTCCCGTCGTATCTACGTCAGCCCAATACGGCGCGATGATCGGCGTCGTCACACTGGATACCCCAGTCAGCCGGGCCGGATTATAATATGCAAACGGGCCGGAGAACGTGATGTTGCCATTGTTATTGACGTAGGCATTTGTGTAGGTGGTGCCGAAATAATTGACCGAGAAACCTAGCGGGACCGCGCCGCTTGATCTGTCGTCGGCTCTTCCCAATGTGTTCGCCTGAAATGCCAGGTCGTTGTTGATTGGGCTCGCGAATGATGTCGCTCCACTGGCCGTCAGAAGAATATAGGCGAGTACAGGGATCGTATGTTTTCTATTTCGGAAAGCGCCATTGCGAAAGTCATTCCGCATAGCTGCGCCAGATGGCGCGCCTTGCGAAGAGCGGTCTATAAAAAGGCACCCCTTAAGAAGGCTAACAAAATGGCGGGGCCGAATTTTAGATGAATTGTTTTCAGAGTTTTTCATTGCAGCCCCAAATCAGAATATTCGAAATAGCGTAACGCAAATTGCGTATGATCCCTTCTGTACAACGACGAGCTGCATCCAGACCACCTAATTTATGGAATTTCGACACGATTTTGCTACCCCCCCCCGAAGCTGCTTGTGTCGTATTTTTCTTACCGCCCATCACTGCCCCGCCCATCGCACGACAAGCTCGACCGGCTCCGCCTCGCCTTCGGCTGAAATCGCCAAGCTGGGCCGGCCCCAAGCTCGATTGAGCAAAGCCTCGCTGGCGGCAACGCGAGCCGATGCCGGAGCCGTCAGGTCGACGGCAATACCGCGCAGGGCTTCGATGGCATCCGCTGTGTGAACGCGGGCTAGATCCCGGATCTCGCCAATCTCGCGTGGCCTGCCGCCGGGATTGCCGGACTGGCCCTTCATGAAGCCCCCTGCTCCAGTTCGGTTCATCTTGCTTCGTCCTGTTTTCAAGCTCGCCTAATATATACACTGAAGTATGTGTATTTAATAGCCAGCAGAGTCGAGCCTAAAAATCAGGCCCATTTACATGGCGGGTATATGTGGATGTGGACCCCACCCCGTCGAAGAAGACCCCCCGGCGGGGGGGGGGCGAGCATCCGTCAGGGCTGGATTAGCGGCCAAATTGGGCCAACTGCTTACCCAGTGCTTACCCGACAAATAAATGACCCCGCCCCCGTAGGGGTGGCTTCTTCATAAGCTTATGATTTTATTGTGAAAGACTTGGAGCGGGCGAACGGATTCGAACCGTCGACCCTAACCTTGGCAAGGTTATGCTCTACCCCTGAGCTACGCCCGCATTCCAAGTCAGGCGGGGGTTATGGCGTAGGGCCGCCCCCGATTGCAAGCATTTAGACGGAACCGCGTTACGGAACTGTTGCGCCGCCGGCCGGGATGGGGAAATCCTTGATTTCGGGGTTTTCAGGCGGGGTGCAGGTGGCGAAGGCAGAGGATGGCAACGATGCCGGCTACCTGCTGCTCAGCCCCACCCTGGCAGTGATGGCGCTGACGCTGGCCGCCCCGCTGGCCCTGCTCTTCCTCTACAGCCTGACCCGCACCACCGGCCCGGTGCTGGAAGGCGGCGCCACCCTTGCCCAGTATGCCGAGGTGCTGGGGCGCGAAGGCTATCGCGCCCTGTTCTGGCGTTCGCTGGACATCTCGGCGGTGGTGACGCTGGCGACCGTGGCGCTGGCCTATCCCATGGCCTATTTCGTCGCCTTCCATGCCGGGCGGCGCAAATTCCTCTGGCTGATCGCGCTGACCATCCCGTTCTGGACTTCGTATCTGCTGCGCGTCTTCGCCTGGAAGATCATCCTGGGCTATGGCGGCGTCATCAATTCGGCGCTAATCAGTATTGGGCTGATCTCCGCGCCGCTGGAATTCCTGCTCTACAATCCCTTCTCGGTGGTGGTGACGCTGACCCATGCCTGGGCCGCCTTCGCCATCCTGCCGATCTATGTCAGCCTGGAGAAGATCGACCGCTCGCTGCTGGAAGCTGCGACCGATTTGGGCGACGGACCGCTGCGGCGCTTCTTGCGCATCACCCTGCCGCTGTCGATGCCCGGCGTGATCGGGGCGGCGCTGCTGGTCTTCGTGCCCACCACCGGCGATTACGTGACGCCGACGCTGGTGGGCGGGCCACAGGGCGCCATGATCGCCAACATCATCTCGGTGCAGTTCGACCGCGTCGGAAACTGGCCGCTGGGCGCGGCGCTGGCGCTGGCCAGCATGGCAGTGGTGGGCGTGCTGGCGATGCTGTTCGTGGCGGCGGCGCGGGCGGCAGCGAAGGCCGCGCGATGAGAAACCGGGGCCTTCTTGTCTATGCGGCGGCCTATCTGGCATTTCTCTATCTGCCTGTGCTGTTCCTGCCGCTCTTTTCCTTCAACGCCTCGCAATACATCGCCTTCCCGCTCACCGGCTTCACCACCCAATGGTACACTGCGCTGTTCGCCGACACCGCCATGCTGCAGGCCCTGAGCAACAGCCTGAAAGTGGGCGTGGTCACGGCCATCCTTTCCACCCTGCTGGGGCTTCTGGCCGCCAAGGCGGTGACGCAGTACCGGCTGAAAGGCACCGGCACGGCGCTGGGCTTTATCGGCCTGCCGCTGTTCATTCCCGATGTCGTGCTGGGCATCGCGCTGCTGCTGCTGCTGGCCGCCATCGGCTTTCCGCTCTCGCTGGCAACGGTGGTGCTGGGGCATCTGTGCCTTTGCACGCCCTTCGCCCTGGCCGTGCTGATCGCCCGCTTCGAAGGCTTTGACCGCAGCCTGGAAGAAGCCTCTGCGGATCTGGGCGAGAATGGCTGGATGACCTTCTGGCGCGTCACCTTTCCCCTCATGCTGCCCGGCATCACCGCCAGCCTGCTGCTGACCTTCATCACCTCGTTCGACGAATTCCTGATCGCCTATTTCCTGTCGGGCACGGACGCGACGCTGCCGGTGTTCTTCTGGAGCCAGTTGCGCTTTCCGGCGCGCCTGCCGGTGGTGCTGGCGCTGGGCGCGCTGATCCTGCTGGCTTCGGTGGTGCTGGTGGTGCTGGCGGAAGTGGTGCGCAACCGGGGCGTGGCGCCGGACAAGAAAACGATCGGGGCATGAGATGAGTTTTCTGTCGGTCACCAGGGTCATCAAGCGGTTCGGCGATGTCGAGGCGGTCAAGGCCGTCGATCTCGAAGTGCCGCGCGGCGCCTTCTTCGCCCTGCTGGGCCCTTCGGGCTGCGGCAAGACTACGCTGCTGCGCATGATCGCGGGCTTCGAACAGCCGGATGACGGCGTCATCGCCATCGACGGCGTCGCCATGAACGGCGTGCCCGCGCACCAGCGGCCCACCAACATGGTGTTCCAGTCCTATGCGATTTTCCCGCACCTGAATGTCTTCGACAATGTCGCCTATGGCCTGCGCCGCGATGGCCTGGGCAAGGACGCCTTGCGCGCCAGGGTCGAGGCGATGCTGGCGACCGTGCGGCTGGAGGGGATGGGCGCACGCCGCGCCGACCAGTTGTCGGGCGGCCAGCGCCAGCGCGTCGCGCTGGCCCGGGCGCTGGTGAAGCAGCCCAAGATTTTGCTTCTGGACGAACCTTTGGGAGCGCTGGACAAGCGGCTGCGCGAACAGATGCAGGTGGAACTGCGCGCCCTGCAGAAATCGCTGGGCATCACCTTCCTGCTGGTGACGCACGACCAGGAGGAAGCGCTCTCCATGGCCGACCATATCGCCGTGATGAATGGCGGCAGGATCCTGCAGATTGCGTCCCCGCGCGACCTGTATGAACGGCCCAACTGCCGCGAAGTGGCCGACTTCATCGGCGAGATCAATTTCTTTCATGCCAGCGTCAAGGAAATCGCGGGCGATAATGTCACCTGCAATGCCGGCCTGCTGGGGATCGTGCCGGTGCCGCGCCGCGCGTTCGGCTTTGCCATCGCGGCGGGCGACCATGTCCTGCTGGCGCTGCGGCCCGAACGCATCACCTTGAGCGGCGGCACGGTGGCGGGCGAGATCGCGGCTGCCAGCTTCCTGGGCGAGCGCAGCCATTACCATGCGCGCATCGCGGGCCGCAGCGAACCGGTTTTCGTCGCCTCGTCCGGGCCTGCGCCGCAAGGGCCGGTGATGCTGGGCTGGAATCCGGCGGATGTGATCGCGCTGCCGTTTGTTGAGTGACTCCCTCCGGCCTTAGCCTGGGTTCATGATCCGCTCGAAGATCGCCCGCACTTCGGCCTGAAGTACGAACAATCGCGCTTCCAGCGCCACGAAGTCCGCCGCCTCGCCCGCCTGCGCCAAGAGCGCCTTCAGGCCCGGCGTCGCCTCGTCCATCTTCGGGGTCTCGTCCAGCGCCACGCGCAGCACCTGAGTCAGCGCATGCTGCAAGCCGGCTGCCGCCACCAGCGTCGCCGTGTCGGCAGCGGCCAGGAAACCGGCGGCATTGAGATTGTGCAGGGCCGCGATGGTGTTGGTGTTCAATATCTCCGGGCTGGCTTGCGCATGCACCAGTTGCAGCGCCTGGACAATGAACTCGATGTCCACCAGCCCGCCCTTCGCATATTTCAGGTCCCAGGGCTGCGTATCCGGGAAGGTCTCCGCCATGCGGGCGCGCATGTCGCGGGCATCGGCAATCATCTTGGCGCCATCCTTGGGCGCGGTGAGGCGGGCGCTAATGGCCGCCGCCAGTTGCGTGCGCAGCGGCTCGGGCCCCGCCACCACCCGGCCACGGGTCAGCGCCATCAGCTCCCAGGTCCAGCTTTCGGTGGCGTGATACTCCACGAAGGATTTCAGGCTCACCGCCGCCGGGCCCTTGTTGCCGGTGGGGCGCAATTGCATGTCCACTTCATACAGCGTGCCCGCCGGGGTCGGCGTGGTCAGGGCCGAAATCAGCCGCTGCGCCAGCCGCGCGAAATACACCGTCGGGACCAGCGGCTTGTCGCCATCCGAGGCCTCCACGCTTTCGGGCACATCATAGACAAACACCAGGTCGAGGTCGGAACTGGCCGTGGTCTCGCGCCCGCCCAGCTTGCCCATGGCGATGACACAGAAGCCGGCGCCGGCAAGCCGCCCCGCACTGGACGCAAGCTCTGCTTCGACACGCGGCAACAGCCCCGCGATCACGGTCTCGGCAATGGACGCCAACGCCGGCCCGGCGGCATCGGCGCGGGCGACGCCTTCCACCACCTGCACCCCGACGCGGAAGATTTCCTCGCGGGTGAAACGGCGCGCGCCATCCAGCGCGTCGTCGTAACGCGGGCCCATCTGGCGCGCGAGCGACGCCGCCAGCGCGGCGCGCGACGGCAGGCTGGAAAGAAAATCGGCATCCAGCAGCGCATCCAGCATGGCGGTGTTGCGCGCCAGATGCGCCGCCAGTCGCGGCGTGGCGCCGACGATGCGCGCCAGCAGGCCCAGGAAATGCGGCCGCGCCTGGAACAGCGAGAAAAGCTGCACGCCCGACGCCAGGTTGGACAGGAAGCGGTCGAACCCGGCAAAGGCGGCGTCGGGATCGGCAGTGCTGCCCAGCGCTTCCAGGATGGCGGGGGTCAACTGGGTCAGCAATTCGCGCGCCCGCTCGGAGCGCATGGCGCGGATGCGGCCATGATGCCAGCCACGGATCGCGCCGGAAACATGCGCCGGATCGTCAAAGCCCATCGCCGCGATGGTGGATAGCGTCTCGGGATCGTCTTCCACGCCGGTAAAGACCAGGCTGCCTTGCGCGGACGACAGTTCCGGCTCCCGCTCGAACAGGCGGGCATAATGACCCTGTACCGTGCGCAAGGTGGCGGTGAGCGCGGCGGCAAAGGCATCGCTGTCGGCATAGCCCATGAAGCAGGCGACATGCGCCACGCCTTGCGCGCTGGTGGGCAGGGTGTGGGTCTGTTCATCCTCGATCATCTGCAGCCGGTGCTCCAGCGTGCGCAGGAATTCATAGGCCTGGCTGAGGTCGCGCACCGCATCGGGGGTGATGACCGCTTCGCGCTCCAGCGCGTGAAGCGCACCGATGGTCATCTGTTCGCGCAGCCTGGCATTGCGCCCGCCCAGGATGAGCTGCTGGGTCTGGGCAAAGAACTCGATCTCGCGGATGCCGCCGCGCCCCAGCTTGATATTGTGGCCCGCCACGGCAATCTCGCTATGGCCGACATGGGCATGGATCTGCCGCTTGATCGACTGGATGTCGGCGATGGCGGCGAAGTCCAGGTTGCGCCGCCAGATGAAGGGCGCGATCCCCGCCTGGAAATCCGCCGCCACGCGCGGATCACCGGCACAGGCGCGCGCCTTGATCATGGCGGCACGCTCCCAGTTCTGGCCCATCGCCTCGTAGTAATCGAGCGCCGCGTCGGTGGAGATCGCCACCTGTGCCGCGCCCGCATCGGGGCGCAGGCGCAGATCAACGCGGAAGACATAGCCGTCGGTGGTCACTTCGGAAATCAGCTTGACCAGCCCGCGCACGATATCCACCGCCGCACCGCGCGGATCGCCCTTCTTGGCGAAGGGAAAACGCGCCGCGTCGTAAAACACGATCAGGTCGATATCGCTGGAATAGTTCAGTTCATAGGCGCCATACTTGCCCATCGCCAGCACGACCAGGCCGGTTTGCGCTTCCAGCGCCGCGCCGCCCGTTTGCGTCCCGCCCTGGCTTGCCGCAGCCTGCGCCAGCAGGAAGCGCAAGCTGCCCTTCACGCTGGCATCGGCCAGTTGCGTCAGGGCCTGCGTCACCGTCTCCAGGTCCCAGGCGCCCGCGATATCCGCCAGCGCGATGGCCAGCGCCGCCCGGCGCTTGGCGACGCGCAGGCCCGTCATCGCCGCGCCCTCATCTGGTGCCGCGCCAACGCCCAGCGCCTGCAGCACGGCCGCAGCGACCACGGCTTCAGCGCCCTGCGCCAGGATCGCCGCCAGTGTTTCGGGCTCGCGCAGCGCCAGCCGCGCCAGATAGGGGCTGTTGCCGAAGGCCCCTTCCAGCAATGCCTGCGCCTTCGCATCGGGCGGCACGACGCCGCGCGCGGCCAGATCCGCCAGCGTGCGTTGCGCGCGCGCGGGATCGAAGGCCAAGGGCGGAAGGCGCAAATCGCTCATATCCGCAATCTATACGAAAGCTACTCCGCAGCCATCGCCGAACGGATCGGCGCGGTCTTGCTGGCGCGCGAGAAAGTCAGCGCCGCCTTCAGGCCGGGGCGATTGTCTTCCAGCTTCAATTGCGTGCCGTGGAAATGCGCCACCGCCGCCACCAGCGACAGGCCCAGCCCGGTGCCGGGCGAAGAACGGCTGGCTTCCAGCCGCACGAAACGTTCCACCACGCGGGGGCGGTCTGCCGCCGGAATACCGGGGCCCGTATCGGCGACCACCAGTTCCACGCCTTCATTCTGCTGCGCCACCGTGATGGTGGCCTGGCCACCGGTGGGCGTGTACTTGATGGCGTTGTCCACCAGGTTGGCCAGCGCCTGCGCCACCAGGCTGCGATTGCCCTCGATCAAGGCGCCGGGGCGCGATTCCAGCCGCAGATGGATGCCCTTCTCGTCGGCCAGCGGCTCGTAAAGCTCGGCAACGTCGCGCGCCACGCCGTCCAGCTCCAGCACGGTCATGGCCTGGCGGCCAGTACCGGCATCGGTCTCGGCGATCAGCAGCAGCGCGTTGAAAGTGGCGATCAGCCGGTCGGTCTCGGCAATGGCACGATCCATCTCGCCCGCATCCTGCCCGGACGACAGCAGCCGGGCCTGGCTCTGCTCCAGCCGCTGGCGCAGGCGATTGAGCGGGGTGCGCAGATCATGCGCCACCGAATCCGTCACTTCGCGCAGGCCCTTCATCAGCCGCTCGATGCGGTCGAGCATGCGGTTGAGATTTTCCGCCAGCAGGTCGAACTCGTCGCGGGCCTGTGTCACCGGCACGCGGCGCGTCAGATCGCCCGCGATGATCTCGCCGGTGGTGCGGTTGATGGAATCCAGGCGGCTGAGCATGTTCTGGCTCATCAGGGCGCCGCCTGCCAGGCCCAGCAGGAGGATCAGGCCCACCGTCCAGGGCAAGGTGGTGGTGAACATGTGCTGGGTGAGGTCGCGGTCGTGCACATCTTCCGCCACCAGCAGGAAGAAGCCACCACCTTCCAGGCGGAAGACTTCACCACGGGCGCGCCGCGTCTCCGGCAAATTGTTGACCCGCCGCTCATAGTCGAACTCGATATAGTTGCCGGAATCCGCCGCCACCGAGCTGGGCCAGACATCGAGATTGCCCGCGATGCGGCGATGGCTGCCATCGGCCAGCAGGTACAGCGCCTGGCCCGCATTTGTGGAGCGGTTGACGACGCTTTCATACAGGCCCTGCCAGCCCAGCCGCTGATACTGTTCATTCAGGCCGGTGATCTCGGCCTGGATGATCTGGTCGGCCTGGGCGTCCAGGGTGCGGCGCGTGTTCCAATAGGTGAAGCCCAGCAGCGCCGTCACCGACAGGGCGAACAGCAGGGCATAGAGCAGCACGATGCGGAAGGCCTGAGTCCGGACAAGTCTCAGGCCCGCACTTTTCATTTAGGCGGCAGCGGCGCGGATCATGTAGCCGGCGCCGCGCACGGTGTGCAGCAACTGGCCTTCGAAGCCCTTGTCGATCTTGGCGCGCAACCGGCTGATATGCACGTCGATCACGTTGGTCTGGGGGTCGAAATGATATTCCCAGACGCTTTCCAGCAGCATGGTGCGGGTCACCACCTGGTTGGCATGGCGCATGAGATATTCCAGCAGGCGGAATTCGCGCGGCTGCAGCTCGATTTCCTGGCCGCTGCGGGTGGCGGCGCGGGTGAGCAGGTCGAGTTCCAGGTCGCCCACCTGCAGTTGCGTCTTGACCCCGGCGGGGGTGCGGCGGCGCATCAGCGCGTCGATCCGCGCCAGCAATTCGACAAAGGCATAGGGCTTGGTGAGATAGTCGTCGCCGCCCGCCTTGAGGCCCTTCACCCGGTCATCCACTTCCGACAGGGCGGACAGGAACAGCACCGGGGTGGAATTGCCATGCTCGCGCATCTCGGCGACCACGCCCAGCCCATCCATCTTGGGCAGCATGCGATCGACGATGGCGATGTCATAGGGCCGCGACAGCGCCAGGCTCAGGCCGACTTCGCCGTCACCGGCTTCGTCCACCACATGGCCGGACTCCTTGAGCCCTTGCACCAGGTAGCGCTGTGCCTCGATATCGTCCTCGACCACCAGAATCCGCATCGGCACAATCTCCTCGCCGCTTGAAATGAAAACGGCGGCGGGTTGCCCCGCCGCCGCACTGTTACGCTTCGAGTTCCACCGCGACGAAGCCGGTCTGGCCCTGCGCCCGCGCCACCAAGAGCAGCACGCTCTTGCGGCCGGCCCGCTTGGCCTCGGCAATGCCGTTCTGAATGTCGGCCGGGTTGGTGACATTGCGGTTGTTGATCTTCAGCACCACGTCACCCGCCGTCAGGCCCTGGTCGGCGGCGTTGCTGTCGGGATCGACGCGGGTGATCACCACGCCACTGACATTGTCGTCGAGCTGGCGGGCGCGGCGCGCCTGCGGCGTCAGCGGCGCCAGGCCAAGGCCCATCGCGGTGGCGCCCGCCGGGGCGTTCTGGCTCTGCGGCGCCGGCGCATTGGCGGCAAGACGCGCCTCGTCCGGACGCGCGCCGATGGCGATCTTCAGCTCCAGCGCCTTGCCTTCGCGGTTGACGGCGAAGGTGGCAGACTGGCCGGAGGCGACCAGCGCCACCTTGCGGGTGAGATCGCGGCTGTCTTCCACCGCCTGGCCGTTGATGGCGGTGATGATGTCGCCCTGCTGGAAGCCGCCCTTGGCCGCCGGGCCATCGGCAACAACGCTGGCGACCAGCGCACCCTTGGAGCCTTCCTTCAGACCCATTGCAGAGACCACTTCCGGCGTCACCGGCTGTACCTGCACGCCGAGATAGCCGCGCGAGACGCGGCCCGACGACTTCAGTTGCGCCACGACGTCATGGATGGTGCTGGCCGGAATGGCGAAGCCAATGCCGACACTGCCGCCAGACGGCGAGAAGATCATCGAATTCATGCCGACCACCTGGCCGCGCAGGTCGAAGGTCGGGCCGCCGGAATTGCCCTGGTTGATCGAGGCGTCGATCTGCATGAAGTCGTTATAGTTGCCGTTGCCGCCGCCGACTTCACGGCCCAGCGACGAGACGATACCGGCGGTCACGGTGTTGGAGAGGCCGAAGGGATTGCCCACGGCCACCACCCAGTCGCCAACGCGCACGCTGCGGTCATTGCCGAACTCGACGGTCGGCAGGGCGCGGTTGCTCTCGATCTTGAGCAGCGCCACATCGGTCGCCGCATCGGTGCCGATCAGCTTGGCGGTGAATTCGCGATCATCGGCCAGGATGACGGTGATCTTGTTGGCGCCGTTGATCACATGGTTGTTGGTGACGACAAAGCCGTTGCTTTCGATGATGAAGCCCGAGCCGGCGCTGACCGAGCGGCGCGGCTGTTGCGGGCGCTGCTGCTGGCCCTGGCCGAAGCGTTCAAAGAAATCGCGCAGGGCCGGCGGCACTTCCTGCGTCTCGGATTCGCGCGTGACGCCTTCCGAACGGATGGTGACGACGGCGGGGCTGACGCGCTCCACCAGGTCGGCAAAGCTGAGCGGCGCGCCGGGCGGGATGACGCGCGGGGTGGCGCGCGGCGTGTTCTGGGCCAACTGCACCGGGGCATCGGCGGCGACCGGCTGCAGGCCACGGACCTGGGGCAGCATGCCAAAGGCGCCCAGGCCAAACACCAGCACGGCGGCGGTGGTCATGGCCAGCGCCTGGCGATGGCGGCGGGTGATCTTGAAGAGAGGCGTGTTGTTCTTGTCGGACGGCATCTTCGGGCTCCTGGTGGGCAAAGTTCAGTCTTCCCAGCACCATATAAATACGGCTGAACCCTGTCCGAAACATATCCGGAAGATTAAATGTAGGTAATGTCTTGGAAACTCAGGCTGGCTCGCCGGAATCCGGGATTTTCCGGGCTTTTGCGATCACGGCCCAGGCGACCAGCCCGCCTGCCCCCAGCACCAGCAGGGGGGTGAGCCAGAGCAGCCAGGTATCCGGCTGCACTGGCGGCTGCATCAGGATGAAGTCGCCATAGCGGTCGCGCAGATAGGTCTTGATCTGCACATCGCTGCGGCCTTGCGCGATCTGCGCCCGCACCAGCTTGCGCAGATCCTGCGCCAGCGGCGCATCGGATTCGTCGATGCTCTGGCCCTGGCAGACCATGCAGCGCAGTTGGCGCTGCAGGCCGTGGGCGCGGGCTTCCAGCGCGGGGTCGGCAAAGGTGCCTTCCAGCGGCGCCGCCCAGACCGGCAACGACGCGGCAGGCGCACTCAAGGCCAGCAGCAGCGCGAACAGCACGCGCTTCATTCGGCGGCCTGCGGCAGGGCGGCAGCTTCCGGCTTGGGCGCGCGGGCGGCAAGCCGCGCGAACAGGCTGAGCAGCCCACCCAGCGCCATCACCAGGCCGCCGATCCAGATCAGCGGCGCCAGCGGCGAAACGAACGCGCTGAGCGTCCAGCGCCCACGCCCGCGATCATCGCCCAACACCAGCTTCAGATCACGAATGCCGGTGGTGCGGATCGCCGTGTAACTCACATCCTGGCCTTCGGCGGTGTAGATGCGCTGTTCGGGCCGCATCACCGCCGCGACGCGGGTCCCGTCCATGATGGCAATGCTGGCCTGCTTGCCGGTGAAATTGGGGCCGTCGCGTTCCACCACGCCATCGAAGCGCAGCGTATAGGGACCGACCGTCAGCGTTTCGCCGGGGCCGACCACCACCAGCGCTTCGCTTTGCCAGCACACCGTGCCCGCCACGCCGATCAGCGAGACGCCAAGACCGGCATGGGCGATGGCGGCAGCAAAGGCAGTCAGGCGCGCACCCTTGCGCTTGCGCAGTTCGATGATGCTTGCACCGATCAGCCAGCCCGCGACGGCAAACGCGCCGATGCCAACCGCCGATTTCGGGCTGGCGACGGCTAGCGCGGTGAGGCCGGCCACGGCGGCGACACCCAGCGCCGGTGCCAGCGTGCGCGCCGCACTCTTCAGGTCGCCCTTGCGCCAGGGCAGGCGCGGGCCGAACGGCACCAGCACCATCATCAGGACGCAGAGCGGCCCGAACAGCAGCGCGAAGAAGGGCGGGCCGACCGTGATCTTGCGGCCGGTCATGGCGTCCAGCGCCAGCGGATAGATAGTGCCAATGAACACCACCGCCAGCGCCGCCATCAGCAGCACATTGTTGAGCAGCAGCGCGCTCTCACGGCTGACGGCCTGGAATGGCACGCCATCCTGCAGCTTGGGCGCGCGCCAGGCGAACAGCGCCAGCGCGCCGCCGATGGCCAGGCCAATCAATATGAGAATGAAGAAGCCGCGCGCCGGGTCGGAGGCAAAGGAATGCACCGAGGTCAGCACGCCCGAACGCACCAGGAAGGTGCCAACCAGCGACATGGAGAAACCGGTGATGGCCAGCAGCAGCGTCCAGGTGCGGAACGCGCCGCGCTGCTCGGTGGCCATGGCGCTGTGGATCAGGGCCGTCGCCACCAGCCAGGGCATCAGCGAGGCATTTTCCACCGCGTCCCAGAACCAGAAGCCGCCCCAGCCCAGCGTGTAATAGGCCCACCAGCTCCCCAGCGCGATGCCGCAGGTCAGCGTGATCCAGGCCATCAGCATGAAGGGCCGCGCGGCGCGGACCCAGCCATCGCTTTGCGCGGGCTCGCCCACGATCAGCGCGGCGGCGGCATAGGCGAAGGCAGCGGAGAGGCCGACATAGCCCAGATAGAGCATGGGCGGATGCATCACCGCGCCCGGGTCCTGCAGCAGCGGATTGAGCCCCGCGCCTTCGAACACTGGCGGATCGATCCGCAGGAACGGGCTGGACGTAAACAGAATGAAGAGCAGGAACGCCGCCGACAGCAGCCCCATGATGCCCAGCGCCGCCGAGGTCAGGCGCTCGCCGCCACGCCCCAGCAGGGCGATGGTGCCGCTATAGAGCGACAGCACTAGCATCCACAGCAGCATCGAGCCTTCATGGTTCGACCACACGGCGGCGATCTTGTAGAAGAGCGGCTGCAGCGTGGTGGAATTGCTGGCGACGGTGCGGATGGAGAAATCCGACACCAGATAGGCATAGGTCAGCACGCCGAACGCCAGCAGGCAGAACACCATCAGGCCCATTGTGGCGCCGCTGGCGATGCGGCGGGCGGTGTTGTTCGCGGCGCCTGCGCCCACCAGCCCGGCATTGGCCATCACCAGCGACAGCGCCAGGGCGAAGGCAAGCGACAACTGGCCCAGTTCTCCGATCACGGTGCTTCGCCCTCTTTCCAGCGGCCGCTTTTCTTCAGCGCGTCCACCACTTCGGGCGGCATGTATTTCTCGTCATGCTTGGCCAGCACATCGCTGGCCATGAAGGTGCCGCGCGCATCGAGCGCGCCGGTGGCGACCACGCCCTGGCCTTCGCGGAACAGGGCCGGCAGCACGCCGTGGAATTCGACCGGCACCACGCCCTTGCCGTCGGTGACGGTGAAATGCACTTCGGCACCAGCACCCTGGCGCACGCTCTTTTCGCCCACCAGGCCGCCGACGCGGAAGGCGATGCCCGGCTGCACCAGCTTGTTGGCCACATCGGTGGGGCTGCGGAAGAACATGGTGTTGTTGCCCAGCGCCCAGATCACCAGCCACGCGCCCAGCCCGCCCGCCACGACAATCGCGGCAGCGAACCAGAGGCGGCGGCGCTTTTTGGGACTCATCAGTGGTGACCGCCGCCATGCAGGATTTCATCGGCCAGGCCGGTGTCATAGGCCAGGCCTTCGGCCGTCACCGCGATCTGGGTCGGCCATTCCGTCTTGAGCAGGCCCTTGCGGGTGAGCGCGTTCCACACCGCCTGGTTTTCCAGCCCGGTGGCGTCGCGGCTCATCACGGTGAAATCGCCGAGATGGAAATGGTCGCCATGCGCGTGGGGGAATTGCAGGATCTGCAGCGCGCCATCATCGCCTTCCTTGGCATTGCCGGGAATGCGGGCCATGACCTGCAACAGCGTCAGGGTCCGGAGCTGCAGGGGATTGAGCTTGGCGGGATTTTGCTTGGGCGGCATGGGTGACTTCGAAAAGGAATGCGGCGGGGACCATACCGCCCCCGCCGCATGGGCGCAAAGATGTCTGTGGCAAATAAGGGTGCGGCTTTAGCGCCGTGCGCGCAATCCCGGCGGCGGGCCGTAAAGCCGGGAAAGCCGTGCTTAGGCGGCGGCCTGCGCAGCCTTACCCCGGCGCCGCATCAATTCCGCTTCTTCCTCGCTGAACAGCAGCGCGGTGATCTCGGTGGCAAGCTGGAACTGGGCTTCCACCACGGCGCGGTTGGCGTCGCCGCGCATTTCCCGGACCACGTCCTCGTTGTAGCGGCGCAGATGGGAACAGAGTTCCTCGTAGATTTCCTTCTGCTTGGCAGCGAAGGACGCCTTCTCGGCGAAATTGCGGCAGCCGACCACCAGGCGAACATAGCGCAGCGCCAGGTCGCGCTTTTCCGCGTCGGCGGCGCGGGAGAAATCGGCGCTCTTGCCGGTGTTGTGCTGGATCGGCAGGGCGGCGGCGACTTCCCGGGGCGCGCGGTCCATGAAGCCTTCCATCACTGCGCCGACCTGGGCCCGGTCCTTCAGCAGGCGCTGGCCCCATTCGCCATCACGGCGCACCTCGATCACTTTCACCACGGCGGCGGAAAGCTCGCCGAAATGGCTCACCTGCTCCAGCAGCACATCGGCGTCGAACAGCGGATGGCGCGTGTTGCGGATATCCGCCTGCATGGCGTCGAGACGGCCAAAGAGAATTTCACCGACCAGGCCCATATCGGTCTGGGCGATCAGCGTGTCGCTGGTCTGGCGCGCGATCATCAGCGGCAGCCGCAGGCCCTCCCAGGGGCGCGACAGCCGGTTCATGGCGATGACGGCGACATAGGGCGCCGCATCCGGCTGCTCGGTCACCAGCGCGTCATAGATGGCGCGCAGCTCCCACAGCAATTGCTCGTTCATCGGCACTGGCGCCGGCATCAGCGCCTGGATATTCAGCACCGCCTGCGACGACGCCAGCAGCAGGATGATTTCCTGCGCATCGGCCACGGCCATGTCGTCGCCCAGCACCGTGCGCGCGGCCTTGGTGTCGGCCAGCGCGTCGCGCAGCGTCTGCGCCGCCAGCATCCAGTATTGCCCGGCGCGGACCAGCGCCTCGCTGTTCTTCTGCGCCAGGATCAGCGCCTTGGCCTCGGTGACATAGGCGGCGGTTTCTTCTGGCAGCAGCGTTTGGCTCAGCCAGGTCCAGAGCGGCATCACCGTGCTGCGCACGATCGCGGCCTTCTGCTTGGTCTTGCGCGGGCTTGAGGTCAGCAGATCCTGGAACGGCACGCAGAACAGGCGCAGCGGCGTCGGCGTGCGGTCATGCGGGTCACGGCGCAACACGGGCCGCAGGCCGGTGAGAATGTCTTCATGTGGAAGCGTGCCATCCATCAGACGGTCAAGCTCCACCGCGCGCGCCAGACGCGCGGCGACGTGCCCCGGCAAACTGCCGAGGAACACGGTAAGCAGACCTGTCTTGTCTCCGCTCAACACTGTGCGAGCAGCTCCTTGCTTCTCGCGGCCACATTAAACAGGACGGGGTTAACGGTGCGTTGAGGAACCCTGGTTGCCGCCGGGGAAAGGATGCACGTTTCCGTACACTGATTAACCGATGGCGGGCAGGGTCAGCGTGGCCTTCAAGCCGCCGTGCACGGACGCATCGAGGGCGAAAAAACCCCCATAAAGCTTGGAAATATCGCGGACGATGGCCAGGCCCAGGCCCGAACCCGGCACGCTTTCGTCCAGCCTTTCGCCGCGCGTGCCCACCTTTTGCCGTTCTTCGGGCGAAAGGCCAGGGCCGTCATCCTCCACGTCCAGCACAAGCTGGCCGCCGACGCGCCGGGCGGTGACATGCACCAGCGCCTTGGCCCACTTGCAGGCATTGTCGATGAGGTTGCCCGCCATCTCTTCCAGGTCCTGCCGCTCGCCGCGAAAATACAGGTTGGGCGGACAGTCCAGTTCGATCTCGATGCCGCGCGTCTGGTGAATGCGCGACAGCACCCGCGTCAGGTCGGTCAGCACCGGTTCGGCCAGGGTGCGATTGCCCAGCGCGCTGACATTGCCGGCAGCGCGGGCGCGGGTCAGGTAATGGTCCACCTGTCGCCGCATGGTGAAGACCTGCCGCCGCACCTGTTCGGCCAGCGGTGATGGTCCCGCCGCGTCGGCCTCGCTGGCCAGCACGCTGAGCGGCGTCTTGAGGAAATGCGCCAGGTTGGAAACATGGGTGCGCGCCCGCGCCACCACTTCGGCGCTATGGTCGATCAGGCTGTTGAGTTCGGCGGCCAGGGGCGCGATCTCCTGCGGAAAATCGCCTTCCAGGCTTTGCGCCTTGCCGTCGCGGATGCGGCTCAGGGCCGTGGCGACGCGGCGCAGCGGCAACAGGCCGATGCGCACCTGCAGGAAGATGGCGATCACCAACCCTGCGCCCAGCAGCAGGAAGGCGGTGATCAGGATGCCGTTGAAACTGTCGACCTGCGCGTCCACCGCTGCCATGTCGCCCGCCACGGTGACACGATAGGCGCGGCTGCCGCTGCTGGCAGCGGGCGCGGCGAATTCAATCCGCTGCTGCAACACCCGCAGATGCTGGTTGTCCGGGCCGTCCGCCACGCCCCAGGAAAAAGCCCCGTCGCGGCTGGTAAACGTCGGCGCCAGCCGCGCTCCGAACAGCGAGCGCGACGCTTGCAGCGGCGCAGCCCCGGCCGTCTCGGGCGCGATCTCGAAATAGCGGCCGGAATAAACCCGGCTGAAGCTGGCATTGAGAAAGCGTTCTTCCAGCGCCAGTTCGCCATTCACCGGCCGCGCCGCGATGATCAGCCCGTCCAGGTCGATGCGCAGCGCGTCATCGAAATTGCCCTGGGCGGCGCTGCGAAAGGCCGCCGACAGCACCAGCCCGCCCACCACAAGGCCCAGCAGGGTCCAGATCGCGGCGGTGGCGATCAGGCGCGCGGCGAGCGAATTGAAGCGGCCCTTCATGAGTTACTTGGCGTCGTCAGGGGACGCGTCGAGGCTATAGCCCAGGCCGCGCACGGTCTGGATCAGGTTGGCATACAGTTTCTTGCGCAGGCGGCCCACGAACACCTCGATGGTGTTGGAGTCGCGGTCGAAATCCTGGTCGTAGAGATGCTCGACCAGCTCGGTGCGCGACACCACCTTGCCGCGATGATGCGCCAGATAGGCCAGCAGGCGATATTCCTGGCTGGTGAGCTTGACCGGATTGCCGTTCAGCGTGACGCGGCTGGCGCGGGTGTCGATGCGCAGCGGCCCGATCTCGATATCGGCGGCGGCAAGCCCGGCGGCCCGGCGCAGCAGGGCGCGCAGGCGGGCCAGCAATTCCTCGGTATAGAAAGGCTTGGCGAGATAATCATCGGCACCGGCATCAAAGCCCGCCACCTTGTCGCTCCAGCTATCGCGGGCGGTGAGGATCAGCACCGGCATCATCTTGCCAGCCTTGCGCCACTTCTCCAGCACGCTGACGCCATCCAGCTTGGGCAGGCCAAGGTCCAGGATCACCGCGTCATACGGCTCGGTGTCGCCCAGGAAATGGCCTTCCTCGCCGTCAAAGGCACTGTCCACGACATAGCCCGCATCATCCAGCGCCTTGCGCAGCAGCCGCTGCAATTCGCGGTCATCCTCGACCAGAAGCAGGCGCATCAGTTGTCCTCGTCCTGTCTGCGGCCGCGTGCACCTTCACCATTGTTTTGGGCGCCATCACCGCGCGCGCCGCCGAAACGGCGGCCACCAAAGCCCGGGCCGGGACCGCGCGGCGTGCCGTCCTCGGCACCGGCACGGCCAAAGCGGCCCGGGATGCCATCGGGGCGCGGACCAAAAGCGCGGTTGAAGCGCGGGCGTGCGTCATCGCCCCCCGCTTCGTCAAAATTTTCTTGGCCCTCGGCGCGGGCGCGCTCGGGCGGCGGTCCATCCGGACGGCGCATGAAGCCCGGCGGGCCGCCATCACGCATGGCGCGGCCGGTGCGGGCATCGACCTCGCGCTCGATCACGCGGCCATCGGGGGTGAGCCATTTGAGGCGATAGCCCGGCGCGCCGTTGCGGGTGATGCCTTCGGCATCGAGGAACTGGCCGGGATTGGTGCGGCGGATTTCCGGCAGCAGCCGGTCCAGCGGCAGCGCCGGTTGCGCAGAGGCAGGCACGGCCGCCGCAAAGGGCGCCAGGAGCAGCAGGACAACAGGGATAAGGCGCGGGCGCATCGTGGCTTTTCTAAGGAACCCGATATGAACCCGGGATGAATACCGCGTCCAGCCCCGGTTCAGGCTTGGCCCCCTAAGTTCCTCCCCATGAGACGGCAATGGTGCCGTCCGCAAATGTAAGGAGACGACCATGTTAGCCAACAAGACCATTCTGGCTGCCGCAGCCCTGGCGGCTCTGACCACCCTGGGGCTCGGCTCGGCCAACGCCCAGCCCCGCCATGTCGAGCGCGACATCCGCGTGGAACGCCATGTGACGATCCATAATGATTTCCGCCGCCCGGTCCAGCGCCGCACCGTGGACCGCGCCGATGTCACTCGCACGCTGCGGCTGCATCGCTTCACCGGCGTCGGCCAGCCTTACTTCCTGCGCGGCCAGTATGTGGTCCGCAGCCATGACCGCTTTGGCCGTGTCGTGCTGGTACGGATCGACCCCTGGACCGGCCGCTTCATCGGCGTGATCCGCGTCTAACCCTCTTGTGGCCCAGGATCGGCGGTTAGCCCCTCCCCGACCGGTCCTGAACCATCAAGCGAAGCCCCGCGTCTCCCCCGGCGCGGGGCTTCTTCTTTTCATGCGGCTCGCAGTTTCCCGTACCGCCGCAAGATCCATAAAACGGCGAGAACAAGCGCATCCAGAACCGCAACCGGCAGGAAGTAAACCATGATGGCCGCCTCGATGAATGCGTCACGCAACTGCATGGACAGCAGCATGAAAGCGGCGCCATCCAGGAACAGTATCGCCAGGGCACGCCCAGCCGCAGACAAGGGCAGGCGCGGCGCGGCCCAACGCATCAGGTTGTGAATCACAAGCTCCAGGACAAAGAGCCAGGCAAACAGAAAAATCCGATCAGCAGAAAATGCGCCAGGATCAGTTGCCAATAATACCCCAGTATAAGCAATCCCTCACTATGGAATTCGGCATTCCGGTTCACCCACACAGCGTCGTCCGTTGAAACGCTGGCGGCAAAAAGCGCGAAGACGAGCGCGTTCGCCGCAGGCAAACGCCAAACCAACA
>CANHNJ010000028.1 GCA_947462105.1 Alphaproteobacteria bacterium
ATCGAAGGTATCGCGCACCTGTTCAAGGGGCCGACCGGCATCGCTGTCAGCGATGATCCGGTTGCCGCTTCGAAGGTTGCCGCTGCCTACGCCAAGGATAACGACAAGCTCGTGATCCTGGGTGGCTCGGTCGGAACGACGGCTCTGGATGCGAACGGCGTGAAGCAGCTCGCAACCCTGCCGTCGCTTGATGAACTGCGTGGCAAGATCGTGGGCCTGCTCGTTGCGCCCGCGACCAAGATCGCCGGGATCCTACAGGCTCCCGCCGGTCAGCTTGCCCGTGTCATCGGGGCCTATTCCTCGAAGGACGCCGCTTAAGCGACACCCAAATAACCTGCGTAAACATCCAAGCCCGAACCAACCAAGGAACTATAGAAATGTCGAAGATCGAAAAGCTCGTTGATGACCTGTCCTCGCTGACCGTTCTGGAAGCCGCCGACCTGGCCAAGCTGCTGGAAGAGAAGTGGGGCGTTTCCGCCGCTGCTCCGGTTGCCGCTGCCGCCGCTCCCGGCGCCGCTGCTGCCGCTCCCGCCGCGGAAAAGACCGAGTTCACCGTCGTCCTGACCGACGCCGGCGACAAGAAGATCAATGTCATCAAGGAAATCCGCGCCATCACCGGCCTGGGCCTCAAGGAAGCCAAGGACCTGGTCGAAGGCGCCCCGAAGGAAGTGAAGGCCGACGTCAACAAGGACGAAGCTGCGAAGATCAAGAAGCAGCTCGAAGATGCTGGCGCCAAGGTCGAGTTGAAGTAACAAGAAGGCAGCGCGGGTTGAATAACCGCCCTGTCGTGCATATTTCGTTCACCCACCCCCGCCGGCGATTCGTTTCGCCGGCGGGCGGTGGCTTTCGCCATTTGCCGAATACTGTCCCACCTGGCCAAGAACGGCGCGCCCACGCCGTAAAGGATCCCGCGGAATGACTCTCTCCTTCACCGGTCGCAAACGCCTTCGCAAGACTTTCGGCAAGATCGTCGAAATCGCGCAGATGCCGAACCTGATCGAGGTCCAGAAGACCTCCTATGATCAGTTCCTCCAGCTGGTTAAACCCGGCGAGGGGCGCAAGGACGAAGGCCTGGAATCGGTCTTCAAGCAGGTCTTCCCGATCCGCGACTTCAGTGAATCCTCGCTGCTCGAATATGTGGATTACCACTTCGAGGAGCCCAAGTATGACGTCGAGGAGTGCCAGCAGCGCTCCATGACCTATGCCGCGCCCCTCAAGGTGACGCTGCGGCTGATTGTGTTCGATGTGGACCAGGAAACCGGCGCCAAGTCGGTGAAGGACATCAAGGAACAGGACGTCTATATGGGCGACGTCCCCTTCATGACCGACAACGGCACCTTCGTCGTCAACGGCACCGAGCGCGTCATCGTTTCCCAGATGCACCGTTCGCCGGGCGTCTTCTTCGACCATGACAAGGGCAAGACCCATTCGTCGGGCAAGCTGCTGTTCGCCGCCCGCGTCATTCCCTATCGCGGCTCGTGGCTCGATTTCGAATTCGACGCCAAGGACATCGTGCATGTGCGAATCGATCGCCGCCGCAAGCTGCCGGCGACGACGCTGCTCTATGCGCTGGGCCTGACCCAGGAAGAGATCCTGGGCTATTTCTACGGCAAGATCGGGTTCAAGAAGCAGAAGGACGGCAGCTGGGTCACCCCGCTCGACTCCACCTGGATGCGCAACGCCAAGACCACCTCGGACTGGAAGAACGCCAAGTCCGGCGACGTCGTGCTTGAAGCCGGTTCCAAGATCACCGCCCGCGCCCTGCGCAAGCTGGGCGAGGACGGCGTCAAGTCCATCGCCTTCCAGGAAGACGAACTGATCGGCCGCTTCTCGGCGCTCGACATGGTCAACCCAGAAACCGGCGAGATCTATGTCGAGGCCGGCGACGAGCTGACCCCCGACAATCTGGCGACGCTGGAAGAGGCGGGCTTCCGGGAAGTCGCAGTCCTCAACATCGACGGCATCAGCATCGGCGCCTATATCCGCAACACGCTGGCGGTCGACAAGAATCATGGCCGCGAGCAGGCGCTGATCGACATCTATCGCGTCATGCGTCCGGGCGAGCCGCCGACCATCGACACCGCCGAAACCCTGTTCGGCCAGCTCTTCTTCGACAGCGAACGCTACGACCTCTCGGCCGTGGGTCGCGTCAAGATGAACATGCGCATGAACCTGGATGCGCCCGACACCATGCGCGTGCTGCGTAAGGACGACATACTCGCCATCCTGAAGGCGCTGGTGGAACTGCGTGACGGCCGCGGCGAAATCGACGACATCGACAATCTCGGCAATCGCCGCGTGCGTTCGGTGGGCGAACTGATGGAAAACCAGTTCCGCGTCGGCCTGCTGCGCATGGAGCGCGCCATCAAGGAGCGTATGTCGGCGGTCGATATCGACACCGTCATGCCGCACGATCTGATCAACGCCAAGCCGGTGGCCGCCGCCGTGCGCGAGTTCTTCGGTTCGTCGCAGCTCAGCCAGTTCATGGACCAGCAGAACCCGCTGTCCGAGCTGACCCACAAGCGCCGCATGTCGGCGCTCGGACCGGGCGGTCTGACCCGCGAGCGCGCCGGCTTCGAAGTGCGCGACGTGCACCCGACCCATTATGGCCGTATCTGCCCGATCGAGACGCCGGAAGGCCCGAACATCGGCCTGATCAACAGCCTCGCGACCTTCGCGCGCGTCAACAAGTATGGCTTCATCGAGAGCCCGTACCGCAAGGTGGTGAACAAGACCCTGACGGACGAGGTCGTCTATCTCTCGGCGATGGAAGAGGCGAAGTACATGATCGCCCAGGCCAATGCCACGATCGACAGCCGCAACCGCCTGACCGACGAACTGGTTTCGTCGCGCAAGGGCGGCAACTTCGTCATGACGACGCCGGACCAGGTGAACTTCATCGACGTCTCGCCCAAGCAGCTTGTGTCCGTCGCCGCCGCGCTGGTCCCGTTCCTCGAGAATGACGATGCCAACCGCGCGCTGATGGGTTCGAACATGCAGCGCCAGGCCGTTCCCCTGCTGCGCCCGGAAGCGCCGCTGGTCGGCACCGGCATGGAAGAGATCGTCGCGCGTGACTCCGGCGCCGCCATCACGGCGCGCCGCGCCGGCGTGGTCGACCAGGTGGACGCCACCCGTATCGTCATCCGCGCCACGGAAGAAACCGATCCCACCAAGCCGGGCATCGACATCTACCGCCTGCGCAAGTTCCAGCGCTCCAACGCCTCCACCTGCATCACGCAGAAGCCGCTGGTGCGCGTTGGCGATCTTCTGGCCAAGGGCGACATCATCGCCGACGGCCCGTCGACGCAGCTGGGCGAACTGGCGCTGGGCAAGAATGCGCTCGTCGCCTTCATGCCGTGGAATGGCTACAACTTCGAAGACTCGATCCTGATCTCCGAGCGTATCGTTCGCGACGACGTCTTCACCTCGATCCACATCGAGGAATTCGAGACTATGGCCCGCGACACCAAGCTGGGCCCGGAGGAAATCACCCGCGACATCCCGAATGTGGGCGAAGAAAACCTCAAGAATCTCGACGAGGCCGGCATCGTCTATATCGGCGCCGAAGTGCAGGCGGGCGACATTCTGGTGGGCAAGGTGACGCCGAAGGGCGAAACCCCGATGACCCCGGAAGAGAAGCTGCTGCGCGCCATCTTCGGCGAAAAGGCCGCCGATGTGCGTGACACCTCGCTGCGCGTGCCGCCGGGCGTCACCGGCACCATCGTCGAAGTGCGCGTCTTCAACCGTCACGGCGTCGACAAGGACCAGCGCGCCATGTCGATCGAGCGTGCCGAGGAAGAACGTCTGGCGGAAGACCGCGACGACGAACTCTCGATCCTGGAGCGCAATATCTTCTCGCGCCTGTCGGAAATCCTGCTCGGCAAGACCGCTGCCAGCGGTCCCAAGGGCATGGCTGCCGACACCAAGATCACCCAGCAGGTGCTGGACACCGTCGCCAAGCACCAATGGTGGCAGATCGGCCTGCGCAACGAAAAGGCGATGGCCGAGATCGAAGGCCTGCGCCAGCAGTATGACGAGTCCAAGTCGCGCCTCGACAAGCGTTTCGCCGACAAGGTGGAAAAGCTGCGCCGTGGCGACGAGCTCGCCCCCGGCGTGATGAAGATGGTCCGCGTTTTCGTGGCGGTGAAGCGCAAGCTGCAGCCCGGCGACAAGATGGCCGGCCGTCACGGCAACAAGGGCGTCATCAGCCGCATCGTCCCGATCGAAGACATGCCGCATCTGGAAGACGGCACCGCCGTCGATGTGGTGCTCAATCCGCTGGGCGTGCCGTCGCGCATGAATGTCGGTCAGATCCTGGAAACCCATCTGGGCTGGGCCTGCGCCGGTCTCGGCAAGCAGATCGGCGAGATGCTCGACAAGGTGAAGCGTGACGGCAAGTTCGAGCCGCTGCGCCGCCAGCTCAAGGGCATCTATGGCACCGACGAGCGCCTGGGTCAGATCGAAGAGGGGGACCTCGCCGAACTGGCTGACAATCTGCGCTTCGGCGTGCCGATTGCCACCCCGGTGTTCGACGGCGCCAAGGAAGCGGACATTGTCGAGATGCTGGACCAGGCGGGCCTGAGCCATTCGGGCCAGATGCGCCTGTTCGATGGCCGTACCGGTGACGTGTTCACCCGTCCGGTCACCGTCGGCTACATCTACATGCTCAAGCTCAACCACCTTGTCGACGACAAGATCCACGCCCGTTCGATTGGTCCGTACAGCCTCGTGACCCAGCAGCCGCTGGGTGGCAAGGCGCAGTTCGGCGGCCAGCGTTTCGGCGAAATGGAAGTCTGGGCGCTCGAAGCCTACGGCGCCGCCTACACGTTGCAGGAAATCCTGACCGTGAAGTCGGACGACGTGGCCGGCCGCACCAAGGTGTACGAGGCAATTGTCCGCGGTGAAGACACTTTCGAGGCCGGTATCCCGGAATCGTTCAACGTGCTGGTCAAGGAAATGCGCTCGCTCGGCCTGAACGTCGAACTGGTTAATGGGCCTACGACGTAAGTCGTGGCCGCAGGAATGAAGTGACCCCTGTCTTGAGCCCGGCGAAGGGCAGGGGATTTGAACGGAACACGAAACGGGACTGGCGCATGCCCTCCGTTTCAGTCGAAAGGACGCTCGTATGAATCAAGAGCTGATGAATGTCTTCGGACAGGTCAAGGAAATCCCCACCTTCGACCGCATCAAGATCTCGCTGGCCAGCCCGGACCAGATCTATCGCTGGAGCCACGGCGAGATCAAGAAGCCGGAAACCATCAATTACCGCACCTTCAAGCCGGAGCGCGACGGCCTGTTCTGCGCCCGCATCTTCGGGCCGGTGAAGGATTACGAGTGCCTGTGCGGCAAGTACAAGCGCATGAAGTACAAGGGCATCGTCTGCGAAAAGTGCGGCGTTGAAGTCACCGTGCAGAAGGTGCGCCGTGACCGCATGGGCCATATCGAACTGGCCTCGCCCGTCGCGCACATCTGGTTCCTCAAGTCGCTGCCGTCGCGCATCGGCCTGATCCTCGACATGACGCTGAAGGATCTCGAGCGCGTCCTGTATTTCGAAAACTACATCGTCATCGAGCCGGGCCTGACCCCGCTCAAGGACCGCCAGCTTCTGACGGAAGACGAGTTCTACAAGGCGCAGGACGAATACGGCAACGACAGCTTCACCGCCGAGATCGGCGCCGAAGCCATCCGCAAGCTGCTGATGGCGATCGACCTGGAAAAGCTGCGCGATGAAATTCGCACCGAAGTCGCCGGTGTTCCCGGCGGCGAGAAGCAGAAGAAGCTGGTCAAGCGCCTCAAGGTGGTCGAGGCGTTCCTCGATTCCGGCAATCGCCCGGAATGGATGATCCTGACCGTCGTGCCGGTGATCCCGCCCGAGCTGCGCCCGCTGGTGCCGCTGGATGGCGGCCGCTTCGCGACCTCGGACCTCAACGACCTGTATCGCCGCGTCATCAACCGCAACAACCGCCTCAAGCGCCTGATTGAGCTCAAGGCGCCCGATATCATCGTGCGCAACGAAAAGCGCATGCTGCAGGAATCGGTTGACGCCCTGTTCGACAATGGCCGCCGCGGCCGTGTCATCACCGGCGCCAACAAGCGTCCGCTCAAGTCGCTCGCCGACATGCTGAAGGGCAAGCAGGGCCGCTTCCGCCAGAACCTGCTGGGTAAGCGCGTCGACTATTCCGGCCGTTCGGTCATCGTGGTCGGCCCGGAACTGAAGCTGCACCAGTGCGGCCTGCCCAAGAAGATGGCGCTCGAGCTGTTTAAGCCGTTCATCTATGCCCGTCTCGAAGCCAAGGGCTTCAGCCAGACCGTCAAGCAGTCCAAGAAGCTGGTCGAGAAGGAAAAGCCGGAAGTCTGGGACATCCTGGAAGAAGTCATCCGCGAGCATCCCATCCTGCTCAACCGCGCCCCGACGCTGCATCGCCTGGGCATCCAGGCGTTCGAGCCAGTGCTGATCGAAGGCAAGGCAATCCAGCTGCATCCGCTGGTCTGCACCGCCTTCAACGCCGACTTTGACGGCGACCAGATGGCCGTCCACGTGCCGCTGTCGCTGGAAGCGCAGCTCGAAGCGCGCGTGCTGATGATGTCGACCAACAACATCCTCAGCCCCGCCAACGGCAAGCCTATCATCGTGCCGACCCAGGATATCGTGCTGGGCCTGTATTACCTGAGCCAGGAACGCGCCAAGGAGCCGGGCGAGGGTTCGGTGTTCAACGACATCGGCGAGATCGAGCACGCCCTGTTCTCGAACGCCATCACGCTGCACGCCAAGATCAAGTGCCGCTACAAGACGGTCGATGCCGAAGGCAAGCCGGTGACCCTGCGGGTGGATTCCACCCCGGGCCGCATGCTGATCGCCGAGATCCTGCCGCGCAGCCCGAAGATCCCGTTCTCGCTGGTCAACCGCCTGCTGCGCAAGCAGGAAGTCAGCCAGCTGATCGACGAAGTGTATCGTCACTGCGGTCAGAAGGAGACGGTGCTGTTCGCCGACGCCATCATGGCGCTGGGCTTCCGCGAAGCCTGCAAGGCCGGCATCTCGTTCGGCAAGGACGACATGGTCGTGCCGGACAGCAAGGTGAAGCTGATCGACGAAACCCGCCACAAGGTGCGCGAGTTCGAGCAGCAGTACCAGGACGGTCTGACCACCGACAAGGAGAAGTACAACCTCGTCGTTGACACCTGGTCGAAGTGCACCGACCAGGTCGCCGCCGAAATGATGAAGGAAATCGCCTCCGAGAAGATCGATCCGGAAACGGGCCGCGTCCTGGAGATGAACTCCATCTACATGATGAGCCATTCGGGTGCTCGCGGTTCGCCGCAGCAGATGAAGCAGCTCGCCGGCATGCGCGGCCTGATGGCCCGTCCCGACGGTTCGATCATCGAAACGCCGATCCTGTCGAACTTCAAGGAAGGCCTGACCGTGCTGGAGTACTTCAACTCCACCCACGGCGCCCGCAAGGGCCTGGCCGACACCGCGCTGAAGACCGCCAACTCCGGCTATCTGACGCGCCGCCTTGTCGACGTCGCCAATGACTGCATCATTACCGCCGAGGATTGCGGCACCAAGAAGGGTGTCACCGTACAGGCCGAGATCGATGGCGGCCAGGTCGTGGCCTCGCTGACCGAGCGTTCGCTCGGCCGCACCACCGCCGAAGACGTCAAGCATCCCGACACCGGCGAAATCATCATCAAGCGCAACAAGGAAGTCACCGAGGACCTGGCGGAGAAGATTGAAGCTGCCCATGTCCAGAAGGTGCGCGTCCGTTCGGTGCTGACCTGCGAACTGCCGGAAGGCGTTTGCGGCAAGTGCTATGGCCGCGACCTGGCGCGCGGTACCTCGGTCAATATCGGCGAAGCGGTGGGCGTCATCGCCGCCCAGTCGATTGGCGAACCGGGCACCCAGCTCACCATGCGCACCTTCCATATCGGCGGCGCGGCGCAGGTTGCGGGCCAGTCCAAGATCGAGGCGTCGTATGACGGCAAGGTCAAGCTGGTGAATCGCAACATCGTCAAGAACAGCGATGGCGAGCTGATCGCGATGTCCCGCAACATGCAGGTCGTCATCACCGACAACAAGGGCCAGGAACGCGCCACCTATCGCATCACCTATGGCGCACGCCTGAAGGTGGACGAAGGCGCGACCGTCAAGCGCGGTGACCGTCTCGCCGAGTGGAACCCGAATGCCCTGCCGGTCCTGACTGACGTGGAAGGCACCGTGAAGTACGAAGACCTGATCTTCGGCGTTTCGCTGCGCGAAGTTGCGGACGAAAAGACCGGCGTCTCGTCCAAGGTTGTCATCGACAGCCGTGGCACGGGTTCCAAGAACGCGCCCGACCTCCGTCCGACCATCGTCATCCTGGCTAAGAACGGCAAGCCGGTGCAGTTGCCCGGCGGCGGCGAAGCGAGGTATGCGATTTCGCCCGACGCCATTCTGTCGGTGGAAGATGGCGGCACTATCCGCGCCGGCGACGTCATCGCCCGTATCCCGACCGAAGGCACCAAGACGCGCGACATCACCGGCGGTCTGCCGCGTGTTGCCGAGCTGTTCGAAGCTCGCAAGCCCAAGGAAGCGGCCGTGCTGGCCGAGACCGATGGCTTTGTCGAATTCGGCAAGGACTACAAGAACAAGCGCCGCGTCATCGTCAAGCCGAAGTCGGACAAGATCGACCCGAGCGAGTATCTGATCCCCAAGGGCCGCCATATCAGCGTGCGCGAAGGCGATTATGTGGAAAAGGGCGACTATATCGTCGAAGGCAATCCCTCGCCGCATGACATCCTGCGCATCAAGGGCATGGAAGAACTGGCGATCTACCTCGTCAAGGAAATCCAGGACGTCTATCGCCTGCAGGGCGTGAAGATCAACGACAAGCACATCGAAGTCATCTGCCGCCAGATGATGCAGAAGCTCGAGATCACCGAAGGTGGCGAAACCACCCTGATCGCGGGCGAGCATGTCGACGCCACCGAGCTGGAAGAAGCCAACAAGAAGGCGGCGGACCAGGGCCACAAGCTGGCCGAAGGCCGCGCCATCCTGCTGGGCATCACCAAGGCGAGCCTGCAGACCCGTTCGGTCTTCTCGGCCGCCTCGTTCCAGGAAACTACCCGCGTCCTCACCGACGCTGCCGTCAATGGCAAGGTGGACATGCTGGAAGGCCTGAAGGAGAACGTCATTGTCGGCCGTCTCATTCCGGCGGGCACCGGCGGCGCCATCGCGCGCCTGCGCCAGGTGGCGACGGAACGCGACAAGGCGATCCAGGCGGAACAGGCAGAGCAGGCGGCGGCGAACATGCCGGTTGCCCAGCTTGAAGCACCGTCACCGGCTGCCGAATAGCAGATACTGAACTTCCAGAAATACAGGCCGCCGGATTTACGTCTGGCGGCCTTTTTCTTTCCACTCCATTACGAACACGAAATGAAATAGCCGGAGAGCAGCCCCAAAACCTGCCCATTTCCGCCACAATCGCTATACAAGTTGCTTTCAGCGTCTAGGACAATCAGAGGAAATTTCCATGCAGATCAGATCAACCATTTTTGCAGCCACTGCCATTGCCGTTGCGGCGATGAGCCTTGGCGGTTGCGCCACCAAGGATTTCGTACGCGAGCAGGTTGGCGTCCTGGACACCAAGGTTCAGGCCAACCAGAGCGCGGCCGAAGCCAACCAGAGCGCGACCAAGTCGACGCTGGACCAGCATCAGGCCCAGCTCAGCAAGCTCGACCAGACCTCGCAGGAAGCGCTCAATCGCGCCACCGCCGCCGGCAAGCTGGCGGAAGGCAAGTTCCTCTATTCGATGGTCCTGTCGGATGACTCGGTCAAGTTCCCCGCCGACAGCGCCAAGCTGTCCAAGGAAGCCGAAGACCGCCTCAACAGCTTTGTCGAAAAGCTGAAGACCGACAATCGCAACGTCTATCTCGAAATCCAGGGTCATACCGATGCGCTGGGTTCGGTGACGGCCAACCAGCGTCTGGGACAGGCGCGGGCCGAAGCCGTGCGCGTGTTCATGAGCAAGCATGGCGTGCCGCTGAACCGCATGGCGACCATCTCCTACGGCAAGGATGATCCGGTGGCCGATAACAAGACCCGTGATGGCCGCGCGCAGAACCGCCGCGTCGTCCTGGTGGTGATGTCGTAATCCGCCGGTTCGAACGATCTGCGAAAGGGCCGGTCCGCAAGGGCTGGCCCTTTTCGTTTGTTGAACCCCCATCCGTCTCAACTCGGGCCGGCGAAGTGCCGACACCTCGTTGAGACACCTTCCCCCTTCCGTGGCGCTTCGCGCCGAAGGGGGAAGGAAGCTGGCGGATGCTGCAGGTCGCCCGGCGGAATGCCGGGCTCGCACTAACTGGAATTGGTGCTAGCGACGCGCTTTTCCCAGGCCCAAAAGGTCCGACCAGCGCCAATCGCCGGTGCCGATGGCGAAGCGTGTGTTTCCGTCCGCCAGCGCCAGCAGCACCATGCCGTGCATCCGCGCATTGCGGCAGGCTTCCGGTTCGAACGCCACTTCCCAGATGATCGCCTGGCGCACGACGGCAAGGCCCTTGCCCTCCTGGCCGCCCGAGCGAATCCAGTCGCCGTTCCACAGCATGCTGGCCTTGCCCAGGCGCTGCGCCTCGGCCATTGCGACGCGCACGCGCGGATCGCGCCGCAGCACCTGCTGCACCGCCCGCGCCGTGTCGCAGCCACCACCGCCAGCCGCGCCGCCTTCGCCTGCGCGCGCCGCACCGGCAACCTGGCTTTCGCTCAACAGGTCTGAACTGTCTGGTGCGGTTACCCTGACGATGCTCACCAGCGGCGCGTTCACCTGGGGCGGGGGTGGCGGCGCGATATCGGCCATGTCGTTGCTTGCCGATTGCGTCCCGGCGGGCGGGCCCGGCGGCTCGGGCAGGGGCTTGATGCTGACCAGCGTCAGCGCAGGCTCGGGCTTGGGTGGCGGCGGGCGTAGCGCGAAATGGGCCCAGACCAGCGCAGCGATGACGCCCAGATGCGCCCCGGCGCTGACGGTTCCGGCCAGCAGGCGCTTGCGCGGTTCCGATACCCGTGCGCCGGCGGCAGGCGGCCGCAGGCTTTCCTGGCGCTCCGGCGGTTTTCCCGGCGGCGGGGTATATCGAATGATCCTCACACCCATAGGGCATCATCCTCCCGTGGCAGGAAGGTGGCAAACATTGAACGGTGAAATCAGGAGGCCGGCACCCCATATCAGGGCTAGAGTTCGTGGAAGCAAAGCTGCGCGCGTGGATAACGCGTGGATAAGGGGAGGGGGGTGAGCCAAAAGTGAAAATCAACGATCACGTCCTTGTGCCCTTCGATGTTCTCGCCGCCAGAAATGGTGGAAGCGTGGGTTCGGCGGGCGCGCGTAAAGGGGATAGGCGCGCATGACGCCATCACGTCCCAAATCTGCGCTGCCGGAATCCCATCTTCCCCAGCCCATGTCCTGGAACCGCGAAGACGCCCGCGCCGGGGCGTTCGACGGCACGTTCATCCTGGGCGTGCTGACCACGGGCATCTATTGCCTGCCATCCTGCGCCGCGCGGCCGCCCCGGCCGGAGAATGTGCGGCTCTTCCATGCCGAGGCCGACGCACAGGCTGCGGGCCTGCGCGCCTGCAAGCGCTCCCGTCCCGATCTCTATTATCGCGGCGAGGATGCCGGCATCGCGCTTTTTGAAGGCCTCGCACGCCGTGTCACGGCCGACACGCTGGCCTTTGCCGATGCGCCGGCGCTGGCGCGCGGGGCGGGCGTCTCGGCGACCAAGCTGGCGCAATTGTTCCGCGACCATGCCCATCTGGCCCCGGTGCAGTGGCTGCGCCGCATGCGGGTGGCGCAGGCGGGGCGCGCCCTGTTGCATGGCAGGGAGAGGGTGGTCGAGGTCGGCTTCGGCGCGGGCTTTGAGTCCGAGTCCGTTTTCCACCGCCAGTTTCTGGCGCACATGCGCATGACGCCGAGTGCCTATCGCGCGCTGGAGGGTGCCAGCACCTTCCTGCTGCACCTGCCCGCCGGGTACCGGGCAGAGGAGATCCTTGCCTATCACGCCCGCGACCCGGATGGCCCGACCGAGCGCAGTCAAGGCAATCGCATCTGGAAGGCGCTGCAGACACAGGATGGCCCCGCCGTGCTGGAGCTGGTGCTGGAGAAGGAAGGCGCCTGGGCCCATCTCCATGCGGACGCCAGGCTGGGGGCCGGGGCGATGGCCTTTTGCCACGAAGCTGCCTTGCGCATGCTGGGCCTCAACAACGAGGTGACGCAGTTCGAAAGCCGTCATGTGCTGCTGGCGGCGCGGCGGCGTGGCCTGCGCCTGCCAAACCTGCCCACCGGTTTCGACAGCCTGGCCTGGGGCATCATCGGCCAGCAGATCAACATCAAGTTTGCTGGCAGCTTGCGGCGAGAACTGATTGAAATTGCCGGAGAAAAGATCGGCGACATGCGTACCCATCCGACTCCGGAGAGGGTTGCCAACATCGATGTTTCGACCCTGCATGCGCGGCGCTATTCGCGCGCGAAGGCGCAATATCTGATCGATGCCGCCGCTGCCATCGCCCGTGGCGAACTGGAGATCGAGGGCCTGCATCGCCGGTTGGCCGTCGCCGCCGAAAAGGCGTTGGTCGCCCAGCGCGGCATCGGCTTATGGATGGCGCGCTACATCATGCTGCGGGTCGGCTTTGCCGATGCGGCTCCCATCGGCGACAGCGCCCTGGCCACGGGACTGCAGCGGTTGCACCGGCTGGCAGAGCGGCCCGGTCCGGAAGAGGCCACCCGGCTGATGGCGGCGTTCGCGCCCCATCGCAGCCTGGCCACCATGCATCTCTGGAATTCCCTGAAAGACGCCGCATGACGCACTATTGGAGCCTGATCGACTCGCCGTTCCAGAAATTCGCCGCCTGGGTGGACGAGGAGGGCCGCCTGCTGCGTTTCTTCCTCTCTGCCACCGGCGCGGCCAGGGTCGATCCGCAAGCACAGAACAATGCGCGCAAGCTGGCCGAGGTGCAGCGCCAGGTGACCCAGTATGCCCTGGGCAAGCGGCGCGACTTTGATATCGAACTGGCGGCGGACGGCCCCGACTTCCACCAGACCGTCTGGAAGGCCTTGCGCGACATTCCCTTCGGCCAGACCACCTCCTATGGCGCGCTGGCCAAGACAATCGGCGCGCCCGGCGCCGCCCGCGCAGTGGGCGCCGCCAACGGCGCCAATCCCATCGGCCTGATCGTGCCCTGCCACCGGGTGATCGGCGCCGATGGCAGCCTCACCGGCTATGCCGGCGGGCTGCCGCTCAAGCGCAAGCTGCTGGAGCACGAGGCGCGCGTCGCCGGCACGCGCCTGGATCTTTTTGGGTGTGCCCTCTTCCTCCCCCGCGTTGCGTAGCAACCTTTGCGGGGGAGGTGCCCGTAGCTGGTCAGGCGAAGCCAGCGAAGGGCGGAGGGGGTTTAGTTCGTCACGTATTTCATCGTCAGGCGAACACTGCGGCCCGGTCCGACCACCGTGTCCTTGTTCAGGGAGGCGGCGTTGCGCACCACCTCATCCGCCAGGTTTCTGGCCGCCAGGGTGAATTCAATATTCCGGTTGGAGGCGAAGGGCCGCCAGCCAAGCTGGACATCGACCGAGACATAGCCGTCGGTCGGCGTATCGAACAGGCCGGGCTTGTCCTGCGCGCCCACCTTGATCACCTGGAAACCGGCATCGAAGATATCGCCCTGCCAGGACAGGCCGCCGCCGATGCGCCACGGCGGAATGCGCGGCACGTTGGCGCCGCCGGCCAGCGTGGCGCGCACCATGTCGCCCAGCATGGTCAGTTGCAGCACGCCGTCCTCGCTGTGCCAGACGTCATAGGCTGCCTTGCCTTCCAGGCCGCGAAACGTGGCGCCGCTCTGCCGATAGAGCAGCTCGCGGAATTCGCCGCCCGTGCCAAGGCCGCAGATGCCGTTCTCGTCGCAGTCGCGGCCGGTCAGGGCGCCATAGATGTAATTGTCGAAGCTGTTGAGATAGGCGCTGCCATCGAAGGTGAATTCGGGCAGCCGGATGCGCAGGCTCGCCTCCACTGCGTTGGAGCGTTCCGGTTTCAGCAGCGGATTGCCGGTCTCGAACGTCGCCGAGGCGTCATGCGGCCCCTTGGCGAACAGTTCGGTCTGGGCGGGGGTGCGCGCGGTGCTCGATCCCATCACGCCGATACGCACGGCGTCGTTGACCGTCCACAGTGCGCCCAGCGAACCGCTCAGCGGCGTGAATTCGCGGCTGGTGAACAGGCCGCTGGCGGGCGTACCTTTTACTTCGGTTTGTTCGGCGCGGGCTGCGCCATCAAGCGTGAAAGCGTCGCCCAGCGGCACCTGTGTGAAGACAAAGCCGCCGATGCTACGCGTCTGCGCCGGATCGAGATAATCGGCGCCTTCGCCCAGCGCCGAGAAATCGCGGTGCTGGAAGCTCAGGCCCAGCGCCGTGCTGGTGAAGGGGCCGAACTGGTTGAACAGCGCTTCGGCGCGGCTGTCGAACTCGCGGTTGATGAAGGTGGAGTTGACCGTATGGGTCACCAGGTCCTTCTCGTCATGGCTATAGTCGCCGTAAGAGCCGTTGAAGGTGATCGCCTGCATCAGCCCGTCGCCCAGGTCGAGCGACGAAGCCAGCATCGCCTTGTCCTGCCGCATGTCGATGAAGGCGCCTTCGCCGGGAATGCCGTAGCGGGAATCGTAATGCACATAGGCGGCGCCCACCCGGCTGTCGCCGAAGAAATACGAACTGCCCAGCGCAAGGCCCTTGCCGCGGAAAAAGGAATTGGCCTGCGGCCCCAGCGGCGTGTCGTAATTGTCGGACGCCCGCCAGAAGGCATCGCCATGAAAGGCAAAATTGCCGGCGCTGGTGTCGCCCAGCAGCGAGACTTCGCGGCCATTGGCGATGGCGTCGTACGCCGCCGTCGCTTCCAGCGCATCCGCGTCGGGCATCTGGGTGGGCACGCGGTTGTTGATGGCGTTGATGACGCCGCCAATGGCCTGGCTGCCATAGCGCAGCGTGGCGGCGCCGCGCACCACCTCGATGCTGCGCGCCGACAGCGGGTCAATCGGCACACCGTGATCGGCCCCGATATCGGAGGCGTCGGAACTGGAGGTGCCATCCTCCAGCACGCGCACGCGCGATGCGTCCATGCCCCGGATGATGGGGCGGCTGGCGCCGATCGCCATGCCGGTGCCGCTGATGCCGGGAATGGATTTCAGGGCGTCGGACAGGGTGGCGCCGCCGCCGCGCAGGATGGCGCTGGCATCGACGCGGTCGGAGATCGCTGCGGTGGCGCCGCTGAGCGGCGAGGCGGTGGAAACGACGGTCTCGATCTCGTTGCCATGAACCTGTTGGGCCGAGGCGGCGTTTAGCGAGAGACTAAGTGCAACACAGGCGGTGCCGCAAAGCAGGGATGAACGGAACATACTGAACTCCAAATCCGGAAGGACAGGGCAAAGCCCTGCGATCAATGCGCCGACGCAAAAGCGCGTCGCACGCGCGAGGATGGGAAGGTCAGTGCGTGGGTGGGGCGCGGCTTTGCCAGCCGCTTTCCGGTGGAATGGCCGTGGCGGGCGTTTGCGCAACCGGGACGGACGACGCCACCCAGTCGAGCAGGAGAAGCAGCGCGGGCGTGGCGGGCGTGATGGCGGCGCCGGCGGTGGCGATCTCGCGGCAGAGCTTGCAGGTGACGGGGTCGAGCGGATCGGTGGGCAGCGGATCGACCGGCGTGGCCGCGTCGCGGTCGATCGTCAGCAGCGGCGCAATGTTCTGCGCATGGATATGGGTCTGGACGAAATAGGCCTGCAGCGCGAAGGCCAGGACGAGGGCGATCAGGCCCAGTCTCTTCATGGGCGCCATTGAGGCGGCAATGACGCGCGCGTGGCGTTTCATGTCCCGACTATAGGGACTGCGCCGCGCGCCGCGCAATAATGATTATATTGCGCGACTGCAACGTCAGGCGGCGTTGCGCTGGGCAAAGGCCCGGATGGCGCAGCGCGGATGATGGCGCAGCGTCATGAGAATGGCATCGCGTGCCGGGGGCGGGGCGTCCTTTACCGCCTTTTCGAACCAGTGCAGCGCGCCCGCGACGCAGCCTTCCGCTGCCAGGACACAGCCATGATTGTGGGCGCCGCGATAATCGCCGACGTCAGCCGCCGCTTTATAAGAACGCTTGGCCGCCTCCCGGTCCGGACGGGTGCCCCAGCCATTGTCATGGCAGCCGCCCAGCAGGTTCTGGGCTTCCGGGTCTCCGGTGACCGCCGCCGACAGGAAACAGGCGAAGGCGGCGCGCCGGTCGGTGGGCAGGCATTCCCCCGACAGCAGCAGGCGGCCCAGCCGGATCTGGGCCGCAGGCATCCCGCTGGCCATGACGGCATGCAGCCATTCCGACGGGTTTTCCCCATCCATGGCGGCGCTGAGTTCCCGGGGATCGAGCTGGGACAGAAGCTCGGCCCGCCAGGGGCGGCCAGCGGCTGTGGGAAGCGGGTGGATGGTCACGGGCAGCTCCTGATGGTTGATAATCACGCGCAAGAAAGACCGTGACACGAATGAGAATGACTCGCAACTTAGTTTGCCGTCCGGCCCCATGAATTTCCCCGCTTCACGCCGCTTGACCCCCCGAAGGGGGCTGGGTATAAGCCGCCACCTTTCAGGGCAGGCCGTTTGCGGAAAAACCCGCGAAAACGCTGCTGGAAAGCCAGATTATAGAACTTAAGACGCGCGACTCAGGGTCAAAACCCTCAGTCCTCCGCAAGTTCGGATCGAGGCGGCCGCCTCGCGTCCGGTTTTTGGATTTCGCATACCTGTCCGTGCACGGACAGATTGCAAAAAGGAAGTTGGGAATGCCGACAGTCAATCAGCTCATTCGCAAGCCGCGCGGCACCAAGCCGAAGCGCAACAAGGTTCCGGCCCTGCAGGAATGCCCGCAAAAGCGCGCCGTCTGCACCCGCGTCTACACCACGACCCCGAAGAAGCCGAACTCGGCGCTGCGCAAGGTCGCCAAGGTTCGCCTGACCAACGGCTTTGAAGCGCTGACCTATATTCCGGGCGAAGGCCATAACCTGCAGGAGCACTCGGTGGTGCTGATCCGCGGCGGCCGCGTGAAGGACCTTCCGGGCGTTCGCTATCACATCATCCGCGGCGTGCTCGACACGCAGGGCGTGAAGGATCGCAAGAAGCGCCGCTCGCTCTATGGCGCCAAGCGTCCGAAGTAAGGAGATATAAATGTCCCGCCGCCACCGCGCCGAACGCCGCGAAATCAACCCCGACGCCAAGTTTGGCGATCTGGTCATCGCCAAGTTCATGAACTCCCTGATGTATGACGGCAAGAAGAGCGCCGCCGAGGGCATCGTCTATGGCGCTTTCGACACCATCGCCGCCAAGACCAAGCAGGATCCGCTGGCCGTCTTCCACGAAGCCCTGCGCAACGTCGCCCCGGCGCTCGAAGTGCGCAGCCGCCGCGTCGGTGGTGCCACCTACCAGGTGCCCGTCGAAGTCCGCACCGACCGTTCGAAGGCGCTCGCCATCCGCTGGCTGATCACCGCCGCGCGCGCCCGCAACGAGCCGACCATGACCGGCCGCCTGTCGGGCGAGCTGATGGACGCCGCCAACAATCGCGGCAGCGCCGTCAAGAAGCGCGAAGACACCCACAAGATGGCCGACGCCAATCGCGCCTTCTCGCATTATCGCTGGTAACCGAGCACACAATGGCCCGTACAACTCCGCTCAGCATGTATCGCAACATCGGCATTGCCGCGCACATTGATGCCGGCAAGACGACGACGACTGAGCGCATTCTCTATTATACCGGTAAGTCCCATAAGATCGGCGAAGTCCATGACGGCGCCGCCACCATGGACTTCATGGAGCAGGAACAGGAACGCGGCATCACCATTACGTCGGCCGCGACGACCTGCTTCTGGAAGGACCACCGGATCAACATCATCGACACGCCCGGTCACGTCGATTTCACGATTGAAGTCGAACGTTCCATGCGCGTGCTCGACGGCGCCGTCGCCGTGTTCGATGCCGTCGCCGGTGTCGAGCCCCAGTCCGAGACTGTGTGGCGCCAGGCCGACAAGTATCACGTGCCGCGCATGTGCTTCGTCAACAAGATGGATCGCACCGGCGCCAACTTCCAGCGCTGCATTGACATGATGATCGATCGTCTGGGTACCCGCCCGATGATCATCACCTGGCCGATCGGTTCGGAAGCCGAATTCAAGGGCATCGTCGACATCGTCAAGATGAAGGCGCTGGTCTGGCATGACGAGCAGCTGGGCGCGAAGTTCGACGAGATCGACATTCCTGCCGAGTATGCCGAAAAAGCCGCCGAGCTGCGCGCTGCCCTGGTCGAGATGGCCGTCGAAGAAGACGACGCCGCCATGGAAGCCTATCTGGAGCAGGGCAAGGAGCCGGCCTATGAGGATCTGCAGAAGCTGATCCGCAAGGGCACGATGAGCTTCCATTTCGTGCCGGTGACCTGCGGCTCGGCCTTCAAGAACAAGGGTGTGCAGCCCTTGCTCGATGCCGTCGTCGCCTACCTGCCGTCGCCGCTCGACATTCCGCCGCTGATGGGCGTCGTTCCGGGCACCGACAAGGAAGTCGTGCGTCCCGCCGACGACAAGGCCCCTTTCGCGGGCCTGGCGTTCAAGATCATGGACGACCCCTTTGTCGGCTCCATCACCTTCATGCGCGTCTATTCCGGTTCAGTCACCTCGGGCACCGGCGTGCTCAACTCGGTGAAGGACAAGCTGGAACGCGTCGGCCGCATGCTTCTGATGCATGCGAACAGCCGCGAAGACGTCAAGGAAGCCAATTCCGGCGACATCGTTGCGCTGGCGGGCCTCAAGCTCACCACCACCGGCGAGACGCTCTGCGATCCCAACAATCCGGTGATCCTGGAAAAGATGGAATTCCCTGATCCCGTGATCGAGGTCGCCATCGAACCCAAGACCAAGGCCGACCAGGAAAAGATGGGCATGGCGCTGGTGCGCCTGGCCCAGGAAGACCCGTCCTTCCGCGTTTCCACCGACCAGGAAAGCGGCCAGACCATCCTCAAGGGCATGGGCGAACTGCACCTCGAAATTAAGGTCGATATCCTCAAGCGCACCTACAAGGTGGAAGCCAATGTTGGCGCGCCGCAGGTGGCCTATCGCGAGACGCTCTCCAAGCCGCTCACGATCAAGTACACCCACAAGAAGCAGACCGGCGGTTCGGGCCAGTTCGCCGAAGTGACCATCGAGTTCGAACCGCTGGAGCCGGGCGCCGGCTTCGTGTTCGAGAACGACGTGGTCGGCGGCGCCATCCCGAAGGAATTCATCCCGGCAGTGGAAAAGGGCCTGAAGACCCAGAAGGAATCCGGCCTGCTCGCCGGCTTCCCGGTGATCGACTTCAAGGCCAAGCTGGTTGACGGCAAGTACCACGAAGTCGACTCCAACGCACTGACCTTTGACATCGCCGCCCGCGCTGCCTTCCGCGAACTCGCCTCCAAGGGCGCCGTGAAGCTGCTCGAGCCGATCATGAAGGTGGAAGTCGTGACGCCCGAGGACTTCCTTGGCGGCGTCATCGGCGACCTCAACAGCCGCCGTGGCCAGGTGCAGGGCACCGACAGCCGCGGTAACGCCCAGGTGGTCACCGCGATGGTGCCGCTGTCCAACATGTTCGGTTACATCAACACGCTGCGTTCCATGTCCCAGGGCCGCGCGCAGTATTCGATGCAGTTCGACCATTATGAAACCGTTCCGCAGGCGATCGCGGAAACGTTGAAGCCGAAATAGGAGCATAACGATGGCCAAGGCAAAGTTTGAACGTAACAAGCCGCATTGCAACATCGGCACGATTGGTCACGTTGACCACGGCAAGACGTCGCTGACGGCAGCGATCACGAAGGTTCTGGCGAAGACGGGTGGAGCGACGTTCACGGCGTACGACCAGATCGACAAGGCTCCCGAGGAGCGCGAGCGCGGGATCACGATTTCGACGGCGCACGTTGAGTACGAGACGCAGAACCGTCACTACGCGCACGTGGATTGCCCAGGTCATGCGGACTACGTGAAGA
>CANHNJ010000029.1 GCA_947462105.1 Alphaproteobacteria bacterium
ATGGGCCGGGCAATGACGGCTTCGTGCTGAAGTTCGACATGAACGGCAATTTCAAGATGCGGATCGGCGGCCTGCCGACCAACATCAACACCAACGACACCAACAGCGGCATCAATGGGACGCCGGTGCTGAACCGCGCCACCGACATGGTGGTCGATCCCAAGACCAACCGGCTCTACATCTCTGACGGCTATACCAACCGTCATGTCCTGATCGTGGATGCCGCCACCGGCAAGTTCATCGGCTCCATCGGCGCCTATGGCAACAACCCGGTGGATGACGTCGCCGCCGCTGCCGCCGGGCCGTTCGTCAATGACTATGAGAAGGGCAACAAGAAGCCGATCTTCTTCCGCCCGCCGGTGCATTGCGTGAAGATCGCCAATGACGGCAAGCTCTATGTCTGCGATCGCGGCAACAACCGCATCCAGGTCTTCAACGCGCTCGATCCCAATCTGGGCAAGCCCTGCGTCAATCTCACGGGCGAAGCGGGCAAGTGCGGTTTCGTGGGCGAGCAGTTCATCAGCGAGAAGACCCGCACCTCCATTCCGGGTACGGCGGTGTCGGTGAATTTCTCCACCGATGCGGCGCAGAGCTGCATCTATGTCGGCGACAATTCCAACATGACGATCTACATCCTCAACCGTTCCAACCTGCAGGAGCTGGGCCGCTTTGGCCGCAGCGGCACGCAGGTCGGCCAGTTCCACTGGCTGCATCAGGTCAGCGTCGACTCCAAGGGCAACATCTATACGGCTGAAGTCGACACCGCCAAGCGGGTGCAGAAATTCGCCCGCTTCGGCCAGCTCGGCTGCAGCGGCACGGGATCGGCCACAGTTGGCGGTCCGCTGCCGTAAAAACTGGAACAACAGCAACACAGAGACCGTCATGAGCAAGAAGATCACCCGTCGTGACCTCAATCTGGGTCTGGCTGCGGCCATGGCCGCGACGGCCTTGCCGGCTGACGCGCAACCTTCGTCTCGCCGCCGTCCCATCCGCTACGACACCGCCAATGGCGAATGGCGGACCTATGGCGGCGACGAGAAGAGCCTGCGCTATTCAGCGCTGAACCAGATCGATGCCGGCAATTTCAACCGGCTGGAACAGGTCTGGTCCTTCGCCGAGCCGGGCGACACCAACATCCAGTGCACGCCGCTGATGGTGAATGGGGTGGTCTATCATTCGGCGGGCCTCAAGCGCGCCGTGCTGGCGCTGGATGCCCGCACCGGCAAGCAGCTCTGGCGGTTCGACTATGAAGAAGGCCGCCGTGGCGTGCTGGCGCCGCGTCCGGGCAGCGGACATGGCGTTTCCTATTGGACTGATGGCAAGGAGGAGCGCATCCTCTATGTCACTATCGGCTACCAGTTGATCTGCCTTGATGCCAAGACCGGCAAGGTTGCGCCGGGCTTCGGCGTCAGCGGCGTGGTTGATCTCAAGAAGGACCTGGAAGACCAGACCATCAATACCGACGGCGAGGGCGCGGGCCAGGAAATCGGCCTGCATTCGACGCCGCTGGTGGTGGGCGATGTCATCGTGGTGGGCGCGGCGCATTCCGCCACGGTCAGCCAGATCGGTCACATCAAGGGCAATGTCCGCGCTTACGATGTGCGCACCGGCAAGCAGCTCTGGGCCTTCCGCACCATCCCGCGCAAGGGCGAGTTCGGCTACGACACCTGGGAGAATGGCTCCGCCGACCGCACCGGCAATGTCGGCAACTGGGCGCAGAACAGCGCCGATCCCGATCTGGGTCTGGTCTATCTCGCCATCGAGCAGCCGACCAACGACTATTACGGCGCCTTCCGCCGCGGCGACAATCTCTATTCCGACTGCATCGTGGCGGTGGACGCCAAGACCGGCAAGAAGCGCTGGCACTACCAGACGGTGCATCACGACATCTGGGACCGCGACCTGATGTGCGCCCCGATCCTGTTCGACATGAAGATGGGCGGGCGCACCATCAAGGCGCTGGCGCAGCCGACCAAGCACGCCTTCACGTTTGTGCTGGACCGCACCAACGGCAAGCCGATCTGGCCGATCCCCGAAACGCCGGTGCCGATTGGCGATGTGCCGGGCGAATATTACGCGCCGACCCAGCCGATCCCCAGCAAGCCGCCGGCGTTCGATGTGCAGGGCTTGCCGATCAGCCAGTTGATCGACTTCACGCCGGAACTGCGCGCCGAGTGCCTGCGCCTGCTGCAGAACTACAATTGGGGCCATCTCTTCGCGCCGCCCATCGTCAGCTTCTATCCCAACAAGATCGCCACCATCCAGAGCCCGTCCACCGACGGCGCGGGGCAATGGCCGGGCGGCGCGCTCGATCCCGAAACCAACGTCATGTACATCTTCTCCAACCATGCCTACACGCTGCGCGGCTTGATCCCCGGCGATCCGGCGCGCACCGATTTGGCTTATGTCTGGGGCACGCAGGGCCCCAATGGTGCCCAGGGCGCGGCCTTGCCGCCCAGCGAACAGCCGCAAGGTGCGGCCGCCGCACCGGGGCGCGGCGCGGCAGCCCCCGCCGGTCGTGGTGCGGCCCCCGCCGCTGGTCGCGGCGGTGGTGGTGGTGGTGGTCGCCTGACGGTGCAGGGTCTTTCGATTCTCAAGCCGCCCTATGGCCGCATCACCGCGCTCGATCTCAACCAGGGCACGATGGTCTGGCAGGTCGCGCATGGCGAAACCCCGGACGAGGTGAAGAACCACCCGCTGCTCAAGGGCAAAAACATTCCGCGCACCGGCAGCCAGGGCAAGGTCGGCGTGCTGGTGACCAAGACGCTGGTGATCGCGGGCGATGGCACCGCCACCACCGGGCCGGATGGCAAGACCGGTGCCTGGCTGCGCGCCTATGACAAGAAGACGGGGCAGGAAGTGGGATCGGTGCGGATGCCGACCCGCGTCACCGGCTCGCCCATGACCTATGCGATGGATGGCCGGCAATATATCGCCGTGCCGATATCGGGGCCGGGCGTGGCGACGCAGCTCGTGGTCTATCGCCTGCCGGCCTAGCCGGTTGCACGCGCCCCTGGTGTCATGGCCCGCGCCTGCGGGCCATCCAGGTGATGCGTGCGCTGGTGCCGGGCGGCCTGGCGGCGGAACTTTTCGGCTACCGTCTGCGTTATCCGGGCTGAAGCTATTTCCCGGAAACCCGATATGCTGATCAATATTATTCTCGTGCTGATCGTCGTGGGCGTGCTGCTCTGGCTGGTCAACAACTACATCCCGATGGATTCGAAGATCAAATCCATCCTCAATGCCGTGGTCGTGATCCTGGTCGTGATCTGGCTGCTGCAGGCCTTCGGCGTGCTGGGCAGCCTGAACAGCGTCCGCGTCGGTTAGCGTCCGGCCCTATTTCGGTGTCGGGATCGCGTAGATCCTGAACGGGTTCGGATCGGCATTGGCCAGCGCCGGATCGCGCCAGTAATTCTGCTTCGACTCCTGCACCCAGATCACGTCCCCCGCCGGCTGCACGCCGGTGGCGGTGACATAGCCGCCCTTCAGCACCCGCACCGTGCCGGTATCGCCCGTGAAGGTGATTTCCGAAATGCGGTTGGCGCGGTTCTCGGCGACATACATCTTGCCGTTCTGGGCGCGCATGCCGTCCGGGCCTTCCAGCGGCTGGGACAGCTTGATTTCCACCACCGTCCCGGCGCTGCCATCGGCATTGACCGGAATGCGGTAGAGCTTTCCGGTGCTGACATTGTTGGCATAGAGCATGGTGCCGACAAAGGCGATGCCATCGACATTCAACAATTCGGGCACCTGCAGCCAGGGCTCCAGCGCTGCCGCGCCGGGCTTCAGCCGCTGGACCTGGCCGTTGGCGATATCGCTGACATAGACGGTGCCGTCGGCCGCGATGGTCATGTCGTTGCAGCTATTGGTCGGGTTCAGTAGCGGCCAGACGCCCTTGGCCGCGCCGGTCCTGGTGTCAAAGGCGCGCAGCGAGGTGATGCGCTCCTTGATCGCGGGCGTGATCTTGGCGGGCAGGGTGAAGGCGGTGGTGCAGACCCACAGATTGTTGCGACTGTTGTCGGCCATCAGGCCCCAGCTTGCGCTGCCCACCGTGGTCAGGTCGATCCAGCGTTCCGCCATCGCCTGGCCGGGACGGGCGCGATAGATGTAATGCTGCAGCATGGCGCCGATCACCACCGTGCCATCGCCCAGCACGGTGACGTTCTCCGGAAAGGTGTTGGGGTCGGGCATGGTGATGGTGGTCACCGGCTGCCCCAGCGCGCTGGTGCACATGCATGCCCCAAACAAAGTCAGAGCCATCGCCGTCACGAACTTCCGCATGTCACTCTCCCGTTGCCGCCGGGCTCAGAGCTTCGCGGTGAAGCTGGCCTCGGTCTTGGCCGTAACTTCGTCCAGCGTGACGCCGGGCGCAAGCTCGATCAGCGTCAGGCCATGCTTGCCCCGTTCCAGGGTGAAGACCGCCAGGTCGGTGATGATCATGTCGACACAGTCCTTGCCGGTCAGCGGCAGGGCGCAGGTCTTGAGCAGCTTGGATTCGCCCGCCTTGTTGGTGTGTTCCATCACCACGATGACGCGCTTGACGCCCGCCACCAGGTCCATCGCGCCGCCCATGCCCTTCACCATCTTGCCGGGAATGGTCCAGTTGGCGAGGTCGCCTTCCTCGGACACTTCCATCGCCCCCAGCACGGTGAGGTCGATGTGGCCGCCGCGGATCATCGCAAAGGAATCCGAGGACGAGAAGAAGGACGAGGTCGGCAGTTCGGTAATGGTCTGCTTGCCGGCGTTGATCAGGTCGGCGTCTTCCTCGCCTTCATAGGGAAACGGCCCCATGCCCAGCATGCCGTTCTCGCTTTGCAGCGTCACGTTCATGCCGGCGGGAATGTAATTGGCCACCAGCGTCGGAATGCCAATGCCCAGATTGACATAGAAGCCGCTCTGCAATTCGCGGGCGGCGCGGGCCGCCATCTCGTCGCGGGTCCAGGCCATTACGCGCTCTCCCGCTTGCGCGTGGTGACGCGCTCGATGTGCTTTTCGTACTGCGTGCCTTTAAAGATGCGCTGCACGAAGATGCCGGGCGTGTGGATCATCTCGGGGTCCAACTGTCCCGGCGCCACCAGTTCTTCCACCTCCGCCACCGTCACCTTGCCCGCCGTCGCCATCATCGGATTGAAATTGCGCGCGGTCTTGCGATAGACGAGGTTGCCCTCGGTATCGCCCTTCCACGCCTTGATGACCGACAGGTCGGCGCGCAGCCAGCTTTCGCGCACATAGGTCTGGCCCTCGAACACCTCGGTCGGCTTGCCTTCCGCCACCACGGTGCCGACACCGGTCTTGGTGTAGAAGGCGGGAATGCCCGCGCCACCGGCCCGGATGCGCTCGGCCAGCGTGCCCTGGGGGTTCAGCTCCAGCTCCAGCTTGCCGGTGAGATACAATTCCTCGAACAGCTTGTTCTCGCCGACATACGAACTGATCATCTTGCGGATCTGCTTGTTCGCCAGCAGCACATACAGGCCGTAATTGTCGGCACCGCAATTGTTGGAAATGACGGTGACATCCTTCACGCCATTGGCGCGCAGGGCGGCGATGCAGTTTTCCGGGTTGCCGCAAAGGCCGAAGCCGCCCGACATGATGGTCATGCCGTCGAACAGCAGTCCGGACAGGGCGCTGGTGGCGTCCTGGAATAGCTTGGTGTCCGCCACGGCGTTTCCTTATCTTTGTTGCGGTGCAGCATGTTCCCCGCTGGCTGCCGCTCTGGCAAGGGCCACCCGGTCACAGGCCAAGTCCCTGTTTTATATTATTATTCCGCGATGACCCTAGCGCTTTCTTGCGGGGGGAGTCGCCGTCCCGTACAACCCGCCGGTTCCTCCCCGGCATATTGAGTCATGAGCAAAGACAAACCCACCCGTCCCAAGGCGCGCCTGCCGCGCGGATTCCGCGACCGCAGCGGCGCCGAGATCGCGGCCGAACGGGCGATGCTGGAGACCATTCGCCGGGTTTATGAATCCTATGGCTTCGATCCGCTGGAAACCCCGGCCTTCGAATATACCGATGCGCTGGGCAAGTTCCTGCCCGATGTCGACCGGCCCAATGCCGGCGTCTTCTCGCTCAAGGATGACGACGACCAGTGGCTGAGCCTGCGCTATGACCTGACCGCGCCACTGGCGCGCCATGTCGCGACGCATTTCCAGACCATCGCCAAGCCGTTCCGCCGCTATGCGATGGGCACGGTGTGGCGCAACGAGAAGCCGGGCCCCGGCCGCTTCCGCGAATTCACCCAGTTCGATGCCGATACGGTGGGCAGTGCCAATCCCGCCGCCGATGCCGAACTGCTGATGATGCTGTGCGACGCGCTGGAAGCGCTGGGCCTGGCGCGGGGCAGCTACATCGTCAAGCTCAACAACCGCAAGCTGCTCGATGGCGTGCTGGAAGTGGCGGGCGTCGCCATCGACGATACGGCGCGTCGCGGCACCGTGCTGCGGGCGATCGACAAGCTGGACCGGCTGGGCGTCGAAGGCGTGCAGGCCCTGCTGGGCGAAGGCCGCAAGGACGACAGCGGCGACTTCACCAAGGGTGCGGGCCTGACCCACGAGCAGGCGCACGCCATCCTGGCCTTTGTGGCGCCCGATGCGAAGGACGAGGAAGAACATCTCAACCAGATCGCCCACCTGATCCGCACCAGCGCCATCGGCGCGGAGGGGCTCGTCGAACTGGAAGCCATCGTCAAGATTCTGAACGCGTCGGGCTATGGCCCGGACCGCGTCATGTTCGATACCGGCGTGGTGCGCGGGCTGGATTATTACACCGGCCCGGTGTGGGAAGCCGAACTGCTGTTCCCGGTGAAGAATGACGAAGGGCAGGATGTCGTGTTCGGCTCCATCGCCTCGGGCGGCCGCTATGACGACCTGGTGGCGCGCTTCACCGGCCAGCGCGTCCCGGCAGCGGGCATCTCGATTGGCGTCAGCCGCCTGCTGAGCGCGCTGAAGGACAAGCGCGCGGCGCTGGCGCCGCTGGTGGTGGTGACCGCGTTCGACAAGAGCGATGCGGGCGGCGCGCTCGCCACGGCGGCGGATCTGCGCCGCAGCGGTATCCGCGCCGAGGCCTATGTCGGTACCGGCAAGATGGGCGACCAGTTCAAATATGCCGACAAGCGCGGCGCGGCCATCGCGGTGGTCGAAGGCCCGGACGAGAAGGCGCAGGGGCTGGTGACGCTGAAGGATCTGGCGCTGGGCGCGGAACTGGCGAAGAGCGTCGAAAGCCGCGCCGAATGGACCGCGACACGCCAGGCGCAGGTTTCGGTGAAACGCACTGACCTCGTTGCCGAAGTGCGGAAACTGCTGGGGGGCACTTAATGTTTGGTCGCGCGCCCGGACGGAAAACCGCTCCACACTTTTCCTGGGCGCGCTCCTGATGACCGCGTTCCCCTATTACGGTCCCGCCGACATCGATGCGCTGAACATGCAGGCCGTGACGCTGCTGAAACTGTTCAAGGCGAAGGGCTATGACCGGCAGGAGCCGTCGGTGCTGCAGCCCGCCGCGCTGTTTCTTGACCGTTCGGGCGAGGAAATCCGCCGCCGCACCTTCACGCTCACCGATCCGTCGGGCAGCGATCTGGCGCTGCGCCCCGATCTCACCATTCCCATCGCCAAGCGCGTTGTGGAGAGCGGGCCGCATTTTCCCGCCCGCATTTCCTACAATGGCCCCGTCTTCCGCCATGAGAGCAAGGGCGGCAAGCCGGTGCAGTTCTTCCAGGCGGGCGTCGAACTGTTCGGCGAAGCTGACAAGGCCAAGGGCGATGCAGAAATCCTCACCCTCGCGGTCGAGGCGCTGCGCGCGGCCGGCTGCACGGATTTCACCATACGCATGGGTGACCTGGGCCTGTTCGGGGCGCTGGTCGATGCGCTGCAGCTTCCGGAGCACTGGCGCTCGCGCCTCAAGCGCCACTTCTGGCGCGCGGGCTATGTCGAAACCCTGCTGGACCGCATCGGTCATGGCGACGAGACCTCGCACCTGCCGCAGGATGAAAAGGACATCGCCGCGCTGCTGGAGACGCAGGGCGATGCGCCGCTGGCCGGCCGCACCCGCGCCGAAGTGATCACGCGCGCCCGCGCCGAAGCCGCCGAAGTGCTGAAGCTGGACGGCAATGTCGCGGGCGCGATCACGCGCCTGCTCGACATTTCTGCCCCCATCGCCCAGGCGCTGGCCGACATTCGCGCCCTGCTGAAGACGGCGGGCATCAATCTGGATGCCGGTCTTGCGGCGGTGGAAGCGCGCGTCGCGCTGCTGCAAAAGCTCGGCGTGGACCGCATCGACTTCAACGCCCATTTCGGCCGCAGCATGGAATATTACACCGGCTTCGTCTTCGAGCTGCGCAGCAAGTACGGCGTCGAGCTGGCGGGCGGTGGCCGTTACGACAATCTGCTGGAGCTGCTGGGCGCGTCCGCGCCCGTCACGGCGGTGGGCTGCGCCATCCACACCGAGCGCCTGCTCGCCACCGTCAAAGGTGCGGCATGAGCAAGCCAAAAGAAACAAAATTGGTCATTGCCATTCCCTCCAAGGGCCGTCTGAAAGAGGCGTGCGGCGAATGGTTCGCGGCGCGCGGCGTCGTGCTGGAACAGGAAGCCGGTTCGCGCGGCTATCGCGCCCGCTTCGCCGGCATGCCGCAGATCGAAGTCATGCTGCTGTCGGCTTCCGAGATCGCCAACGCGCTGCTGGCGGGTGATGTGCACCTGGGCATCACCGGCGAAGATTTGCTGCGCGAGGCCGCGCCGGAACTGGAAGGCCGCCTGTACCTGGCCGCGCCGATGGGCTTCGGCTTTGCCGATGTCGTGGTGGCGGTGTCGCGCGCCTGGATCGATGTTTCCACCATGGCCGATCTGGACGATGTCTGCGCCGCCTTCGCCGCCACGCACAAAAAGCGCCTGCGGGTGGCGACCAAGTATGCCGAACTGACGCGCGGCTGGTTCGCCCGCAACGGCATCGCCGATTACCGCATCGTGCCCAGCGCAGGCGCGACCGAAGGCGCGCCTGCCGCCGGTACAGCCGAAGTGATCGTGGATATCACCACCACCGGCGCAACCTTGCGCGACAATGGCCTGAAGATTCTCGATGACGGCGTGATCCTGAAAAGCCAGGCGACATTGGCGGCCTCGCTGCGGGGTGCGGTCTGGGACGAAGACGCCCGCGCGGCCTGCAAGGCCTTGTTTGCTACCCTTGGACTGGAAGCGGAATTCAAGGCGCTGTCCGCCCTGCTCTGACGGCATGGTCCGTTTCCTGCGGCCTATCCACATGCCACGCGAAGCGGTTTTCCCAATCGCCGCAACGTGATCGCACCGAAAACCGCGCCGCACATATCCACGGCGAAGCGCTGCTGCGTCTTGCCTACAATGGCGTCTGAAAGGATGCGGCAGAAGAGGGGGGAGGCCCCCTTCATTTTCCGGTGGTTCGAATGGGTGCGAAAATCAAGCATGGATTGCGCTTAAGAAGAAGCGCGGCGGCCAGCCCGGCAACCGCAACCGGCTTGTGCATGGCGGCTATAGCCGGGAAGTGCGCGAATACCGTGCCCGCCGCCGCGCCGAGATCGCCCTGTTCGTGGCGCAATGCGATGCCGCCATCGCCCGGGCCTTTGCACTGCATGCGCAGCAGATGCAGGACGCGGCGCTACGGCGCGATGACGCCCAGCCCGGCCATGTCGCGGATGTCGGCCTCCGCGATGTGCTGCGCCTTCCAGCCCATCGCGGTCTCGATGCGGCTGCGGGCGGCGGGATGGCCATAGAACACCGCTTCCTCCAGCTCGCCGGGCTCCAGCTTGCGGGTGGGCGCCAGCTTCAGCAGCACGGTGGCAAAGGCATCGGGCTTGCGCGCGGCGTTGAGGCCGTAAAGGTCGGCCTGGTGCTCGGCGGCGCGGCTGATGGAATTGCTGACCGGCAGGATCAGGACGGCGAACAGGCCCAGCAGCGCCACCAGTGCGGGCAGGCTGGCGACGTCTTCCACCTTGCGCACCTGCCACATGCCGCCGAAAAGATCAGCCCCGATATGGAAGGCCCAGGCGGCAAAGCCAAAGCCCAGCAGCACCAGCAGCCCCTGCATCAGCAGGTTCCGCGTCGCATGGCCCATGACATAATGGCCGATCTCGTGGCCGACCACCGCCAGCACTTCATCCTCGCTGCCCTGCTGCAGCAGGGTATCAGACAGGGTGATGCGGCTGGTGCCCAGAAAGCCGGTGACATGGGCGAAGATGCGGCTGGTCTGGCGCGAGGCATCCGACACCTGGATGGCGGCGGCGGGAATCTGGTTGGCCGCCGCCAGCGCGGTGATCTTCGTCTTCAGCGCGCCATCGGGCAGCGGCGTGTGATCATTGAACAAAGGCGCGATGAAAACCGGCGTGATCGTCATCTGCACGATCACCAGCAGGATCGTCAGTCCGCCGCACCACAGCCACCAGGTCTCGCGCGCGGCGCGGATCGTGGCATAGAAGACCGGCAGGCACAGCACCGACGCCGCCAGCGTCAGCAGGAAGACGATGCCGAATTCGCCCAGCCATGCCAGCAGGCCCTGGTTCGACAGGCCATAGGCCTGCGCGCGGAAATAACCTTGATAGAGCGCGGGCGGCAACACCGCCGCTGCCGCCAGCGTGACCAGGATCGCCGCATAGAGCATCGCCTGGTATGTGCGCGAATGGGTGCGCTCCTCCGCCCAGTCGCGCAGGCGCGCCGACAGGCCGAACATCATCAGCGCCCCGGCCAGCCCCAGCCCGTACAGCAGGTTGAACAGCGCCAGCCAGGTGCCGCCATTGGCATGGGCGTCCGAGCGCTCACGCGCCGCGCCGGTGACGCGCGCCAGATAACCCTTGGTGGCCGCCGCCACATCCAGCTTCGGCGTGGTGTCCAGGACCGGCAACTGGCCGCTTTCGATGCGCACGGTGGGCGCGGCGCGCGGGCCTTCCTGCGCCTGTGCGGAAAGGGTGGCGCAGGCGGCCAGCAGCAATGCGGCGCAGAGTATCAGCCGTTTCATGCCATCTCTCCCGGCGTGCGGCCGGACCCTAACAGATGAATCGTGGCATGCCATTCAATTTCCACTCTTATGCCGTTAGTGTTGGAACATGCACCGTTCGTATCTGTTCCTGACCGTAATGTTGCTGTTCGCGCCGCCCGCTCTGGCACAGGACAGTGCCCGCTATGGCCGTTGCCTGGGCGTGGCGGAAAAAAATCCTGCCATTGCACTGGCCGATGCAGAAGGCTGGGCGAAATCCGGCGGTGGCACCCCGGCGGAACATTGCGCCGCGATGGCGCAGGTGGGCTTGAAGCGCTATGCCGATGCCGCCACGCGGCTCGACCGGCTGGCGCGCGCCAACGGAACGCCGGGCGCGATGCGCGGCGAGATTTTTACCCAGGCCGGCAATGCCTGGCTGCTGGCGGGCAATGGCAGCAAATCGGTGGCCAGCCTGAAGGCGGCGTTGACCATCTCGGCGGGCGATGCCGATCTCTATGCCGACCTCGGCCGTGCCGAAGCGATGATCCGCAACTGGCGCGATGCGGTGCTGCATCTCACCACCGCCATTGCCATGCGCCCCAGGAGTCCCGACCTGCTGCTGTTGCGCGCCAGCGCCCAGCGCGCCCTGCGCCAGTACAAGCCGGCGCTGGCCGATCTCAACACGGCGCTGGCGCTGAAGCGTGGCGATGCCGCCGTGCTGATGGAGCGCGGCCTGCTGCGGCGTGACCTGGGCGACCTGGGAGGGGCGCGCAGCGATTTTTCCGCCGCGCAGAAAACGGGCTCGCCCGCGATCCGCGCCGAAGCCGGTGCGGCGCTGGAGGCGCTTAATTGACCGCGTCCCACTCCGCGATCACGCTGGCATCGGTTTCGCGCGCCTCGCGCAGTTGCGCCAGTTCTTCGCGCGGCAGCAGCCGCGACAGCGCCCACACCGCCGCGCCGCGCACCAGCGGCGAGTCATCGCGCAGCAGCGCCTGTGCCGACGCCGCCAGTTGCGGCGTGCCACTGTTGCCGATGGCGGTCAGCACATTGCGCAGGAAGCGGGCGCGGCCGATGCGCTTGACCGGCGATTTGCGGAACAGCGTGCGGAACGCTTCGTCATCCAGTGCTGCCAGTTCGGCCAGGCCCGGCGCTTTCAGTTCCGCGCGCGCCTGCAGGGCGATTTCGCGCGCGTCTTGCGCGAACTTGTTCCAGGGGCAGACTGCGAGGCAATCGTCGCAGCCATAGATGCGGTTGCCCATTGCGGCGCGGAATTCGCGCGGGATCGGACCTTTTTTCTCGATGGTGAGATACGAGATGCAGCGCCGCGCATCCAGCTTGTACGGTGCGGGAAAGGCGTTGGTGGGGCAGGCATCCAGGCAGTTGCGGCAGGTGCCGCAATGATCGATCTCGGCTTCGTCCGGCTCCAGCGCCAGCGTTGTGAAGACCGAGCCCAGGAACAGCCAGGAGCCGAATTCGCGGCTCACCAGGTTGGTGTGCTTGCCCTGCCAGCCGATCCCGGCGCGCGCCGCCAGCGGCTTCTCCATCACCGGGGCGGTATCGACGAAGACCTTCACATCGGCCTTGAAGCGCCCGGCAATGAGTCCGCCCAGCGCCTTGAGCTTCTTCTTCACCACCTCGTGGTAATCGTCGCCCTGGGCATAGACCGAGATCACGCCGCGTTCCTTCGCCGCCAGCAGCGCCAGCGGATCTTCGCCGGGGCCGTAATTCAGGCCCAGCACGATGACGCTCTTGGCGTCCGGCCACAGCGTGCGGGGATCGGCGCGCCAGTCGCGGCGCGCCTCCATCCAGTCCATCTCGCCATGATGGCCGGCGGCGAGGAATTCGCCCAGGCCCTGGCGCTGCCGCGGCGAGCCTTCGGCGCGCGTCACTCGCACAGCGTCGAAGCCATGCGCCAGCGCTTCGGCAAGGATCAGTGCCTTGGGATCAGAAATCGAGGTCGGCATAATGCACTGCGGGCGGCTGGCCCGGCACGCGGTCGCCCAGCAGCGAACGGAAGCTGGGGCGCGACTTCATCCGCACATACCATTCCGCTGCGGCGGGGAATTCGGTCCAGGGCACTTCGCCCAGATAGTCCAGCACCGACAACTGCGCCGCCACGGCGAAATCACCCAGGCTGGGGGCGCGGCCCGCCAGGTTGCCGTTGGCCTCGGCGGCGCGGCCAATCGCGGGCAGCGCGACTTTCAGTTTCTCGCGCCCGGCGCGGATCAGGTTCATGTCGGGGGCACGGCGATGCGGCGCACCGGTGAAACGCTGGCCGCCTTTTTCATAGGCGATGCGCTGCGTCACCTGTTCGTGGAAGGCGCCCAGCGCCCAATCCAGCCAGCGCAGCGACTCGCGGCGCTCTGCATCGTCGGCGGGCGCCAGCGGATTATCGGGATAGTTGGTTTCCAGATGGTCGATGATCGCCCACAGGCCCTCGGCGCGGGTGCCATCCAGGTCGATGAAGATCGGCATGGGGTTGCGCGCATCCTCGGCCTGGACCGGATCGCAGGCCACCCGCTTTTCCGCGATCACCAGGCGGGTGAGGCGGCAGGACGGCGAAAGCATCAGGTGGATCAGGCGGCGCATCGGGTTCCGGCAAAAACGAAGCAGAACGCCTTGTATGCGACACTTCTATTCAAGACAAAAGTTCAATCCGTCGCGCACCACCCAGGCGCTGCGGCCCTGGATGCTGGCGGTGCGCCGGGCCACGTATGGCCCCGGCCGGGCGGCCTGCCAGCGGTGCGGATTGGGCAGCACGGCGGCCAGCCGCGCTGCCTGCAGGCTGGTGAGGCGGTCGGCATCGGTGCCGAAATAATGTTCCGCCGCCGCCTGGGCCCCGAAGATGCCGTCGCCCCAGTCCACCACATTGAGATAGGCAGCCATGATGCGCGACTTGGGCCACAGCGCCTCGAGCAGGACGGTGAGATAGGTCTCGAAGCCCTTGCGGACCCAGCCGCCGCGATAGCCCAGGAACAGGCTGCGGGCGGTCTGCTGGCTGACGGTGCTGGCGCCGCGCAGCGGTTCGCCGGGGTTGCGCTTGTGCTCGGCGATTGCCTTGTTGATGGCGTCGATATCAAAGCCCCAGTGGCGGCAGAAATTCTGGTCCTCGGCGGCGATTACCGCCCGGCCCAGCCGGGGCGAGATGTCGCCGTTCCAGCGGTAATGCGCGCCCTTGCCCTCGACCAGACTGAAGATCATGGCGGGCGTGCCGGGAATGGGCACAAAACGGAAGAACAGGAGGGTCAGGACCGGCGCCGGAATCAGGAAGAAGAACGCCAGGAACAGGGTGCGCTTCACCCAACCCCAGCGTGCCCAGCGGGCCCTGATTCTGCCGATCCCCATGCGCGAACCATAGCAAAAGTTACGGCTGTCGTTATGGTCCCGCCGCGCCGGGGATGTTACCTGTGGGACGAATCTTCCGGACCCCGCCATGCCCGATTTCCTGATCGCCATCATTCTGGGCATCGTCGAGGGCCTGACCGAATTCCTCCCCGTTTCCTCGACCGCGCACTTGCTGATCGCCGAAGACCTGCTGGGCTTTCATCCCCCCGGCGAAGTGCTGCCCATCGTGATCCAGCTCGGCGCGATCTTGGCGGTGGTGGCGGTCTATTGGCGCAAATTCTGGGACGTTCTGGTGACGCTGCCCACGGCGCGGCCCTCGCAGCATTTCGTGCTGACGGTGCTGGTCGCCTTCCTGCCGTCGGTGGTGGCGGGGCTGCTGCTGCATTCCTTCATCAAGGAGGTGTTGTTCGCGCGCGACATCGCGCCCCTCGTGATCGCGACGACGCTGACACTGGGCGGCGTGGTGATTTTGGTGCTGGAACGCTATCGCCCGACGCCCCGCTTCACGGATGGCGACACGCTGCCGCTCTGGAAGGCGTTCCAGATCGGCCTCTGCCAGGTGCTGGCGATCTTCCCCGGCGCCTCGCGCTCGGGCGCGACCATCCTGGGCGGCGAATTGCTGGGCGTGGGCCGTGCCGCCGCCGCGCATTTCACTTTCTATCTGGCGGTGCCCACCATGATGGGTGCGACGGCGCTGGACGTTTACAAGAACCGCGACGCGCTGGCGGCTGCCGCCTGGGCCGATATCGCCATCGCCTTTGTGGTGGCTTTCGTGGTGGCGCTGGTGGTGGTGAAAGGCTTTATCGGCTTTCTCAGCCGCTATGGCCTTGCGCCCTTCGGCTGGTACCGCATCGCCGCCGGGGTGGCGTTGTTCGCCTGGATCGCGCTGGCTTAAGAAACCTTGGCGAGATCGGCGTACTGACCCTTGGCGCGATAGCGCCACAGATAGGCCGGCACTTCGGCTTCCACCGAATTGGCCGCGATGCCCAGATCGGCCAGCGTCTTGGCATCGTGCGCCACGACATTGTCGCTCTTGAGCAGCTTGACCTGGTCCGGGGTCAGTGGCGGCTTGGGCAGCAGCTGCAGGAAAAAGGCCTGGAAGCTGGCCATGCCGAAGGGCAGGGGCACCAGCAGGCGCTTGCGCCCAGTTTGCGTCAGCACGATCTGCAGCAATTGCTTGAAGGAATAAACCGTCGGGCCGCCCAGTTCATAGGTCGCGCCTTTCGCTGCTTCGCTACCCAGCGCGGTGACAATCGCGGCGGCGACATCGCCGACGAAGACCGGCTGGAAAAGAGTCTTGCCGCCGCCCACCAGTGGCAGGATGGGCGACATCCGCGCCATCGCGGCAAAGCGGTTGAAGAAGTCGTCTTCCGGCCCGAACACGATGGACGGGCGCAGGATGGTCGCGGCGGGGAAGAATTCGCGCAGGCGGGCCTCGCCGGCCGCCTTGGTCTGGGCATAGACCGCGTCGGAATCCTTGTCCGCGCCGATGGCCGAGACATGCACCAGTGCGCCAACGCCCGCCGCCGCAGCGGCTTCGGCGATGTTGGCCGCGCCATTGGCCTGCACGTCCTCGAAGCTCTGGCCGCGCTGAAAGAGAATGCCGCAGAGATTGATTACCGCGTCCGATCCCGCCACCGCCGCCGCGACCTGGCCGGCATCAGCAACGTCGCATTTCACGAAGTCGATCTGGCCGACCTGGCCCAGCGGGCGCAGGTAGAAACCGCGCGCCGGGCGGCGGGCCGCGACCTTGATGCGCCAGCCCGCCTTGGCCAGGGCGCGCACCGTGTGGCGGCCCAGAAAGCCCGTGCCGCCGAAGATCGTAACCAGCTTGCTGTCCATCACCCGAATACCTTCGTCAAACCGCGTCTTCATATAAAGCCGTGCCCGGGCCGCGAAAACCGGGAAATCGCCGCGCACCGCCCGTGCGTGCCGGCAAAGTACCGGCTGAAGGATCGCCAGCGCAAGCCATTGATAAGGCGGCATCTGTAGAAGCGACTTTCCCCGCCCGGCGGAACCGGATTGCGACAATTGCGAGTCGCGGCAGTGCCCGAGGTTTCAGGCTGTGGGCGTTGGCAGTGATGCGTAGCTGCGAAGGCCAAATCATCCTTATGCAGATGAATCGGGCGCGGCATCATCGCGCGTTGTCGAAGGGGCGGAATGTGGAAGGATCAGAGCACCACTGGCCTTGTCTGCCTCGCAAAAAGACGCCCGATGAGAGTGCACAATTCTGCCGCTGCCTGCCTGTTGCTGGGCACGGTGTCCGCGCAGGCGGATTCACGCGATCTCATGCAGGATCGGATGTCGCGCTGCTACGCCATTCCCGACACGCGCCAGTATCTCGATTGTCTGTATGGGGCCATCCAGCCGCTGCGCAACGATCTGGGCCTGCCGGCCGCGCCACATGCGCTGACTTTCGCCCCCGTCTTCGCGCGCCCGGCGCAGCAGCTCCCGCCAAGCCCTATCGAGGCCGAGGTGAAGACAGAACGCAGCCGCTCCGGGCCGCTCACCGGCTTCCTGAACATCAAGACCTAGAAGGTGGCCGCCGAACAGTTCGGTCTTGCCAATGCCCGCCCGGGCCCCGGCGTCAATGTCGATCGCATCACGGCAAGGATGAAGGCGTATCGCTTTGACCGGCGGACCGCGCTTTTCACCGTGACGCTGGAAAATGGACAGGTGTGGCGTCAGACCTCTGCCGACGGCAACCTCACCGTGTGGCGCAATCCGCCATCCACCTACACTGTCACCATAGCCTATGGCGCCTGGGGCAGCTTCGACTTGACGCTGCAGGGTGACCAGCGCAGGCCCTTCAGGGTCGAACGCGTCAGCTAGCCGCCAGCGGTGTTCCCAGCGCCGTGCGGCCATCGAAGCGCTCGCCGGCACTGGGACCGTTCTGGTCGACATAATGCAGGAAGGTCTGCACCAGCTGTTCGCCCTGATATGGCTCGCGCCAATGCGTCAGCTCGATGCCGCGATAGACCAGCGCGTCGCCGGGACCCAGCATGGAGGCGGCGGTTTTCTTCTGGCGATCCTCGACACAGAGCGCTCAGGGCGTGTCGGGCTGCTGTCCCAGATTAAGGCTGAGGCTGATCTCGCAGGCGCGCCGGTCGCGATGTGGTGGCAGCTTGTCGCCCGCCTTGTAGATGCGGGCATAGGAATAGGTCGGATAGAGCGCCAGCCCGGTGCAATAGGACACGGCCGGCAGCAGCGCGTTCATCAGATTGTCGACCAGCGCATCGCCATAGATGCCGGGGATTGGCGTGCCCAGCGAGGTGTCGGTGGTCATGGTCCCGGCCTGGGCGCGCTGCAGCAGGTGGTCGCGCACCATCGCCGCGCGGGGCGCGGGCAGCAGGCCGGTGATGACCACATAGCCCTGCTGCGCGAACAGCCCGGCGACGGCCGCATCATGGGGCACGGGATGGGGCGCGTTGCTCATCTCAGCGCTGCACGGAAGGTTCGCCAAGGCCCGGACGGTGGTCGAACTTCTCTTCCGCATGGGGGCCGTTGCGATCCACATAGTGCAGGAAGACCTGCGACAGCTTTTCGCCGGCATAGGGCTCGCGCCAATGCGCCAGCTCGATGCCGCGATAGATCAGGGCGTCGCCGGGCCGCAGGATGGCGGCGAAATCCTTGCCGTCATGATCGCGCAGCCAGAGCGGCCAGGGTGCGTCCGGTTCCTGGCCCAGATTGAGGCTGATGCTGACCTCGCAGGCTTCGCGGTCGCGATGCGCCGTTAGTTCGTCGCCCTTCTTGTAGATGCGGGCGAAGGAGTAGGTCGGGTAGAGCGCCAGCCCGGTATAGAATTCCAGCCAGGGCCCAAGCGTGCCCAGAAGCTGTTCCAGCATCCGGTCACCATAGGTGCATGGCGTCTGTGGCACGAAGGGGTCGGCCAGGCTCATGCGCCCCTCGGCATGGCTCTGGTCCAGATAGTCGGCCAGCCGCTTCGCCTCCTGGGGCGCCACCAGGCCCGGGATCACGACATAGCGCCGGGCCGCGAACTGGGCTGCCAGGGGCGATACGGCGGCGCGGGTGGGGGTGGGCTGCATGGGGGCAATTTAAGCCAGCCCGGACCCGCCGGGAAGCGGGCTTTGCGCCTGGAAAAGGGGGCGATTGACTTGGGGCAGGGTGGCCCCTAAACACCGCCCCCTACCGGTTGGCCCTGACAGTGTTGGTGCCAGCCCCGTGCCCAGATGGCGGAATTGGTAGACGCACTAGTTTCAGGTACTAGCGCTGCAAGGCGTGGAGGTTCGAGTCCTCTTCTGGGCACCA
>CANHNJ010000030.1 GCA_947462105.1 Alphaproteobacteria bacterium
AACGTCACCGGCCGTCTTCATATTGGCCACGCGCTGAACAACACGCTGCAGGATGTGCTGGCCCGCTTCGAGCGCATGCGCGGCAAGGACGTGCTGTGGCAGCCGGGCACCGACCATGCCGGCATCGCCACCCAGCTTGTCGTCGAGCGCCAGTTGGCCGAGCGGCAGATGAGCCGCGTGCAGATGGGCCGCGAAGCCTTCCTGGCCGAGATCTGGAAGTGGAAAGCCGAAAGCGGCGGCGCCATCCTGGAACAGTTGCGCCGGCTGGGCGCGTCTGCCGACTGGAGCCGCGAACGCTTCACCATGGACGAGGGCCTCAGCCGCGCCGTCACCAAGGTGTTTGTCCAGCTCTACAAGGACGGCCTGATCTATCGCGACAAGCGGCTGGTCAACTGGGACCCGCGCATGCAGACGGCGGTGTCAGACCTTGAAGTCGAAAGCATCGAGGTCAAGGGCAACCTCTGGCACATCAAGTATCCCATCGACGACAGCGACCAGTTCATCACGGTGGCGACGACGCGGCCCGAAACACTGCTGGGCGATACCGCCGTGGCGGTGCATCCCGATGACGAACGCTACAAGGCGCTGGTCGGCAAGATGGCGGTGCTGCCGCTGACCGGGCGGCTGATCCCGATCATCGCCGACGACTATGCCGACCTGGAAAAGGGCTCGGGCGCGGTCAAGATCACGCCGGGCCATGACTTCAACGATTTCGAAGTCGGCAAGCGGCACAAGCTGCCGCTGATCAATATCCTGAACCGTGACGGCACGCTGAACGACGAAGTGCCCGCACCTTATCGTGGCCTGAAGACCGATGTGGCGCGCAAGAAGATCGTCGCCGACCTGGAAGCGATGGAACTGCTCGAAAAGATCGAGACCATCACCCATGCCGTGCCGCATGACGAAAAGACCAAGACGGTGGTGCTGGAGCCGTTCCTGACCGAGCAATGGTACCTCAACGTCCAGCCGCTGGCCGACAAGGCCATCGCGGCGGTCGAAACCGGCAAGACCAGGTTCGTGCCGGAGAAATGGGCCGACACCTATTTTGCCTGGCTGCGCAACATCCGCCCCTGGTGCATCTCGCGCCAGCTCTGGTGGGGCCACCAGATTCCGGTCTGGTATGGACCCGAAGGCGAAGTCTATTGCGCCGAGACCGAGGACGAAGCGAAGGCGCAGGCAGGCGGCAAGGCGCTGACGCGCGACGCCGACGTGCTCGACACCTGGTTCTCGTCGGGCCTGTGGCCGTTCTCGACGATGGGCTGGCCGGACCAGACGCCCGAGCTGAAGAAATTCTATCCCACCAGCGTGCTGGTGACGGGCTTCGACATCATCTTCTTCTGGGTCGCCCGCATGATGATGTTCGGCATCCATGTCATGGGCGAGATTCCGTTCCACAATGTCGTGATCCACAACCGCGTCCTGGACGAGCAGGGCGCCAAGATGTCCAAGACCAAGGGCAATGTGGTCGATCCGCTGGTGCTGGTGGACGAGTTCGGCGCCGATGCGCTGCGCTTCACCCTGGCGCTGGCGGCAGGCCAGAGCCGCGACATGCGCATCGGCCCGGCCCGGGTCGAGACCAGCCGCAACTTCGCCACCAAGCTGTGGAACGCGGCGCGCTTCTGCGAAATGAACGCGTGCGTCGCCGTGCCGGGCTTCGATCCGGCGGGCGTCAGCCAGACCGTCAACAAGTGGATCGTGGCCGAAACCGCCAAGGCCGCTGCCGAGACCACGGCGGCGCTGGCGGCCTTCCGCTTCAACGAAGCGGCGGGCGCGGCCTATCACTTTGTCTATGACGTCTTCTGCGACTGGTACCTGGAATTCGCCAAGCCTTCATTCAATTCGACCGAGGAATCTTCCAAAGCCGAGACCCGCGCCACCGCCGCCTGGGTGCGCGACCAGCTGCTGAAGCTGCTGCACCCCTTCATGCCCTTCATCACCGAGGAACTGTGGGCCCGTACCGCTGCCGTGCCCCGTGCGACGCTGCTGATCGAAGCGGAATGGCCCGACCTGGCAAAACTGCCCGTGAGCGATGCCGCCGCCGCCGAGATGCAGTGGGTGATCGACCTGATCAAGGGTGTGCGCTCGGTGCGCTCGGAGATGAACGTCCCCGCTGCCGCCAAGATTCCGCTGGTGCTGACCGGCGCGGATGCTAATAGCGCCGCCCGCCTGTCGCGCAACAAGGGCGTGATCGAAACCCTGGCACGGCTCTCATCCTCTGAAACCGCCGCCGCCATTCCCGGCGGCTCGGCGCAGTTCGTGTTGAATGAGGCCGTGGTGGCGTTGCCGCTTGGCGATGTCATCGACTTCGCCAAGGAACGCGCCCGTCTCGAAAAGGACCTGAAAAAGGCCGAGGAAGAGATCGCCCGTTTCGACGCCAAGCTGGGCAACGAGCAGTTCGTCGCCAAGGCGCCGCCCGAAGTGCTGGAAGAACAGCATGCCAAGCGGGCCGAGGCGCTGGCACTGGCAACGCGCCTGCGCGAAGCGGTCGCACGCCTGGCCTGACTTCATGCTTCGACAAGCTCAGCATGAGGAAAATATTTCATCCTCACCCTGAGCCTGTCGAAGGGTGAGGGGCTTGAACCCGGGCCGGGTGGCCCCTAACTGTTAGACCGTCATCTAACTGAGGCCGTCATGCCAACCCTGTTCGACCCGCTCAAGGCGGGAGCCCTTACCCTTCCCAACCGCATCGTCATGGCGCCGCTGACCCGCAGCCGCGCCACGCCGGACGCGCGTATCCCCACCGAACTGCAGGTCGAATATTACCGCCAGCGCGCTGGTGCCGGCCTGATCTTCACCGAAGCGACCTCGGTCACGCCGCGCGGCGTCGGCTATGAAGCGACGCCGGGCATCTGGTCGGGCGCACAGGTCGAAGGCTGGCAGAAAGTCACCAGGGCGGTGCATGACGCGGGCGGGCGCATCGCGCTGCAGCTCTGGCATGTCGGCCGCATCTCCGATCCCGAATTGCTGAATGGCGAACTGCCGGAAGCGCCCAGTGCCATCAAACCCGCCGGGCATGTCTCGCTGCTGCGGCCACAACGCGAATACGTCACGCCGCGCGCGCTTGAACTCTCCGAGATCCCGCGTGTCATCGCCGAATTCCGCACGGGTGCCCAGAACGCGAAGGCGGCAGGATTCGACGCCGTGCATATTCATGGCGCGAACGGCTATCTCCTCGACCAGTTCCTGCAGGACAGCACCAACCAGCGCAGCGACGCCTATGGCGGCAGCATCGAAAAGCGCGCCCGCCTGATGCTGGAAGTCACCGATGCCGTCGCCGAAGTGTGGGGCGCGGATCGTGTCGGCATGCACCTGGCCCCGCGCATGGACAGCCACGACATGGGCGACAGCGACCGCCTTGGCACTTTCAGCTATGTCGCGCGCGAACTGGGCCGTCGCAAGCTGGCCTGGATCGCCTTGCGCGAATACGTCTACGATCCCGCCGTACAGCCGGTGGACAGCCAGGGCCGCCCCAAGCAGGTTCGCAATCCCGAACATATCGGCCCGCGCCTGAAGGACGCGTTCGGCGGCGTCTATATCGCCAATGAAGGCTTCACCCAGCAAAGCGCGCAGGCGGCGCTGGACGCGGGCTGGGCCGATGCGGTGGCCTTCGGCAAGGCCTATATCGCCAATCCCGACCTGGTAACGCGTTTTGCCACCGGCGCGCCGTTGAACGCGTGGGACACCGCAACCTTCTATGGCAGAGGTGAAAAGGGCTACACCGACTATCCGGCGCTGCCCGCCTAGGCCGTTCAGCCGATTAAGTCTGACAATTGGAGCCCTGCCGGTCCGCCCCCGGCGGGGTTATTTTTCTTTGGAGGACTGGACAGCGCCCATCAAAATGTCATTTTCGTAATACCAATGTATACGACTACATTTTGAGGGAGAGTTTCATGCACCGCTTCGCCTTGGCCGCCACGCTGCTTATCGCCGCCTGCGGCATTGCCCAGGCCCAGACGCCTGCGGCGCCCGCCGCGCCGCGCCCGCCCGCGCTGGTCATCACCAGCAGCGCCTTCGAAGACGGCGGCATCATCCCCGACAAGTACACGCAAAAGGCCTCGCCGACCGCGCCGTCCATTCCGTTCAGCTGGGTCAACACGCCTGCGGGCACGCAGAGCTTCGTGCTGATGCTGCACGACCTGGATGTGGTGACGAACAAGAGCATGACCGACAGCCTGCACTGGCTGGCCTGGAACATTCCGGCCACCGCGACGTCGCTGCCCGAAGGCGTGCCCAATGTGGCGCAGTTGCCCGACGGCACGGTGCAGATCAGCCATCGCAACACGATGGGCTATGTCGGCCCCGGCTATCCCGGCCCCAACTATCACCATTACACCGTCCAGCTCATCGCCCTCGATACCAAGCTGGACCTGCCCAGCACTGCGACACGCGAACAGGTGCTTGCAGCGACGGCCGGGCATATCCTGGGCAAGGGTGTTCTGGCCGGACGCTTCCACCGTTGATAATCAAAAACCGCTCTTGAGGAGACCCGCCATGCGTAAACTTGCCTTCACCGCCGCGCTGCTGATGGCCGCTTGCGGCATGGCTTTGGCCCAGACGCCCGCTGCGGCCCCGGCCGCCCCCGCCCTGCGTGCCGTCGGCATGCAGCTTTCCAGTTCCGACTTCCAGGATGGCGGCATCATCCCCGACCAGTTCACCGGCAAGGTCAATGTCGCGGGCCAGCCGCCCAAGGCGATCTCGCCGGCGCTGAGCTGGACCGGCACGCCCGCCGGCACCCAGAGCTTTGTGCTGATCATGCATGACCCGGACGTGATGGTGGGCAAGGGCACCACCGACAATCTGCACTGGCTGGCCTTCAACATTCCCGGCACCGCCACGTCGCTGCCACAGAATGTGCCGACCACCGCCACCCTGCCGGACGGCACCATCCAGCCGCGCAACCGCACCAGCTTCGGCTTCCAGGGGCCCGGCGCGCCCGCGCCGATCTATCATCACTATACCTTCAGCATCTGGGCGCTGGACACCAAGATGGCCCTCACCGAAACCGCGACGCGCGACGACGTGATGAAGGCGATGGATGGTCATGTGCTCGACAAGGGTTTTCTTGTTGGCCGCTTCCACCGCTAGTTAGTTTAACCCCCATCCGTCTCAACTCGGGTCGGCGAAGTGCCGACACCTCGTTGAGACACCTTCCCCCGCTCGTCACTTCGTTCGCGGGGGAAGGAAGCTGGCGGATGCTACGGGTCACCCGGCGGCTCCGCTGCCGGGCTCGAGCCTGAATAAAAAAGCCCCGGAGTGCCTGTGCGCTCCGGGGCTTTTTCTTTGCGTGCTACGCTGATTACTTCAGATCAAACCGATCTGCATCCATCACCTTGACCCACGCCTTCACGAAGTCCTGGGCGAACTTCTCCTTCGCGTCGGATTGGGCATAGACCTCGGCCAGCGCCCGCAACTGCGCGTGCGAGCCGAACACCAGATCGACGCGGGTGGCGGTCCAGGTCGGCTTGCCGCTCTTGCGGTCATGGCCCTGGAAGAGGTTGTCGTCGGTCTTCTTCCATTCCGTATCCATGCCGGTCAGGGCGACGAAGAAGTCGTTCGACAGCACGCCATCCTTGCCGGTGAAGACGCCATGCCGGTTTCCGCTGACGCCCAACACGCGCAGGCCGCCCACCAGCACCGTCATCTCCGGCGCGCTCAACCCAAGCAGTTGCGCCTTGTCGGCCAGCGCTTCCTCCGGCTTCAGGAACTGGCGCTTGCCCGCGTTGATGTAGTTGCGGAAGCCATCGGCGCGCGGCTCCAGCGGCGCGAAGGACGCCGCATCGGTCTGCACCTGCGTGGCGTCGCCGCGCCCGGTGGTAACCGGCACGGTGACGCTGACGCCGGCATCCTTCGCCGCCTTCTCGACCGCCGCCGCGCCGCCGATCACGATCAGGTCGGCGATGCTGACCTTGCCATGTTCCAGGGCAATGGCTTCCAGCGCCGCCAGCACCTTCGCCAGTTGCGCGGGCTGGTTCACTTCCCAGTCCTTCTGCGGCGACAGGCGGATACGCGCACCATTGGCGCCGCCGCGCTTGTCCGACTTGCGGAAGCTGGAGGCCGAGGCCCAGGCGGCGGCAACCAGTTCCGATACGCCAAGACCGCTGGCCAGCACCTTCGCCTTCAGCACCGTCACGTCCGCCTCGCTGAGTGTCGCGCCCGCCGGGATCGGATCCTGCCAGAGCAGCTCCTCGGCCGGGACTTCGGGACCGAGATAGCGGGCCTTCGGGCCCATGTCGCGGTGGGTGAGTTTGAACCAGGCGCGTGCGAAGGCGTCGGCGAACTGCTCGGGATGCGCCAGGAAGCGGCGCGAGATTTTCTCATAGGCCGGGTCGAAGCGCAGCGACAGGTCGGTGGTGAGCATGGTGGGGACATGCTTCTTCGCCGGATTGTACGCATCCGGAATGTCGGCCGCCGCGCCCTTGGCCTGCCACTGGTGTGCGCCGCCGGGGCTCTTCACCATTTCCCATTCATGCCGGAACAGGTTCTCGAAGAAATGGTTCGACCATTTGGTCGGCGTCTGCGACCAGGTGACTTCCAGGCCGCTGGTGATGGCGTCGCCGCCACGGCCGCTGGCATGGCGGCTGTGCCAGCCCAGGCCCTGGTCTTCCATCTGCGCGCCTTCCGGCTCCGCGCCCACCAGCGACGGATCGCCCGCGCCGTGGGTCTTGCCGAAGCTGTGGCCGCCCGCGATCAGCGCCACGGTTTCCTCGTCATCCATCGCCATGCGGGCGAAGGTGTCGCGGATGTCGCGCGCAGCGGCGAGGGGATCGGGATTGCCGCCGGGGCCCTCCGGATTGACGTAGATCAGGCCCATCTGCACCGCGCCCAGCGGATCGGACAGGTCGCGCTCGCCGCTATAGCGTTCGTCGCCCAGCCAGGTGCCTTCCGGGCCCCAATAGAGTTCTTCCGGTTCCCACTGGTCGGCGCGGCCGCCCGCGAATCCGAAGGTCTTGAAGCCCATCGACTCCAGCGCGACGTTGCCCACCAAGACGAAGAGGTCGGCCCAGGAAATGGCGTTGCCGTATTTCTGCTTGATCGGCCACAGCAGGCGGCGCGCCTTGTCGAGGTTGGCATTGTCCGGCCAGCTATTGAGCGGCGCGAAACGCTGCTGGCCGCCACCGGCGCCGCCGCGTCCGTCCGACACGCGATAGGTGCCGGCGCTGTGCCAGGCGAGGCGGATGAAGAGGCCGCCATAATGGCCGAAGTCGGCGGGCCACCAGTCCTGGCTGTCGGTCATCAGCGCCGTGAGGTCTGTCTTGAGGGCGGCGAGGTCGAGGCCCTTGAAGGCGGCGGCGTAATCGAACCCGCTATCCATCGGATTGGCCTGTGGGCTGTGCTGGGCAAGACCTCGCAGGTCGAGCTGGTTCGGCCACCAGTCGCGGTTGCTGCGGCTGGCCTTGGCACCATGCATGACCGGGCACTTGCCTTCCGGCTTGGCGTTGCTGCTCATGTCTCTCTCCCTGGATGCGTTTTAATCTGGAATTATTCTAATATCTTGCGGGATGATCGTATCAAGTCAATTTAGAATAATTCTCAACTGGCTTGTAGAGACGCTATCCACACGCCATCACCCGACACCATCGCCGGATTTCCGGTGTCCGATCAAAGTCCTGTCGTTTCTGGCCCACGCAGGACGGCCATCTGCCAATCCTCCTTGAGAAACCACGGCGCGGGGGCAATAGTCCCGGCCAATCAACCACCTGGTTCTTCCCCGCCGTGCAGGGGGGAGGGAGGGGGTATCAAAAAAATGAAGGTTCAAATGGGCACCCCGTTCGACAAGTCCAAGCTTCCCAGCCGCCATGTCACCGAGGGACCGGAGCGCGCGCCGCACCGCTCCTACCTCTATGCGATGGGGCTGACGACCGAACAGATTCACCAGCCGCTGGTGGGCGTCGCCACCGCCTGGAACGAGGCCGCGCCGTGCAACATCTCGCTGCAGCGCCAGGCCCAGGCCGTGAAGAAGGGCGTCGCCGCTGCCCGGGGCACGCCGCGCGAATTCACCACCATCACCGTCACCGACGGCATCGCGATGGGCCATGCCGGCATGAAGTCGTCGCTGGCGTCGCGCGACGTCATCGCGGATTCGGTCGAGCTGACCATGCGCGGTCATTCCTATGACGCGCTGATCGCCATGGCCGGCTGCGACAAGTCGCTGCCCGGCATGATGATGGCGATGATCCGCCTCAACGTGCCGTCGATCTTCATCTATGGCGGCTCCATCCTGCCCGGCAAGTTCCGCGGCCGCGACGTGGTGGTGCAGGACCTGTTCGAAGCCGTCGGCCTGCACTCGGTCGGCAAGATGGATGACGCCACGCTGGACGAGCTGGAGCGCGTCGCCTGTCCCTCCGCCGGATCGTGCGGCGGCCAGTATACCGCCAACACGATGGCGATGGTGGCCGAGGCGATTGGTCTTGCGCTGCCCTATAGCTGCGGCGCGCCGGCACCCTATGAAATCCGCGATGCGCTCTGCTCGGCGGCGGGCGAGCAGGTGATGAACCTGCTGGCGAAGAACATCCGCCCGCGCGACATCGTCACCCGCAAGGCGCTCGAGAATGCCGCCATGACCGTCGCCGCCACGGGCGGTTCGACCAACGCGGCGCTGCACCTGCCTGCGATGGCGCATGAGGCCGGCATCAAGTTCGACCTGTTCGATGTCGGCGAGATCTTCCGCAAGACGCCCTATATCGGTAACCTCAAGCCGGGCGGCCAGTATGTCGCCAAGGACCTGTTCGAGGCTGGCGGCATTCCGCTGGTGCTGAAGGCGCTGCTGGACGGCGGCTATCTGCATGGCGATGTGATGACCGTCACGGGGCGCACGATGGCCGAGAACATGGCCAAGGTGAAATTCAACACCCAGCAGGAGGTTATTCGCCCCACCGCCAATCCGTTTTCCGCAACCGGTGGCGTGGTGTCGCTCAAGGGCAACCTCGCCCCCGATGGCGCCATCGTGAAGATCGCGGGCCTGAAGGAGCTGCGCTTCGTCGGCCCGGCGCGCGTCTTCGACAATGAAGAAGCCTGTTTCGAATGCGTCGACAAGCGCCAGTACAAGGAAGGCGAGGTGCTGGTCATCCGCTATGAGGGCCCGCGTGGCGGCCCCGGCATGCGCGAGATGCTCTCCACCACCGCCGCCCTCTATGGCCAGGGCATGGGCGACAAGGTGGCGCTGATCACCGATGGCCGCTTCTCCGGCGCGACACGCGGCTTCTGCATCGGCCATGTCGGCCCGGAGGCGGCGGTCGGCGGTCCCATCGCCCATGTCAAAGACGGCGACATCATCACGCTCGATGCCACCACCGGCGAGATCTCGGTCAATGTCAGCGAGGCGGAGTTCGCCGAGCGCGCGAAATCCTGGAAGCCGCGCGAGACCGACTACCGCACCGGCGCGATCTGGAAGTATGCCCAGCTTGTTGGCCCGGCCCGCTATGGCGCGCTGACCACGCCCGGCGCGGACAAGGAAACCCACTGCTACGCCGACATCTGAGGCTTGCTCCGCAGTATCGTTCCCGTTATGTTCTTTCGCAGGACATGACGGGAGTGGCCCTTGGACGAGGCAAAGCTGCGCTGGCTGTTCCTCGACCTGAACAGCTATTTCGCCAGCGTCGAGCAGCAGAAAAATCCGCGCCTGCGCGGCAGGCCGGTGATCGTGGTGCCGGTCGCGTCCGATTACACCAGCGTCATCGCCGCCAGCATCGAGGCCAAGGCCCTGGGCATCCGCACCGGCACCAAAGTGCTGGACGCGAAGCGGCTTTGCTCCGGCCTGGCTGTCATCGATGCGCGCCATGACGTTTATGTCCGGTATCACCACCGCATCCTGGCGGAGATCGAACGCCACCTGCATGTCACCCGTGTCCTGTCGATCGACGAGGTTGCCTGCGCGCTGATGGGCGACGAGCGTCTCACCGCCAATGCCGTGGCGCTGTCGCAAAAGGTGCAGGCGGGGGTGTTGGCCAATGTCGGCGAATGCCTGCGCTCCTCGGTGGGCCTGGCCCCCAGCGTGCTGCTGGCCAAGACCGCCAGCGACATGAAAAAGCCCGCCGGCCTCACCGTGCTGGGGGCGCAGGAACTGCCGGGCCGTTTGCTCTCGCTGAAGCTGCGGGATTTTTCCGGCATCGGCCGCAGCATGGAGGCGCGGCTGACTGCGGCAGGGATTGTAGATGTGGCCGCGCTATGGGCGCTCAGTCCGCGCCGCGCCCGCGCCGTCTGGGGTTCGATCCTGGGCGAACGCTTCTGGTACGGGCTGCATGGCATGGATACGCCGGAGCCACCGGCCAGACCGCCACAGAGTTTCGGGCACAGCCATGTTTTGGGCGCACGCCTGCGCAACCACGAAGCGGCGCACCTGGTGGGGCGGCGCCTGCTCGCCCGTGCCGCCAGCCGGTTGCGGCGTGCCGGGCTGAAGGCGGCAGGGTTGTCGCTCTATCTGCGGCTGGCGGATGCGCCGTCGCGGGACGGCGCGCTGCGCTTCGATCCTTCCGCCGATACGTTCCAGTTCCTGCAAGCTTTCGAGACGCTGTGGCGCGACGTGGCAGATGACAGGACGATCCGGCCCATGCTGGTGGGCGTGACGCTGTTCGACCTGCGGTCACAGGATGCGGCGGTGGCGGACCTGTTCGGCTGGTCGGCGCAGGCGGCCGGGAACCCGAAACGGATGCGTCTTTCGGCGGCGCTGGACACGCTCAACCAGCGCTATGGCAGCGAGACGGTGGCGATCGGCACGGCGCCCAAGGGCCCGTCGCGTTACATGGGCGCCAAGATCGCGTTCAACCGTGTGCCCGCCATGAGTGACTTCAGCGGCTAGAGTGTCGGCGCGACGAAGGCGGCCATGCGCCGGATCTCCTCCGCGAAGGCGGGCGGCACCGGCGGGCCTTGCGGCACATCCTTCAGCACGTCTTCGCCGCGCTGCCAGCGCAACTCGGCATCCGGCGTTTTCAGGATGGCGGCAACCGCGCCGGAAAGTTCATAGCCCGGCTGATCGCCATGTCCGGTCAGGCGATGCGCGGCACTCAGCATCATGCGGCAGGCATACATCATCTGCTGACGGTCATTGGGCGTGAATTGCTCGGCGGTGCCGTCGCCCGCGAAGAAATCGATACAGGCTTTCAGATCGAAAGAGACAAAGGCGTGGCAGGCCAGCGGCCGCGCCGCATAAACCGAGCAGGCGCCTTCTGCGCCGAGGAAGCTGCAGTTGCGCCATTCGCTCTTCGGTTCGCCCAGGTGGCGCGGTGGTTGCGCCAGCAGCGTTGCCACCATCGCTTCACGCGCCTGCATCTCCGTCGCCACGGCGAAGGCTTCTGCCGCCGTGACCACGACGGTCTGCACACAGCACCAGGCGCAGCCCTTGGCGCAGGCCAGGCCGCTGTGTGGCGTGACGCTGCGCTCGAACAGGCCGGTTATGTAGGTGACGGCATCACGACAGGGCGATGCGCCATCGCCCTTCAGCAGGCGCACCACCTGCCGCAGATGCGCGCCCATTACCCGCGCATCACCGCCCAGCCGCAGGGGCTGTGCCAGCATCACGCGGTCGGAGTCGGAAAGCATGACGGCAAACTAGGCGGCGGAACGCGTCAGGGCAATCTTGAGGCGTGGCCACAGGAGATTGAAGGCCAGCCCGCCCAGCACCAGCGCGCCCGCGCCCAGCTTCCAGCCGGGCAGCGCCTCGCCCAGTACCAGCGCCGAAATTGTTATGCCGAACACCGGCACCAGCAATGAAATCGGCGCCACGGTGGCGGTGGGATAGCGCGCCAGCAACCAGGCCCAGACGCCGAAGCCGAACAGCGCGTTGGCGAAGGACTGGTAGGCCAGCGTTGCCCAGGTCACTGCGCCCGCCGTCTGCAGGCCGTGGACAATGGCGGGCCAGCCATCCACCGCCAGCGACATGACCAGCAATGGCGGCCATGCGAACAGGCTTGACCAGACGATATAGCCCAGCATGTCGACGTTGCCGCTCAGCCGGGAAACCTGGTTGCCCACCGCCCAGCCGGTTGCACCGATCAGGGTGAGCATCAGGCCCAGAGGTGTCGCATCCTGCCCGCCATGGGCAAAAATGATGAGGAGGCCGGCTACGGCCAATGCCATCGAGGCCCATTGCGAGAGAAGCACCTGTTCTCCGGTCAGGACAATCGAAAGCCCGATGGTGATGAAGGCCTGGCTCTGCATCACCAGCGAAGCCGTGCCGGGCGAGATGCCATTCTTCAGCGCGATGTTCAGCAGCCCGAACTGCACCACGCCGATCAACACGCCATAGGCCGCAAGATGCCGCCACGGAACATTGGGACGCCGGATGAAGAAGGCGGCAGGCAGAAAGGCGAAGAAGAAGCGCAGGAACGTGAAGAGCAGCGGCGGCAGCTCCCGCAGACCCAGCCGCGCCACGGTGAAATTGCTGCCCCACACCACCACCACGGCAAGCGCGAGCAGGGCATGGCGAAGGCTGAGCATTTTCATGGCGGGGAAGCTAGGCGTGCAACGTGGCGGCGGCAACCGCGCCCGGCGCACGGCAGGCTCACGCGCGCGTCATGTCTGGCGGTCTAGCCCGGAACCGCCGGTACGACCATGATCCGGCCATGAGCAGAATCGGATTCTTCTATGCGGTAACCGCCGCCGTGCTGTTCGGCGTGGGCGGCACCTGCGCCCAGTTCCTGTTCCAGCAGCGCGGCATCAGCATCGACTGGCTGGTAACGATGCGGCTGCTGTGCGGCGGCGCGGTGCTGCTGCTGTTCTCGGCCATCCGGCAGGGCCGGGGCGTGCTGAACATCTGGCGCAACGATGCCGGAGCCGTCTTTCTGTTCGGGCTGATCGGCATGATGCCGGTGCAATACACCTTCATGGCGGCGATCGACGCCTCCAACTCTGCCACCGCCACGGTATTGCAATTCACTGCTCCCGCGATGATCGCCGCCTGGTTTGCTGTCACTGCATGGCGCTTGCCGGATGCGCGCGTATGGCTGGCGATCGGGCTCGCCATGCTGGGCGTGTTCTTCCTGGTGACACATGGCAACCCGGCCGCACTTACCATCTCGGCGATCGCGCTGTTCTGGGGTATCGCCAGCGCGGTGGCGGCGGCCTTCAATTCCATCCAGCCCGCCAGGCTGCTGCGCCAGTATGATCCGCCGACCGTGGCCGGATGGGGCATGCTGGTCGGTGGCGTGGCGCTGGCCTTTGTGCATCCACCGTGGCGTACGCAAGGCGTATGGGACGCCAGCACCTACGGCTTCTTTGCCATCGTCATCGTGCTAGGCACGCTGGCCGCGTTCTATTTTTACATTAACGCGCTGCGCCGGATCGGACCGCAGAAGGCCAGCCTGCTGATGTGTGTCGAGCCGCTTTCTGCTGCGTTGCTGGCCGTGCTGTGGCTGGGCGTTTCCTGGGGCAGCATGGATTGGCTGGGCACAGCCTGCATCTGTGGCACCGTTGCGCTGCTGGCGCGGGAACAATCAAAAGAAAGTCAGTCTGAAAAAGTGACCTGATTTAGGCCTTGCGCGCCTTTTGTGCTGCGCCCAGCACGCGCAGCACATTGCCACTCCAGAACTGACCCAACTGCGCTTCGCTGTAGCCAAGCTTCAGCAGGCGTTCGGTGACGCGGGGCAGGGCGGAGACGTCCTCCATGCCGGTGACGCCGCCGCCGCCATCCCAATCGGGCCCGACGCCGACATGATCGGGACCCACAAGGTCGAGGGCGTGGGTGACATGGGCCATGAAATCCTCGAACGAGGCGCGCGGAATGGGAAATTTCGCGTCGATTTTCTTCATCGCGGCCGCCTGCCTGCGCATACCCGTCGCAACGTCGCGGGCCGAAGCGCCGTCGGCGGGGCGCGCGGCGGCACGGGCCGCCGCCACGGCTTTCTGCCGCTCGGGATTGGGCGGCACCGCGACGAGATACTCGTTGTAGCTGTTGATCTGGATGGTGCTGCCAGCCGCCGCCAGCTTGCGGATGCGGGCATCGTCCAGGTTGCGCGGATGGTTGAAGACGGCGCGGCAGCCGCTGTGCGAGCAGATGATGGGCGCGCGCGACAGTTCTATCATCTGGTCGAAGACATCGTCGGAAGCATGGCTCTGGTCCACCACGATGCCCAGATCGTTGCAGAGCGCCACGAATTCACGTCCCAGCGGCGACAGGCCCTTCGCGCGCGGCGCATCGGTGGCGGAATCGCCAAACTGGTTGTTGCGGAAATGGATCGGTCCCGCCATGCGCACACCCAGGCGATAAAACACACGCAGCAGGCTGACATCGAGCCCCAGGATCGAACTGTTCTCGATGCTCTGATAGACGATGCGCTTGCCACTGGCGGCGATGCGGGCGGCATCCTGCGGCGTGGTGGCGAATTCGAAGCGGTCAGGATTGGCCGCAACCATCTGCTGGATTTCGATGGCGCGCTGGAAACCGGCATCGCGCATGGCGAGAAAGCCTTCCTGGGTTTCCGGTCCCTGCGGCGTGTAGATAGCGAAGAAGCCGCCATCTAGGCCGCCCTGCACCATGCGCGGATAGTCGAGCTGCGTGCTGTCCACGGCCCCGCCATGCCGGTCTATGATGCTCCAGCCGATGCGTCCGAAATTGGAGGGCGCATCCAGATGGGTATCGAGGGTCAGCAGGCGCCGGTGGAGCGTGGCCGGGGAACTTTGGCCGAAAGCTGGGGCTGAAAGCGCCAGCGCCCCGCCATTTACCAAGATGGTTCGCCGGTCGATCACGCCTGCCGCCTTTTTGCCCGTTCGTCCACCAATTCTAGGGCAGGGCCGCTTGTTCCGCCATACACGCTTGGTAAATTGCCGGAACGGTTGTTCTGGCGGTTTCATGGGCGTTGGCATGCGGAATTGGATGATTGCGTCATGCTCGGCCTGGCGACGCAGGGCGCGATGGCGCAACCCGCACGCAATGACCATTTGGCCCTGTTCCAGCGTGGCACCATCTTCAAGTCCGGCCTGCCGCGCGCCCACACCATCGCGCTGACTTTTGATGATGGCCCCAACACCAACACCGCCGCCGTGCTGGACGCGCTGAAGGAGATGAACGTCAAGGCGACCTTCTTCGTGGTGGGGACTCAGGTGCGCCGCAATCCCGGGCTGCTGGCGCGCATCGCGGCAGAAGGCCATCTGTTGGCCAATCACAGCGCCACCCACGCCCAGCTCACCGCCCGCTATGACAGCCAGCCGCAACTGCTGCTGAACGAGATCCGTGGCGCGGACGAACTGATCGCGCCCTGGATTAAGCCCGGCGACAAGCTGTATTTCCGTGCGCCTTATGGTTCGTGGAAATTCGCCCATGCCGCCATCCTCAACAGTGATGCGCGGCTGCGCCAGTATGTCGGCCCGATCTATTGGGACATTGGCGGCCAGATCGCGATGTCGCGCGACGGCTATGTGATGGCCGCCGCCGACTGGGATTGCTGGCGCATCGGCTGGAAGCCGCAGACCTGCGCCAAGGGCTATCTGCGCGAAACGCGGCGGGCCGATGGCGGCGTGGTGCTGATGCACTCCATACATGCCAATTCGCAGGCACTGGTGCGCGCCGTGGTGCCCGCCCTGATCGAGGAGGGCTATGCCTTTGTCCGCCTCGACCAGATGCCGGAATATCGCCAGTACGAGACAGCGCCGGATGCGGGCATGGCCAATGCCGCCGGACTGGAAAAGCTCGCCCGCCTCGCTATCGTGAAATAGCCGTAATCACGGCGCAGGAATCGTCCTGCGGATCGCTTGCTGCAATGCGGCAAATGCCCGTCGAAAGCGTTTTCATCGCGTTGCGGCTGACCCACGAACGCGATAGCGTCTTGCGCAATTCAAAACCTCCAAAACACCCCCTAGATAAGGAAACGCCCATGTCCCGCCTGCTTTCTTATGCCATCGCCACCACCCTGCTGTGCTCGGCCGCCTTTTCCCCGGCGCTCGCTGCCGGCGGCGCCCTGATGGGCCCGGCCATGGCGGCTCGCGGCAACATCACCGTCACGGCGGCGCCCAAGGGCGTCATCATCAAAGTGGAGGCCACCGGCCTTACCCCGGGCTGGCATGGCATCCATCTACACGAAAAGGGCGATTGCAGCCCCGACACCTTCACCAATGCCGGTGCCCATGTGCACACCGCAACGCCCGCGCCGCACGGCCTGTTGAATCCGGCCGCCAGTGACCAGGGCGACCTGCCCAACATCTTCGCCGCCGCCGATGGTAGCGCACATGCCGAGATCTATTCGACGCTGGTGATGCTGCCGGCGCTGATGGATGCCGACGGTTCGTCCGTCGTGATCCATGCCAACCCGGACGATCACACCACGCAGCCGATCGGCGGCGCCGGTGGCCGCGTCGCCTGCGCGGTGATCAAGTAAGACAACCGTGGCGCTCCGCGCGGGAATGGTCCCGCGCGGGCGCAGCTGCGGATACATATAAGTTCAGAGAAGGGGAAACGCTATGACGTCGTTCAGGCATCTGCCGGTTCTGCTGGCATCCACCGCCATTGCCGCCCTGGGCGTCACAGCCGCATTCGCGCAGGGCGCCTCGGTCGCCAACACCACCACGCCTTATACAGCCACGGTTCCGGCCAATTGCTGCACCTACAAGCCGCCGGGCATCCCCGGCCAGAATGTCTCTGGCCTGAAAGTGTTCATCTGGAGCGGTCTGAAGAGTCATGGCGAAGGCCAGCATGATTATCCGCAGCTGCTGTCGGATTTCAGCAAGCTGCTGACCGAACATGGTGCGGTGGTTGAAGGCGGGTTCCATCCGCCGACCGAATCCGAACTCTCCCGTGCCGATGTCGTGATTGTCTACAAGGGCGATGCCGGCTTCATGACCCCGGCCCAGCACACCCAGCTGACCAACTACGTCAAGCGCGGCGGCGGCCTGGTCCAGTTCCACGACACGCTCTGCGGTCCCGATCCGGCCGATATGGCGACCTTCTTCGGCGCCGGCAAGCGTCACGGCGAGACCAACTTCACGCTGGAAACCACCATCACCTATGACGTGCCGAACCCCAACCATCCGATCCTGGCCGGGCTGGACTTCAAGAACCTGAAGATCACCGACGAGGCATTCTACAAGATGACCTGGGCGCCGCAGAACACCATCACGCCGCTGCTGGTGAACAAGATTGCCGACACGCCTGCCGCCCAGCGCGGTGGTGGCGTCGGTCAGTTGGTGCCGCAGATGTGGACCTATGAACACACCATCGCTGGCGGCCAGCCCGCCCGGGCCTTCGTGTGGATGCAGGGCCATGTCTATGAGAACTTTGAAAAAACCACCATCGAGAAGGCCCTGCTGCGAGGTATCGCCTGGGCGGCCAAGAATCCGATCGGTGAGCTGGCCGAATACACCCCGCCTCCGGCCCCGGCCGGTCGCGGCGGCGGTGCCGGCCGTGGTGCCGCTGCTCCCGCCCAGTAGGCGGAAATCGCATGAAGAGCGGCCGCTATCCCATTGGGATAGAGGCCTTTTTCTTTTGAATTCCGCAGCATCAGGGAAGGTGTGGACAGTCCCCGGACGGTTAGGCTACCGCTCCCGCCACAGGGCTATGGTCTGGGGGCGATTCTGCCGTCCAGATCCGCTTCGGGGGTATTCCATGCTTCGCTTCTTCCAGGCCCTGATGCCCCGCGAAGACAAGTTCTTCGGCCTGTTCGATGCCCATGCCAAGACGCTGGTGCTGGGGGCGGAAGCCCTGCGCGACCTGCTATCC
>CANHNJ010000031.1 GCA_947462105.1 Alphaproteobacteria bacterium
AGACGGCACATGGATGCCGTTGGGATAATACAGGATCGCCAGCCGGTTCGACGGCATCACCTTCTTGGCGCGGGCCTGCGCCTCTGCCGAGCCGATCAGGCTTTCGGGGATCATGGCATCCAGCAGCGGCAGCGCGATGGCAGCACTGCCGGCGCCACGGATCAGGGCACGGCGATTCATGGTCTGGAGACGGCGGATCATCATCTGCTGTTTCCTCTTCCTTTTCTGTTCAATCCCAAGGGCGGTCTAAATTATTTCTGCAGGCTGACGGGCTGCAGGCCGGACCGGACGGGGCTTGCAGCCTCCGCCTTGGCCGTGGCGCTGCCGCGGGCATTCTGGAACGGATAACTCTTAACGACATTCAGCACGACGCTGGAGAATTTGTCGCCGTCTTTTTCCACGGCGGCGACGATCCGGTCGATGGCCGGGCGGTCGACGCCCTGGATACCGCGGCCCAACGCATAGGACAGGACCTTGCGCACCACGGCGCGGCGGAAATCGTCCTTGCGCGTCTGCAGCACGGCGCGGAACTGGGCCGGGGTGGTGAATTTGCGGCCGTTGATCTCGCCCGACGCATCCACCGCGATCTTGTTGTCGGTCTCGCGCCATTCACCGGTGCCGGAATAATTCTCCAGCGCAAAGCCATAGGGGTCCATGCGGGCATGGCAGCCGGCGCAGGTCGGGTTGGCGCGATGCTGCTCGAAAATCTGGCGTACCGTGCCGGTGAGCTGCTTGTTGGTGTCCAGCGCCAGCGACGGCACATTGGGCGGCGGCGGCGGGATGCGCTGGTTGAAGAGATTTTCCAGGATGAACTTGCCGCGCACCACCGGCGAGGTGCGCAGGCCGTCGCCAAGCGGCTTGGACGTCAGCGTCAGGAACGAGGCCTGGGTGATGATGCCGCCGCGCTGCTTCGGATCGAGCTGCACCTTGCGGAATTCGTCGCCGGTGACGCCGCTGATGCCATAGACCTTGGCCAGGCGCGCATCGACGAAACTGTAATCGGCATCAAGCAGGTCGGTGATGGGCCGGTCATTGGCGACGATGTAGTTGAAAAAATGCTCGGTCTCGCCCTTCATCGAGGCCAGCAGCGCCTTGTCGACATTGGGCGTCGCTTCCAGGCCGCGCACTTCCAGCCACTGGCCCAGGAAGTCGGCAGTCAGCGACACCGCCTTGGGGTCCTGCAGCATGCGCGTTACTTCGGCATCCAGCGTCTGGCGCAGCGTGCCGGCCTTGGCCTTCGCCGCCAGGGCTTCGTCCGGCATCGTGCTCCAGAGGAAATAGGACAGACGGCTGGCGAGCTGCGGTTCGGTCAGCGCATAGACCTTGCCACTGCCGTCGGAGGTCGGGTCCTGCTCCATGCGGAAGAGGAAATTGGGCGACATCAGCGCGGCGCGCATGGTCAGGCCCGTGGCCTTGTCGAAGGATTCGCCGTCATGGGCGAAGGCCAGGGCGGCAAACTTCATGATGCCATCCACCTCTTGCGGCGTGACGGGACGGCGCCAGGCGCGCGGCAGGAAAGTCTCGATGTTGAGACGCACCTTGCCCTGGCGGTTGGCGAAATCTTCCTTGAAGGCCGCGCCGGGCGCGTTGAGCTTCGACGGCACCGCCAGCGTGTTGTCCTTAGCGGGGACCAGCGGCCGCAGCGCCTGCACCACGGCCTTTTCGTTCGCGGCCAGGTAGCGTTCGATCAGCACCGGCGAAATGATCAGCGTGTCGCTGTTGTTGTCGAAGCCATCGCCGCGCTCGTCGGCCGGGAAATCGGCAGCGGCGTTGTAACCGGCCGGCAGGTAAAGAAGTTCGCGGATGGTGTTGGCGTATTCGCGGTTGTTGAGGCGGTGCACCACCGCCGGGCCCGGATCTGGCTTGCCGTCGATGGTCAGCACATCGTTGCGGATCCAGTTGACGAGCAGCTTGCGCTCGCCATCGCTGGGCTTGTTGCGGCTACTGGCCGGCGGCATGCGGCCGCTTTCGACTTCGGCGGCGACCTTGTCCCAGAATTCGTCATTGGTGGCGGTGCGCCCGCGCGCGTCGGTTTCATCCTTGAAGCGCAGCAGGATGTCGCCCTGGGGCTGCGCCCCGCCGTGACAGCCGGCGCAATTCCTGGCGAAAACCGGCGCGATGTCGGAATCCCAGTGCGGCTTGGCTGTCGCGGCGTCCTGCGCCGTCACACCCTGGGAAGACGCAGCCGCCATCAGGGCAGCGAGCGCCCCGGCCTGCAACAGCGACAGTGCAAGCGCGATAGCGCCTGTTTTCCTGTTCACACCACCCTCCCGGGGCAAATCCAGCCGGTGGTCCGGCTGTTATATTGTCTGAGTTTTAACGCGCCCCAGACTTTCCGGCAACACAGAACGCCCGGTCCGGGGCGCCTTTCTGTTGCGCGAGTCCATTTTTATAACGATTACAGAGGGCCGCGCAATCCACCGGGGCTTGTACCCGGGTGCGGCGACTTGTCGGAGGAAAGAGCCCCTGGCTGCCGATTTCGGCAACCAGGGGTGGTTTGTCAGACGACCAGCTTGGCCTGGGAGGCGATGCGCTCGGGGCGCGCCTTGGCGAAGCGTTCGATGCCCTTGAAGATCGCTTCCAGGTCCAGATGGGCCTCGGCGATGACGTCGTTCTCCAGGCCACTGGTCAACCACTGGTGGTCCCAGTCGGAGGTCAGCGAATAGCCATCGGTCAGCGGGCCCAGGAACTTGTAGGGCCAGACCCGGCGGGTGCCGGTCGAGACCACCATGGCGTCATAGGGCGCTTCGGGCGGCAGCACGCTGTTGCGATAGGCTTCCGGCTGGCGGTCGAACAGCTCCTCGCTGATGCAGGAGATGATCTTCACGTTCAGGCCGGCCTCGTCGAAGCGCTTGAGCAGCTTGACCGTGTTCACCGTGGACGAGGCGCCCTGGCAGAGAACATAGCCGCCCTTGGGCTTGGACGCGTCGAAGTCGCGGATGACATAGAAGCCCTTGGCCGCAGCCTTGACGTCCTTGTCGGCAAAGACGCTGCGGTCGGCCACGGCATTGTCGGGACGCGCCACCTCGATCGAGATGATGCCGACCTTGGGATCGCGCGCGGCGATTTCGGCGGCGGCGAAATAGCCCGCCGCGACGTCGTTATAATCCCAGAAGTTCAGGTGGATGGTCTGGTTGCGCGGGAACAGCTTCCACACCTGGGTGGCGAAGATGCCGAAATGGGTGCGGCCGTCGGCAGCGGTTTCCGGGCCAGAGTGACCGGCCAGGATGTGCAGCACGCCGACGCGGAACTTGCTGTCCTGGTTCTGCTGGCTCCAGACGCGGGCCGGCGTGTACATCAAGGGCGTGAAGGCGCCATAGGTGCCCGACAACGCCCAGACGCCGGAGAACTTTTCTGGATCGACCGAGGCGGACTGGCTGATCAGGCCAATGGCGGACGCGACGTTGCCCGCTTCCTGGATCGCCGCCTTGACGCGGGTGCCACGGGGATTGTCTTCCGGATCGTAATGACCCCAGAGCGCGCCATGCTCGACATTGATGGATTCCGAAAGGTCCGCCGCCAGCGTGACGAAACGGTTGCCGGTGACATGGTTCATCCACTTGACGACTTCGGAGATGGCGCGGCGCGCGCCCCAGGCCTTGCCGGGCTGTTCAAACAGCGTGATCGAGACATCCTTGGTGGCGCCCGACAGGTCGTTCTTGATGCTGAGCTTCTGCGGCTCCATCGGCAGGTTGGCGACGCGCAGGCGCTCGTCCTGGAAGGGATCGGTCGTGTTGTTGACGTTGAGCTTGTGATCGTCCTTCACCTGGTCGCCGATGGCGACAAGACGGTCGGCGACCCAGTCGCCCAGGCCGCTCTGGTCCAGCACCGACATCACAACGTCCAGGTTGGTCTTGAACTGGACCAGGCGGGCCTTGGTGTCGGAAACGGCGCCGTCGCGGATGCCCACGAAGGAGACGCCGTACTTCTTCTCGAAGCTTTCGCACAGCGCGATGAAATATTCCGAGTTCATCTTCTGCGAATAGGGATGGCTCTTGTAGCCGGTGATCTGCTTGACGCCGTCATTGATCGTGCCGTTGTGGACGGCGGGCCAATAGCCCTTCACCGTCTTGGCGATGGTGATCATGGGGCGGCGATCCTTGGCGTCCCACTCTTCCATGTCCTTCATCACCTTGACGACCTGGCCGTAATCGCTGCCGTCATCGATGGTGTGCACATTCCAGCCATAGGAGGTCCACTGGTCCTTGAGGACATAGCCAGGCGTCTTGTTGGAGATGACGCCGCCGATCAGCGCGTCGTCGATACCGGCATTGTTGTCCGACAAGATCATGCGCAGGCGCTTGCCCACCTGCATCGCCATCGCCTGGGTCTTCACTTCCTGGGCATGGCCTTCGGTCATGGCGAATTCGCCCTCGAAGCAGATGACCTTGGGGCCGCCATCGATGGGCGAACCCACCATGTCCCAGAACGCCGCCTTGCCGGCAGCGGTGGCGACGCCGACGCCCGAAGGGCCGCCATTGGTGTCGTTGGTGACGTCGATGCTCTCGGCATGGCCGGCCAGCGCCTTGATGCCGCGAGCCTTGGCCTGGGCGAAGAGCGGATCGCTGTCGAGGCCCAGATCCTTGAGCAGGGTCTTGATGGCGTCATGGCCGCGACGGAAGCCTAGCGCGTCCACCGGCAGGATCGCGACATCGGGATCGACGGCGTATTTCTTGTCGCCGGTGTTGGTGTGGCGGCGTTCCATCGCCTGGTACAGCACCATCCAGAGGGCGTAGCAGGTGGGCACGCTATGGCCGGCGGCCATCATGAACTTGTCGCCGAAGGGGTGCTTGGGGCGGCGAATGTCGTAGCGCAGGCCGCCCAGGTCGGGACCAGCCAGGTGCATGGCGACGTTGAAGGGCGTGTAGGCCAGCGGCCCGCCAAAATGGCCCGTCTGGGCATAGTTGCCCAGCAGCGACAGCGTCATGCAGGTCATGAAACCCACATCTTCCAGCCGTGCCCGATCTTCGGTGCTCAAACCCTTCGACGCCATTTCTGTCTCCATTCCCATTCTTGCGGCACGGTTGACCGTGCCCGGCAGGACCTTGCGGTCGGTACCGTCCCGTCACCTGCTTGCTTGATACCCGCCCTCGCCTGGAAGGACTTCTGTCCTAGTTCCCGCGGTCGGTCCGGTCCCCCTTAAGCGGGGGCGAAAGCACCTAGCAGAACTGCTGCCCGGCGAAAAGCGAGATCGTTTTCATACCCACCTCTCATGCCCCGAAAACCGACACACTTTGAGACCAGATCCGGGGCTCGGTCCGGCTTGCAACAGCACGGGTATCGCGTAGGCTTTCCTTGCCAACTTTGCCGGGTCCGTCATGAAACGTAAGACCCTTTACAGCCGCGCCAAGCGGGCGCGCGCCGAAACGGAGCGTCCCTCCCCGGACTCCCCGTTCCACGACGATTGGTTCGAGGAAAAGCGCGGCCCCGGCCTGTTCGCCACGGGCTGGGCCCGCTTCAGCGGTTGGCTGGACCGCAAAAACCTCCGCAACGCCGCCTTTTCCACCGCCCTGGTGCTGCTGGCCGTGGGCCTGACCCTGGTGCTGCTGGGCGGCTGGCGCCATTTCAATCCCGGTCCCCGGGAATACACCCAGTGGGACATCGACAACGCCGTCAAGAACACGCTGGACAACACCCCGCCCGGCCCCGACCAGACCACCATGGCGGCCGCGATCATCGCGCCCTCGCTGGTGCGGGTCGAAGGCTTCATGTCGCCGGAGCGCCGGGCCGAGCTGGAGAAAAAGGCTGAAGAAGAAGCCCGCGCCGAGGCCAAGAAGGAAGGCCGCCGCTTTGTGGCGCCCAAGAAGGAAGAAGACGCCAAGACGGCCGACGCCAAGCCTGATGCCAAGCCGTCGGCGGACGCCACCGGCTCCGGCGTCGTCATCAGCGAGCGCGGCGACATCCTCACCAACCTGCACGTGATCCGCACCACCGACCGCTGGGAGATCACGTTCTGGGATGGCAGCAAGTCGGACGCGATCCTGGTCTCGATGCAGCCGGAAAACGACCTGGCGGTGATCCGCCCGCGCCGCCAGCCCGACGACCTCAAGCCCGCCACCATGGCGTCCACCCGCGACCTCAATCCCGGCGACACGGTGGTGGCCAGCGGCTTTCCCTTTGGCATCGGGCCGTCGGTCTCTTCGGGCGTGGTTTCCGGCCTGAAGCGCGAATTCGCCGATCCCGACAACAAGGAAAAGCCCAAGATGACCAACCTCATCCAGTTCGATGCGGCGGTGAATCCGGGCAATAGCGGCGGCCCGCTGGTCAACCGCGACGGCGAAGTCGTGGGCATCGTCACCGCCATCTACAATCCAAGCGGCGCGCGCGTTTTCGCAGGCATGGCGTTCGCCGTGCCGATCGAGAACGCGGCCCGCGCGGTGGGAGACAATCCTTTGTAAGGGGCTCTCTGGCCACCGCTTTCAGCAGCACAGCATCAACAAGATTCAATCAAGGGTGATGGCATGACCGATGGGGCGAATACAGGCTTGGAGCATCTGCTCTACGAAGTGAAGAAGATCGTGGTCGGCCAGGATTACTTCCTGGAGCGCGTGCTGATCGCGCTGCTGGCCGGCGGCCACCTTTTGGTGGAAGGCGTGCCGGGCCTGGCCAAGACGCTGACCGTCGCCACCCTGTCCAAGGCCATGTCGGGCAGCTTCAAGCGCATCCAGTTCACGCCCGATCTGGTCCCGTCCGACCTCACCGGCACCCGCATCTACAACCAGAAGAGCGGCGAATTCACCACCATGCTGGGGCCGGTCTTCGCCAACCTGGTGCTGGCCGACGAAATCAACCGCGCACCCGCCAAGGTGCAGAGCGCCCTGCTGGAAGTGATGCAGGAGCGCCAGGTCACCATCGCGGGCGAAAGCTTTCCCGTGCCCCGGCCCTTCGTGGTGATGGCGACCCAGAACCCGATCGAGACCGAGGGCACCTATGCCCTGCCCGAGGCGCAGGTCGACCGCTTCATGATGAAGGTGCTGGTTTCATATCCCAGCGAGGACGAGGAGTTCGTCATCGTCCAGCGTGTCACCGGCGCCGCCGCCTTCATCAGCGCCGTCACCAGCACCGATGCGCTGCTGGAGATGCAGAACATGGCCCGCAAACTCTATGTCGATCCCTCGCTGATCACCTATGCGGTGCGGCTGGTGGCGGCGACACGCGAGCCGCACAAGGTCGGCCTGCACGACCACAAGCGCTTCATCCTCTATGGCGCGAGCCCGCGCGCCACCATCGGCATGATCGAGGCGGGCCGGGCGCTGGCCTTCCTGCGCGGCCGCGAATACGTCCTGCCGGAGGATGTGGTGGACGTTGCCCCCGATGTGCTGCGCCACCGCGTCATCCCGTCCTATGAGGCACTGGCCGAAGGCGTGACCGCCGACAGCCTGGTGCGCGACATCATGCGGTCCGTCACGCCGCCGGAAAAGGTTCTGGAGAGCCATGTCCGCGCCGCCGCTGGCCTCTGAGGCCCTCCTCTCACGGCTCGATCTCACGATCGCGCGGCGGCTGGAAGGCCTGCTGCAGGGCGACCACAAGTCGCCCTTTCGCGGCCAGGGCCTGGATCTGGCTGACCTGCGCGAATACCAGTTCCATGACGATGTGCGGCGCATCGACTGGAACGTGACGGCGCGGACGCAGATTCCGCATGTGCGCGAATATATCGAGGACCGCGAGGTTACCTGCTGGTTCGTGCTCGACATGAGCCCGTCCATCGACTTCGAATCCGTCAGCGTCTCCAAGCGCGCGGTGCTGACCGAGTTCACCGCCCTGATGTGCCGCTTCCTGGCGCGGCGCGGCAACCGCGCCGGAGCGCTGCTGTTTTCCGGCGGCGTCGACCGGGTCATTCCAGCGCGCGGCGGCCGTCACCAGCTTCATGTCATCCTGGAAGCGCTGGGCCGTCACCGGCCCAAGCGGCCGGCGCCAACCGACCTGTCCCACGCGCTGCGCGATGCCGCGAAGATGATCCGCAAGCGCGCGCTCGTCTTTATCGTCTCCGACTTCATCAGTCCAGATGGCTGGCAGAAGCCGCTGGGCCAGCTCGCCGCGCGCCACGATGTGGTGGCGGTGCGCCTGTCCGATCCGCTGGAAGTGAAGCTGCCCAATCTGGGCCTGCTCACCTTCCAGGATTCCGAAACCGGCGAGCAGGTCTTCGTCGATACCCATGATCCGAATTTCCGCAAGCGCTTTGCGCAGATCGCCGCCGCGCGCGAGGATGCGCTGCGCGATGCCTTTGGCAGCGCCGGCGTGGATGCGCTGGAAATCTCCACCGAAGACGATGTGGTGGACGCGGTGCTGCGTTTCGCCGACATGCGCAAGCATCGCGCCAAGCTGACCCAGGGGGCCGCGTCATGAGTGAGTTCTTCAACAGGCTGAAGGATTACGGCGCCAATGCCTGGACCTTCGTGCCCGGCATCGATTTCCTCTGGCCCACCTTCCTGTGGCTGTTGCTGATCGTGCCGCTGCTGGTGGGCGCCTATGTCTGGCTGCTCAAGCAGCGCAAGCAGGGCGCGCTGCGCTATGGCAACATGGGCGTGCTCAAGCAGGCCATCGGCCCCGCCAACTGGCGCCGTCATTTGCCGCCGGCGCTGATGCTGCTGGCGCTGACGCTGCTGCTGCTGGCGGTGGCGCGGCCCACCGCCCTGGTCAGCCTGCCATCGCATCGCGCCACCGTGATGATGGCGATGGATGTTTCCGGCTCGATGCGGGCGCAGGACATCAAGCCCAGCCGCATCGAAGCCTCGCAGAAGGCCGCCAAGGACTACATCAAGGAGCAGCCCAAGGATGTGGTGATCGGCATGGTCGCCTTCGCGGGCGCCGCCTTCGTGGTGCAGAATCCCACCACCGACCGTACCTCGCTGAACGCGGCCATCGACAATTTCGAGCTGCAGCGCGGCACCGCCGTGGGCAATGGCATCCTGGTGTCGCTGCAGACCCTGTTCCCGCAGGAGAACTTCCCCATCAGCAGCTTCAACAATGGCGGCGCCTTCGGCGGCAGCGGCGGCTTCGGCTTCAACCGCCGCAGCGGCGGCAATTGCGGCCACGTCGACGAAGCCAGCAACGGCAATGCCGGCCGCCGCCTGGGCGAGGCCGGAGGCGCAGCGCCCAAGAAGCATGTGCCGGTGGAGCCGGGCACCTACAAGAACGGCGTCATCATCGTGATGACCGACGGCCAGACCACCACGGGCTGCGATCCGGTCGAGGCGGCGCGGCTGGCCTCGGAGTATGGCGTGCGCATCTTCACCATCGGCTTCGGCACGGCGCGCGGCAACAATGTCAACTTTGGCGGTTTCTCGATGCGCACCCAGCTCGACGAGGAATCGCTGAAGAAGGTCGCCGACATGACCAAGGGCAAATACTACAAGGCTTCCAGTTCGGAAGACCTCAAGGCGGTGTACGACCTGCTGACCAAGCAGCTGGTGATCGAGGTGAAGGAGATGGAAGTCTCCAGCTTCTTCGCCGCCGGCGCGGCGCTGCTGATGATGCTGGCGGCGGGCCTGTCGGTCGCCTGGTTCGGCAGGATTCTCTAAAAAGAATTCCAGATACCCTCACCTCCCCCTCTTGGCGCTTCGCGCCTAAGGGGAGGCGGGCCTTTAGCTTGCAGCCACTACCTAGCGGTCCAGCCGCCATCGATCAGGTAATCGGTGCCGGTGATGAAGCCGGCATGCTCCGAGCAGAGGAAGCAGGTGAGGGCGCCGACCTCTTCCACCTTGCCCCAGCGGCCCACCGGGATGGATTCCAGGAACTGGGCGTTCTTGACCGGGTCGTTCATCAGCACCGTGTTCATCGGCGTGCCGAAGGGCCCCGGCGACAGGCCGTTGACGGTGATGCCTTCGCCTGCCAGCTCCAGCGCCAGGGCGCGGGTGAAGCCCAAGAGCGCCGTCTTGGCCGAGGAATACGCCGTGCGTCCCGGCAGGGAAATGTGCGCCATGATCGAGGTCAGGTTGATGATGCGGCCATAGCCGGTGCCCTTCATGCCCGGCACGAAGGCGCGGCAGCCCAGGAAGGTGCTGATGATGCTGGAATCCAGCACGCTGCGAAATTCATCCAGCGTGAAATCCACCAGGTCCTTGCGGATATTGGTGCCGGCGCTGTTGATCAGGATCTGCGCCCGGGGCTTCCACGCCTCCACGGCCTTTTGCAGCTTCGCCACGTCATCTTCGTTCGTCATCTCGGCGGTGAAGGTGGCGACGCTGGCGCCCTTCAGGCTCTGGGCGACGTCTTCCAGCTTGGCCTTGTTGCGGCCCACCAGCGCGATGGCGGCGCCCGCACCCGCCAGGGTATGCGCCATGGCCTCGCCCAGGCCGCCGCTGCCGCCGACAATGACCGCCGTGCGGCCGGAAAGATCGATCTTCATGGTGCGTCCCCGAATTTTGCGCGGACCATAATGGCAGACGTGCCAAAAGCAAAAGGGCCGGTGTTGCCACCAGCCCTTTCGATTTCAGGTCTGAGGATTGGCCTCAGCCGCCGCCATGCACGAACACCACCAGCGGCGCAGGAATGGCGCGCGGGCCGGGCAAATAGAGATCGAGCGTCAGCGGGCGATAGCCGCGCAGGTTGGCGTAGATCATGTCGAAGGTCGCGGTGACCCCGGCCGGATAGGTGATGCGCTGCAAGCCGAAGGATGCCGGCTGCGGCGCCGGCAATGGCGTGACCTGCACGGGCGCAAACGGCGCAGCAGGTGCCATGCGCATGGGCGGCTCGGCGGTTTGCTGCGGCAGCGGTTCCAGCGTCGGCGTCAGGCGCAGCGCCGCATCCGGCACGCCCTGCGCCAACGCCGCCATTGCCAGCAGCGGCACGCCGATTGCCGGAATTGCCCAGCGCAAAAACCGCATGAACCCTCATCTGGGCGCGAGGACATCCCGACCCCGCGCGAATCACGAAAATACTATGTTTCCGAGGGCTTCCTAACGGGCCCCGCACCAGTGCTTGCCGCCATCGCCGGGACGGCGCATAACCGGCCCCCTCGAAAAACAACGGCGCTTGGCGCCGAAAAAGCCCCGGAATACCGTCGTGAACACGCCTGCACCCAACACCGCCGACCGTCTGCGCCAGGCCCATGCGCTGCAGCAGCAGGGCAAGCTGTCCGAGGCCGGGGCCATCTACCGCGAGGTGCTGGAGCATGAGCCGCGCAACGCCCCCGCGCTGCATTTGCTGGGCGTGCTGGCGATACAGACCGGCCAGCTGGAGCCCGGTGTCGAGCTGATCCGCCAGGCGCTGGCCATCCTGCCCGGCTTCGCGCCTGCGCATGACAATCTGGGCAAGGGCCTGGAGCGCATGGGCCGCATGGATGAAGCCCTGGCCGCCTTCGGTCGCGTCATCGCGCTGGCCCCCGGCCATGCAGAAGGCTATGCCAGCCGCGCCCGCGTGCTGGAAAAACAGGCGCGCCTCGAGGAAGCCCTGAAGGATTTCGACAAGGCGCTGTCGCTGAAGGGCGACCCGGACCTTTCGCTCAACCGTGGCGCAGTGCTGTTGCAGATGGGCCGCTTCGAAGACGCGCTGGTTGCCTTCGACAAGGCCATCGCCATGGGCCTCACCCATCCCATCGGCCGTTTCAATCGCTGCATCGTGCTGACGGCGCTGGGCCGTCTCGACGATGCGCTGGCGGCCTATGACGACGCCATCGCGCGCCAGCCCGATCAGGCTGACGCCTATGTCAATCGCGGCCTGGTGCTGGAAGGGCTGGGACGCCGCGAAGATGCGCTGGCCAGCCTTGAGCAGGCCATCGCCATCAATGCCGACCTGGCCGAAGCCTATCTCAATCGCGGCACGCTGCTGGCGCAGCTGGGGCGCCAGAAGGAAGCCATCGCCGCCTATGATGCGATGCTGAGCCGCTGGCCCGGCAATGACGGCGCCTATAACAATCGCGGCACGTCCCACAGAACGCTAGGCGCGCTGGACAAGGCGCTGGCCGATTTCGACCGCGCCATCGCGCTCAACCCGGGTGATGCCAATTTCCGCGACAATCGCGGCAGCACGCTGCAGGCGCTGGGTCGCTTCGACGCGGCGATGGAAACCTTTGATGCGGCCCTGGCGCTTGATCCGCAATCGGAGCGCGCCGCCTTCAGCAAGGCGATGCTGTTGCTGCTGCAGGGCCATCTGGCCCAGGGCTGGCCACTCTATGAAAAGCGCCCCAGGCTGTTCGCGGTGCCGGGCCTCGATGCCGCCAAGGCGTGGAACGATCCGCAGACCAGCATCCAGGACAAGACCGTGCTGGCCTATGACGAGCAGGGCCTGGGCGACGCCATCCAGTTCGCACGCTTCGTGGCGGAACTGGAAAAGCGCGGCGCACATGTCGTGCTGATGGTGCGGGCGCCGCTAGTGGCGTTGCTCAAGAGCCTGAAGCCTGGCGTGGCGGTTGTGGCGCACAGCGATGCGCCGCCCGCGCACGACCTGCATGCGCCGCTGAACAGCCTGCCTTTCCTGTTGGGCAGCGGTGATGCGGTGGGCGCGCAGGCGCCATACCTGACGCCCGATCCCGCGCGCGTCGCCAGATGGAAGCAGACCATCGGCGACAAGGGTTTTCGCGTCGGCGTCGTCTGGCAGGGCAAGACCGGCGGCAACAATGACGCCGACCGTTCTTTCCCGCTCAAGGCCCTGGCGCCGCTGGCCGGTGTGCCGGGTGTACGCCTGATCTCGTTGCAGAAGGGCGAAGGCGAGGCCGATCTTGCCGCGCTGCCGGGCAACATGACGGTGGAAACGCTGGGCGCGGATTTCGATGCTGGCGCGGATGCCTTCCTCGACACCGCCGCAGTGATGGAAACACTGGACCTCATCGTGACCTGCGACACATCCATTGCGCACCTGGCCGGGGCGCTGGGCAGGCCCTGTTGGGTCGCCCTGAAGCAGGTGCCCGAATGGCGCTGGCAACTGGGCCGCGACGACAGCCCCTGGTATGCGGGCATGACCCTGTTCCGCCAGAAAGCACGCGGCGACTGGGAAAGCGTTTTCACGACCATGGCGGACAAGCTGAAAGCACTGATCGCCACGCGCGCCTGACGCGGACAGCGAAAACTTTCCCCTGCCTTGCTTGACGGCTTGGCCGTGGCGGTCCTCAATCCGAAAAAACAGCGGCTTGGGAGGCCCCTTCAGGCCGTCCATGGCCGGGTCCTCAAGGCGATCCGGGCCAACAAGCTGTATGGCCTGTGGAACGCGCAGCCGGAGAATATCGTCGACCGCATCAAGAAAGGCTGGCACATCTTCCCGGTCACCACCGAGGAGACGGAGAATATCGGCCGCGCCTTTACCAAGCGGACCATGCCGGTCTAGCGCCGAACCGGTTTGCAGCTATGCTTCCGGCCGGAATCGCGGTGGAGAAACGCGTGAGGAATATTGTGCGCAACGTCATGCTGGCGCTGCTTCTGCTGTGCGGCGGCGCGGGCGTCGCGCAGGCCGAAGACGGCTATGAATTGTGGCTGCGTTATCGCCCGGTCGAGGCGACCGCGCGCGCGTCCTATCTGGCCGCCGCGCGTACGCTGGTGGGCGGCACGTCTTCGCCGACGCTGGATGCGGCGCAGGGCGAATTGCGGCGTGGCCTCACTGGCCTGCTGGGACGGCCGCAAGCCACCGGCACGGCCGTGGCCGACGGGGCGCTGCTTTACGGCACGCCCGCTTCCTCAACCATCATTGCAGGCCTGAAGCTGGATCTCACACCTGCGGGCGAGGAAGGCTATGTCATCCGCAGCATGACGGTGGACGGCCATAGCGTGACGGTGATCGCCGCCAACAACGACAAGGGCGTGCTCTATGGCGCCTTCGCATTCCTGCGCCTGATCCAGACGCGGCAGGACGTGACGGCACTGGCCATCGCCAGCGCGCCGCAGCACAAGATCCGCATCCTCAACCACTGGGACAATCTGGATCGCAATTCCGAGCGCGGCTATGCCGGCCTGTCGCTGTGGAACTGGAGCCAGTTGCCGCAGATTGATCCGCGCATGATCGACTACGCACGCGCCAATGCCTCGCTGGGCCTCAACGCCACGGTGCTGAACAACGTCAATGCCGATCTGCGCATCTATCGCCCGGAGTATCTGGCCAAGGTGGCGGCGCTGGCGGATGCCTTCCGCCCCTATGGCATCAAGCTTTATCTCTCCATTCTGTCGAGTGCGCCGATCCAGGTCGGTGGCCTCAAGACCGCCGATCCGCTCGACCCGCAGGTGATCGCCTGGTGGAAGAGCGAGGCCGACCGCATCTACAAGGCCATCCCCGATTTCGGCGGCTTCCTGGTGAAGGCCAATTCCGAAGGCATGCCGGGCCCGCAGGATTATGGCCGCACCCAGGCCGAAGGCGCGCATGTGATGGCGGCAGCGGTGAAGCCGCATGGCGGCATCGTGATGTGGCGCGCTTTCGTCTATTCGCCGGAGAACCGCGACGACCGCGCCAAGCAGGCCCATGCCGAGTTCGTGCCCCTGGACGGCAAGTTCGACGACAATGTGCTGGTGCAGATCAAGAACGGGCCGCTGGACTTCCAGCCGCGCGAGCCCTTCAGCCCGCTGTTCGGAGCGCTGCCCAACACCAATGCGATGATGGAATTCCAGATCACCAAGGAATATCTGGGCTTCGCCACCCACCTCGCCTATCTCGGCACGATGTGGGAGGAAACGCTGAAGAGCGACACCCAGGCGCGAGGCCCCGGCTCCAGCGTGGCGAAGATCGTCAACGGCCAGCTTTTCAACCACACCCTCACCGGCATGGCGGGCGTCGCCAACACCGGCACCGCCGAGAACTGGAGCGGCTCGATCTTCAACCAGGCCAACTGGTATGCCTTTGGCCGCCTGGCCTGGGACCCCGAACTGTCGGCGCGTGACATCGCCGAGGAATGGACACGCCAGACTTTCTCCAACAACGCCACCACCGTGCGCCCCATCGTCGCGATGATTATGGGTTCGCGCCAGACGGTGGTGGATTACATGATGCCGCTGGGCCTCAACATGATCTTCGGCAACGGCACCCATTACGGTCCGGGGCCGTGGGACGAGATCAGCAGCCGCCCCGACTGGCGCGCGCCCTATTATCACAAGGCCGATGCGAACGGCTTGGGGTTCAACCGCCAGGCCAGCGGCAGCAACGCAGTGGCGCAGTACCAGCCTGGCGTCGCGGCACAGCTTTCGGACCGCGACAATCTCGATTACCTGCTCTGGTTCAACCATGTCGGCTGGAGCGAGCAGCTTTCCACCGGCCGCAGCCTGTGGGACGAACTGGTGCATCGCTATACCGATGGCGTCACCAAGGTGAAGCAGATGCGCCGCAACTGGACAGCGCTGCGCGGCCGGGTGGATGGCGAACGCTACAATCTGACCGCGCAGTACCTCGCGATCCAGGAAGCAGAGGCGCAGTGGTGGCGCGATGCCTGCCTCGCCTATTTCCAGAGCTTCTCGAAGTTGCCCTATCCCAAGGGATACGCCGCACCCGCGCACCCGCTTGATTATTACAAGGGGCTGGATGCGCGGAAAAACCTGGATGCGAAGCTGGCGACCGGCCTGAACTGAACCCGTTTGGCGCTTGACCGCGTGCAGGCAGCGGGAAATGATGCGCGCCGCAAACCTTTGCAGAGTCGCTCCATGAATTTCTCCCTCAAGGCTGGAATGATTTTCGGCGCCTCGGCGTTGTTTGCCCTTGGCGCGCTGGCGCAGCAGGCGCCATCGGGCCTTTCCGGCGTACCGGCGCTGCCCGGCCCCAACGTACCGGGCAACCCGGCGGAACAACTCAGCGCACCGTTGCGTACACAATATTCCTCCAAGATCGGCTTCGTGGATTCCGATCCGGCGCTGGGCGCTTCCTACCCGCGCGTCTTACAGCTCAAGCAGTATGCGCAGGGCCGGGGCCAGTTGCTGCTCACCTTCGGCCGTCGCGGTCCGCTGCCGATCTATCGCAGCACCGACAATGGCGAGAGCTGGACCTTTTTGTCCTCGGTGCCCAACATCAACGGCCAGCCCGCGCTCTATGAGCTGCCGGTGAAGATGGGCGAATTCCCCGCCGGCACCATCATGGCGGCAGGCACCGCCCCCGCGACACCGGGCACCACGCGCCGCACGCTGGAAGCCGCAGCCTCCACCGATGGCGGCCGCACCTGGCAGCCGCTGGGCGTGATCTCGGCGGGCGGTATCGGCCGCTATGACGCGGTGAACCGGTCCGGCCTGTCGATCCAGAACCCGGTCTGGGAGCCCTTCCTGTTCGCAGACGCGCAGGGCCGCCTCGTCGCCTACATTTCCAACGAAGGCCACAAGGAAGAAGGCTTCAGCCAGTTGCTGGAGCACAAGGTTTCGACCGATGGCGGCCGTACCTGGGGCCCTGCCATACGCGACGTCGCCATCGGCGACGGCCTGACCCGTCCCGGCATGGCGGTGGTGACGAAGAACGCCAGGGGCAAATACTTCATGTCGTATGAAGTGGTGGGCAAGCCGGGCGTGGCGCTGGAGCCACGCAGTAACCTGGCCCATTTCCGCACATCGGATGACGGCCTCAACTGGGGCAAGACCGATGACTATGGCACTTTCATCCAGGATCGCTGGCGGCAATATGCCAATGGCACGCCCTATATCGCCTGGTCGCCCTATGGCGGGGCCAATGGCACATTGCTGGTCACCGGCCGCTCGATCCTGCGCTATGAAGTGGGCCGCATCGGCAACGGCATGATGATCAACCGCAACAATGGCGAAGGCGTCTGGCACCTGATCGAGACGCCCATCGTCTACAACCCGGTCAACGACGCCTACAGCCAGACCATGATCCCGCTGGGCGATGGCCGCGAAATCCTGCAACTGGTCTCGGTCAACAACCGTATCGCTTATGCCAAGTTCCTGCTGCCAGAGCGTCTGCCGGAATATCCCTTCCCGTTCGGCACTACCAAGGTGCCGATGACGCCCGACAGCACCATCCCGGCGCCACCTGCGCCGGCGGGGCGCGGCGGTCGCGGCCAGTAAAAGAGAGGCCCGGTGCAAACCGGGCCTTTTGCTTTCAGGCTTATGCTTCAGCCCTGGCCGACATGGACCAGGCGCATGCCGCCACTGTCCGGCGGCAGCAGGCGCCAGCAATCCACCACCACCGGCGGGTCGTTGCTCCCCCGGCGGCAGCCGGTCAGGAGGGCGTTTGGCCAAGCTTCAGTCGGCTTACCTGCGGGTAGCGCGAGAAAGCGAGGATTATGGGGAATCTTTCATCCGCATTCTGGTTGGTGGAAGCGATCTTCTCTGGCGCACATAGGCACGTCAGGGCGATCTCGGTGTTCCTCTGAGTTTCCCCACTGCGGTATCGGTATGGTATCGGGGCCTGGCCGAAAATTATGCGCCTCCGAAGGTGTGCGCCTAACCATCTGAATTTTATTATAAAAGTGGTGGGCGGCACAGGGATCGAACCTGTGACCCCTTCCATGTCAAGGGCCGCCAACGCATTCTCAGCTAATCATGCTTCAGAAGATGAACGCCTACTGCACAGCAATAATAGATACAAACCAACGCCCTAGAAGGTCGCAAGCTAG
>CANHNJ010000032.1 GCA_947462105.1 Alphaproteobacteria bacterium
TCCTCGTGAGCGGCCTCCTCCGCCGGCATGTGCACCAATATCCGGATTTTACTGCCCCGTGGCAGCTGCCGCTCACAATCGACAATATACTCCTCCGCATTGCGGTCCAGGTCGCGCTCCCGAAACGGCATGGGATCGAAGGTCTCAAACAACTGGCCGAATTTCTCGACCTGCAATTCGATCGTGGAGCTCATTCCCCATCATATTGCGTCAAATTCTTTCTAGGATTGATCCGCCGCAACTGATCTGCCGCCGCGCGTGACAAGATGGCTTGTGGTCCAGTGAGAGGTTGGCTTGCGAACAGACCCCGTCAGGACAGGATTTGCCCTCGGCTTGTTGCTTGGCGTCTTTCACGCCGGCTGGGCCATACTGGTCGCAACTGGAGGCGCGCAGCCGCTTCTGGATTTCATGCTTTGGGCCCATTTTCTCAGACTTTCTATCCCAGTTGCACCTTTCGATGTACATCAAGCTTCAATTCTTGTCGGGGCGACGGCAATCATCGGATTTGGGATGGGCGCTCTTCTAGGCGTGAGCTGGAATCTTATGCACCCAAAGCGAAAGTAGCCACCGCATGGATATCCGACAGATACTCGTACCAGTTTCAACCTATCCTGATTGCGTGCCGGAGCGAACGCTCGCGAGCGCTTTTCGCCTCTCGGAAATCCTAGGCGCCGCAGTGACTGTCCATGTCTCCGAGTTGGACGCAGACCGCGCCACTTGGCCAGCGGTTATGGGGGCCTTCCCGCTCGATTTCCCTCACATGATGCAGGAGCTGGTGACCAAGAGCGGTCTCAACGCAGCTGCGAGCTGTACAGCGTCAGAGAGGTTATCGGAGGAATACGGTACCGCGCTGGATCTACGTCGCGCCGTGGCAACGCTCTATGCCTCACCTGCAAGCATGATTGATCTTGCGCGGCTTCACGATTTGGTGGTTCTGCCGGTGCCGGAAATCAACAGTTTCGACCGTTCCTGGATCGAGCCCATCATTTTCCAGAGCGAGCGACCTGTCATGCTTATGCCGTCGGAGGGTAGGCAGTTTCAATCCATTGATCGTGTTGTACTTGCCTGGGATTATAGCCGCGAGGCGGCGCGCGCTCTGGCCGACGCTCTGCCCTTGCTGAAGCGCGCGCGCGAGGTCCAGGTTGTGACCGTCTTCGGCGAAAAGCATATACAAACGACAAGCGTTCCCGCCGATATCGACAAATATTTCGCGGCGCACAAAATTCCCTACAGCCTATGCCAGCTTTCGGCAGGAAAGGGGCCTGTTGCTGACCTTCTGCTGGGACATGCAAGAGAGGCAAACGCCAGCATGCTTGTCATGGGCTGTTATGGCCATAGTCGGGCTCAGGAGTTCTTCCTTGGGGGTGCCAGCCGCGGCGTTATTCGCAACCCCGGGTTACCGGTTCTGCTTTCACATTAGCAGCTCGCACGCCGCTCCCTGCATCTGCGGAAGAGGATCGGGGGGTTCTGAGCCTCTATGTCCGCTATTGGCGCAAAGCGGACTTTCGGCGAGTCCACCGGTGGTGGGTTCATCACCGACGTCGGCGAACGCAGGAGAACAAAACGTTGGTGGGCCCGCCTGGACTCGAACCAGGGACCTAACCGTTATGAGCGGTCAGCTCTAACCAACTGAGCTACAGGCCCTTACCAGCGCAGGCTATAGCAGGGCGGCGGTTCCCGCGAAACCGCCTTGCAACCGCCGCGATTTTGCCGCCCGGATCGGTCTAGAATGGCCCCGATTTGCAAAGGTAACCCCATGATGAAATCCGCTTTCGGCGCACTGGTCCTGATCCTGGCCCTGAACGGCGCGGCATCGGCGCAAACCGCCATGCCCGCGCCCCGCACCATCGCCATGAGCGGCACCGGCACCGTCAAGGGTCCGCCGGACATGGCCGACATCTCTGCCGGCGTCACCACCGAAGCGCCCACCGCCGCCGCCGCGCTGGCGGCCAACACCGCCGCCATGAACCGGGTCTTCGCGGCCCTGGAAAAGCAGGGCATCGCCCGCCGCACCATCCAGACCAGCAACTTCAGTGTCTCGCCCAACTATAGCAGCCGGACACCCAATGAAACGCCCCGCCTGGCCGGCTACCGTGTCAGCAACCAGGTGCATGTCATCCTGGAAGACATCACCAAGGTGGGCATGGCGCTGGACGCGCTGGTTGCGGCCGGCGCCAATCAGATGAACGGCCTGAACTTCTCCATCAAGGAGCCGGCGCCACTGCTGGCCAAGGCGCGCAGCGAAGCCGTGGCCGATGCGCGGTTGCGCGCCCAGCAATATGCCGCCGCAGCGGGCGTGGCGCTGGGGCAGATCCTGCCCATCAGCGAAGGCGGCAGCAGCGAGCCGCCCCGGCCCATGTACCGCATTATGGCGATGGCCGCAGACAGCGTGCCGGTGGCGGCGGGCGAGGAAAGTGTCAGCGCCAATGTGACCATCGTGTGGGAAATTCGCTGAAGCAGGCTATATTGCAGGGATGGAAAATCCCCTTTTAAGCCCCTGGACCGCGCCCTTTGCCGCGCCGCCGCTGGCGGCGCTGCAGCCAGAGCATTTCCCGCCCGCCTATGATGCAGCACTGGCCGCGCATGAGGCCGAGATCGCGGCCATTGCCAGCGATCCCGCACCCGCCAGCTTCGCCAACATTGTGACGGCGCTGGAGAAGAGCGGCGCCTTGCTGACGCGCGTGGAGCTGGTCTTTTCCAACCTGGCATCCGCCAACACCAACGCGGCGCTGCAGGCGATCGAGCTGGAGATGGCGCCGCGCCTGGCCCGGCACTGGAACGCGGTCTATCTCGATGCCGCCCTGTTTGCCCGGCTGGATGCGGTTTACCGCACCCGCGCCACCGCGAACCTGCGCGCCGAAGAAATGCGCGTGCTGGAACGCTATCACCTCGATTTCGTCCGCGCCGGCGCCACGCTGGACGGCGACAGCCGCGCCCGCTTTGCCGCCATCGGCGAAACGCTGGCGACGCTGGCGACCCAATTCTCGCAGAACGTGCTGGCCGACGAGCAGGCCACGGCGCTGCCGCTGCAGGAACACCAGCTGGCAGGCCTGTCGGAGGCCCAGCGGGCGGCGGCGGCCGCCACGGCGCAGGAACGCGGACTGGACACCGCTTATGCGGTGACGCTGTCGCGCTCCGAAGTGGAGGAGTTCCTGCAAAGCGCCGAAGACCGCCCGGCGCGCGAAGCCCTGTTCCGCGCCTTCAGCGCGCGCGGCAAGGATAATGCGCCCGTGATTGCGCAGATGGTGGCGTTGCGGCAGGAAAAAGCGCAACTGCTGGGCTACGAGACCTTCGCCGCCTTCAAGCTGGACGATTCCATGGCCGGGACGACGGCCAGCGCCCGCGCCCTGCTGGAAGAAGTCTGGGAACCGGCCCGTGCCCGCGCCCTGGCCGAACGCGACGCGTTGCAGGCGCTGGTGGCCGAGGAAGGCGCGAACTTTCGCCTCGCCCCCTGGGACTGGCGCCATTACGCCGAAAAGCTGCGGGCGCGGCTTTATGATTTCGACGAGAGCGTCTTGCGCCCCTATTTCGCGCTGGATCGCATTATCGAGGCGGCCTTCTTCACGGCGGGCAAGCTGTTCGGCGTTTCGTTCCGGCCGCGTGGCGACATTCCGGTCTATCACCCCGATGTGCGGGTGTGGGAAGTGCTGCGCGCGGGCAAGACCATCGGGCTGTTCTATGGCGACTATTTCGCGCGGCCGTCCAAGCAGGGCGGCGCCTGGATGTCATCGCTGCGCGACCAGCACCAGCTGGAGGGAGAGGTGCTGCCGATCATCCTCAACAACTGCAACTTCACCAAGGCCGAGCCCTTCCTGCTGTCGTTCGACGATGCCCGCACGTTGTTTCATGAATTCGGCCATGCCTTGCATGGCTTGCTGAGCCAGGTCGTGTTCCCGCGCCTGTCCGGCACCAATGTGGCGCGCGATTTCGTCGAGCTGCCGTCACAGCTTTATGAACACTGGCTGGAGCAGCCGGAAATCCTGTCGCGCTTCGCGGTCCATCATCAGACGGGCGAAGCCATGCCGCGCGCCCTGCTGGACAAGCTGCTGGCGGCGCGCAATTTCAACCAGGGTTTCGCCACGGTGGAATTCCTCGCCAGCGCCTTCATCGACATGGAATTTCATTGCGGCGGCGACATCCGCGACGCCGACACCGTGCAGGCCCGCGCGCTGGCGCGCATTGCCATGCCCGAAGAGATCGCGCCCCGCCATGCCGCCCGCCATTTCGGCCACATCTTCGGCGGCGACGGCTATGCGGCGGGCTATTACGCCTATCTCTGGGCCGAAGTGCTGGATGCCGACGGCTTCCGCGCCTTCCAGGAAACCAGCGACGTCTTCGACCCTGCCGTCGCGGCGCGGCTGTATGAATATGTCTATTCGTCCGGCGGCACGCGCGACTTTGCCGAGGCCTATCGCGCCTTCCGCGGCCGCGACCCGCGCATCGCGGCTTTGCTGGAAGGCCGGGGCCTGATGAACGAGAAGACGGCGGCATGAGCCGGACGCTGCGCCTGACGGTGGGGGTGCTGGGGCTTGTGGCGTTGCTGGCGGCCGGATGGTTCCTGCTGCCGTCCCGCACCGCACCGCATCTGGCCGTGCAGGACCTGGCCAGGGTGCCAGTCACGATTACCGCGCCTTATGACGAGAAAGCCGATGCCAGTGCTGCCGTGGACGCCGCCTTTGCCCGGGCGAAGCAGAGTCGCAAGCGCGTGCTGATCGATTTGGGCGGCAACTGGTGCCCCGACTGCATCGTGCTGGCAAACGTGATGGCGCTGCCCGACCTGAAGCCGTTCCTGGAAAAGAATTACGAGGTCGTGGCGGTGGATGTGGGACGGTTTGATCGCAACCTGCAGATCCCGGCCCGCTTCGGCATCACCGGGCGGCTGGAAGGCGTACCGTCCGTGCTGGTGGTAACGCCGGATGGTGAGCTGGTGAATGCGGGCAGCGTGACGGTGCTGGCCAATGCCACCAAGATGACGCCGCAGGGCATCGCCGACTGGCTGGCGCGCTGGGCCACAGCCGACAGGGCCGAAGCCAAGCCCTGAGCGGCGCAGCCGTTAGCTTTCCAGTTGCTCGCGCACCATTTCCAGCGCCAGCCAGCGTTCCTCGTCGGCATCCTTCTGGGTCCGCAACATGGCCACCTTGCCGGAGATTTCCGCGAATTTGGCAGGGTCGCGGCTGTAAAGCGCCGCATCGGCAAGCTTTTCCTCAAGCCCGGCGATCTCGCGCTCCGCTGCCGCGATCTTTTCGGGCAGCACCTTCAGGGCGTGGGTGTCGTTGAAATTCATCTTGGCGGGGCGGTCTTTCCGGGGCCGCTCCACCGCCTGCTTCTTGGGCGTTTTCGCCTTTGCCGGTTCCGGGACGCCGCGCTGCATCAGCATGTCGGCATAACCGCCGGCATATTCCACGAAGCGGCCATCGCCTTCTGCCGCCACGATCTGGGTCGCCACCCGGTCGAGGAAATCGCGGTCATGGCTGACGATCAGGGCGGTGCCGGGATAGTCGGCGATCACTTCTTCCAGCAGGTCGAGTGTCTCCAGATCGAGATCGTTGGTGGGCTCGTCCAGCACAAGAAAATTAGACGGCGTGGCGAACAGCTTGGCCAGCAGCAGCCGTGCCCGTTCGCCGCCCGACAGCACCTTCACCGGCGTGCGGGCCTGTTGTGGCGTGAAGAGAAAGTCCTGCAGGTAATTCATCACATGGCGTGGCTTGCCCGCCACCATCACCATGTCGCCGCTGCCGTCGGTGACGGCGGCGGCCAGCGACTGTTCGGGATGCAGCGTGGCTCGGCTCTGGTCGAGCTGGGCGATCTGCAGGCCCTGCCCCAGCTTCACATTGCCCTTGTCCGGCTGCAGCTCACCCAGCAGCAGCTTGAGCAGCGTCGTCTTGCCGACGCCGTTCGGCCCCACCACGCCAATACGGTTGCCGCGATGGACCCGCAGGCTGAAGTCCTGCACAATTTCGCGCGCGCCATACGAAAAGGCGATGCCCTTGGCGTCAATCACCTTGGTGCCGCCGGTGCCACCTTCGGCCGCTTCCATTTTCACGTTGCCCAGGCTGCGCAACTGTTCGCGCCGCTCGGTGCGCATGCCGCGCAGTCTTTCAAGCCGCCCGACATTGCGCTTGCGCCGCGCGGTGACGCCATAGCGCACCCAATGTTCTTCCTCGGCGATGCGGCGTTCCAGCTTGTGGCGCTGCAATTCCTCTTCCGCCAGCTTCTCGTCGCGCCAGAGCTCGAAATGGCTGAAGCCTTTTTCCAGCCGGTGCGAGCGGCCACGATCCAGCCACACCGTGGTGCGCGACAGGGTTTCCAGGAAGAGGCGGTCATGGCTGATCAGCACCAGCGCCCCCGCCATGCCGGCGAGTTCGCTTTCCAGCCATTCGATGGCAGGCAGGTCGAGATGGTTGGTGGGCTCGTCCAGCAGCAGCACATCGGGGCGCGGCGCCAGCACGCGCGCCAGCGCGGCGCGGCGGGCTTCGCCGCCCGACAGGGTGGCGGGATTTTCGTCGCCGGTCAGGCCCAGCGAACCCAGCAGGTAGAACGCGCGGTTGGGATCATCGCCTTCCACCAGCCCCGCCTCGACATATTCGCGGGTGCTGGCATAGCCGGACAGGTCCGGCTCCTGGGCCAGGTAGCGGATGGTGGCGCCGGGCTGGGCAAAGCGGTTGCCGCTATCCGCCTCGATCATGGCGGCGGCGATCTTGAGCAGGGTCGATTTGCCCGAGCCGTTGCGCCCCACCAGGCAGAGCCGGTCGCGCGGGCCCACCGACAGTTCCGCCCCATCCAGCAACTGGGTATTGCCGAAACTCAGCTTGATGTCGGTGAGATGCAGAAGCGGTGAAGCCATCGTTTGGATTAACCCCCTCCGCCTTCGCAGCGCAAGCGCTGCTACGGCACCTCCCCCTTTTTATGCGCTTCGCGCAAAAAGGGGAGCAGGGCCTGTGCATGGTTCAACAAAAAAGCCCCGGCGTGAACCGGGGCCTTCGCTTAATTTTGTCATGGCTCGGCTTGCCCGGGCCATCCAGTTTCTACAGCGACTGCGGCACTAAAACTGGATGGCCCGCTCGCGCTCGCTATGCTCGCTGGCGGGCCATGACACTATGAAAATGAATAGGCCGTCTTGATGGTGGTGTAGAACTCCACCGCCGAGAAACCCTGCTCGCGCGGGCCATAGGACGAACCGCGCGTGCCGCCGAACGGCACATGATAATCCACGCCCGCCGTCGGCAGGTTGATCATCACCATGCCCGCCTTGATGTTGCGCTGGAAATGGCGCGCATGCTTCAGGCTGGTGGTGACGATGCCGGCGGACAGGCCGAAATTGCCCGCGTTGCAAAGATCCAGCGCCTCGTCATAGGTCTTGAACTTCACCACCGAGACGACGGGGCCGAAGACCTCTTCCTGGTTGATGGTGTCGCTGGCCTTGGTGTCCACGATCAGGGTCGGGCTCATGTAATAGCCGGGGTTGGCCAGCTTGAGGCCTTCGGCGCCACCGGCCAGCAGGCGGCCGCCTTCCTTGAGGGCGATATCGACATACTTCAAATTGCCCGCGAGCTGGCTGTCGGTGACGGCCGGGCCCATCTGGGTGGCGGGATCGAGCGCATCGCCCACCTTCAGCGCCTTGGCGCGTTCGGCGACGGCGGCGATGAACTTGTCATAGATGCCTTCCTGCACAAACACGCGGCTGGAAGCGGTGCAGCGCTGGCCGGTGGCGAAATAGCCGCCATCCACCGCGATCTGCACGGCGCGGTCGAACTCGGCATCGTCCATCACCACCAGCGGATTCTTGCCGCCCATTTCCAGCTGCACACGCGCCTGGCGCGCCACGGCGGCAGCGGCCACCTTGGAGCCGACAGCTTGGCTGCCGGTGAAGGAGACGCCATTGACGTCGGGATGCTTGGCGATGGCGTCGCCGACATTGCCGCGACCCAGCACCATGTTGACGACACCGGCGGGCAGGCCCGCTTCATGCAGCACCGAGATCAGCGCATGCGCGGTGGCGGGCGTGGGATTGGCGGGCTTCAGCACCACGGAATTGCCGAAGGCGATCGCCGGGGCCAGCTTCCAGGCGGGAATGGCGATGGGGAAATTCCACGGCGTGATCAGGCCGTACACGCCTACCGCTTCGCGATAGGTCTGCACTTCGACGCCGGGGCGGGTGGATTCCAGGTTCTGGCCGTGGCGGCGCAGCGCCTCACCGGCAAAATATTTCAGGATGCGGCCCGCACGGGCGGTCTCGCCGATGGCTTCCGGCAGGGTCTTGCCTTCTTCACGGGCCAGAAGCTTGCCGATGGCCTCGCGGCGCTCAAGGATCAGGCTGCCCGCCTTGTCGAGAATGTCGGAGCGCACTTCCGGCGAGGACGCGGCCCAGCCCGGCTGCGCCTTGCGCGCCGCTGCGACGGCGTCATTGACGTCTTCCGCCGTGCCTTCCGGGAAAGTGGCGATCACTTCGCCGGTATTGGAGGGATTGAGGCTCTCCAGCGGGGTGGCGGCAGAGACTTCCTTGCCGCCGATGAAATGGGTGAGTTTTTGCGCCGTCATGGGAAAGCCTCCGGGTTCAAGAGTCCGCTGTACTTAGTCGAATTGTCTGACAAGACAACCCGTCCCGCCGGGGCCGGGTCATGCATCTTGGGCATGGATTACCACGCGGTAAGGGCATGCCGTCAAAGTGGCGGCATTACGCCTTCAGCAGCCCGCGTTTGGCAAGGTTGGCCATCAGGGCGCCGACGCCAAAGGTCCAGGGCGGGGCCGATTTGGAATAAACCACCCGGTTTTCCAGCACCCCCAGCTTGGGGTTGGAGACCCGCACGACGTCGCCGACCTTGTGGGTGAAGCCCCGGCCCGGATCGTCCCGGTCCTGGGTGGGGGCAAACAGGGTCCCCAGATAAAGACAGAAGCCGTCGGGATACTGGTGCTCGCTCATCACCTGGGCGCACAGATCGGTGGGATCGCGGCTGATCTCACCCATCGTGTTGGTGCCTTCCAGCCGGTAATTGTCGGTGCCCTGGACCGTCATCTCGATTACCGCCTGGCGCACATGATCCAGCGTGAAGCTCTTCTCATCAAAAAGGCGGATGAACGGACCCAGCGCCGCCGAGGCATTGTTGTCCTTCGCCTTGCCCAGCAACAAGGCGCTACGGCCTTCAAAGTCGCGCAGGTTGACATCGTTGCCCAGCATCGCGCCCAGCAGGCGGCCCCTGGCGTCGCAGACGATCGCCACTTCCGGCTCGGGGTTGTTCCAGGTGGAATTGGAGCGGATGCCGATTTCCGCACCCCAGCCCACCGCTGCCAGCACCGGCGCCTTGGTGAAGACCTCGGCATCGGGGCCGATGGCGACTTCCAGATATTGCGACCAGAAACCGTCAGCGATCAGCACGGCCTTGAGCTTGGCGGCGTCCCCGCTGCCCGGCTTGACCGCGCGGATATCAGCGCCGACGCGCGCCGTGAGATCGGCGCGGATGGCGGCGGCCTTGCCGGCATCACCACGGGCGCGTTCCTCGATCACCCGTTCCACCGCCGAAACGGCAAAGGTCACGCCCGCCGCCTTGACGCATTGCAGATCGACGGGCGCGAGCAGGCGCGTGTCGCCTTCCCACTGCGGCTTGAAGTCAAAAGCGTCGAGCGGGCCCAGCGATTTGCCCTTCGGGATGGTGCCATCCCAGGCGTTGAGCAGTGCCGACACGGTGGGGGCGGTGGCCGAGACGTCGAACACCTCGCCCTTGTGGACCAGGATCGGGGTCGGGCCTTCGCCAAGATCGACGCGGCCCAGCAGAATCGCGTCCTGCCAATCTTCGGGTAGAAAATCCATGCCCGGCTGTTACACAGATCGCCGCCGAAAATCCAGCCATCGCAAGACTTTCCGGCAGGGAGAAGCTGCCGGGCCGGGCAAGCCGATATTGCGCATGCGAAATTACCCGGCGGCAGCGGCGGCCAGCGCCACCGCCCCGGCGTCCGGCGCGTCGGCGATTCCCCAGCACAACTGCATCAGCCGCGCCGTCTGGGCACGGGGTAGGATGCCCTCAGCCAGGTCGGAGAACTTGGCTTCCAGTGCCGCGTCGCTGAGTGGCCGGTCGACGCTGCCGATGGCGCTCTCGATATGGCGCGTCAGGGTGCGGCCATCTTTCAAGGTGACGGTGAGATCGCATTTCTGCGTCGCCACCGACGCGTCGGTCTGCACCCGCACCTTGCGCCTGAGCGCCACCACGACGGGATCGCGCACCACCGCATCCTGGAACTGGCGCTCGCCCGCCGCGCCGTGGATCAGCCCGACCGCGATGCAGTGATAGATGCTGAACTTTCCTTCCAGCCCGGCCTGCGGTTCATCCTTGCCCATCAGCGACAGCACCAGCGGGTTGGCGCGCAGGATCACGCTTTCGATCTGGTCTGCCGTAAGTTTATTCTCGCTGCGCAACTGGATCGCCGCATCGATGCCGGGATGGCTGACAATGCCGCACGCGAACGGCTTGTAGGTATTGAGCGCCGCTTCATAGCGGCTGCCCAGCCCTTCGGTGACTTCGCTCCACTTCACCGCCCGCGCGGCCGCCTGGGCGAAACCGTCGCGGCCTTCCAGCGCATTCTCGGCGGCGGTGTAGCCTCTCGCCGCCAACAGCGCCGCCGTCAGGCCGTTCTGGGCGGCGCGGCCGGGATGGAAGCTCTTGGTCATGGTGCCGAACTGGACTTTCAGTCCCACCGGCTGCGACGCGGCGATGCCCAGCGCCCAGGCCATCTGCTGTTCGTTCAGGCCCAGCAATTTTCCTGACGCGGCGGCGGCGCCGAACATGCCGCAGCTGCCGGTGATGTGCCAACCCAGGTCGTAATGGCTGGGATATATAGCGTTGCCGATGCGGCATTCGGTTTCGATCCCCAGCACCAGCGCACCCAGAAAATCGCGCCCGCTGATCTTGCGGTGCTGCGCCAGCGCCAGGATGGCAGACGCGACGGGACCGGCAGGATGGATGATGGTCTTCAGATGGGTGTCGTCATAATCGAAGATGTGCGAGCTGATGCCGTTGACCAGCGCGGCATTGAGGATATCGAGTTTCTCGCGGCGGCCCAGGATGGTGGCTTCGGGCTTGCCGCTGAACGGCGCCAGGGCGGCGATGGTGTGATCCACCGTCTCATGGCGTGCACCGCCCACCGCCACGCCCATCCAGTTGAGGAAGCTGCGCGCGGCTTCCTTGCGCACCGTGGCGGGCAGGTCTTCGAATTTCGCGGCGACCAGATAGCGCGCCAGGGTCTGTGTCACCGGCGGCACGGGCGCTGGCGCGACCAGTGCCGGTTGTGCCTGCGCCATGACAGTGCCCGGCAGCAATCCCGTGCCGGTGACGGCAGCGCTGGCGGTCAGAAGCGTGCGGCGGTCCAGTTCCATGTTTCCCCCTGTGGCGCGCTCTGGCGGCGCTGCCGTCAGTCCAGCATCGCAGAGCCATCGCGCGCAAGCGCCTCGGCCTGGTGGCGGTGCCCGCGTATCTCATATCCGGCCACGGTGACGGCGGGCGCCAGCATCAGGATCACCAGGCACAGCGCCATGCTCACGCCCGACAGCGCTGCGGCGACGGCCAGCACCACCACGGCAGCGGTGCCGCCCAGCAGTCAGAGGTGCAGCGTATCGAAGCGCCGGACGAGATAATAATAAGTGGCATAGATCAGCCCGAGATAGAGGCCCACCGGCGCGGCAACGCTGAGCACGGCGGCCAGCGGACCGGCATGGGCCTCGCCCTCGATATAATAAGCCGCGACATGCAGCCCCGCGCCGGTGGCGACGATAGCGGTGATCACCAGCATCTGGCTGTAACCCCAGACGAAGGAGCGCACCCGGTGGGCATGCAGCACCGCCGCCGCAGGCAGCATGTAATAGACCCACCACATGCCGAAGGTGAGGCCGGTTCCCGCCAGCCCGACCAGCGCCGTGTCCAGCGTCCAGCCCTGCTTCTCCAACGCCGCCGACAGGGTTGCCACCGTGCCGACCACGCCTTCGCCCAGGGCGATGATGGCGAACAGTCTGTAGCGTTCGGCGATATGATGGGCGTGCCAGGGCGTGCCGCCCATGACCCGTTCGGCAATGACCGGTCCCGCCATCTCGATCAGGGTGAGGATGGTGGCCAGCAGCATCGAGATGGCGAGCGAAAAATCGAACACGATCTGGAACACCCAGCCAAGCTGGGCGATGGCGATGGCGGCGGCATAGGTCAGGCAGGCGCGGCGGCGGGCGTGGTCCTGCCGCGCGGCGCGCAGCCATTGCGACGCCATCGCCACGCGCATGATGACATAGCCCAGCACCATGATGGTATTGTCGAGATGGGCGCCATGCTCGATCGAGGCGAACATGCGCGGCAGGCCCAGCGCCAGCACCAGCACGCCGATCATCTGCAACATGGTGGTGAGACGGAAGATCCAGTCGTCGGTGTCGTAGGCCGACGAGAACCACGAGAAATTCACCCAGGCCCAGCAGATGGCGAAGCTGGCAAAGCCGAAGCCCAGCAGGCCCGCCCCGGCATGGCCCGCCGCCAGCGCATGCGAGAACTGGGCCGCCGCCAGCCCGAAGGCGATGACAAAAGTGAGGTCGAACAGCAGTTCCAGCGGGGTGGCGACGCGGTGCGCCTCATGCGGGTCGCGCCCGCCCATCCGCCGGATGTGATGGTGCAGGGCCTGTGTGCCCGGCGGTGTCGTGGTCATGCAAATCCCCCGGCGATGCCTGCGCTGCTGCCAAGGATTTTCCACGCTTTGCGCCCAAGGGCAAATGCCTGTTGCGGCGTTAAAGCCGCGCCACGATGCGGCCCGCCGGGGTCGCCATCAGGCCGCCCATCGCGCTTTGGATCAATTGCAGCGCTACAAGGTGCGCAATGTCCCGCTGCGAGGCTTGCCTGTTCGGCTTGAACCCTTCCGCCACGATATTGCGCAGAAGGATGAGTTCGCCGGCGCTCAACTCCAGCGCGGTCGGAATCCGGGTCATGGTCATGCCCGGGCAATCCGTGCATCAACATGGGCCCGGGCGTCCGCCAAAGCAGCACTGCGCTCTGCTGAAACCATGCCGTTCAGAACAAAGACGTCGTTCTGCCGGATGGTAATTTGCCATCCCACCATCAATTGCTTTTCTTCAAAATGGTAGCCGCGATATTCCAGGGCACTTTCCAGTGGCCGGTTCGCCTTTGGCGGCTGTGCAGAAAATGGCCAGCCCTTCATGCTTCAGGCCGCATTGCGCGAAACAAACGTGGCATGGGTAACGGAAACACGCATGCCTGCCGGACTGCTGGCGGTTTCGACCTTGGCATCCAGCTGCTGTGCCAGCGCCTTGACCAGGCTTGTACCCAGGCCGCCCTTGATGGGCGGACCACTATTTTCGGAGCGCCCGATGCCATTGTCGGAAACCGACAGCTTCCAATCCGTCCCGTTCGCCTCGTAACGCACCGTAACGGTGGCAACCTTGCTCTGATCCGGAAAGGCGTATTTGAGCGCATTGATAACCAGCTCGGTGACGATCAGGCCCAGGCTGACGGCATCGGCCGACAGCGCAAAGCCCGTATCGGCAAGGACTTCGATGGTCGCCGGGCGGCTCTCGCCGATCATCGATTCCGCCAGGGAAGAGCAAAGCTTTTCCAGATACGGACCGATCTCGATCATGTCGGCACGGCCGGAACTGTGCAGATGCTCCTGCACCGCCGCCACCGACATGACGCGGCGATGGGCATCCTGCAGGTGCTGGCGCGTTTCCTCGGAGGTCACGGCGCGGGCTTTCAGCATCAGGATGCTGGCGATGATCTGCAGGCTGTTGACGATGCGATGCTGCATTTCCCGCAGCAGCATCTCCTTCTGCTTGAGAAGGTCATCCGTGCGTAGCTGCAAGCCAGCCTTTTCCTGTTCGATGGCGCGGCGTTCGGTGATGTCCTCGAAGCCCAGCAGGATCAGGGAGTGACCAAGGTCGGTACCCAGCACCTTGCGGGCATGCAGCAGGAAGATGCGATGACCAATGCGCGGGAAATCCTGCTCGACCAAAAAGCCTTCCACGACGGTCTTATCGACAAGCGATTTTTCCAGCAGCAGATGCAGGGCCGGGATGTCCCAACCACCCTTGTCGAGCGAGAAGAGCTGCTTGCCCGGCGTATCGTCGGCGCCGATCTGGAAGGTCTTGTGAAAGGAATGGCTGGCGACCAGGATCGTCAGCCGGTCATCCAGTACAAGCAGCGGTTCGCGCACCGTCTCCACGACGATCTGCGCAAGCGAACGCACATCCTCGATCTTGTCGAAGATCGATGCCGACATGACAGTTTTCCCGAGAAAAAACGACGCTAGGCCTATTCCTGCGTAATAGCAAAAGCGATGGCCGCACGGCACAAAGCCGTAAACAGGCCCATGAAATCAGGCGGCGGCGTCGCCGCGTGGCGTAAAGTTGCGCGCGATGAGCTCATTCACGGCGCGCACCAGCGAATGCGCCATGTATGGCTTGGGCAAAAATCCGATGGCACCGGCGTTGCTGGCATCCTCGGCGGAGGTATTGCCCGAGACCACGATGGCGCGAATATCCGGGTGGACGCGGTGAACCAGTGCAACAAGATCCAGGCCATCAATCTCGCCGGGCAGGCGCACATCCGTCATCAGGATATCTATGTCCTTGTTCGCGGCCAGTATCTGCAGGGCTTCGGCGCTGCTGCCGGCTTCCAGGATGCGAAAACCGGCATCTTCCAGCGTTGCGGCGGATGACATGCGGATCAGCACTTCGTCTTCAACAATCAGGACGGTTTGCCGGGCTTTTGCAGTTTCCATGCCGCTTTAAGGCACAGAACGCCGTTGGGTTCCACTTTTCCTTGCATATCAACTATTTACCGCTCGCTAACGTTCGGCACTGGAAGCCAGTCTGCAATACCCGCCCGCGCACACGGCGATACGCGCGAACGAATCGCACGCGAAATCCATTGGTAAGAAAATGGAACGCATGGCGGTTGGCCCCGCAAGAACCGCCGCTGAAACCGAGATGGTAGCGCTGCTCACAACTCGCATCGCACGGAACGTCGAAATGATGGTGCGCATGCATCAGCGCGCCGGCGCAGGGTAGAAAACGGGACCCGGCCCGCTGCTGCAGGCGAACAGGAAGCGCCTGGCTGCGCTTGCGGCCTTCGCGCTCACGGGTGCGCTGGCGACCATGTGGCGCGGGACCCAAACCCCTGCTCAAAGCCAGCCACACCCGTTGCGAGTTTGACCGGATAAGCCATTGATTTTGTTGGTTTGACTGGAGCGGGCGAACGGATTCGAACCGTCGACCTTAACCTTGGCAAGTGACGGTGCTATATCCAAAGCGATATTCTATGGGGTTAAACGCACTCTTTATAAATCCGTTTACGATCCGTTTATTTTAGAGTCCAGATAAGTGTCTGATTTCATTGAAATATTGCCTAGATCTAGGTGCCTGTTTTCGAGGGTTTCTGTTAAATTTCTAAAATGAACAGTGTTCAGTTTCCAAAATGAACAGTGTCCAATTGTCCGTCGTCAGAACATTTGGCACAGCATCTGGGCTGGATTAGTGGAGCATAGCTGGATTGTTAGGGCATCGCGGCTCCAGCGTAACAGCGCGTTACGCGCACGTTCCTGATCGGGCGCTCATTTCAGCAGCCGATCACGTCGCGGGTCAAATCGCGCGGACCTTGAACGGAGAAGCGACAGCAGTTCCGTTGAGGGCAATTATAGCTGGATGACGGGAGCAGAATATGTGAATCCCGGAGATAGCCTGAGATAGCCAGTCGTTCACCGGCTGATCGGAATCAAGGCCTCCCAATCGGAACCGTTGCATCCCCGAAATGTGTGCAAAATGCGTGCACCGCATTGGACCTGTCTGTCCCGAATCTAGGTCTTAAGAATATCCATCTCTCGCAAAAACCGGGACGGAGCTTTGGACCAACCACCATACGAGGCGGCCCGCGAGAGCGTCAGTGTATCCTTGCAGCGAGTAATCGCCACGAAGCAATTGCGCCGCTCCTCTTCCATCTGAGGGCTCTGGTCACCCTGGCGCTTGCTCTGAAATGAAGGGAGCACATCTTCCGCCAACCCAGCAAGATAAACGTGATCAAACTCCTTGCCCTTCGACCCATGAATTGTGAGCAAGGGGATCACCCCCGCCTTGAGCGGCGGCTCCGTTGAACGAAGATCAAATTCTTGCAAAAATGCGTCTAGTGGAGCATCGCGGCCAACTGCCGCAAGGATGTCGGTGAATAAATCCCGCCATGCCCGCGCATCTTCATCAAAAAGCGGTTGGGTATCCCGGCCTCCCGGCACGCAATCGCTATCGATTTACCCTGAGACGTCGCAACCTCTATCTGCCGCAGCAGCAGCACAATCTGCTCCGGCGTCGGTCTCTTCTTCGGCATGTCCAAGATCCTTTCCAAGCCAGTTTCTATCAATTCGCTTGGTACAAAAAGAACCGGGCAGGTCA
>CANHNJ010000033.1 GCA_947462105.1 Alphaproteobacteria bacterium
ATGGCGGCGGTCATCACTGGCGCCGGCGCCAGCTTCCCGTTCCCGATCTACGCCAAGTGGGCGTCGGTCTATAAGGGCGCCTCGGGCGACAGCCTGAACTACCAGTCGATCGGTTCCGGCGGCGGCATCGCGCAGATCAAGGCCAAGACGGTCATCTTCGGCGCCACCGACAAGCCGCTGACGACCAAGGAGCTGAATGCTTCCGGCCTGGCCCAGTTTCCCACCGTGATTGGCGGCGTCGTGCCGGTGATCAACGTTCCGGGCATTCGTCCCGGTCAGTTGACGCTGGACGGCGCGACGCTGGCGGCGATCTTCGAAGGCAAGATCGGCCGTTGGGACGATGCGGCGATCAAGAAGCTGAACCCGGGCGTGAACCTGCCGGGCCGCGCCATCACCGTCGTCCATCGTTCGGACGGTTCGGGCACCACCTTCATCTTCGCCACCTATCTCGGCCAGATGAGCGCGTCGTGGAAGAGCGATGTCGGCGCGGACACGGCCATCGACTGGCCTGTCGGCATCGGCGCCAAGGGCAACGAAGGCGTTGCCGGCAACGTCGCCCAGATCGGCGGTTCGATCGGTTATGTGGAATATGCCTATGCCAAGCAGAACAAGCTCAGCCACGTGAAGCTGATCAACCGCGAAGGCAAGACGGTTGAGCCCACGGTTGAAGCCTTCCGCACGGCGGCGCAGACCGCCAACTGGGACGCTGCGGCCAAGGACAATTTCTACATCATCCTGACCAACCAGGCCGGTGCTGGTGCGTGGCCGATCACCGCCACGACCTATATCCTGCTCTACAAGAACCCGAACGATCAGGCCGCCACGGCCGCTGCCCTGAAGTTCTTCAAGTGGAGCTTTGCCGAGGGCGACAACCTGGCGCTCGGCCTCGACTATGTCCCGCTGCCCGACAACGCTGTTGCGGCGATCCAGGCGAGCTGGAAGGCCATCCAGGGTGGTGGTCAGTAAATCCCCCGCGAACCTTCGCCAGTCTGTACAAAGTTGATGGACTGGCGAAGTACGCAATTGCAAGGGCGGCCCGTGTGGCCGCCCTTCTTTTTTGCGGACACTGTCAAAACCCGAGTATTCCGGCCAAAACCACGATGATGACAGGGCTTATTTTATTTGGCTGACTGTCTTGTGCGTTATTATAACGTGGCTTATCTATTCCGGGCATGAACCTCGACCGCGACCTTCTTGTCGTCCTGCATGACGTCGCCCGCATGCAGCGCACCCGCTTCGACCAATGGGCGCGCCGTTACGGCATGACCCGCGCCCAGGGCGTCATCCTCGTGCGCCTGTCGCGCCAGCCCGGCATTTCCCAGAACGAGATGGCGGCGCTCTGCGAGGTGGAGCCCATCACCGTGGGCCGCCTGGTGGACCGGCTGGAAGCGCGCGGCATGATCGAGCGCCGTCCCGATCCGTCCGACCGTCGCGTTCGCCGCCTGCACCTGCTGGCGGCTGCCGCCCCGGTCCTGGACGCCATCGAGGCCTACAAGAACGAACTCACCGGCCTTCTGACCGGCGAACTCGATCCCAAGGCGGTCGAGACGATGCTGGAAGTGCTTCTGCACATGAAGAACAAGCTGATCTTGGAAACCGCAGCCGAAAAAGCCGCTGCTGCGGGAGAATAGAATGTCTGCCATTTCCTCCGGATATGTCCCCAAAATTGCCCGCGACGAGGCCCGCACCGAGGCGCGCCGCAAGCTGCTGCGCCGTGTCCTGATGCTGGGCGGTGTGACGCTGGTGCTCGGCGTCTCCGCCTTCTTCTATCTCATCGGCGGGCGCTATGTCGGCACCGACGACGCCTATATCCATTCCAACAAGCTGATGGTCTCGACCGATGTGTCGGGCCTGGTGCAGACGGTCAACGTCAAGGAAGGCCAGGCGGTGAAGGCGGGCGACGTCCTCTTCACCCTCGATGCCAGGCCGTTCGAGATCGCGCTGGAGAACGCCCAGGCGAACCTGGCCGGCACGGTGCAGGACGTGGAAAGCATTCGCGCCCAGTATCGCGCCGCGCTGGCCCAGATCGCCGCGCAGCAGGCGCAGGTCAATGTCAGCCGCGTCACGCTGGCCCGCTACGAGGCGCTGGTGAAGGACAACGCCATCGCCCCGATCCAGCTCGATACCGCCCGCGCCGGGCTGCTGTCGTCGCAGGCGACGCTGGCCTCGCTGCAGCAGACCGCCGCCACCACCCTGGCCAGGCTGGGCGGCCGCGCCGACATGCCCGCCGCGCAAACGCCGGACTATCGCAAGGCCCAGGCCGCTGTGGCCGAGGCGCAGCGCCAGCTCGATCACACCGTGGTGCGCGCGCCCTTCACCGGCATCGTCAGCGAAGTGGATTCGCTGCAGCCCGGCACGCTGGTGATCTCGGCCATGAGCGCCTTCACCACCACCAGCGCCGTCGGCCTGATCGGCGACAAGCTCTGGATCGACGCCAACATGAAGGAAACCGACCTGCGCTACCTGCAGGAAGGTGCCCCGGCCGACATCACCATCGACACCTATCCCGGCTGCCACTGGCAGGGCCACCTGCAATCACTCAGCGCGGGCAGCGATTCCGCCTTCTCGGCGCTGCCGGCTGAGAATGGCAGCGGCAACTGGGTGAAGGTGGTGCAGCGCATTCCCGCCCGTATCGCCATCGGCAAATCGAACTGCCAGGTGCCGCTGCGTTCGGGCATGAGCACGGTGGTGAGCATGGATACAGGCAAGCGCCGCTGGCAGCGGCTGTTGAACGAATAGGAACCGGGCAGGGGATGAGTTCCGCCACGCATCAGTCGCACGCCGCGCATGCCTATGACAGCAGGCTTGCGGAATGGGCGGTGCTGTTCGGCTCGATGGCCGGCGTGCTGATGCAGGCGCTCGACACCACCATCGTCAATGTCGCGCTGCCCTACATGATGGGCGAATTGTCGGCCAGCCGCGACCAGATCACCTGGGTGCTCACTTCCTACATCATCGCCGCCGCCATCATGACCGCGCCGGTGGGCTGGCTGGCGGCGCGCTTCGGCAAGAAGAACCTCATCATCACCTGCATCGGGGGGTTCACGCTGGCCTCGATCCTCTGCGGCGCCTCGCAGACGCTGGAGCAGATGGTGATCTTCCGCATCGTACAGGGCATTTTCGGCGCCGCGCTGGGGCCGCTGTCCCAGGCCGTGATGCTGGACATGTATCCGCCGCAGAAACGCGGCAACGTCATGGCGATCTGGGGCATGGGCATCATGCTGGGCCCGATCCTGGGCCCCACCGTCGGCGGCGTGCTGACCGACGCCTATAACTGGCGCTGGATCTTCTACATCAACGTGCCAATCGGCATCGGCTCCTGCGTCGCGCTGTGGCTCTTCTTCAAGGACACGGCGCGCGATTCCACGCTGCGCTTCGACTGGTTCGGCTTCGGCGCGTTGGCCGTGGGGCTGGGCGCGCTGCAGTTGATGCTGGATCGCGGCACCTCCAAGGACTGGTTCGCCTCCAGCGAGATCGTGGTCGAGGCCATCGTGGCGGGCGTCGCGCTCTATCTGTTCGTGGTGCACATGTTCACGGCCAAGAAGCCGTTCCTGCCGCGCGAGATTTTCCGCGACCGCAATTTCATCAGCGGCCTGGTGCTGATGGCGGTGATGGGGCTGGTACTGCTGGCGTCCTCGGCGCTGCTGTCGCCCTACCTGCAGAACCTGGCGGGCCGCAGCGTCACCCAGACCGGCTTCCTGATGGTGCCGCGCGGCGTCGGCGTCATGTTCGCCATGATGTTCGCCGGGCGCCTGGCGATGAAGACCGACCCCCGCTACCTGATGACCATTGGTGCGGCGCTGCTGTGCTGGTCGATGTGGGACATGACGGCCTGGACCCCACAGGTCGGCGTGCTGGGCATTGCCATCGTCACCTTCGTGCAGGGCGTCGGCATGGGCCTGATCTTTGTGCCGATGAACATCGTGGCCTTTGCCACCCTGGCGCCGCATTTGCGCACCGACGGCGCGTCGATGAGCAACCTGATGCGCAACATCGGCAGCGCCGTCGGCGTCTCCATCACCACCACGGTGCTGAGCAACAGCATGCAGTCGCTGCACAGCCAGTACGCCGCCTACGCCACGCCGTTCAACCGGGCGCTGGGCGTCAACAGCGAATCCATGTTCTTCAATCCGCAGATTCCCTTCGGATTATCCGGATTCAATAGACTGATCGAATACCGTGCCGCCGTTCAGGCCTATGCCAACGATTTCCTGTTCATGTTCTACATCAGCTTGCCGGTTTTCGTGGTGATCTGGCTGATGAAGCGCCCCAAATTTTCAGCCGCAACCGAAGCCAAGATTGAAGTGATGGAATAACAAGATGAAAACAGCTTTTCTCGGAATGGGCGTCATGGGCTATCCCATGGCTGGGCACCTCAAGAAGGCCGGTCACGAAGTGACGGTCTATAATCGCAGCCCGGCCAAGGCCAAGCAGTGGGTCGATGAGTATGGCGGCACGTCCGCCGCCACGCCCGCCGCAGCGGCGAAGGGTGCCGAAATCGTCTTCGCCTGTGTCGGCCGCGACGCTGACCTGCGGCAGGTGACGCTGGAAAAGGATGGCTGCTTCGACGCGATGGCCAAGGGCAGCATCTTCGTCGATCATACCACGGCGTCGGCCACCATCGCACGCGAGCTTGAAGCCGCCGCCAAGGCGCGGGGCTTCGGTTTCATCGATGCGCCGGTGTCGGGCGGGCAGGCGGGTGCGGTCAATGGCAAGCTGGGCATCATGTGCGGCGGCGATGCGGATACCTATGCGCGCGTCGAACCGGTGATTTCCGTTTACGCAAAGCTCGCCAAGCTGCTGGGCCCGGCCGGTTCGGGCCAGATCACCAAGATGATCAACCAGATCTGCTTCGGCGCGACGCTGCAGGGCCTGGCCGAAGGCTTCAGCTTCGCCCGCGCCTCCGGTCTCGACATTGCGGCGGTGGTGGACGTGATCAGCCAGGGCGCGGCCCAGAGCTGGCAGATGGACAATCGCCACAAGACGATGGCGGCGGGCCAGTATGACCACGGCTTCGCGGTGGAATGGATGCGCAAGGACCTGTCCATCGTGCTGGACGAGGCGCGCAACAACGGCGTCAGCCTGCCAGTGACGGCAATGGTCGACCAGTTCTATGCCGAGGTTGAAAACCTGGGCGGCAAGCGCTGGGATACCTCCAGCCTGTTCGCGCGCCAGGAAAATGCCCGGACCAAAAAAACAGATAAGGGGAACAAGTGATGGACAAGCCCGTCAACGATGCGCCCTCCAAGGCGCGCCCCTATCATCATGGCGATCTGCGCAACGGCCTGCTCGATGCCGCGCGCATCATCCTGGAAGAAGAAGACCTCTCGCAGCTCACCCTGCGCGCCGTGGCGCGCAAGGCTGGCGTCAGCCATGCCGCGCCCTATCGCCACTTTCCCAACCATGAGGCGCTGCTGGTCGAGCTGTCGCTGGAAGGCTTCCGCGAACTGCGCCAGATGGTGGCCGATGCCGCCAAGGCGCCGGGCGCGGATTCCGACCGCACCGCCCATATCGGCGCGGCCTATATGCGCTTTGTCGCCAAGCGGCCCGCCGTGGCGCGGCTGATGTTCGGCGGCCAGTTGCCCAACCGCGAGAAATTCCCGGAGCTGGGCGATGCGGCAGATGCCGTCGGCACCGAGATCAGCAACGCGCTGCCCGATCCGGCCCTGGGCCTGGCGGTGTGGTCGGCGGTGCATGGCCTGGCCATGCTGGTGCTGGAAAACGTGATCGATTTGGGCCAGCGCAAGTCTGGCCTGACCGTGCTGCCGAGCCGTGCGGAAATACTTCTCAGGAGCCTTTTCGCCGCTCCGCGTGATTGATGCCCCCATCTGTCGGCCACGCGGGCAAGCCCGCTAGCCGACATCTTCCCCCGCATCAGGCGCTTCGCGCTGCGGGGGAAGAAGGCCGGTTTTCGCATTCAGCGTCGAAGCAGCTTCGCCGCCTCGACGGCGAAATAGGTCAGGATGCCGCTGCAGCCCGCGCGCTTGAAGGCCACCAGGCTTTCGAGCATGGCGCGGTCGCGTTCCAGCCAGCCATTCTGCATCGCCGCGGACAGCATCGCGTATTCGCCCGACACCTGGTAGGCGAAGGTGGGAACGCCGAAGCGTTCCTTCACCCGCCGCACGATGTCGAGATAGGGCATGCCCGGCTTGACCATCACCATGTCGGCGCCTTCGGCGATGTCGAGCGCCACTTCGCGCAAGGCCTCGTCGCCGTTGGCCGGGTCCATCTGGTAGGTGCGCTTGTCCCCCGTTAGCGCCTTGGCCGAACCCAGCGCCTCGCGGAACGGGCCATAGAAGGCGCTCGCATACTTGGCGGCATAGGCCATGATGAGGATGTCGGGATGGCCCGCCTGTTCCAGCGCAGCGCGGATGGCGCCAACCCGGCCATCCATCATGTCCGACGGCGCGATGATATCGCAGCCTGCTTCGACCTGCACCAGCGTCTGCTGCACCAGCATGGCGATGGTGTCGTCATTGTGGACATAACCATCCTTCAGCACGCCGTCATGGCCGTGGGAGGTGAAGGGGTCCAGCGCCACATCGCAGAGAATGCCGATCTCCGGCACGGCCTGCTTCACGGCGCGCACGGCGCGGCAGACCAGGTTGTCCTTGTTGGTGGCCTCGCGCCCGTCCTCGCTCTTCAGCGACGGGTCGATGCGCGGGAAAAGCGCGATGGCCGGGATGCCCAGCGCGGCGGCTTCGCGCGCCGCCTCCACCAGCAGGTCCAGTGTCAGCCGTTCTACCCCGGGCATCGAGGCGATGGGCTCGCGCGTCTTCTCGCCCTCGATGATGAAGACCGGCCAGATCAGGTCGGCGGGCGCAAGGCTGTTCTCCGCCACCATGCGGCGGGTCCAGTCATGCCGCCTGAGGCGCCGCATGCGGGTATTCGGGTAAGTCATAAGAGTTTCTTGCCAATTCGCCTGTTGCCACGCAAGGGTGCGGGCCAATGACCATTTCCGATCCGCATGTTTCCGCCGAAAAGCGCGGTGTTCTGGGCCTGCTGACCCTGAAGCGGCCCGCCGCCCTCAACGCCCTTAACACCAGCATGGTGCAGGCGCTGGACGCCGCCTTGGCCGCCTGGGCCGCCGACGCTGCCGTGACGCTGGTGGCGATCCGGGGCGAGGGGCCGCGCGCCTTCTGCGCCGGGGGCGACATCCGCGCCTGGGTGACGGAAGGGCCGCAGGCGGGTCTGGAATTCCTCGCCGCCGAATACCGGCTCAACCATCGCATCGCCACCTATGCCAAGCCGGTGGTGGCGCTGATGCATGGCGTCACGATGGGCGGCGGCGCGGGGCTGTCGGTGCATGCCCGTCATCGCCTGGCCGATCCGGGGCTGGTCTTCGCCATGCCGGAAGCCAATATCGGTTTTATCCCCGATATCGGCAGCACCCATTTCTTGGCCCGCGCGCCCGGCCAGCTCGGTCTTTATCTGGCGCTGACGGCGGGGCGCATCGGCTGTGGCGATGTCATCGCCGCCGGTCTGGCCGACGCCTGCGTCGCCGCGAGCGATTTCGACGCGCTGCTGGAGACGCTGGCGGCGGGCGAAAATATCGACGCGGCGATCCGCGCCTTTCGCGCTAAGCCGCCCGCTGCCGCGCTGGATCGCCAGCGGATCGCGTCGCTTTTCGCGGCATCTTCCGTCCAAGCGGTGCTGGAACGGCTGGCCCGCGACGGCAGCGACTTCGCGCGCACGGCAGCGGACGCGATCCGCGCCAATGCCCCCACCTCGCTCAAGCTTGCCTTCCAGCTGCTGCGCCGGGGCGCGGGACTGACATTGCCGCAATGCCTGCAGCAGGAATATGACGCGGCGGTGCAGCTCTTTGCGCGGCCCGACCTGGCGGAAGGCGTGCGCGCGGCAGTGATCGACAAGGATCGCAACCCGCAATGGCAACCTGCGGCGCTGGCCGCTGTTACCGACGCAGACATTGCCGCGCTTTGTGCCGCTTCGGGAACCAAGTTGGCATTCGCGTAAAAGTTTTTACGATTTGTTTTCCATATCCGTTGTTGAATAGGGAACTCCCCCACAACAGGCTCGCAAAGGCACGTATTTTACGCAGCCTTAAGACATCGCGCCTAGTCTTACCGCAACTATAAACGGTGGGCCCGCAAAAAGCGGGAAATGGTGGGTAGAATGACTGCACTGGCCAGGCCGCAGGCCGGCGATGCGCTTGATGGCGCGTCGGTACTGCGCAAATCCTATCTTGAAACGCTCAATCTCGTGGAGCGATTGCATCGACAATTGCTCGATGTGATCAAGGACGAACTTGATCGCCGCGATGAACGCGAGATCAATTCGGTCCAGGCGCTGTTGCTGTTCAATGTCGGCGACCAGGAACTGACGGCGGGCGAGCTGCGCACGCGCGGGCATTACCTGGGTTCCAACGTCTCCTACAATCTCAAGAAGCTGGTGGAATCCGGTTACATCCACCATGAACGCTCGGAAGCCGACCGCCGCTCGGTGCTGGTGCGCCTGACCCGCAAGGGTGAATCGGTGCGCGACACGCTCAAGGAACTGTTCGACCGCCATCTCGGTTCGCTGGAAGCGGTGGGCAATGTCGGCGTCGCGGACATGGATGGCCTGAACGTGACTCTCAAGCGTCTCGAACGCTTCTGGATCGACCAGGTCCGTTTCAGGCTTTAGGCGGCCACGGCACGAAGGCGCTGACCCGCTTCTTGTAGGCGGCATAGGCGGGGCGTCGTTCCGCGATCCCGTCCTCCATCAGCGTCACGCCCGACACTTTCAGCAGCAGCAGGGTGATGATCGCGGGCGACACGGCGGTCCACCACGCACCGCTGCCGGCCAAGCCGATCACGAAGAAGCCCCACCACAGCAACGCCTCACCGAAATAGTTTGGATGCCGCGACAGACCCCACAAGCCACGATCCATCACCTGGCCTTTATTCGCGGGATCGCGGTGAAAGCGGGCCAGTTGCCAATCGGCTGCGCTTTCGATCGCCAGGCCCGCAACGGCCAGCATGGCCCCGGCGCCATCCAGCCAGGTCAGGGGCAGGGCGCCGCTGCGCAGCGCCGCCACCAGCGGCACGGGCAGGAACCAGATGAGAATGATTTGCAATAAAAAGACCTGGAAAAAACTCCACCACCACCAGCGCGGCCCGAACGTCTTTCGCATCGCACCGTAGCGGTGATCCTCGCCGCGATGCCGCGCCCAGATGTGCAGCGCCAGCCGCAACGCCCAGCCATTCACCAGAAAAAGCACCAGAAAACTGCGCATCCCCGGGGCCGGACCCAGCAGGGCGCTGATATCGACCACGGCCGCGATGCCCGGTCCCCAGAAGATGTCGATGATGCTGACATCCTTCAGGCGCAGGCTCAGCAGCCACAAAAGCACGCCGCAAGACAGGGCAAAAAGCAGCGTGGCGAGCGGGGCAATCATGTGACAAATTGCATGGAATCAGGGGTTTGATATCGGTTATGGTCCCAACGAGCAGGGGCCGCAGGGTCAAGAAGAACAGGCATGGCGTTTTCCTACACTTCCAAGTTCCAGGACGCGCTGGCCGCCCTGAAGCGTGAAGGCCGCTACCGGGTCTTCGCCGATATCCTGCGCGAGCGCGGTGCCTATCCCAAGGCGGGCCTGTTCGCGCCCGGACAGACCTATACGGACAACAAGGGCCGCCCGATCACCGTCTGGTGCTCGAACGACTATCTCAACATGGGCCAGAATCCCAAGGTGCTCGCCGCCATGCACGAGGCGCTGGACAGCGTCGGCGCCGGTTCCGGCGGCACCCGCAACATCTCCGGCACGACGCATTATCATGTCGAGCTGGAGCGCGAGTTGGCCGACCTGCACGGCAAGGAAGCCGCGCTGCTCTTCACTTCGGGTTTCGTCTCCAACGATGCCACGCTGGCGACGCTGGCCAAGCTGCTGCCCGGCCTGATCGTTTTCTCCGACGCGCTCAACCATGCCTCGATGATCGAAGGCATCCGTCATGGCGGCGTCGCCAAGTATGTCTATCGCCACAACGACATGGCGCATCTCGAAGAGCTGCTGGCTGCCGCCAATCCGCTGGCGCCCAAGCTGATCGCCTTCGAAGGCGTCTATTCGATGGAAGGCAGCTTTTCGCATACCGAACAGATCTGCGACCTGGCCGAGAAATACGGCGCGCTCACCTATATCGACGAAGTTCACGGCGTCGGCCTTTACGGCGCGCGCGGCGCGGGCGTCGCGGCGCGTGATGGCACGATGGCGCGCATCGACATCGTCGAAGGCACGCTGGCCAAGGCCTTTGGCGTGATGGGCGGCTATATCGCCGCCAGCCAGGAACTGGTGGACTGCATCCGCAGCTTCGCGCCGGGCTTCATCTTCACCACCTCCATCGCGCCGGTGATCGCGGCAGGGGCGCTGGCCTCGATCCGCCATCTCAAGGGCAGCGATGCCGAGCGCAGCCAGATCGCCGAGCGCGCCAGCACGCTGCGCCGCATGATGACGGAAACCAACCTGCCGGTGATGGACAGTGTCAGCCATATCGTGCCGTTGCTGGTGGGCAATGCCGCGCTGTGCAAGTCGGTGTCGGACACGCTGCTCACCGACCACGGCATCTATGTCCAGCCGATCAACTATCCCACCGTGCCGCGTGGCACCGAGCGGCTGCGCTTCACGCCATCGCCGGCGCACAGCGATGCGATGATGCAGCAGCTTGTCGGGGCGCTGAACCTGGTGTGGGACGCACACAAGATCGCCCGGGCCGCCTGAGTTGGCCGCTGGCCGGCCGATCTATGTCGAATTCGTCGTTCAGGGGAACGTGGTGAAAGTCACCGCGGTCGATTCCGTCACGGGCGTGGAGGCCAGCATTGTCGGTCCCGCCAATGCGGCGCAGAGCGCGCTGGCCGACGCGGCACGGCGCAAGCTGGAATATGTGCTGAAGAAGCGGACCTGAATTACTTTTTCTTCTTGCCCGGCTTGCCCAGCCCGAACTTCTTGGCGAACTCGCTGCGCTTGGCGGCATAGTTGGGCGCGGTCATCGGGTAATCGGCGGGCAGGCCCCACTTGGCGCGATACTGGTCGGGCGACATGTCGTAGCGCGCCCGCAAGTAACGCTTGAGCATCTTCAGTTTCTTGCCGTCTTCCAGGCAGACAATATAGTCGGGCTTGACCGATTTCTTGACCGGCACCGCCGGCTCGCGGGTTTCGCGCACCGGCGCTTCCATGCCGGCGATGCCGCCCAGCGTGGCATGCACGCTGCGGATCAGGCCCGGCACCTCTTCGGGCGGCAGCACGTTCTTCGACAGATAGGCGGTGACGATCTCGGTCACCTGCTTGAGGATCGCGTCCTCGCCCCGTTCCGTGTCGCCAGCCATGCTCATGCCTGTATTGCCGCGAGGATGTTTTTCATTGGCCAATTACTGGCGCTCCCGTCCCCGAGGGCGACTCCCCAAGCAAAGGATCGCGGCTTTACTGGATACTGTCCAGCGGCGGCGATTTTAAGGGGTATTTCCGGGACTTAAGGCAGGCGCAGGCATGACGCTAGATTTGGTGGGCCGGACCGGGTAAATCCGCTGCTCTTGCGCGGGCCCCCAGATCAGGGGGCCACTTGGGAAAGGGATTGCGATGCCGGCCGCCGTTACGAATTCTGGCTTTTTTACCAAGGGTTTGGCGGATGCCGACCCCGCCCTCAACGCCAGCATTCAGGATGAACTGGGCCGCCAGCGCGAGAAGATCGAGCTGATCGCGTCCGAGAACATCGTCTCCAGAGCGGTGCTGGAAGCGCAAGGCAGCGTCCTGACCAACAAGTATGCCGAAGGCTATCCCGGCAAGCGCTATTACGGCGGCTGCGAATATGTCGACGTCACCGAGCAGCTTGCCATCGACCGCGCCTGCCAGTTGTTCGGCGCGACCTATGCGAACGTGCAGCCGCATTCGGGCGCCAACGCCAACCAGGCGGTGTTCTATGCCCTGCTGCAGCCGGGCGATGCCTTCATGGGCCTGGACCTGGCGGCGGGCGGCCATCTTACCCACGGCCATCCGGCCAACTTCTCCGGTAAATGGTTCAAGCCGGTGCCCTATACCGTGCGCCGCGACGACCAGCGCATCGACATGGAGCAGGTTGAGAAGCTGGCGCATGAACACAAGCCCAAGCTGATAATCGCGGGCGGCAGCGCCTATCCGCGCCAGATCGACTTCGCCGCCTTCCGCAAGATCGCGGACGCGGTGGGCGCGACCTTCATGGTCGACATGGCGCACTTCGCCGGCCTGGTGGCGGGCGGGGCGCATCCCAATCCCATCGAACATGCCCATGTGGTGACCACCACCACCCACAAGACCCTGCGCGGCCCACGCGGCGGCATGATCCTGTCGCGCGACGAGGGCCTGGGAAAAAAGATCAACTCCGCGATCTTCCCCGGCCTGCAGGGCGGCCCGCTGATGCATGTCATCGCCGCCAAGGCGGTGGCGTTCGGCGAGGCGCTGCAGCCCGAATTCAAGACCTATGCGAAGACCGTGGTCGAGAATGCCCAGGCGCTGGCCGAGACCCTCAAGCAAAGCGGCCTGGACATCACCACCGGCGGCACCGACACCCACCTGATGCTGGTGGACCTGCGGCCCAAGGGCGCCAAGGGCAAGCCGGCCGAGCATGCGCTGGACCGCGCCGCCATCACCTGCAACAAGAATGCCGTGCCCTTCGACACCGAGAAGGCCACCATCACCTCCGGCGTCCGTCTGGGCACGCCCGCCGGCACCACGCGCGGCTTCGGCCCCGATGAATTCCGTCAGATCGGCAAGCTGATCGTGGAAGTGGTGGACGCGGTGGCCAAGAAGGAAGACGGTGACGCCCAGGTAGAACAGAGCGTGGCGCGCCGCGTCGGCGAGCTCTGCGAACGCTTCCCGATCTATTCGTAAGGCCAGAAAAAAGGACGACTTGCATGCGTTGCCCCTTTTGCGGACATGACGACAGCCAGGTGAAGGACTCGCGTCCCTCCGAGGACAATTCCGCCATCCGCCGCCGCCGCCATTGCCCGGAATGCGGCGGGCGCTTCACCACCTTCGAGCGGGTGCAGTTGCGCGAGCTGATCGTGGTCAAGAAGAATGGCCGCCGCGAGGCGTTCGACCGCGACAAGCTGGAGCGTTCCATCACCCATGCCCTGCGCAAGCGCCCGGTGGAGCGCGAGCGGGTTGACCGCATGATCACCGGCATCGTGCGCCGTCTGGAAAGCATGGGCGAGAACGAGATCGCCGCCAATGTCATCGGTGAACTGGTGATGCAGGCGCTGGCCTCGCTCGACAAGGTCGCCTATGTCCGCTTCGCTTCGGTCTATCGCAATTTCCGCGAGACGCGGGATTTCGAGGCGCTGATCGGCGAGCTCGAAGGCGACGAGAAAGATCCTGTTTGATGATCCCCTCCGCCCTTCGCATCGCAAGCGCTGCTATGGGCACCTCCCCCTCTTGCGCGCTGACGCGCGCGAAGGGGAGGCGGGCCTGAGCTTGCGATGCGAATCTTGATTATTGAATCCCGTTATCATGCCCATGTCGCCGACCGGCTGGCGGACGGCGCGGCGGCGGCGCTGGACCAGGGCCTGGCCGCGTTCACCCGCGTCGCCGTGCCCGGCGTGCTGGAGCTGCCGGGCGCAATCGCGCTGGCGGCCAAGGGGCATAATTTCGACGCCTATGTCGCGCTGGGCTGTGTCATCGGCGGCGACGCCGTGTCCGACACGCTCTATCGCGAAAGCACCCGGGGCCTGATGCAGCTTTCCACCCAAGGGCTGGCCATCGGCAACGGCGTGCTGCTGGCGGGCGACGAGCGCGCGGCGCTGCTGCTGGCGGGCGATGGCGATGCGGGCGGCGATGCCGCCCGCGCCGCGCTGGCGCTGGCGACCCTGCGCGAAAGGCTGGCGATCCTGTGAGTGGCAATCCCGACGCCCGCCACGCCGCGCGCATTGCCGCAGTGCAGGCGCTCTACCAGATGGAACTCACGGAAAGCGGGGCCGAAGAAACGCTGGCCGAATTCGTCGATCACCGTTTCGAGGCGTTTGACGTCGCCCCCGACGCGGATTTCTTCGCCGCCATCCTGCGCGGCGTACCCCAGCACCAGGAAGAGATCGACCGTTCCATCGCCAGCGCCCTGGCGGCGAACTGGTCGCTGGCCCGCATCGACTCCATCCTGCGCGCCATCCTGCGCAGCGGCCTGTTCGAACTGGTGGCGCGGCGCGATGTGCCGGCCAAGTCGGTGATCGACGAATATGTGGCGGTGAGCCGGGTATTTTTCGGCGCCGATGAGCCGGGCTTCGTCAATGGCGTTCTGGACACGCTGGCGAAGCGGAAACGGGCCGCTGAATTCGGCCTTCCTATCCCTGACGATGAGGTGAGCTTTTAATATCTGAGGTCGCCAATGAATGACTCTAATGAGATCAATCTGTGGACCGGTGGATGGCTGCTCGGTGCTCCCATTTGGCTAATTCTTAACGGCATTGAATTGCTTGATAAGGAGGATTGGCTACGTGGTGCAATTATCATTTATGCGTGTTCGGTAGTTGTTGCTTGGGGCGCTCTTAAAACTCTCCGGTCAGTTGAAAAGGCCAAGTTTCGAGTCGAAAGAATAAAGAGGCCTAAGGCGAAAGCTTTTGCGTCCCAGGTTTTAGATCTTTCTACGACTTTGATTTTTGCTCCATTAGTTTTGCTTTGGTTGGGCGCGCTACTCGTTCTGGGGCTTAGATTTCTAAATTGGCTGTTTGATTTCTAGCTTCATATGACTTTGTCTGGAGTGGTCAGTTGGACGAGTTCGAGATCATCGCCAGCATCTTCGCGCCGCTTGCAGGCGAAGGTGCATTCGGCCTGCAGGACGATGCCGCGATCATCCCCGCGCGTCCCGGCTTTGATCTTGTCGTCACCACCGACGCCATTGCCGAAGGCACCGACTTCTTCGCCTTTGATCCGGCGGCCAGCGTGGCGCGCAAGGCGCTGCGGGTGAACCTGTCGGATCTCGCGGCCAAGGGCGCCGCGCCGCATGCCTATCTGCTTGGCCTGTCATTGCCGCCCAGCATGACGCCGGACTGGCTGGCCGCCTTTGCGGCGGGCCTGCAGCAAGACCAGGCGGAATTCGGCATCACGCTGCTCGGCGGCGATACCGGGCGCAGCGAAGGGCCGCTCGCCATCTCCATCACCGCCTTCGGCTTCGTGCCGCAGGGCACGATGGTGCGCCGTGACGGCGCGCGGGCTGGCGATGACATCTATGTTACCGGCACGATTGGTGACAGCGGTGGCGGGCTGGCGATCTTCCGGCGCGAGACGCACACGCTGGATGAGGCGCAGCGCGATGCGCTCACCGCGCGCTATCGCGTGCCGCCGCCGCCGGTCGCGTTCGGGGCGCGGGCCTTGCGCGGGTTCGCCAGCGCTGCCGCCGATGTCTCGGACGGGCTGCTCGCCGATCTGGGCCATGTCGCGCGGGCCAGCGGCGTCAAGCTGCTGCTGGATGCCGATGCGATCCCGCGTTCCGATGCGCTGCGCGCGCTCTGGGGCGATGACGATGCCGCCATCATCCGTGCCGCGACGGCCGGTGACGATTACCAGATCGCCTTCACCGCCGCCTCGAATCGTC
>CANHNJ010000034.1 GCA_947462105.1 Alphaproteobacteria bacterium
CATTGGCGATCTTCACGCAATGCACCGGCGGGCGGAAGAAGATCGGCTTCTTGTTGCCCTTCTCATAGTCATTGACGAACGGCCCGGCGGCAGCGGCGGCGACATCATCCACCGGATTGTTGCCATAGGCGCCGATGGAGCCGATGAACTTGCCGGTGGCGGCATCCACAATCAGGACATGGCGGTTGGTATAGCCATCCGAGATGTAGAGCCGGTTGGTCTTGGGATCGACCACCATGTCGGTGGCGCGGTTCAGCACCGGCGTCCCATTGATACCGCTGTTGGTGTCGTTGGTGTTGATGTTGGTCGGCAGGCCGCCGATCCGCATCTTGAAATTGCCGTTCATGTCGAACTTCAGCACGAAGCCGTCATTGCCCGGCCCATGCGTGGACCACGGAATCGCACCACGGCCGCCCGGCGCGCCACGGCCGGCCGCACCCGGCGCCGGACCGCCGCCGCCATTGCCGGAGATCCAGACATTGTCCAGGTGATCGACATAGATGCCGTGCTCAGTGTTGGGCCAGACGCAGCCATCTGCCTCGCGGCAATTCTTGGCCAGCCAACCCGGATCGGAGGGGCCGCCCCAGGCGCGCAACAACTTGCCGCTCGCGTCAAATTCCAGAACGGAGGGTGCTGCCTTGCAGCAATCGGAGGTGGGACCATTGGGGCGCGGCTGGCCCAAGCCATTGACCGCAACGCCTTCGGGGCTGGTCGCGCCCGGCAGCGGGCCTTCAAGGCCCGCTTCCTGATCGCTCATGCTGCGCGGGCGGTTATAGACCCAGATATGATCATGATGGTCCACGTATAATCCGCCCACCTGCCCCAGCCGCCAGCTATGCGGCAAAGGCTGCGGCCAGGACGGATCACTGACGAAATTGGGCGTGCGCGCCGTGGCGGGGCGATTGTAGACACCGGTATCGCGCACAAGCTGGTTGATGCTGCTACGCAGCACATCGGCGCCATTCTGCGCGAAAGATGCCGTTGCCACTACCGCAACCGCGAAGGCCACGCCCAGAGACAGCCAATATTTATTTGTCATACCAATCCCCCTGATCCTGAACATTTATTTGTTGCCACGCTCTGCTTCTCTGTGCGGACTGTCAATCCGCGTTCTTTCCTTATGTGGAACGTTTGCTATAGGCTGAAGCATCGGCGCACAAGACAGATGCGTCCGCAGACATCCTCCGGGGGGAGCCACATGAAATCCTATTTGACGCCCGCAATCCTGATCGCCTTGCTGGCGACCGTCGCACCCGGCGTCTCGCAGCAGCGCGCCACCATCGAGGATGGCCCCAAGGTCGCGGACCTGAACTATCGCGCCGTGCCGGGCTTCTTCAAGGTGCCACGCGGCATGCAGTTCGGCGAGACCCAGGGCATCGCCACCAACTCCAAGGGCCATGTCTTCGTCTATTTCCGCGATCCGCAGACCCGGATGTGGGAGTTCGACCAGAACGGCAATTTCGTGAAGGAGATCGGCAAGGGCTATTACGGCTTCCTCTATGCCCACTCCATGCGCATCGACCGCCACGACAATATCTGGGCGGTGGATGAAGGCACCAACATCGTTACCAAGTTCGATCCCACCGGCACCAAGGTGCTGCTGGTGATCGGCACGCGCCCGCCGGTGGCCGACGGCATTTCCACCGCTGGCGCCCCGACCACGCCGGACGAGAATTACGTGCTGTGCCGCCCCGCCGACGTCGCCTTCGACCTGGACGACAACATCTTCGTCGCCGACGGCTACTGCAACAATCGCGTCGTCAAGTATGACAAGAACGGCAAGTTCCTCGCCAAGATCGGCAAGCGCGCCACCGGCACCGGGGTCGGCGAGTTCAACCTGCCGCACGGCCTGCAGGTGGACAAGGCGGGCAATGTCTATGTCGCCGATCGCGGCAACGCCCGTCACGTCGTGCTGGACAACAATCTGAACTGGAAGACGGCCTATACCCAGTATGGCTCGGCCTGGTCCAACTGCATCTCCACCGAGGGGCCCAAGCAGTATCTGTTCATGACCAACTCGAACCCCAACGGCAATCCGCCGGGAAGCTGGGCGATCACCGGCCAGATCTACAAGGCCGAGCTGGACGGCACGGTGATCGGCAAGTTCGGCAAGGCCGGCAAGCTGGAGCCCAACTTCCAGGTCGTGCACATGATGGATTGCCGCAATCCCAACGTCATCTTTGTCGGCGAAATCGAAAGCTGGCGGGCGCAGAAATTCGTCCTGCAGTCCACCACCGCCGCGGCGCCCGCCGCCGGCGCGCGTTGATCCAGGGCAAAGGGGGAATATTCCAATGAAAAAATTTGCACTTTGCCTGCTGGCCGCCACCACCCTCGCGGGTACGGCTGCCCTCGCCCAGGGCGAGCTCAATTACACCACCGCCGATGTCGTCAAGTTCCCGCGCACCATCTATGCCGGTGAAGTTGCGGGCGTGGCGACCAACTCGAAGGGTCACATCTTCGTCTTCCAGCGCGCGGGCAATCCGTGGATCGCGCTGGGCGGCAGCCGCATCTTCACGCATGGCGGCGACCAGCTGCTGCAGTTCGACCAGAACGGCACCTTCGTGCGCGAGATCGGCAAGGCCAACTATGCCGCCACCGTCGCCAACTCGGTGCGGGTCGATGCCCGCGACAATATCTGGGCGGTGGATCGCACGTCGGGCATGGTGATCAAGTTCGCGCCCGATGGGTCGCGCATCCTGATGCTGCTGGGCCGCAAGCCGGAATCCATCAACGTCACCATCGCGGGTGGCGGCGGCACGGGACGCGGTGCGGCCCCGGCGGAAGGCGCAGCCCCGGCTGCAGCGCGCGGCGCGGCGGCTGCGGCCACTGCTCCGGCAGCGGGACGCGGCGGCCCGCCGGGTGCAGGCTCGCAGGCCGACACCTTCTCGGGTTCCAGCGATGTGGCCTGGGATGCCCAGGGCAACATCTTCGTCTCGGATGGCTGGGGCGCCAACAACCGCGTTGCCAAGTTCACCCCCGATGGCGTCTTCGTGAAGAGCTTCGGCCAGACCGGCAGCGACAACCAGAGCCTGAACAGCCCGCGTTCGCTGGCGGTCGATGCTGTCGGCAACGTCTATGTCGCCGATCACAACAACAACCGCGTGCAGGTGCTGGACAACAATCTCAACTATGTCCGTTCCATCACCGGCGTGGGCGCGCCGTGGGCGGTCTGTATCTCGCCCGGCGCGACGCAGTATCTCTATGTCTCGAACTCCAACACGCCGGACAATCTCGAGGCCGCTGGCGAGATCTACAAGCTGCAACTGAATGGCAGCGTGGTCGGCCGCTTCGGCAAGGCGGGCAAGGGGCCGCGCGAGTTCGGCACGGTGAACCAGATGGATTGCCGCCAGGCCAACACGCTCTACACCGCCGAGGCGGGCGCCTGGCGCGTGCAGAAGGTGACGCTGCGCTAGGTCAGAGGCGCTTTATCGACGTGAAGAAGGCGCCGGTGCCAAAGCCGGCGCCTTTTTCGTTTGTCATGGTCCAGACCGTCGCATTCTCGATCAGGAAGAAGCAGCCGCTGCGGCTGACGCGGCGGCCGGTATAGTTGCGGGTGAAGCCGTCGCGCGCGACCGCCGCCATGATGACGGCACGCGCGGCGCGATCCTCTTCCGGCGCGGTCAGGCGCGAGGGAGTCTGCACCAGCGTCTTCCAGTCCATTTCCCACAGGTCGAGCGCGAAGCGGTTGCCATAGGTGAGGATGGCGTTCAGGTCATGGGTGAGTAGCGCGAAATCGCCATCCCAGGCGCTGCGCCCCAGCGCGGCGGGGTCAAGGCCTGCCTCGCGCACCAGATCGCCGCCGGTGACGCGGGCGAACGACGCCACGACGCGCGCGACAAAGCCGGACTGCCAGTCGTTATCGTGTGATGGCTGGTCCATCGCTCAGCGGCGAATGAACAGGCGCGAGACCAGCAGCCCGGCCACGAAGCCGAACACCGCCGCGATCAGGGCGAACTTGATGAGGAAGCCCAGCAGCTTCAGCACGGCGAAGATGATGAGGGCGAGGATGATGGCGGCGATGATCTGGAAGCTGCGCATGGGATCTCGCTGGCAAATGGTACAGTTGGGCGGGCTTGAACCGCCGACCTCCGGATCCACAATCCGGCGCTCTAACCAACTGAGCTACAACTGCACACACGGCCTTTCGGCCAACTCCTGAGCCCTTGTCCGGCGCTCTTCCCGGGGCGCGCTTGGTTGCTCTCCCGTCCTCGGCTTTGCCTCGGACCCAACTGAGCCACAACTGCAAATGGCTCGCGCCGAAAAATGGCGCAAGGCGGCGGAACCTATGGGGGGCACCCCCCAAATGCAAGCCGGGGCGAAATCAGCGGAAAACCGGCCTTTTGGTTGGTCGCACGGCCGGACGGAAAACCACTTCGCACTTTTCCTGACCGCAGCTCCCCGGCCCTACCACGCCCCCGTATTGGGCATCGAGGCCCAGGGTTCGGACGGGGCCAGGCGCGCGCCCGCCTGCAGCAATTCGATGGAAATCCCGTCCGGCGAGCGGACAAAGGCCATCCAGCCATCGCGCGGCGGCCGGTTGATTGTGACGCCGCCCTCCATCAGCTTCTGGCAGGCGGCATAGACGTCCTTCACCTCGAAGGCCATGTGGCCGAAATTGCGCCCGCCCGCATAGGCTTCCGGATCCCAGTTGTAGGTCAGCTCCAGCTCCGGCGATTTCTCGTCCCGGGCGCGGCCCGAATCGTCGGGCGCGGCGAGATAGACCAGGCTGAAGCGGCCCTGTTCATGGTCGCTGCGGCGGACCTGCACCATGCCCAGCTTGTTCACATAGAAGTCCAGCGACGCGTCCAGGTCGGCGACCCGGACCATAGTGTGCAGATAACGCATTCTTGTTCCCCGTAAAGCCGTGTGGAAATTAGCAAATCCACCCCGGGCAGTTCTTTATTAATCATTGATTAACCCTATGCGGCAAGCCTGCGCTGGAGACATTCTCAAGGGGTCTTGCATGCGCCTGTCCATCGCTTCCCGTGGCGTCGCCCTGGCCGGTCTGTTCCTGGCCTCTGGCCTGGCCGCCGCCATCGCGCAGGACGATGGCTATGCCAACCTGCCCTGTCCCGGCGACAACGACACCGGCCTGTATGTGGCCTTGCGCGGCAGCATGGTCGGTTAGGGCAAGGACGGCGCCAACACCATCCCGGCCAGCAGCCCCGCCAATCCCGCCCCGGTGGCGCTGCGCGGCAGCCACGATACCGGCTTTGGCGGTTAGCTCGTGCTGGGCGGCCACCTGCCCTATGGCTTCAAGGCCGAGGCCGAGGCCCTGTTCCAGCATCGCCCCTATGACACCAAGACCCTGGGCGGCGTCACCACCACCGCCACCGGCTTCCGCGACACCACCGCCGTCATGGGCAACCTGCTGTGGGAACTGCCGCTGGCCGAAGCGACCGGCCTGCCGATCCGCCCCTTCATCGGCGGCGGCGCCGGCATGGCCTATAGCCACAGCCGCCTGAACGACAATCCGGTGAGCACCAACACCTACCTGCAGGGGTCGGACTGGCGCTTCGCCTGGCAGGCGCTGGCGGGCGTGAAGTTCGATGTCGCCCCCGGCGCGCGCCTGACCGCCCAGTATCGCTATCTGCGGGCCGATGGCGGGCGCAGCCGTTGCGCCACCAGCGGCACGCCGACCGCGACCTGCCTGTCTGGCAACAACCAGAGCCAGAGCGTCGATGTCGGGCTGGAGCTCGATCTCTAGGAGCGACGGCCCAGCAGGATGCGAAGCGTGGCTTCGCATCCGTCAGCGTTAGGCCGCGCGACCATATTGAAGACCCCTAGTCAGAGCCCGATGCTTGGCTAAAGTGGCGCGATGCGCCGCAAGTTCCTTTATGCCTTCTTGTTCCTGCTGGTTGCGGCCGGTGGCATCTTCTGGTGGTGGTCGCGGCCGCTGCCGGTGCTGACGGTCACGACCTGGGCACAGGCCTATGGCCGCGCCCAGGCCGCATCGCAGATCATTCCGTATGGCGTCGAGAAGCGGGTGAATACCCGCATCGCCCAATGGACCGGCGACCTGGAGGAAATAAGGCGCGCGGTGAAGACCGGCCAGTATCCCAGCGACGTCTATGACCTGGAACTGCCCATGGCCGAGCAGGCCTGCGCCGAAGGCCTGCTGGAACCGATCGATGCCGCCAGCCTGCCGCCGGGCGCCGACGGCACCCCCGCACGGGAAGACTTCTATGCCGGCACGGTGGGGCGCTGCTTCGTCGCATCCGCCGTCTATGGCCAGATGATCGTCTGCAAGAAGCCCTGCGGCAGTTTCAATATCGGCGGACTTTTCTTCGCGCTGGCCCACCCCAATGCCAGCCCGGCCGGGCCAGACTCCATCGTCGGCGCCAGGATCGCGCTGCAGCGCGCCGCCAAGGTCAACCTGGAACTGGCGCTGCTGGCCGATGGCGCGCTGCCGGGCGAGGTCTATGACCTGCTGGGCACGCCAGCCGGCGTGGACCGCGCCTTTGCCAAGCTCGACACCATCAAGCGCAACATCGTCTGGTGGACCGCCGCCAGCGAGCCGATTGCACTGCTGCGCAGCGGGCAGGTGAAGGTCGCCACCATGCTGACCGCCGAAGTGCAGGCCGCGCTGCCGTCGGGTGACATCGCGCCCTCGCGCGGCCATTTCTATGAAGCCGATGTGCTGGCGGTTCCGCGCGGCACGCCGAAGAAGGAGATGGCGCTGGATTATCTGCGCTTCGCCACTGGGTCGGCGCCGCTGGCGGGGATGACGCGCTTTGCGCCCTTCATGCCGCCGCGCCGTTCGGCGCTGGCGCTGGTGGCCGGGCTGCCCTCGTCGCCGACGCGCGATTTTGTGCTGGCGCACAAGAGCATCATGGCCGTCTCCTTCGCCATCGATAATGCCTGGTGGCGCGAACATGGCCCGGCGCTGGAAGCGCGGTTCCGCATGTGGGCGGCGGGCTGATGCTGGGTTACGCCTTTCGCCGCCTGCTGGGCGCAATTCCCACCCTCTTCATCATCGTCACCCTCACCTTCTTCATGATGCGGCTGGCACCGGGCGGGCCGTTCGATACCGAGCGCCGCCTGCCGCCCGAAGTCGAGGCCAACGTCAAGGCGGCCTACAATCTCGACAAGCCGCTGGTGACCCAATACGGCCTCTATCTCGCCAAGCTGGCGCAGGGCGACCTGGGGCCCAGCTTCAAGAACAAGGATTTCACCGTGGCGCAGCTGATCGGCGCGGGCCTGCCGGTCAGCGTCACGCTGGGCCTGTGCGCCATGACGCTGTCGCTGCTGCTCGGCGCGCTGCTGGGCACCTGGGCGGCGCTGCGGCAGAACCGATGGCAGGATTATTCGGTGATGACGGTGGCTATGGTCGGGGTGACGATTCCCGCCTTCGTCACCGCGCCCATCCTGACGCTGATCTTCGGCGTTTATGGCATCCACCTGTTCGGCGCCGACATCACCCTGCCGGTCAGCGGCTGGGGCGGCGGCGCCTTGCGCAACCTGATTCTGCCGGTGATCACCCTGTCGCTGCTGCAGGTCGCGGTGATCGCGCGGCTGATGCGCGGCAGCATGGTCGAGGTCTTGCGCAGCAACTATATCCGCACCGCCCGCGCCAAGGGCGTGCCGGAATATCGCATCGTGCTGCGCCATGCCCTGCGCGCGGCGGCGCTGCCGCTGGTGAGCTATGCCGGGCCGGCAACGGCGGGCATTCTCACCGGCTCGCTGATCGTGGAGCAGATCTTCGGCCTGCCCGGCATCGGGCGCTATTTCGTGCTGGCGGCGCTGGACCGCGACTACACGATGGTGATGGGCGTGGTCATCGTCTATGCCACCCTGATCATCGTGCTGAACTTCATCGCCGACATGCTCTACGCCGTGCTGGACCCCCGGGTGCGGCTTTCATGATGCCCCCCTCCGCCCTTCGCATCGCAAGCGCTGCTACGGGCAGCTCCCCCCATAGCGTGCTGCGCACGCTTGGAGGGAGGGCATGATCAGCACCACTGACAAGGCCGAGACGCTGGAGCGCGCGGTGCAGGGCCGCAGCCTGTGGATGGATGCGTGGCGCCGCCTGAAGCGCAACCGCGCCGCCATGGCTGCCATCGCCATCCTGGCGCTGATGACTTTGATGGCGATATTCGCGCCCTTCCTGTCGGCCTGGCGCTATGACGAGATCAACTACGACCTTGTCACCTGTGCGCCGGCCTGGTGGCCGGGCCCGTCGCTCTGCACCGCGCCGGGGCACATCTTCGGCACCGATGCGGTGGGCCGCGACCTCTTCGTGCGCGTGCTGTATGGCGCACGCATGAGCCTGGCGGTGGGACTGGTCGCGACCCTGGTCTCGCTGGTGATCGGCGTCGTCTATGGCGCCACGGCGGGCTATCTGGGCGGACGCACCGACGCGCTGATGATGCGCGGCGTCGATATTCTCTATTCCCTGCCCTTCATCTTCTTCGTCATCATCCTGATGGTGCTGTTCGACCGCAGCCTGATCCTGCTCTTCGTGGCGGTGGGCGCGGTGGAATGGCTGACCATGGCGCGGATCGTGCGCGGCCAGACCCTGAGCATCAAGCAGAAGGAGTTCGTCGAGGCGGCGCGGGCCGGTGGCGTTTCCGGCTTCGGCATCATCCGCCGCCACATCATTCCCAACAGCATCGGGCCGGTGGTGGTCTATGTCACCCTGACCGTACCCACCGTGATCCTGACCGAGAGCTTCCTGTCCTTCCTGGGCCTGGGCGTGCAGGAGCCGCTGACAAGCTGGGGCACGCTGATCTCGGAAGGCGCGGCGCAGATGGAGACCGCGACCTGGACACTGGTCTTCCCGGCGCTGTTCATGGCGGTGACGCTGTTCTGCTTCAACTTCATCGGCGACGGTCTGCGCGATGCCCTGGACCCGCGCGACCGATGAGCAAGCTGCTGGAAATCACCGGTCTGGACATCCGCTTCGACACGCCGGACGGGGAAGTCCATGCCGTGCAGAATGTCAGCCTGTCCATCAGCGCCGGTGAATGTCTTGGCATCGTGGGTGAGAGCGGCTCGGGCAAGAGCCAGCTCTTCCTGGGCGCGTTCGGCCTGCTGGCGTCCAATGGCCGCGCCACGGGCAGCGTCAAGTTCCGCGGCGAAGAAATCCTGGGCGCGGGCCCAAAACGCCTCAACGCCCTGCGCGGCAGGGGCGTCACCATGATCTTCCAGGACCCGCTCACCGCCCTGACGCCGCACCTGACGGTGGGCCGCCAGATCATCGAAGCACTGACGACCCATCACCGGGTTGGCCGCAGCGAAGCCGAAAAACGCGCCCGGGAGATGCTGGATTATGTCCGCATCCCGGAAAGCGCCCGGCGAATGCAGCAATATCCGCACGAATTGTCGGGCGGCATGCGCCAGCGGGTGATGATCGCCATCGCCACCATCACCGGGCCCGACCTGATCATCGCCGACGAGCCGACCACGGCGCTGGATGTGACCGTGCAGGCGCAGATCCTGGAAATCCTCAAGACCCTGAAGCAGGAAAAGCAGACCGCCATCGCCCTGGTCAGCCACGACATGGGCGTGATCGCTGGGCTGGCCGAGCAGGTGCAGGTGATGCGCCGGGGCGAGATCGTGGAAGCCGGTCCGGCAGACGACATCTTCTATGCGCCCCGGGCCGACTATACCCGGATGCTGCTGGCGGCGATTCCGCGGCTGGATCGCAGCGCGCCGCCACCCGTGAGCGGCGAGACCCTGCTGGCGGTGAACGATCTGAGCGTCACCTTCCCGATCCGGAACGGCCTGTTCCAAAAGCCGCGCGAACTGCGCGCCGTCGATGGCGTCAGCTTCGACCTAAAAAAAGGCGAGACGCTGGGCATCGTCGGCGAAAGCGGCAGCGGCAAGTCCACCCTCGCCCGCGCCGTGCTGAAACTGCTGCCCCAATCGGGTGGCCGCATCGTCTGGATGGGCCGCGACCTGTCGGAGGCCGACCGCGCCGCGCTGCGGCGCCTGCGCGGTGATTTCCAGATCGTCTTCCAGGACCCGCTGGCCAGCCTGGACCCGCGCATGCCGGTGGGCCAGTCCATCGCCGAGCCGCTGCAGGCGCTGGAGCCGCATTTGACGCGCGCCGAACTGCGCGCCCGGGTTCGCGCCATGATGGACCGGGTGGGGCTGGACCCCGCCTGGATCAACCGCTATCCGCACGAATTGTCGGGCGGGGAGAACCAGCGCGTCGGCATCGCCCGCGCCATGATCCTGTCGCCGAAAATGGTGATCTGCGACGAGGCCGTCAGCGCGCTGGATGTTTCCATACAGGCCGAGATCGTCAGCCTGATCGGCGACCTGCAGCAGGAAACCGGCCTGTCGCTGCTCTTCATCAGCCACGACCTGGCGGTGGTGCGCCGGCTCTGCCACCGTGTCATGGTGCTGTATCTGGGCCGGGTGGTGGAGATGGCCGATGGCGACAGCCTGTATCGTGATCCCCGCCATCCCTACACGCGCGCCCTGCTGGCTGCCGTGCTGACGCCGGACCCGAAGGCGGAGCGCGCCCGCAAGCGCGTGCTGCTGACCGGCGACACGCCCTCACCGCTCGACCCGAAAGCGCAGTTGCGGTTCCTGCCTTCCCGGCTGGGGGATGAAAGCTATCGCCCGCGCCTGCTGGAAGAAGCGCCCGGCCATTTCGTGGCGGAATACGATCCGATTACCGGACGCGGCTGACCTTGTAGAGAATGCCTTCGCCCACCGAGAGATTGTAGGTGGAGCCGGCGCCATAGGCGACGGTGGCGACCAGTTGCGCGCCCTTGTTCCAGCGCGCCCGTGCATCATCCATCGCGACCTGGCGCCAGACCTGGCCGTTTTCCAGCGTGATGGTGGTCAGGCGCTTGGTCTGCGCATCCTGCTCATAGCCGGTGATGCGGGCCGCGATGTGATCGACGCCGTTGGCCGCTGTCGGCGCATCGGGGAAGCCGAACCGGGCTTCCGGCACCTTGCGGGTGCTGATGCCCAAAAGGCCACCGATCATCGGCAGGCTGGTGGGGCCTTCGCCGACCACGCGCGGCCGCGTCGGCGGCAGGAAGGCCTGCTGCGTATAGGCGGTCTGCGGCACCAGGTTGGGACGGCTGGCATCCAGCGCGCCGACGCGTTGCGCCTGCGGCAGCGACTGGGTCAGCGAGAAGAGCGGCGCATAGGTGGCGGCCTGCGGCGCGGGCGCCAGGCCCAGTTCGGCGCGCATGGGCTGCACGGCCGCATAATAGCAGTCCATATATTGCCGGGTGTCGCCGATGGCGGCGCAGCGGGTCAGGCGCAGCATCACGTCTTCGCGCGTCGCGGCGGCCTGGGGCGTCAGGGTGCCGCCCTGCGACGGGCTGCCGCCCAGCGAGAAGAGCGGCTCATAGGTGGCCGCTTGCGGCGCAGCAGCCAGGCCCAGCTCGGTGCGCAGGGGCTGCACGGCGGCATAATAGCAATCCAGATACTGCCGGGTCTCACCGATGGCGCTGCAGCGGGGCAGGCGCAGCATCACCTGCTCGCGGGTATCGGCGCGCGCAGCGATGGTCAGCGCGGGCAGAGCCGTCAGGCAGAGCGCGATGGCCAGGCGAAGTTTCATGTCGTTCATCCCCAAACTCGTGGTTGCTGCGGGGCCCTGCCCCTGACCCGTCGCCCGCGCATTCGGCGCTGGGCGAACGGATGGTGGGCATATTATGGTATTCCGCAGGGCTGGCAAACTCAGGCGGAAATTAACGAAATTGCGCAAAGGCGGACAAGGTTTCTGGACCAGGCGGACGGCGCTGCTGGGCGGTGGCGCCGTAGCGCTGGGGGCGGTGGGGTATGCCGCGTTGCGGCCGCAGCCGCAACGCGGCCGCCGGGTGCAAGTTCCCGCAGGCACCTTCCGGCGCGGTAACGGTGCCGAGCCGGACACGCTGGACCCGGCCCTCTCCAGCGCCCATTGGGAAGACACCATCATCAGCGATCTTCTGGTGGGCCTGCTCACCGACGACGCCGCAGGCAAGCCCATTCCGGGCATGGCGGAAAGCTGGACGACATCGCCCGACGGCCTGACCTGGACCTTCAAGCTGCGCGAGGCCCTGTGGTCGGACGGCGTATCGGTGACAGCCGGGGATTTCGTCTTTGGCTGGAAGCGCCTGCTCGATCCCAAGACCGCAGGGCCATACGCCTACTTCATCCATGTGTTCAAGAATGCCCAGCCGATCAATACCGGCAAGATGCCGCTCGATGCGCTGGGCGCGCGCGCCATCGATCCACGCACGCTGGAGATAACGCTGGAGCATCCGGCACCGTACCTGCCCGAAATGCTGACCCATGTGACCTGCTACCCCCAGCCGCGCCATGTGATCGAGGCCAAGGCCAAGGGATGGGCGCAGCCCGGCAACTATGTCAGCAACGGCGCATACATCCTCAGCGAGTGGCGGCCCAACGACCACATCACGCTGGTGAAGAATCCCCGCTTCTACGATGCCGCGAATGTGCAGGTGGAGCGGATCATCCTGACCCCGACCGTGGACTATAATGCGGCGTTGCGCTCGCTGCGCGCCGGCGAACTCGATGTGCAGGACAGGCTGCCGACCCAGCAGATCGGGTGGATACGCAGCAACATGCCGGAACTGCTCGACCAGGTGCCGCAACTCACCCTCGACATGATCGTCGTCAACCATACCATCAAGCCTTTCGACGATGTGAGGGTGCGCCGGGCGATGAACCTGGCCATCAACCGCGAGGCCATCACCGACAAGATCATCCGCGCCGGCCAGGTGCCCGCCTACAATCTGGTGCCGCCCGGCATTTCCAACTATCCCGTCAACATCCTGCTGGACACCAAGGCCGTGCCGCTCAACCAGCGCGTGGAAGAGGCGCGCAAGCTGATGCAGGCGGCGGGCTATGGACCCGACCGGCATGTCCGCGCGACGTATCTTTTGCGCTCTACCACCAGCGCCAGCCGCGCCGTTGCGGCGGCGTTGCAGCAGATGCTGGCGCTGGCCTGGATCGACATCACCATTGTCGCCAACGACCCGCAGGTTTTCTACAACCGCATCCAGATCCACGATTTCGAACTCTGCAACCCGGGCTGGGGCGCCGATTTCGACGACGCCTCCACCTTCCTGGACCTGCTCAAGGCCGGAAACGGCAACAACTGGGGCGTCTATGCCAATCCGGCGTTTGATGCGGCACTGGCGGCGGCACAACGCGAGACAGACATCGTCAAGCGCGGCCAGATGCTGGCCCAGGCCGAGCGTATCGCCATGCAAGACCAGGCCGTGATGCCGCTTTATTTCTGGGTGACGGGCAACCTGACGCGACCTTACATCAAGGGATGGAAGGCCAATGCGCTGGACCGCCATCGCAGTCGCTGGCTGTCGATTGACGAAGCGGAGCGGCGCAAGGTTCTGGCATCGGTATGAAGCAGCTCCTGGCCGCGCTGCTGTTGCTGCTGGCGCTGCCCGCACAGGCGGCGACACTGGCGCGCGGCAATGGCGCGGAGCCGGAGACGCTCGATCCGACTTTCGCCGCCACGCAGGCCGAGGACAATATCGTTGGCGACCTGATGGTGGGCCTGACCACGCTGGATGCAGGCGCGCGGCCCATTCCCGGCATGGCCGAACGCTGGACGACATCGAAAGACGGCCTGACCTGGACGTTCACGCTGCGCAAGGCGCAATGGTCGGATGGCGTGCCCGTCACCGCCGATGATTTCGATTTCGCCTTCCGGCGGCTGCTGAACCCGAAGACCGCGTCGCGCAACGCCGCCAATCTGTGGATCATCAGGAATGCGCAGGGCTTCAGCAGCGGCAAGCTGCCCCAAACTGCGCTGGGCATTGCGGTGCCCAAGCCGACCACCCTCATCCTGACGCTGGAGCATCCCGCGCCCTATCTGCCCGAACTGCTGGCGCATGTGTCGGCGTCGCCCCTGCCCCGGCATGCGATGGCCAAATCCGGCGCGGGCTGGCTGCGGCCCGGCGCTTATGTCAGCAACGGGCCTTACCGCCTGACGGGCTGGCCGCCCAACGACCGCATCACTTTGACAAAGAACCCGCGCTTTTTCGATGCCGCGCATGTGGCGATCAACACAGTGGAATATTTCCCCACCAACGACGCCGACGCCGCCCTGCGCCGCTTCCGGGCCGGCGAACTGGACCTGCAGAGCCCTGCGCCGCTGGCGCAGATCGGCTGGCTGCGCGCCAACCTTGCCCCGGCGCTGAAGATTACGCCGTCGCTGGC
>CANHNJ010000035.1 GCA_947462105.1 Alphaproteobacteria bacterium
CCCAGGATTGGGGCATGAAGCGGTGCGCCGGACCCAGGTTGAAGATTTCCTCTTCCAGGCCGGTGATGGAGCGCGACTTCATGTCGGCGATGATGACGTAATGGGTGCGTTCGCCCGTGGTCTCGGCGTCTGCGCCGAACTTGTGCGGGACTGCTGGCGTGGTGACCTCGGGCTGAGCCGGGGCGGCCTGCTGCTGCGGCTGGAAGAACAGGGCCAGGGCAACGTCTTCGATGGCGGAATGAAACTGGTCTTCGCCCGCGCGCGCGACCAGCGAGTGGTCGGCAAGGCGACCCTCGGCATGGAAACTGCGCATCTGCTCGATGCTGTAGGGGCCATAGACGCGGCCGCCAACACTGATGGTCCAGGACTCAGAAGACATGGAAAGCCCAATACACGCTGCAACGGGAGTTTACGGCGCGAAAGGTTACACATTCCTTGACCGCGATGGCTTCAGCACGCTCCCGGCCAGTGAAAGATGCTTAACCAAATGACAATGGCGGCCCGTTGCCGGACCGCCATTGCGGCATTCTGGACGCCAGAGATTAACGCCAGAGATTAACGGAAGGACCAGTCACGGCGATTGGCCGGACGGCAGGCCGTGCCCTGCTGCGTGTATTCACGGCCACGGCGGTAGGTGACCTGGGTGAAGTCGCGGCAGATTTCGCCGCGCACCCGGTATTCACGGGTATTGGTGACATAGCCGCGATTGGGGCCATTGTTCCAGGCATAGCGGCGACCCACAGGGCCCTGGAAGCTTTGCTGGTAGGAGCGGGCCGCGTAGGGGCGGTCATTGCAGTCCAGGTCGCGGGAAACGGCATTGCCCGCAAAACCACCCAGCAGCGCGCCACCGATCACGGCGCCGCCATTACCCTTGGAAACCGAGCCGCCCAGCACGCCGCCGGCGATAGCGCCCAGCACGGTACCGGTGGTGTGGTCGCGGCCGCTGCATTCATCGGCGAAAGCAGCGCTGGTGCCGAAGCCCAGCGTCATGAGCGTGACGGCGGCAAGCGTGGTCTTGCGGAACATGAAAATCTCCCAATGTGAAATCAGACGCAAAATTCTGTTGCATCGATAACCATTGGGAGACTGAAAGGTTCCCGTTCAGCGACCCGGTTCGCTGCTGACAAAGGCAAAACTGCGGCTATCCGGCGCCCAGGGATTGGATGCCAGGATTGCGGGCCCGCCATAGGGCTTTGCCGCCAGCAGCGTGCGCCCGACAGTGGGGCTGCCATTGGCCTCAACCGGGAGCAGGCGAATCTCCAGGTCGCTGTTGCGCCCAGCCGCGACAGTCGCCGGGGCGGCGGCATAGACCACCCAGCGGCCATCTGGCGAAACATGCGGCGCGAAATCCCGCGTGGCCGTGTCGGTCGTCACCTGCGTCCGTTCGCTGCCATTGGCACGCACGCGCCACAGCTTGCCGCTCTTGGCGTCGCTGTAATAGATCCAGTTGGCGTTCTGGCGCGGCCCGGCATCGGGAGCGGCGATCTTTTCCGGCGCAGCCGGCGTATCCACGTTCGACGACACGCGCCAGCTTGCGCCGCCGCTGCGATAGGTGAGGGATTTTCCGTCCGCCGACCAGGCCGCGTCGGATATGCCTGCGGTGCTGCTGACCACGGCGATCTGCTCCACCTGGTTGGCGACGCTCATGGTCTGCAGCGTGGACTGTGCGGGGAAACCGGCGGGCCTGCCGGGTTCGATCCGCAAGGTCGAGAATTCCATCGTTTCGGTGATGTTGTCATCATGTGGGCAGACGCCCAGGCCAAAATAATAGGAACCGCTGAGCTTGACCTTGAAGGAGCCGCCGGCCCGCCGCAGCTTGCCGTCCGCGCCCAGCACCGAGAGATAGAAATAGTCGCCCAGCTTTTCCAGCCGTACCGTGTCCTGGTGCGGCGTGTTGAGCCAGATGAGGTGGGTGAGGCCACCCTTGGTCTCGCGATACTGGATCGACATCTGTTCATTGCCCATGCGCAGCACATCGACATAGGCGGAGACCGTATCGAGGTCCTGGCGCACCACGATGCCGCCCTTGCGGTGCAGGAAACCGGGATCGCCCTGCTTCGGGGTGGGGCTGGTGAATTTCAGGTCCACCGTGGCGCGGAAATCGCCCGACATCTGCTTGTAGGCATACTGGAAGTCGTCGCGCGCGGCCCACATGTTCTGGCCGCCGCCGGTGATGCGATAGCTGCTTGTGGCGGCGTCATAGGTCGTCGTGCCCGCATGGCGGGGCTTGCCGATGTCGCGGTGATCGCTGAATTCGCCAACCGGTGCGGCCGTGGCCGATGCGATGGAAAGAACAAGCGCGGTGGCCGCGCCGAACAGATGCCGCTTCATGGTGTCCCTCGGGTTTCTAGTTGCCGGTCTTTGCGCCGGACGTAAGGACAATAACACAAGGGCCCCGGCGCGGTAGCGCCGGAGCCCTCATGCAACGGTTTTCAAACGGCCAAAATCAATCAAAACGCCAGTTGCCAGAGGTCTCGCGGCAGGCCGTGCCGGTATTGGTGTACTGGCGGCCATTGCGATAGGTCACCTCGTTGAAGTCTCGGCAGACAACCCCGCCACGGCGGAATTCGCGGGTCGGGGTGAAGTAGCCATAATTACCGGCGCGACCGCGCCAGTCATAGCGGCGGTTGAGGTCGCCATTCAGGCCGTCGGCATAGACGCGGAAGGCCACGGGCTGGTCGTCGCAATCGATGTTGCGCGAAATGGTGTTGCCCAGCAGGCCGCCCAGGATGGCGCCACCGACCACGGCACCACCATTGCCGCGCGTCGCCGCTCCGCCGATCAGGCCGCCGGCCAGCGCGCCAAAGATCGTGCCCGCTGCCTGATTGCCGCTGCGGCAAGTCTGTTCATAGCGGCCCTGCTCATAATAGCTGGCCGCAGGCGGCGGCGGAGGCGGAGGCGGACCATAGCGGTCGTCGCGGTCATTGAAACGGCCGCCGCCGCGCTGGATGCGCTGATAGCGGCCATCGCGGTCGTAATAGCCGTTGCGATCGAACTCGCTGTAATAGCCGCGCCCGTCATTGCCGGGTGGCACCCAGTTGGGTTGCGCCTGCGCCATGCCGATGGTTGCGGACAGAAGCGCAGCAGCGCCCATCAGTGCCTGTTTGAATTTCATCTTGATCTCCCTATACGCGATATGAATGGTCATTCTGGATTTTCCGCCTGAACCTGACCTGAATGAAAAATGGCGGCATCGCGGCAATTGCAGTCAGTGGAAACTTCTCAGCGCGATGAAAGTTCCGTTACTCGACGCGATAACTGACCACGGCCCAGCTGCCCGTCCCGAGCATGGCCAGGGTGACGGTTTCCACCGCCGTGGCGCGGTTGGCGAAATGCGAGTCATAGCGCACCACGGCATATTGTCCGGCAGGCATGCCCGGATGCGTCTTCTCCAGCTTGATATCTTTCAGGTTGCGATTCGACATCGCCCCCATCGGCTCGCGCAGGCGCGACAGGCTGGCGATATCTTCCTTGCGGGTTTGCGCGCCCATCTGGGCGATGCCTGCGGTGTAATTGGAATCATCGATCAGCATCAGCCATTGCTTGGCGCGATCATCGGGTGCGGGCTGCGCCCCGCTGGGCGTTTGCGCCAGTGCAGGCAGGGCCATGCAGAGTGCAAGGATGGCGGCGAAAACGCGGTTCATGTTGGCCTCGGGAAATGGAGGAAGGCGCTATAACCTCCATTAACGCGCGACCCGGCCTTAAGGTTCAGCCAAAAAACACGGCATGCATGATGCGGCCGGGCACGAAGGTGAAAGCCCCCGCAATCAGGATGCCACCGATATAGACGCCCAGCATGGATAGGCGGTGCAGACGGATATTGCGGGTCTTGGCGCCATAGATGGCGCCCGCCACGCCGGACAATGTCAGCGGCACAAAAAGATGGATGGGACTGAAACCACCAAAGGGGCCGTTGGGCATCAGGGTCTGGACGAAGATGGCGGCAATCGCGGTGACGGTCATCAGCGCCAGATAGACATAGCCCCAGAAGCGATGATGGCGTGCACCCTTGCGGCTGAAGAATATCTGCCAGGTTCCGATCATGAATGCGGGCACGACCGTGGTGACATGCACCTGGATGGCGAGCGGGGCGGACAGGAGCGGTGCCAGGCTCATGGCGCGGGCCGGTCAGGAATCTGCTTTGTCAGCTTCAGATAGAGCCAGGCGCTGGCGCCGCCCGCCACGCCGGCGAAGAACGCCAACACCAGCAGGCCGGTGCCGTCCTGGATCGCTTTCACGCCGCTGGTCAGCAGCAGATAGGCATAGGTGGAAACCACCCCGCTGGCGCCGCCTGCCGCCAGGAAATGGTGCAGCCGCAGCCAGCGCATCCGCAGCAGCAGGGCACCGGCCAGCAGGGCCGGGACGATGGCGGGGAAGATGATGAAGGGCACGACCACCATTGCCTGGGGGATCAGCGCCAGCCCGCCCTATTCGCCCTGCAGCGCCAGCGAAAACACGACCAGCAGCAGCGTCATCAGGGTGCCGCCCGACAACGCCAGGAACAGCGCCGCGATCCGGCGCTGCCACGGCATGAAGACCGGTTCGGTGCTCAATAGGTGCGGGCCTTGGGCTTGATGTACTCGACTTCGTCGGTAAGCGTGTAGGTGTGCACAGGGCGATAGTCGATCTTCGTTTCGCCGGTCTCCGGGTTCAACCACGCCAGCGTGTGCTTCATCCAATTCTCGTCGTCGCGGTTCGCATAATCCTCGCGGGCATGGGCGCCACGGCTTTCCAGCCGGTTGACCGCACCCGCCACCGTCACCACCGCCTGCTGCAGCAGGTTGTCGAACTCCAGCGCTTCCACCAGGTCGGTGTTCCAGATCATCGAGCGGTCCTTGACGTCGATGCTGCCGCGCTGGGCATAGATGTCGGCGATGCGCTTCTGGCCGGCCGCGAGGCTCTCGCCGGTGCGGAACACCGCCGCGTCTTCCTGCATCGCCTTCTGCATCGACGCGCGCAGCACCGAGGTGGGCGTGCCGCCCTTGGCGTTGCGGAACAGTTCGAGACGGGCGAGGGCATCGTCGCCCGCGCCCTTCTTCAGTTCAGGATGACTATCGACGCCTTCCAGTTCCTTGGCGGCCTGGATGCCGGCGGCCTTGCCGAACACCACCAGGTCGATCAGCGAATTGGAGCCAAGCCGGTTGGCGCCATGCACCGAGACGCAGGCGGCTTCGCCCACGGCCATCAGGCCCGGCACCACGGTGTCGGGATTGCCGCCGGTCAGCGTCAGGGCGTCGCCGGTGTAGGCGCAGGGAATGCCGCCCATGTTGTAGTGCACGGTCGGCAGCACCGGGATCGGTTCCTTGGTGACATCGACGCCCGCGAAGATGTGCGCGTTCTCGCTGATGCCGGGCAGGCGCTCGGCGATGATCTTGGGATCCAGATGCGACAAATGCAGGTGAATATGGTCCTTGCCGGGGCCGACGCCACGGCCTTCGCGGATCTCGATGGTCATGGCGCGGCTGACAACGTCGCGCGACGCCAGATCCTTGGCGCTGGGGGCATAGCGTTCCATGAAACGTTCGCCTTGGCTATTGGTCAGGTAGCCGCCTTCGCCGCGCACGCCTTCGGTGATCAGCACGCCGGCGCCAAAGATGCCGGTGGGATGGAACTGGACGAACTCCATGTCCTGCAGCGGCAGCCCGGCGCGCAGCACCATCGCGTTGCCGTCACCGGTCTGGGTATGGGCGCCGGTGCAGGAGGCATAGGCGCGGCCATAGCCGCCGGTCGCCAGGATCACCTTGTGGGCACGGAAGCGGTGGATGGTGCCGTCATCCAGGCACCAGGCCATCACGCCACGGCATGCGCCGTCTTCCATGATCAGGTCTAGGGCGAAATACTCGATGAAGAAATTCACTTCATGGCGCACGCACTGGCCGTAAAGCGTGTGCAGCATGGCGTGGCCGGTGCGGTCGGCGGCGGCGCAGGTGCGCTGCACGATGCCTTCGCCGTAATTGCTGGTCATGCCGCCAAAGGCGCGCTGGTAGATCTTGCCTTCGGGCGTGCGGCTGAAGGGCATGCCGAAATGCTCCAGCTCATACACGGCCTCGGGCGCATGGCGGCAGAGATATTCGATGGAGTCCTGGTCGCCCAGCCAGTCCGAACCCTTGACGGTGTCGTACATGTGCCAGCGCCAGTTATCCTCGCCCATGTTGCCCAGCGAAGCGGCGACGCCGCCCTGCGCCGCCACGGTGTGGCTGCGGGTCGGGAAGACCTTGGTGATGCAGGCAGTCTTTAGGCCGCGCGCGGCGCATTCCAGCGTGGCGCGCAAACCCGCGCCGCCCGCCCCGACAACGACGACATCAAAGGTGTGATCGACGATCTGGTAGGCGGACATGATGATCTCTTACAGGCTGGCGATGCGGAGGAGGGCGAAGAGGCAGGCCGCACCGGTGGCGATCACGGCGAAGCGCACCAGCAGCAGCAGGGCAATCTTGGCCCCGGCGGCGTGGACATAGTCGTCGATGATGACCTGCATGCCCAGCTTGATGTGGTACAGCGTGATGATGACGAACGCCGCCATCAGGATGGCGTTGACCGGGTGCGCCAGGAAACTGATCGCGGTGACCTCGCTGGCATTGACCAGCCCCAGCACGGCATAGCCGAACCACAGGGTCAGCGGGATCAGCGCCACGGACGAAACCCGCTCGTGCCAGAAATGGCCGGTGCCGCTATGGCTGGAACCCATGCCCTTCACCTTGTGAAGCGGTGTCTGCATGTTCTTCATCCGAGGTACCCCGCATGGCCGGTCCAGACCAGCGCGAAGATCGCCGCCGCCACCAGCAGCGACAGACCGATCACCAGCAGCGCCGACAGGCGCGCGGTTTCTTTCTTGAAACCATAGCCCAGGTCGAACGCCAGGTGGCGAATGCCGTTCAGGGTGTGGAACGCCAGCGCCCAGGTGAAGCCGAACATCGCCAGCAGCCCAATGGGGCTGCCCACCAGATTGTAGAAGCCCTGATAGCCGTCCGGGCCGTTGGAAATCGCCACCAGCCACCAGGCCAGCACCAGCATGCCCACCGAAAGCCCGACGCCGGTCACGCGATGCGTGATCGAAACGAGCATCGTCGGGGCCCAGTGATAGATGGTGAGGTGGGGGGAAAGCGGCCGGGCAGGTCGGGCCTGCGCCTGCGGGTTGTCGGCCATAAAAGCCCTTCCGAAAGCTAGAAAATCTTGGCCGGAGTATAGGAGGGTGCCCCCCTTGGTCAACCGGCGTCCCTCACGGAGCGGGTATCGCTTTGCCGCACGGGTTGGGGCAGTCTTTGCGGCGTGGGGAAGCCTGCCGAATCAATGACGCCAAAAAAGGGCGCACGCACTGCTGGACAGCCATTTGCGCTTGTCCCGGCCGTAGCCCTGCTGACGCCCCTGCTGCTGGGCGTGGCGCTATGGAACGGGTTCCCGCTCGTCTTCTACGACACCGGCGCCTATGTGGCGCAGGGCCTGGCCGGGGCCTTCTTCGTCGAGCGCTCGCCGATCTATTCCCTGATGCTGCCCGCCAGCGGGGCCTTTATTTCGCTCTGGCTCACGGCGGCGGTACAGGCGTTGATGACGGCCTATCTGGTCGCCGAGCTGGCGCGGGCCGAAGTCCCGCGACTGACACTCAAGGGCCTGCTGGCGATCGGCGTAACGCTGATGCTGCTGACCGGCATTGGCTGGTATGTCGGCCAGATCGAGCCCGACTGTTTCACGCCGCTGGTGGTGATCGGCGGTTACCTCCTTCTATTCCACGCAGGTGCGCTGCCGCGCTGGCGGCTTGTGGCCGTGATCGCCATCACCTGCCTGGCGGTGGCGTCGCATCCGTCTCACATCGGGCTGATCGGCGGCCTGGTGATCTGTGCCGGCATGGCGTGGGGCCTGCACCGGAAAATGCCAAGCCTGCCGCGTCCGCGCCTGGGGCCGTGCCTGTCAGCCCTGGCCTTGTCGCTGGCGCTGCTGGTAACGGCGAACTTTGCCTATACCCGCGAAGTTTTCGTCAGCCGTGCCGGCCATGTCTTCCTGCTGGCGCGGCTGATGCAGGACGGGATCGTGCAGCGGCTGCTGGCCGATGTCTGTATGCCGCCTGGCCAGCCGCAGCCCTATACACTGTGCCTCTATCGCGCCCGCCTGCCGCGCAATGCCAATGCCTGGCTGTGGGGCGAGCACAGTTCTTTCCATGTGCTGGGCGGCTTCATGCGCAGCGATGGCGAGTATGGCCGCATCGTGGGCGACAGCCTGGCGCGCTATCCCGGGATGCACCTGAAGGCGGCCGTCACCGAATCGGTGACGCAATTCTTCCTGTTCAAGACCGGCGACGGCATCGAATCCCAGGAAACCATCCTGACCCGCCCTTTCCAGGAGATCATTCCCCGCCAGCTTCCGGCCTATCTTGCCGCCCGCCAGCAGAACCAGGAAATCCGCTTCCGGCTGATCAACATCGTGCATGTGCCGGTGGGCATGGTGGCGATGATCGGCCTGTTCTTCCTGCTGCAGCACGCGACGCTGCGACGGCGCTGGCGCGAGGTCATGCTGCCGGCCACCGTGCTGCTGGCGCTGCTGGGCAATGCCGTGATCTGCGGCACCTTCTCCAACCCCCATAGCCGCTACCAGTCGCGGCTGATCTGGCTGCCGGTGCTGGTATTGCTTCTGGCCCGCGCCAGAGACCCGCGCGCCCTCCAGCCTGTGCCCGACCAGAGCAGCTAGGCGCGCTGCTTTTTGGGGTCGCGCCGTCTCATGCTGACGCTTTGGGGCCTTGCGCCCAAAGCTGCTGGGCGGTCGCTCCCGCGCGTTGCAACCAGTGCCAGAATCCGGCACTTAGTCGTTTGGTCGCGCGGCCGGACGGAAAACCGGCCTTCTTCGATAGAAGAGGGGCCACTTTTCCTGGCCGACGCTCCCGGAGTAGCGCATGTCCGTCCTGATTGCCCCGTCCATCCTGTCCGCCGACTTCGCCAAGCTGGGCGAGGAGACGGCTTCTATCGATGCCGCCGGGGCCGACTGGATCCATGTCGATGTGATGGATGGGCATTTCGTGCCCAACATCACCCTCGGGCCGGCCGTGGTGAAGGCGCTGCGGCCCCATACGAAGAAGCCTTTCGACGTCCATCTGATGATCGCGCCGGTGGACCCGTTCGTGGAGGCTTTCGCCCAGGCCGGTGCCGATCACATCACCGTCCATCCCGAAGCCGGTCCGCACATCCATCGCACCCTGCAGTTGATCCGCAGCCTCGGAAAAAAGGCGGGCGTGGTGCTCAATCCCGGCACGCCGGTCGAGGCGCTCGACAATCTGCTCGACCTGGTGGACCTGATCCTGGTTATGAGCGTGAACCCCGGCTTTAGCGGCCAGAGCTTCATCGAAAGCCAGCTGAAAAAGATCGAAGCGGCGCGCAAGCGCATCGATGCCACCGGCCGCACCATCGATCTGGAAGTCGATGGCGGCATCAATCCGGAAACGGCGAGACGCGCCATTGCCGCCGGTGCCACCGTGCTGGTGGCGGGCACCGCCGTGTTCCAGGGCGGGCCATCGCGTTACGCGAAGAACATTTTGGCACTTCGAGGTTAGCGGTGAAAGCGAATGCGCTGCTGCCGCTGCTGCCGGACCTGGCCCGCGCAGCGGCGACCCGCGCGCTGGCCTCCTTGCGCATCGCGCTGCGCCGCAACTGGGTCTATCGCCGCCTGCTGCATGGCCAGCTTGCCGACCATTTTGCCGTCCAGCCCTATGACTCGCTGCCGCGCCGCCTCAAAGATGCCGATGCGCTGTTGCGCGGCCGCTTCCGCTTTCATGGCGAAGTGGTGGATGTAAAGGACGGCGCCTCGATCTTCGACATGAAGCCACCGAGCGCCGCCTGGGCGGCGGCGTTGCATGGCTTCGACTGGCTACCGGCGCTGTCCACTGCTGGCGGCGACAATGCCCGCAAGCTGGCGATGAACCTGATCGCGCAAAGGGTCAAACGAAACGGCCGCTATTCCGAGCCGGTCTGGTCGCCCGAGATCATGGCGCGGCGCCTGATACATCTGTTCTGTCACGGCAAGCTGGTGGTGCCCAATTCCGAGATGACCTGGCGCTCGAATCTGTTTGTCGCGTTGCGCGAG
>CANHNJ010000036.1 GCA_947462105.1 Alphaproteobacteria bacterium
CTGGCGCAGCAAAATCACTATCTGCTCCGCGCTAAAACGCTTCTTCGGCATAACCAGGTTCCTTTCCAAGTCAGTTTCTATCAAACCGCTTGGTACAAAAAGACCCAGTCAGGTCAAGTTCTCTAAGCTCGGCGAAAAAGTATACGTAATGGGTTTCACCAAGACGTACGCCAAGTATCTTGGTCTCTGTGAAAAGAGCTTCTCTGAAATGGTTAGAAAAAATCACTCTGAAATAGAAGGTTTTAATCTTCAAATGTATAAGACCCGGTGATGAAAGCCGACGGATCCGTCAGACCAGCTACGAAAAAGCCCCAACGGGGTTAGCCGTCAGGGCTTTAAATTTCTAAGCTACAGGCTTGGATCGCTTACTTCACAGCGAATGACGAACGGCTCTTGCCAGCCTTCTCAGCTGCCACGATCCACAGTGGAGCACGTCCACGACCCGTCCACTTGTTCCCCTCAGCGTCCTTAAACTTCACGGGGGCTTTCTTACCCTTAAGCTTGCTTACCCGCTTGGTCTTCTTAGCGCCCTTAGCGGGGCGCCCAGCCTTGCCTGAGAAGGCGTGCTTGAGGTCAGCGAGGGTCAGCTTGTGCTTCTTGATCAGGGCTACGGCTTTGTCGACACCAGGCTTCACCTTGGTCTCAAGCGCTACAGCCTTCTTCTGAAGTTCAGCGATACGAGCCTGGATAGTTTTCAGTGAGATTGAACGAGCCATTAATGATTACCCTTGATTTGAAGTCTGAAACTTTTTTTCGTGTTTATACTAATCTATAAGAACTATGGAGTAAAATATGACATCTCCGGTTATAGCCCAGAAAAAGCCCTATATGGTGGAAGTAGAAGCCGGGAAAACTTACTACTGGTGTTCCTGTGGGCTTAGCAAGAAGCAGCCATATTGTGATGGAAGCCACACCGGGACCGATTTGGCTCCCTTAGCTTACAAAGCAACCGAGACTAAAACTGTGGCTATGTGTGGCTGTAAGTATTCAGGAAATAAGCCACTTTGTGATGGCGCTCACACTAAGCTCTGATTACGGCTTTAGTGCCTCATTGGATCTCATAGGGGCTCTTATGTCCCAATCCCAGGGTCTCATAGGGTCCCTTAGCGATAGATAGGGTCACGTACCCATCAGATATCCACAGGCTATCCACAGGGGCTCTGAGAGCCTCATAGGCGGCGGTCTAGGCGGGGGTAGGAGGCTTGGTGGAGGGAAATTTCTTATAAGAAAAACCCTCCCAAATGTAACAGAAACCCAACGAAAACAGCTACCTAGATCTAGACAATATCTCAATAGTTTCAGACACTTAGCTGGACTCTAAAATAACCGGATCGTAACCGGATCCTCAAAGACGATCATTTAAGCCAATAGAATATGGGTCCCTGCTTGCGACCACTTTAATTCACACGGGAGGGGTCACAAGTTCAATCCCCGTCGCGCCCACCATTTTTGGCCCGCCGGGGCGGGCTAAAAATGGTGCCCGAATTGCCGCGCGACAGCGACTTGAGGCCATGAGGGCGCGGCGCAGTGCTTAACCACCACCTTCACTTTTCGCAAGACACAAATGCCGCTGCCGGGAAAATGGCGGGCGCGACAGTCTGTTTATTTTGCGCCGCGTTCGGCGGGCCGACCATTTATTGCCGCCCAACCACCTTGTCAGGCCCTCGCCCTTGCGCCCTGGCGGCATGGCCGCGAACCTGCGGCATAGATTCGCCCGCCACAGCCATACGGACGCCATGAAAAGAACCATCAATCGAAACGTGAAAGTGAAGCGCGCCGCGCATGGGCTCGGCCTGTTCGCCATCGGCCCCATCAAAAAGGGCGCGTTGATCGGCGAATATTGGGGCGAGATCATCACTGACGCGGAGGCCGATCGCAGAGGCGGGAAATACCTCTTCGAGCTTGAGAACCAGATGGCCATCGACGGCAAGACGCGCCAGAACATCGCGCGCTACATCAACCATTCCTGCAATCCCAATTGCGAGCCGGAAGAGAATGTCGAGAAGAAGCGCGTCCATATCCTCGCGCGGCGCAATATTCGCGAGGGCGAAGAGCTGGGCTACAATTACGGCAAGGAATATTGGGTAACCCATATCAAGCCGCTCAAGTGCCGCTGCGGCTGTGGCGGGCGCGGCCCGGCGCGATGGCGCTAGAAGACGCCGCGCGCTGACGCGCACGGAAACGGGGCGCGCGTTCATGCCCGGTTCATTTCCGTTTGCCGATTTTGGGGGCAAGATACGCTCCCACCCCGGAGACCGGCCCATGACCTTTCGCGCCCTTGCCACTGGCTTTGCCCTGCTGTGTCTCACCGCGACCGGCGCGCTGGCGCAAGGCGCGACCGCGCGGGTGGTCAGCGCCGCCAACGCCTTCCTGGCCACGCTTGATGCGCAGCAGCGCCCGAAAGTTGTTTTCGCCTTTGACGATGCGCAACAGCGCCTGCGCTGGTCCAACCTTCCGGTCACCATGGTGGCGCGCAACGGCCTCAATTTCAGCCAGATGAATGCGGCACAGCGCAGCGCCGCCAATGCCCTGCTCGCCGCTGCGCTCAGCCCGAGTGGCCTGCAGAAGGTGCAGGACATCATGGGCGGCGACGAAGTGCTGAAGACACAGGGCGGCGGCCGTGGCGGCGCGCCCATATTCGGCGGCGACCTCTATTACTTCTCCATCCTGGGGACGCCTTCGGCGATGCAGCCCTGGATGCTGCAGTTTGGCGGCCATCACCTGGCGCTGAACCTTACGGTGGCGGGCGCCCAGGGCGTGCTGACGCCCAGCCTGATCGGCGTGCAGCCGGGCGTTTATACAAGGGACGGCAAGACGGTGCGGCCGCTGGCGGGGTAGAGCGACAAGGCCATCGCGCTGCTGGCGTCGCTGGATGACAAGCAGAAGCAGCAGGCGGTGCTGGGTTATCGCGTGTTCGACCTGGTGCTGGGACCGGGACAGGATGGCCGCACCATCCAGCCCGAAGGCCTGAAAGTCTCGGCGATGAATGCGCAACAGCGCACGCTGCTGCTCGGCCTGATCAGCGAATGGGCCGGCATCGTCCATGACGACGCGGCGACGGCGCGCCTGGCGGAAATCCGGGCGGGGCTGAACGAGACCTGGTTCGCCTGGAGCGGCAGCACCAGCGTTACGCCGGGCACCAACATCACATCGTATTATCGCATCCAGGGACCGAACCTGGTGATCGAGTATGCGCCGCAGAATGACGCGCAGCATGTCCACAGCATGTATCGCGATCCCACCAACGATTACGGCCGCAAGCTCACCACCAAGTGAGACGCCGCGCCGCCCTGCTGCTGTTCCTGCTATTGCTGCCGGGCGGGGCCCAGGCGCATGCGCTGGACGCCTATCTGCAGGCGGCGCTGATCGCACCTGGGCCGGCGCGGATCGAGGTTTCCCTGCGCCTGGTACCGGGGGTGGCGGCACTGCCCGCGCTGCTGCCCGTGCTGGACCCTGATGGCGATGACATCCTGTCGCCTGCAGAGCAGCGCCGCTCCGCCGCGCAACTGCTTTCCGATGTGACGCTGACGGCGGATGCAAAGCGCCTGACGCCGCACCTGCTGTCTGCCGTTTTCCCTACCGTTGCAGCGATGCGCGGTGGCATGGGCGAGATCCAGATCAAGTTCGAGGCCGCGTTGCCGGCTGGCGGCGCGGTGCGCACGCTGGCCTTCGAGAACCGGCACCAGCGCGCCATCGCCGCCTATCTGGTGAACAGCCTGACACCGGCCGATCCGGGGCTGCGCTTCCTGTCCCAGCGGCGCAGTCCGGACCAGTCCTTTTATGAAGTCCGCTACGGCGTCAGCGGCGGCGGTACGGCGCCATCGCACCTGGCGGCATTTCCCGCCATGTTCCAGTTGGGCCTGCACCACATCGCGGCGGGCACCGACCACCTGCTTTTCCTGCTGACGCTGCTGTTGCCAGCGCCGTTGCTGGCGCGCGGCGGCAGTTGGCGTGGCGCGGCACCGATACGCGCCAGCCTGGGGCGCATGGCGCTGGTGGTCACGGCTTTCACTGCCGGTCATTCGCTGACGCTGGCGGCGGCGGCGCTGGGGCTGGTGCCCGCAGGCGGCGCGGTGATCGAGGCGCTGATCGCGGGCGGCTTCGGCCTGATCCACGGCCTGGCCTTTGCCGCGACGCTGGACCGGCTGGCGCTGGCGGGATTCAATCTGGGGATCGAGGCCATGCAGCTGGCAGTCGTGGCCGCCGTCCTGCCGTCATTGCTTCTGCTGCGCCATACCCGCGCCTATGGCGCGTTCCGTATCGGCGGCGCGCTTGCCGCCGCGGTAGCCGCATTGGGCTGGCTGGCGCAAAGAACGCTCAGCCTGCCCAACCCGATGGAAGCGATTTTGGAAACGGCGGTGCCGCACGCGCCCTGGCTCGCCCTGGTGATGTTCCTGGCAAGCCTGGCGGCATGGTTATATCGCGCTGTCGCGCAACGCGCCATTTAGGGGGTGGTGCTGCCGGTGGAGGTGGAGGGCGGGGTGATGCCATCACTGCCGCCCTTGCCCGCCGTGGTGGCGAGGATCGCGGCCAGCGCGGCGGGCGCAAATCTGGTGGCCTTCATCCCGAAATTCCCCTTGTTGGTCGCGGTGAGACTAACCCGACCTATTGCAACGCAGCGAAGCTTTTGTGACGGGCAAAGGCAATAGCAGCGCGTATTTTTGTCGCTGTGTTTAATCCACACCATCAGAGCGCCGCATCCTGGCCATTCCCTGGGCTAGGCCGGGCAATTCTTCGGCAGAAATTTCACTCGTGGCGCAGCGCCTCGATGGGATCGAGCCGCGCAGCTTTCCGCGCAGGGAAGAAACCGAAGCCGATTCCAATCGCGGCCGAAAACACGAAGGCAATCGCGACCGTCACCATCGAGGGAATGAACGGGAAGTTCAGCAGCCTGGTCCCGGCATAGGAGAGGCCCAGTCCCAGCAGGATGCCGATCGCACCGCCCAGCACCGACATCATCACTGCCTCGACCAGGAACTGGGTGAGCACGTCACGCTCGCGCGCGCCGATGGCCAGACGAATGCCGATCTCGCGCGTGCGCTCGGTCACCGACACCAGCATGATGTTCATGATGCCGATGCCGCCCACCAAAAGGCTGACACCGGCGACGGCGGCCAGGAAAAGCGTCATCACGCCGGTCACCTGGCTGATTGTCTGGGTGATCTGGGCAAGATCGTTGACCTGGAAATTGTCCTGCTCACCCCCGGCAATCCGGCGGCGTTCGCGCATCAACAGCTGCGTATCCTTGACCACCCGCGAGACGTTTTCGGCGGTATCCACTGCCAGCCAGATCGAACCGATATCATTGTTGCCGCTGAGCCGCCGCTGTACCGCCTTGAGGGGCATGAGCATCACATTGTCCTGATCCTGCCCGAAGGTGTTGGCGCCCTTGGCTTCAAGAAGGCCGACAACCTGACAGGAAATATTCTTGACGCGAACCTGCTGGCCCATGGGATCGCCGGCGCCAAACAGGTTCTTGCGCACGGTTTCGCCCAGGATGCAGACAGCGCGACCGGAACGGATTTCCGGCTCGGTGAATGGCCGCCCCATCACCAGCAGGGTGTCGTGCACGATGAAATAGCCTTCGTCCCCACCGGTCACCTGCGTTGTGTGGTTGCGATTGGCGGCCACGACGTTGGCGCTTGCGGTTGCTTCGGGCGAAATGGCGCGCAGATGCGAAATGTCCCGGCGCAGGGCCGTGACATCAGCCTGGATGAAGGGCCGGGCCGTCACCGGAGGCCCGCCGCCGCCCTGTGGCGCGTTGGGAGTCAGGATCAGCGCATTGCGCCCCAGCGAGGCGATCTGGTTGGAGATGCTTGCGGTGGCGCCATTGCCCATCGTCACCATGGCGATGACCGAACAGACGCCAATGACAATACCAAGCGTGGTCAGCAGCGCCCGCATCAGGTTGCGGCGCAGTTCGCGAATGGCCAGCAGGACCGCGTCCCAGATCATGACTTCGCTCCCGCCGGGTTGGGGTTTATCTGGTCGGATTCGATATGGCCGTCGCGGAATCGTATCTGCCGCCCGGCATAGGTCGCGACTTCCTCCTCATGCGTCACCATCACGATGGTCAGGCCGTTCTTGCGGTTGAGTTCGCTGAAGAAGGCCATGATCTCGTGGGTGCGGGCGCTGTCCAGGTTGCCGGTGGGCTCGTCGGCGAAGATCACGTTGGGATTGGTGACCAGGGCGCGGGCAATGGCGACGCGCTGCTGCTGGCCGCCGGACAGTTCGGAGGCAGTGTGATGGCCGCGATCACCCAGCCCGACGCGCGCCAGCGTCTCGATCGCCATGCGGCGGCGCTCCGCATGGGGGATGCCGCGATAGATCAGCGGCAGCTCCAGGTTTTCGATCGCGGTGGTGCGCTTGAGCAGGTTGAAGCCCTGGAAGACGAAACCGATATGGTCGCGGCGGAAGACGGCGCGTTCATCGCGGCTGAGCCCGCCCACATCGATGCCATTGAACAGATAATGGCCGGAGGTTGGTGTATCCAGCGCGCCCTGGATGTTCATGCAGGTGGACTTGCCCGAGCCCGACGGTCCCAGCACGGCGACGAACTCACCCGCGCGGATGGTCAGGTCCACGCCCGCCAGCGCGTTCACGGCGGCCTCGCCCGCACCATAGGTTTTGCGGACTTTTTCAAACCGGATCAGGGGCTGGTTCACAGGATCAGGCTCATGGATTGGTGGCGCGAACGACCTGCGACTTGATGTCGGTCAGCACCGTGTCACCGACCGCCAGATTGCCCGAGAGAACTTCGGTTGAGACGCCATCGCTGCGACCCAGGATGACGTCGCGATATTCCGGCTTGCCGGCCACCAGCACCCAGGCGCGACCGTTCTGCTTGCCGTCCGGCGCCTTGGCGAGAGCCGGCGCCGGCTTGTTGCCCAGCGCGACGAGCGAGGGAGTGAAGCGCAGCGCCGCATTGGGCACCAGCAGCGCGTTCTTCACTTCGGATACCAGGATTTCGGCCGTGGCGGTCAGGCCCGGGCGCAACAGCTGCGAACGGTTGTCCACCAGGAGCGAGCCTGGAAAGGTGACGACATTGTTGGTGGCCTTGGACGAGTTGTAGAGCGTCACCAGCTCGGCATTGAACTTGCGATTAGGAAAAGCATCCACCGTGAAGGTGGCTTTCTGCCCTTCCTTGACCGCGCCGATATCGGCTTCGTCGATGTCCACCGACAACTGCATCACTGCCAGATCGCTGGCAAGCGTGAACAGGATCGGCGCGCTGAAGGACGCCTGTACGGTCTGGCCCACCGAGATGGAACGCGACAGCACGACGCCGTCGATGGGCGACGTCACCTTGGCCTTGCCGATCTGGGTCTGGCTGTTGCTGATCTGGGCTTCGGCGCTCTGGATCTTGCCCTGCGCTTCGGCGACGGAGGAGATGGCGCGGGCATAATCGGCTTCGGCTGTCTGCAACTCCTGGGTCGAGGCTGCGCCGCTGGCCTGCAAGGTGCGATAGCGGGCGCGCTTGGCTTCGTTCTGCTGCACCGTGGCGCGGGCCGTGGCCAGCGAGGCGCGGGCCTGCGCCAGGCTGGCGCGGTACTGTTCGAGCTGGGCTTCCACCGTGTCGGTGTTGATCACCGCCATCAGCTGGCCTTTTTTCACCATATCATTGGAGTCGACCAGGATCTGATCGACCTTGCCCGAGACCTCGGTGCCGACATCAACTTGGTTGCCCGGCGCCAGCTTGCCGGTGGCGCTGACCGTCACGGTGAGGTCGCCACGCGCCAGTTTGGCGGTCTCGAATTCCACCTTGGGGCCGCGCGGCCAGAACGTGATCGCGCCGATGCCCAGCAGCAGGACCACCGCCACGGCGATCTTGGTCTTGCTCCACCAGCTGCGGCGAAACACACGCCGGTACCATGCAACGTTAGCCATCAAGCCCGCCCTTCCCTCAGCCCAGTCCTATCTGGGCATTGCTCTTTGTCTTCGCAAGGAAATACGCCTCAATGGTCTGACAATTTCGCCAGAAGTGTTAGATTTGGTCACAGACGCTCGATGCGCTGGGCCGCGTCATCGAGAATGGCGGTGACCGCATGCACGGTTTCCGGCCTGGTTTCTTCGCGCCCCAGCCGGTCCATCAGCACGGTGCGCAGGTTCTGCATGGCGCGGCGGATGGGCATGCCGTCAACGCGATCGCGCCGCGCGGCGATTTCTGCCAGGCGGGCAAACAGAGCTTCGGCTTCCGCCGTATTGGCAGCCAGGAAGGCCGCGCCTTCCGGCGTCAGCGCATAGGTCTTGCGGCCTGCGCCGCCGTCATCCTCGCGCGTATGTCCCATCTCCTGCAGCAGCGTGAGGGTCGGGTAGACGATGCCGGGACTGGGCGCATAGGCCCCGCCGGTCCTCTCCTCGATGGCGCGGATCAGGTCATAGCCGTGGCGCGGCGTATCCTGCAGCAGCTGCAGCAGCACGAGCCGCAGGCCAGCGGCATCGAGCACGCGACGGCCACGCCGCCCCTCGCCCTCTTCCCAGCCATGCCCGCCCCGGTGGCGGCCGCCCGGCCGTCCATGCTCAAAACCACGATGTGAATGTCTCATATACTAGTTCTCCAATACTCTTGATGCACTCAAGATATATCTTGAACTAGTCTGAAATCAAGCCCGTAGCCAGAAAAATCCGATCCACTAAGAAAATATCAGCAAAAACAATGTGTTGATTTAGTCGACGCGGAAATCAGGCTTGAGGCTGACCAGCCCGGGATGGAGGTCGGCGATCCTGTCGGCTCCCAGCAGCTTCATGGTCCGCACCAGGTCGGCGGTGAGAATGTCCAGCGCCCGCGTCACGCCGGGGCCGCCGCCCGCCGCCAGGCCATAGCCATAGGCGCGTCCCACCAGCAGCGCATCGGCGCCCAGGCACAGCGCCTTGACGATGTCGCTGCCGCGCCGGATGCCACCATCCAGGAAGATCGTGGTCTTGCCCTTCACCGCATCGGCGATGGCCGGCAGGGCACGGATGCTCGACGCCACGCAATCGAGCTGGCGTCCGCCATGATTGGAGACCGAGATGCCGTCCGCGCCCTCGTCCACCGCGCGGCGCGCATCGTCGGGGCGCAGGATGCCTTTCACGATGATGGGCCCGTTCCACGCCTTGCGGATCCAGGACAGGTCGGTCCAGTTGATGTTGGCCCGCGACAGCGCCGCCGCCACATCGATGGCCGGCAGCGGGCTGCCATCCTCGGCGGTGACGTTGGGCATGGGCGGCACGCCGCCATCGAGCAGGAAGCGCGCCAGCCAGCGCGGATGCGCCAGCACTTCGGGCACATAACGAATCTTGGGCAGGATGCGCGACCCCATCAGCGCCGCCATGCCGTTGCGCGGATCGCGCTCGCGGTTGCCGCCGACCGGCGTGTCCACCGTGACGAAGATGCCCTTGACGCCCAGCGCCCGGGCCCGCGCCAGCGCGCGCTCGACCGCGCCGCGCCCGCCCATCTGGTAGACTTGGAAGAAGAGCCGGTCATTGTGGGGCGCGACCTGGTCCAGGCTGTGGCCCGCACCAGTGGCCAGGATGCAGCCGGTATCGGCGGCGCGCGCCGCCGCTGCCGCCGCGATGTCGCCATCAGGATGCAGCAGGCGGCAATAGCCGATGGGCGACAGCAGGAAAGGCAGCCCCAGCTTCATGCCCAGCACGGTGGTGGAGAGGTCCGGCGACGTCATCACCGCCTGGCGCGGCTTGAAGGTGATGTCCGAGAAGGCGTTGATGTTGTCGCGGCCCGTCACGCCGTCATCGGCGGTGCCATCGAGATAGTCGAACACGGCCTTGGGCAGCCGCCGCTGCGCGGCCTCGCGCAGGTCGGCGATGTTGAC
>CANHNJ010000037.1 GCA_947462105.1 Alphaproteobacteria bacterium
CGCCACGGGCTGAACCGCGACCTGGGCTTCACCGATGCCGACCGGGTGGAGAATATCCGCCGCGTCGGCGAAGTGGCGAAGCTTTTCGTGGACAGCGGCACCATTGTGCTCACCGCATTCATCTCGCCCTTCCGCTCCGAGCGCCGCATGGTGCGCGAGATAGTGGGCGCGGATGAATTCGTCGAGGTCTTCATCGATACGCCGATCGAGATCTGCATGCAGCGCGATCCCAAGGGGCTTTACGAAAAGGCGAAGTCCGGTGCGATCAAGAACTTCACCGGCATTTCCTCGCCCTATGAAGCGCCGGAGCAGGCCGAGCTGACCATCCACACCGTCCAGGCTGAGCCGGAGCAGCACGCGCAGCGCATCGTCGATTATTTGCGCGAGCGCGGCTACCTGGGGTGATCTTCAGGCCACCAGGGTTGTGACACGCTCGGCGATGGCAAGAGACGCGGTGAGACCGGGCGATTCGATTGCAAATAGGTTCACCAAACCAGGCATGTTATGCACCTCCGATCCTTCGATACGGAAATCGCCATTGGCATCTCTGGGCCCTGCGGTCTTTGGGCGTACACCGGAATAGCCCGGGGCCAGCATGGCTAGAGTAATGGCTGGCCAGTACTGTGCTACCCGGGGCGCGAACAGTTCTGGCATGCCGGGAGATACGGTATAATCGATGGATGCGGGGTCGTTGGTCTCGAGCCATTCGACATTGGGACCGAAACGTGCGCCGCCGCCCATGTCTAGGGTCAGATGCACGCCTAGCCCGCCATGTTCAGGCACGGGATAGACGAGGTGACGGAAGGGGCTTTTCATCGACAGGGCGACATAATTTCCCTTGGCCAGGAACAGGGGCGGTACGAATGCCGCATCCAGCCCCTCGATCATACCAGCGATCTTCTGCGCCCAAAGCCCTGCGCTGTTCTCGAGTATTCGGCATTCCAGCTCTAGCGTCTCACCGGCATTGTCGACCATCAGTCGGTAGCCATTGATTGTGCGCCCAATGTTCTTCACCGCAGCATCGCGTACCAGATGCGCACCCGCAGCTTCAGCGTCGCCTAGCAAGGCCAGCATGTATTGGTGACTGTCTATAATGCCTGTGGACGGCGACAACAGGCCCTCAGTTGCAAAAAGATCCGGCTCCAGCGCGGCGATATCCGCTTTGCTCAAACGCGTCAGGTCGGTGACGTCACTATCGGCCGCAGCCTGCAGAACCATTTCGAGCTGGGAATGCTGGTTGGGATTGGTGGCGACAATCAGTTTACCCAGCTGTTTATGTGCCACGCCATGACTTGCGCAGAAATCGTAAAGCAGCCGCTTACCTTCGACGCAGAGCTTCGCCTTGAGCGATCCCTTGGGATAGTAGATGCCGGCATGGATGACCTCGCTGTTGCGCGAGCTTGTTTCCATGCCGAAATGGGCATTCTTTTCTAGAACGAATACTTCTAGGTCCTTCGACGCCAGCGCGCGCGCTATTGCGAGGCCGACCACGCCGGCGCCAATGACGACCGCGTCACAGGAGAAATGCTCAGTGCTCATTATAACCGCGGAACCAGTCAATGAATTTTGGGATGCCGGTGCTGATCGGCGTGGTGGGTTCATAACCCAGCACGTCGCGGCTGATCTCGATATCGGCATAGGTCTGGAGCACGTCGCCGGGCTGCATCGGATGCATGTCCATCACCGCCTTGCGGCCCAGAGCTTTTTCTAGTTCGGCGATGAAGTCGGTGAGCTTTTCCGGCTTGTGGTTGCCCAGATTGTAAAGCGCATGCGGCGGCGTCGCGGTGGGTGGCCGGTCCAGCGCCCGGACCACACCATTCACGATGTCATCGATATAGGTGAAGTCGCGCCACATCTCGCCATAGTTGAAGACCTTGATTGGTTCTCCCGCTGAAACGGCGCGCGCGAAAATGAACGGTGCCATGTCGGGACGGCCCCAGGGGCCATATACGGTGAAGAAACGCAGCCCGGTGGACGGTATGCCGTAGAGATGGGCATAGGCGTAACCGAAAAGCTCGTCGGTCCGTTTGGTCGCGGCATAAAGCGAACTCGGCCGGTCCACCGCATCACCCACCGCGAAGGGCGTCTTTTCGTTGGCGCCGTAGACGGACGACGAACTGGCATAGACGAAATGTTTCAGGGCGGGCAGGGCGCGCGCCAGTTCCAGCATCACCACCTGGCCCATCACATTGGACTGGACATAGGCGTAAGGGTTGACCAGCGAATATCGCACGCCCGCCTGTGCCGCCAGATGCACGATGCGGTCGATGGCGGGGAATTCCAGCGCCAATGCCAACATGGCGTCGCGGTCGGCGATATCCAGCTTGCGAAAGGAGAAGTCCGGCTTGTCCGCCAGCCGCGCCAGCCGCGCGTCTTTCAATGCGACATCGTAGTAATCGTTGAGATTGTCCACGCCCAGCACGGTTTCGCCGCGCGCCAGCAATGCTTCGCTGACTGCCGAGCCGATGAACCCCGCCGCGCCTGTGACCAGGATCACGCGCGGGCCTCGTTGCGCCCGATGCTGACATAGGTGAAGCCCGCTTCCGCCATCTGGGCGGGGCTATAGATGTTGCGCAAATCCACCATTAGCGGCGCCTTCAGCGCTGCCTTGACCTTGGCGAGATCCATGGCGCGGAATTCGTTCCATTCGGTCAGGATTACCACGCCGTCGGCGCCTTCGAGCGCGTCATAGGCGCTGTTGCAATAGGTCATGTCGAGATGCTTGCGCGCCTCCTTCATGCCCTCTGGGTCGTAGGCGCGGATCTTCGCGCCTTCCGACTGTAGCGCCGGCACGATCACCAGGCTGGGCGCGTCGCGCATGTCATCGGTGTTTGGTTTGAAGGTCAGGCCCAGAACGGCGATGGTCTTGCCACGCACGCCGCCAAAGGCCTGTTCGACCTTGCGCGCCATGGTGGATTTTCGCGCGTCATTAACGGCAACCACGGCCTCGATGATGCGTGACGGCGCGCCCAGTTCCTGTGCTGTGCGAACCAGCGCCAGCGTATCCTTGGGAAAGCAGGAGCCCCCGTAACCGGGACCGGCATTTAGGAACTTCTTGCCGATGCGGCCGTCCAAGCCAATGCCGCGCGCTACATCCTGCACATCGCCGCCCACTTTCTCGCAGATGTCGGCCATCTCGTTGATGAAGGTGATCTTGGTGGCGAGAAAGGCATTTGCGGCATATTTGATTAGCTCGCTGGTCTCGCGGCTGGTGAAGAGAATGGGGGTCTCGTTGAGGAAGAGTGGGCGATAGACCTCGCGCATCACGGCGCGGGCGCGCTCGGAGTCGCAGCCCACCACGACGCGATCGGGGCGGCGGAAATCCTCCAGCGCCGAACCTTCGCGCAGGAATTCCGGGTTGGACGCCATGTCGAACGCAGCCTCCGGTTTGGCCTTCCGGATGATGGCTTCGACCTGGCGGCTGGTGCCGACCGGCACGGTGGATTTTGTCACCACCACGGTATAACCCGTCAGCGCGGCGGCGATCTCTTCGGCCGCAGCATAGACATAAGTGAGATCGGCATGGCCATCGCCGCGGCGGCTGGGCGTTCCGACGCCGATGAAGACCGCGTCGGCATCGCGGACCGCTGTCGCCAGATCTGTGCTGAAGGTCAAGCGGCCGGCCTTGACGCCCGCAGCGACGACATCCTCCAGGCCCGGTTCAAAGATGGGAATCTGCCCGCGCGACAGGGCCTCGATCTTGGCTTCGTCTTTGTCGACGCAGACTACCGAGTGGCCGAATTCCGACAGGCACGCGCCCGAGACCAAGCCGACATAGCCGCTGCCGATCATCGCGATGCGCATGCAAATCCCCTGTGAAAGCGCGCCTTTCTCGCCCGGCAGCCGGGGCGTTTCAAGGCCATTGTTAACCAACTCATGCAACAGGCCGATTAAGGCCTGGTTAACCATTGCGGTTCCGGTGGCAAGGGAACCTTAAACATATTGGGCCAAAGTGGCCCGGCTAAAGAGGATTAACAGGCCATGCCTCCGTCTGCTCTAGCACTCGCCGAACAGATCGTCGCCCATATGCATCAGGAGCGTGTCGGGACGTGGCAGCAGACGCTTGGACCCGCGCACCCGCGCCAGCAGCGCCTCCAGCTCTTTGTTGAGATGCGTCGCCTTGGTGACGACGCGGAAGGGTAATGTGTCGAGCACCGACAATACCTTCTCGGCCTCGCCGTAATTGGTGGCGGTGTGCAGCACGCCCATGCCCGCTTGGGCAGCGCGCTTCAGGATCGCCGCGACATCGGGCGGCGAAAGCTGGCCGCGTCGTTTGGAGACGCCATAGGACTGGCTGAACTAGACGGCTCCAAGTCCCAGCTTCGTCACGCCTTGCTTCGTCATGCAGAGGCTCCTTCCGAAGCGATTTTATCATCACAGAGTGGACAATGCCGGGCCGCTCCGCGAAAGTGGGCAAATTCCACCCGCGAGCCCGCTTGCCATGACTTTCCGAGCCGCCTGCGTCCAGCTGCGTTCCGGCGAAGATGTTACCGGAAATATCCAGACCGCCTCGGCGCTGATCCGCGAGGCGGCGGCGGGCGGCGCCAAATTCATCGCCACGCCGGAAAACACGACCCTGATGGCCGCCGATGGCGGAGCCAAGCTGGCGGCCTGTTTCGACGAAGCCCATGACGCCGCCATCCCCGCCTTCGCCGCCCTGGCGAAGGATCTGGGGGTGCATCTGCTAATCGGGTCGCTGGGGATCAAAGTAGACGGTGGGAAGACCGCCAACCGCTCCTATGTCTTCGCGCCGGATGGCACGGTGACGGCGCGCTATTCCAAGATCCATCTCTTCGACGTCACGCTGTCCGGCGGCGAACGCTATGCCGAGTCCGACACGGTGGCGGGCGGCGGTGAAGCGGTGATCGCGCCGACGCCCTGGGGCGGGCTGGGCCTGACCATCTGCTATGATGTCCGCTTCCCGCATCTTTATCGCAGGCTGGCGCAGTCCGGCGTTTTCGCCTTCGCCGTGCCCGCTGCCTTCACCGTGCCTACCGGCGAAGCGCACTGGCATGTGCTGCTGCGGGCCCGTGCCATCGAGAATGGCGCCTTCGTGTTCGCGCCCGCGCAGGGCGGCACCCATGCCAATAGCCGCAAGACATATGGCCACAGCCTGATCATCGGACCATGGGGCGAGATATTGGCGGAAGCGGGCACCGATCCGGGCGTCATCTATGCCGACATCGATCCGGCGGCATCGGCAGCGGCGCGGGCAAAGCTACCGAACCTGCGCCATGGCCGCGCCTTCACCGGCCCCCAAGAATAAAATCAACCGGCGCGTAGGTAGCGTACGGCCTCATCGCGCCCGAAAAGATACAGCAGTACCCGCAGCGCCTGGCCGCGTGGGCTTTGCAGCTCCGGATCGCGCGACAACATCAGCCGGGCATCGTCATGCGCCGCCGCCAGCAATTCCCCATGCGCGGAAAGGCTGGCAAGGCGGAATTCCGCTTCGCCGCTCTGGCGCGTGCCCAGCATTTCGCCGGCGCCGCGCAGTTCGAGGTCCTTTTCGGCAATGACGAAGCCGTCATCGGTATCACGCATGGTGGCAAGCCGCGCCTTGGCGCTTTCGCCCAGCCCGCCATGATAAACCAGCATGCAGGTGGACTTGCCGGTACCGCGTCCGACGCGGCCGCGCAACTGGTGAAGTTGGGCTAGGCCGAAGCGTTCGGCATGCTCCACCACCATGATGGTGGCCTCCGGCACATCGACGCCAACCTCGATTACGGTGGTGGCGACCAACAGCCTTGTTTCACCAGCCTTGAAGGCGGCCATGGCGGCGTCGCGTTCCGCCGCCTTCATCTTGCCGTGGACGAGCCCGACATTAAGTTTCAGCGCCCCCCGCAACATCACGGCGCGTTCCTCGGCGGCGGCAAGGTCGATCTTTTCGCTCTCATCCACCAGCGGGCAGACCCAATAGGCGCGTTCGCCGCGATCCAGCGCAGTGCGCAGATGGGCGACCAGTTCATCCAGCCGGTCGGCGCTCATCACGCGGGTATCGATCTTTTGCCGCCCCGGCGGGCGGCCCAGGATCTTCGACACTTCCATGTCGCCATAGGCGGTCAGCGCCAGGGTGCGCGGGATCGGCGTCGCCGTCATCACCAGCACGTCCGCGCGGCCCTTGGCCTGCAGCGTCATGCGCTGGTGCACGCCGAAACGGTGCTGCTCGTCCACCACCGACAGGCCCAGATCGCGGAACGCGACATCGTCGCTGAACAGGGCATGGGTGCCGACAAGGATGTCGATCTTGCCGTCTTTCAAATCGGCGAGGATTTGTTCGCGGCCGGCCTTGTCGCGGCCCGTCAGGGCCGCCAGCCGCACCCCCGCCGCGCGACAGAACGGCTCCAGCGTGCCGTAATGCTGGCGCACCAGCAATTCGGTGGGCGCCATCAGCGCCGCCTGCAACCCCGCTTCCACCGCACCCAGCATGGCCAGCAGCGACACCACCGTCTTGCCGCTGCCGACATCGCCCTGCAGCAGCCGCAGCATGCGGCGTTCGCTCTTCATGTCGGCTTCGATCTCGGCCAGCGCGTTCAGTTGCGCGTCGGTCAGGGCGAAGGGCAGGGCGGCGACGGCCTTCGCCTTCAATTTTCCGGTGCCGCTGATGGCGCGGCCCTTGCCTTCGCGTAGGCGGGCGCGGATCAGCACCAGCGCCAGTTGGTTGGCGAGTAACTCGTCATAGGCCAGGCGCTGGCGTGCGCCCGTCATGGGTGACAAATCGGCTTCGTGCACCGGCGCATGGGCGGTGGTCAGCGCTTCGCCGAAGGATGGAAAGCCGCGCACCTTGCGCCAGGCTGCATCCTGCCATTCGGGCATGGGTGGCACGCGGTCCAGCGCGCCGCGCACCGCCTTGGCCATTGACTTGGCGGGCAGCCCTTCTGTCAGGCCATAGACCGCTTCATGCTGCGGCAGGCTGGCGGCGTCATCCGGTGTCACGATGAAATCTGGATGGGCCATCTGTGGCCTGTCTTTGAAGCGTTCGATGCGGCCCGACAGCACGCGCCGCAATCCCACCGGCAATATCTCGGCCAGCCAGTCGGTCTTCGCGCGGAAGAACACCAGTTCCATCGTGGAGGTCGCGTCCGAGACGCGCACTTTATAGGGCTGGCTTTTGACCCGTGGCGGCAGGTGATCCAGCACCGTAACCTCGACGGTGGCGATGCGGCCTGCCTCGGCGGCGGCGATGGTGGGGCGATAGGAGCGGTCCACAACCCCAACCGGCAGATCCAGCGCCAGGTCCCGCAGCAGCGGCCCCGCCACCTTGGCAATTAGCTTTTCCAGCTTCGGTCCCACCCCGGACAGGGTGCGGATCTCGGCGAAAAGGGGAAAGAGAATCTGTGGCCGCATGCGGCGTGAAGTTTATGGTTCCGGGCGGTTGTTCTCAACCTGTTCCAAAGCTATATCCGGCACATGGATGGCAGTGAAAAGGGTGGCTCTTCGGAGAACCGCCGCAAACGGCTTTTTTTTCGGGCGCAGCGGCGCGGCTTCAAGGAGGTCGACCTGATCTTTGGCGCCTATGCGCAGGACCATCTGGCGGGGCTGGACGAGGCCGGGCTGGACCAGTTCGAGGCGCTGCTGACGGCGCCGGATCAGGAGGTCTATGCCTGGCTGCGCGGGGCCGAAGCCATGCCTGCCGAACATGACAACGCCGTGTTCGCCGTTCTGAAGAGCTATTGTGGCCGCAAGGATCAGTCTTGGAACGCCTAGATTACATCGCCAAGACAGAAGGCCGCCTGACAGTTTCGGGCGCGCCTGCCGGTTATGACGCCTATGTGGCAGCGGAAGCGGCGCGGCGGCGCGGCGGCCCGGTGTTGTTCGTGGCGCTGGACGATACGGCGGCGGAAAATACCATCCGCGCCATCCGCTTCTTCGCGCCCACCACCCGGGTGCTGTCCTTCCCGGCCTGGGATTGCCTGCCTTACGACCGCGTCTCGCCCAAGCCCGATATCGAGAGCGCACGGCTATCAACGCTGGCAGCTCTGGCGAAGGGCTGTGGCGCTTGCGTCATCGTCACCACGCTGAACGCCACGCTGCAGCGGGTGCCGCCAAAGGACTGGATCGCCCACGCCAGCTTCGCGGCGAAAACCAATGACGAAGTCGACCGCGAGGCGCTGGTCTCGTTCCTGGCCGTCAACGGCTATGCGCGGGCGGGCACGGTGCGCGAGCCGGGCGATTTTGCCCTGCGCGGTGGCATCGTCGATCTGTGGCCGCCGGGGGAGGAGCAGCCGCTGCGGCTCGACTTCTTCGGCACCACGCTGGACGCCATCCGCCGCTTCGATGCCGAAACGCAATTGTCGAAAGACAATGTCGCGGAAATCGCGCTGCTCCCGGCCAGCGAAGCACCGCTGTCGTCCGATGCCATCAGCCGCTTCCGCACCGGCTATGTCGCCGCCTTCGGCGCGGCGGGCGATGATCCGCTCTATGAGTCGGTCAGCGCCGGCCGCAAGACGCAGGGCATGGAGCATTGGCTGCCTCTGTTCCACGAGCACCTCGACACCCTGTTCGACTACCTGCCGCGCGCCCTGATCCTGCTGGCGCACCAGACTGAGGAAGCCAAGGCGGCGCGGCTGGATCTGGTGAAAGACTATTTCCAGACCCGCGAGGAATTCCGTTCCGCGCCGGCCGACGACAAGAGCCGGATTAAAGCCCCGCCCTACAAGCCGCTGAAGCCCGTCACGCTTTACCTGGGCGACGCCGACTGGAAGGCAGCCCTGGCGCCACACATCGTGCGCGACCTGACGCCGTTCCAGGCGCCTGAAAGCATGGGCACTGTCGATGCCGGTGGCAAACAGGGCCGCGATTTCGCGCCGGAACGCCAAATTGGCGCCAATGTCTTCGACGCGGCGGCGGCGCATCTGAAGACAATACAGGCCGCAGGCAAGCGCGTACTGGTGGCAAGCTGGACCGATGGTTCGGCCGAGCGCATGGGCGGCGTGCTGTCGGATCACGGCGTCACGCCCATCCG
>CANHNJ010000038.1 GCA_947462105.1 Alphaproteobacteria bacterium
GAAGTAGACTTTAACTTCCGGAGTGCGAGCTACAACTTCTCTTGGTCCTGTCTTACCCGTAACGAACAGAGCGATGTCGGCGGCTTCTTTACTGCCTTCAGCCTGTTGAATCTCTTTTAAGTCTCTCCACTTTAGTCCTCTAGCTTCGCCTACACGTATCCCTGTGTTGGCTAGGATCAACACGTAGTTGATAAGCATACTCCTGTCCCGAACGACCCAAGGGTAATCGCTCTTAACAAACTCACGTAAGTGTCGGACGAGCTTGTTGTAGTCCTTGTCATTGAAACTCGGACGGCGATTGTTCTCGCCTTTGACCTTAGGAAAGCGGGGTAGGGCGTCTATGTAATCCTTCTCCAAACACCAGTTGAAGAATTGCTTTAGGTCAGTCGTGTATCGCCTAACAGAATTGGGCGAGAGTGTTCCTCTACGTGACCTTTTCCGCATCCAAGCGTTTAGATCTATCAGTAACCCCGTCGTAACGTCGTCTAGCCTCTTAGCCCCGAAGAATTCCTTCACGTGGGTTAGGAACTGTATTCGGGTGGAGTGCTTGTTAGCTGTCTTGTCTATCTCGGCTAAGGCTTCGGTAAACTCAGTGAGAGCTAGTGAGATCTTCTTGGCGTTGATCTCTTTACCGTTAGCCGCTCTTACAAGCGTTTGAGTGTAGAGCTCGTTAGCGAAGGCAAAGGCAGCGTGTTCGTCGGTCGTCTTGGTACTACAGGATATGTAGCCGGGACCGTTGGGGATCTTTATCCGACAGAACCAGGTCGGCTTCTTGTAGTCGGTCCTCTTAAACAGATAGATCGCCCCATCTTTGAGGGTCCGGCTGTCTAGGTCCGCCTTAGCTTTCCGGGCGGATTTTAGGTCGTTTTCAGGCTCCAAGATCCCATCCGGGTAAAACACTACATCTAGTGTATATCCTAAACAGGATCCGTCGTAAATCCGTTTACGATCCGGTTATGGTTTTTAGAGGTATTTTGGAGGGCTGAAAATCAGCTAAGTCATTGAAAACAATGGTGGGCGCGACAGGGATTGAACCTGTGACCCCTCCCGTGTGAAGGGAGTGCTCTCCCGCTGAGCTACGCGCCCCACCCTGGGGAGCCGAGGGCTATAAAGTCCCCGCCCGGCCCGCGTCAAGCCGCGAGCGGCCCCGCCTTCTTTAGGCGGCGAGGGGTAAGTCGATCCAGAAGCGGGTGGTCCGGCCCGGCGCGCTCTCAAAATCGATGCGGCCGCCCTGCATTTCCACCAGCAGCTTGGCGATGGACAGGCCCAGCCCCGCGCCCGGAACCGAGCGGCCAACGCTTTGCGCCCGGCTGAAGGGGCGGAAGATGTTGTCGCGTTCTTCCGGCGGGATGCCCGGCCCGGCATTGACGATCTCGATGCGGCCAAAGCCGTCATTTGTCGTGCCCGCGCTGACCCGGATGGGCGAGTAATTGTCTCCATACTTGTAGGCATTGGCGATCAGGTTATTGATGATCTGCGCCAGGCGCAACGGATCGGCGATCACCGTCAGTTCGTCATGGATGGGGTCCACCACCACGCTCTTGCCGCCCAGCGCCGTGTCCAGGCGGATGCCGCCGACGCAGGCGAACACGCTTTCGGCCACCTTCACCCGCTCCGGCACCAACGCCAGCGCGCCCGCCTCGGCGCGGGACAGGTCGAGCAAATCGTCATGCAGGCGCTGCAGCAGCTCGCCATTATGCACGATGATGCTGGCGAATTCCGGCGCCCGGTCGGCCGACAGCGCCCCAGTCTCCAGCATGCCTGAGAAGCCGATCACCGCCGACAGCGGCGTGCGCACTTCGTGGCTGACATGGGCCAGAAGCTGGCTCTTGAAGCGCGAGGCGCGCACGGCGCGGCGGCGGCGGCGCTCGATGATCGCCAGGTGCATGTCGCGTTCGTTCATCAGCAGCGCGCCGCGCATCGACACGATGCTGCAAACCGCCAGCAGGAATTGCAGCCATTCCACCTGCAGCACCAGGCTGATGCCGGGCTGCATCGGGGCGCTCAAGGACACCGCACCGATGATCATCAGCGCCGCGCCCGCGCCCATCAGGCGAAAGCGCACGCCCGCTATGATCGCGGTGGCCAGCACCAGGAAATGCAGCGGCAGGGGCGAGATCGCAAAGGCCAGCACGGCGGCGCCCGCCACGGCGGCAAAGACGATAAAGGCCTCGACGAAACGGCTCTGCAGTTTCAGCTTGGACAGTTGGCGCAGCGATATCGTCATGCCCAGCGGGAAGATGATGCAAACGCCCAGGAAGTTGGACAGGAACCATTGCAGTCCGGCCAGCGCGCCGTCGCCGCCGTTGCGCTGCACAAGCCCCCAGGAGAGCGCGGCGCCGAACAGGGCCGGGCTGATCGCGGCCGCCACGGCGAAACGCGCGGCCGAGCGCGCGGTGGTGATGCGCGGCGGCGCAAAGCGCCGCGTGGCATAAAGGCCGGCCATCATGTCCAGCACGTTGATGAGGCTGAAGCCGATGATGAGGCTCCAGGGCGCGCCGCCCAGCACGTTGGCGACGATGCTTGCGGGCAGCATGGCCGCCAGCATGGCGATGTCGTCGGCGCGGGAGCGCGACAGGCGCAGGATCAGGCAGATGCCGAAGGCGGTGGCGGGCCAGATCGGCGAGGAGGAGTGGGCGTTGCCCCCCGAGACCGCGATGCCGCCCCAGCCCAGCAGGAAGAAACCGGCGCCAGCGATCAACGCCAGATTGATGCGGCGAAGCACGGGATTGGTTCCAAGCAGGGCGGAATTGGACAGGCGAATCTCCCCAGCGAAACGAGGGGAAGGGGAATTCAGGTCATCTGCCGCCAAAAAACAAGAGTCTGCTGCGTAAACGCAAACAATATTAACTTCCGTGCGGCAATGTGCGCCCACTGTATACGGTAAGAGACGCATGAAACGCCGCATCGTCGTCTCTGACGACGACCCCACCATTATCAGCCTGGTTTCGTTGCGCCTGGGCCTGGCGAAATTCGACGTCATTTCGGCCGCCAATGGCCCCGACGCGCTGGCCCTGATCCGCAGGGTGGAACCGGTTGCGGTCATCCTGGACATGCGCATGCCGGGCGGCGGCGGCATGACGGCGCTGGACGCCATCAAGTCCGATCCGGTCACCAGCAACCTGCCGGTGATGATGCTGACCGGCGAGCGCGACCCCGACACGGTCATGACTGCGATGGGCGCCGGCGCCAGCGATTACATGGTCAAGCCCTTCAATCCCGATCGCCTGTTGGAACGTGTGAACCGGCTGGTGAAGTCGAGCGCCATGATCTGGGGCAAGCCCGCGCCTGCCAATGACGGGCCTACCTGGGAATTATAGTACCCCCAGCGTCCTGAGCGCCTGCGGCAGTTCGGCAAAATCATCCAGCACGATATCGGCGCCCAGGTCCCTGGCCGGGATCGGCGTATAGCCATAGGACAACAGGATGCAGGGCACGCCCGCCGCCTGCGCCGTTTTCAGGTCGGTGATGGAATCGCCGATCATCACCGCGCCGCCGTCCGAACCTCCTACATCGCGCACCACGTCGTGGAAGATGCGGGCGTCGGGTTTCACATACGACATCCGTCCCGCGCCATAGACCTCAGCGAAGAAGTGATCCAGCCCGATGGCGGGCAGCAGCTTGTCCGCCAGCTCCTGCGGCTTGTTGGTGAGCACGGCCAGCCGCGTCCCCTGCGCCTGCAGCGCCGTCAGCGTTTCCATCACGCCGGGAAAGATCACGCTGCCGTCGGCGATGTGGCTGCGATAATGCGCCATGAAAACGTCCAGCAGCGGCGGCAGGTCTTCCGCCGTCACCGCCTGTCCCACCGCCTCCATCGCCTGCTCGATCAGGGAGCGGGCGCCGAACCCCACCATGTGCCGCAGGGTGGCGGGCGGAATCCGGGGCAGGCCACGGGAGGCCATGACGGCGTTGGTGGCCTCCAGCAGGTCGGGGGCGGTGTCCACCAGGGTGCCGTCGAGGTCGAAAATGAGGGCGGGCGAGGGCATGGGCGTTAAGAAATCCCGGCTAGAACTAGAATCAGGGCAATATACATACGCAAATCGTTATTTCCTCTTTTTATGGGCGGGGCTTACCCCGGCAAGATGTCAAAGGCTGCAATCATTCTGGCGGCGGGTCAGGGCACCCGCATGAAGTCGGCCCTGCCCAAGGTGCTGCACAAGGTGGCGGGCTTGCCCATGCTGGGCCAAGTCATCGCGGCGCTGCGCAGCGCGGGCATGGACCGCATCGTGGTGGTGACCAGTGCGGCGGGCGAGGCCGTGCGCGCCTTCGCGCTGTCCCAGGGCTGCGAGACCGCGATCCAGGAACAGCAATTGGGCACCGGCCATGCCGCCGCCTCGGCGAAAAGCGCGCTGGGCGATTTCGACGGCACCATCATCATCGCCAGCGGTGACACGCCCCTGATCACGCCGCAGATCGTTTCGGATGTGCTGGCGGCCAAGGAAAATGCAGGCCTGGCGCTGGCGGCGTTCGTGGCCGCAGACCCGGCTTCTTACGGCCGCGTGCTGACAGCGCCGGACGGTTTTCTGGATCGCATTGTCGAGTTCAAGGACGCCTCGGAGGCTGAGCGCGCGATCCGCCTCTGCAATGCCGGGCTCTATGCCGTGGACGCGCGCCAATTCTTCGGCTGGGCGGGCGCCCTGAACAACAACAACGCCCAGGGCGAATATTATCTCACTGATATTCCCCTTTTGGCGCGCGCCGAAGGGGTGGCCTGCGCGCTGGCGCATGTCGACGAGATTTCCGTCACCGGCGTCAACAGCCGCGCCGAACTGGCGGCTGCCGAAGCGCTGATGCAGGGCCGCATCCGCCGCCGCCTGCTCGATGCCGGTGTCGGCATGGCCGCGCCGGATACGGTGCATTTCTGCCATGACACTGTGGTGGGCAGCGACGCGGTGATCGAGCCCTATGTCGTGTTCGGCCCCGGCGTCACGGTGGCCAGCGGGGCAACCATCCGCGCCTTCAGCCATATCGAGGGCGCCTCCGTCGCCAGCGGCGCCATCGTCGGGCCTTATGCCCGCCTGCGCCCCGGCGCGCAGATCGGCGAGGACGCCCATATCGGCAATTTCGTCGAAGTGAAGAACACGCAGATCGGCAAGGGCGCCAAGGCCAACCATCTCAGCTATCTGGGCGACGCGACGGTGGGTGCCAAGGCCAATATCGGCGCGGGCACCATCACCTGCAACTATGACGGCTACACCAAGGCGCGCACCGTGATCGGGGCGGGCGCCTTTATCGGCTCCGACACCGCACTGGTCGCGCCGGTGAAGGTGGGCGACGGCGCCATCACCGCCGCCGGTTCGGTGATCACCGAAGATGTCGATGCCGATGCACTGGCCATCGCGCGCGGCACCCAGATGCAGAAGCGCGGCTGGGCTGCGGCCTTCCGCGCCTCCAAGACCAAGGACAAGAAATAATGTGCGGCATTGTCGGTATCGCGGGCGTACGCGACGTGGCCCCCGTCCTGGTCGAGGCGCTGCGCCGCCTGGAATATCGGGGCTATGACTCTGCGGGTGTCGCCACCCTGGTGGCCGGCAAGATCGACCGCCGCCGCGCCCCGGGCAAGCTTTCCCAGCTCGCTGCGGTGCTGCAGCAGCAGCCGCTGCCGGGCAAGACCGGCATCGGCCACACGCGCTGGGCGACGCATGGTGCGCCGACCGAGGCCAACGCCCATCCCCATGCCACCGCGCGCGTCGCCATCGTCCATAACGGCATCATCGAGAATTTCCGTGAACTGAAGGCGGAGCTGGCCGCCAAGGGCCACGCATTCGAATCCCAGACCGACTCGGAAGTCGCCGCCCATCTGATCAGCCAATGCCTGGATGACGGCCTGGCCCCCGCCGAAGCCGCCAAGACGGCGGTGGCGCGGCTGACCGGCGCCTATTCCATCGCCATGATCTTCCAGGATCACGAAGGCCTGCTGGTGGGCGCGCGCAAGGGCTCGCCGCTAGCGGTGGGCTATGGCGAAACCGAATCCTATCTCGGCTCCGACGCCTTCGCGCTGGCGCCTTTCACCAACCGCGTCGCCTATCTGGAAGAAGGCGATGTCGCGGTGATCCAGGGCATCGATGTCGCCATCTTCGATGCGGCGGGCCGCCCCGCCAACCGCGAGATCACCATCACTTCGGCCAGCACGCAGTTGGTGGACAAGGCCGGCCATGCCCATTTCATGGCCAAGGAAATCCACGAGCAGCCAGAAGTGATCGGCTACACGCTGGCGCATTATCTCGATCCGGCGGGCCCCAATGTGCGCCATCTCGGCGTCGGCCTGCGCGAGGCGCTGAAGAAAGCCAGCCGCCTGACCATCACCGCCTGCGGCACCGCCTTCTATGCCGGGCTGGTGGGAAAATACTGGTTCGAAAAGCTGGGCCGCCTGGCAGTGGAAATCGATGTCGCGTCGGAACTGCGCTACCGCAATCCCGTGTATCCGAAGGACGGCGCGGCGCTGTTCGTCTCCCAGTCGGGCGAGACGGCGGACACGCTGGCGGCGCTGCGCGACGCCAAGGCCAATGGCCAGACCACCATCGCGGTGGTCAATGTGCCGGAATCCAGCATCGCCCGCGAAGCCGACATCGTGCTGCCGACACTGGCGGGGCCGGAGATCGGCGTCGCCTCGACCAAGGCTTTTACCTGTCAGTTGGCGGCGCTGGCCAGCTTCGCCATCGCGGCGGGCGTGGCGCGCGGCAATCTGAGCGAAATCGACGAGCAGCGGCTCTGCGCCTCGCTGCTGGAAGCGCCGCGCCATATCGCGGCGTTTCTGAAACAGGAAGCGCAGATCAAGGCGGTGGCCGAGGAAGTCGCCAAGGCGCGCGATGTTCTTTACATGGGCCGGGGTGCGTCTTACCCGCTGGCGCTGGAAGGCGCGCTCAAGCTGAAGGAGATCAGCTACATCCATGCCGAGGGCTATGCCGCAGGCGAGATGAAGCATGGCCCCATCGCGCTGATCGATGAAGATGTGCCGATCATCGTCATTGCCCCGCATGACGTGCATTTCGAGAAGACCATCTCCAACATGCAGGAAGTGATGGCGCGCGGCGGCAAGGTGCTGCTGATCTCGGATTGCGACGGCATCGCCAAGGCGGGCAATGTCTGGCGCAGCATCGAGGTGCCCAAGACCAACGCCTTTGTGACGCCGATCCTCTATGCCCTGCCGGTGCAGTTGCTGGCCTATCATGCGGCCTTGGCCAAGGGCACCGACGTGGATCAGCCCAGAAACCTCGCCAAGTCGGTGACGGTGGAGTAGTTTCGTTAGGGGGTAGTCGAGACGGCTTTCTAGTCCGTTTCAACTTGGTGGTTAGGACTAAGGGGTTGATGATCGGCTCCTATTCAGCCTATCAAACAGAGCTGTCTGATCGAATCATCCGACTAAGAGACTCAGAGAGGCTTACATACCGAGCCATAGCCGATTTATTGATTGAGGAGGGGTATAGGTCACCCCGAGGGTTCAATCTGGGTCCAGAGAGCGTTTTCTCGATCTATAAAAAGCGAAAAAAAAGGGATACCAGATTGAACGGTATCCCTAAGGTGGAAATTGAAGGTCTAGAAGTCATAAGGCTCCAACAAACTGGCCTGCCGGATATTTTGTACCAGCGTGAGTGAGACTACTGCATAGCTGGCGTTCCATCCAGATGGGGTGGCACGGGCATAAAAGCCTGCGGCGCTGGCGGTCGATATGCCAGCGATGAATGGGGTCTGACGGTGTTGTAGTGGTGGCGCCATTGCTCGATGAGGACCCTGGCTTCCTTGAGGCTGCAGAAGATCTCCCCGTTGAGAAGTTCGTCCCGCAGCTTGCCGTTGAAGCTTTCGCAATAGCCGTTCTCCCAGGGGCTGCCGGGCTCGATGTACAGGGTCTTCGAGCCCACGCTTCCCAACCATTGGCGCACGATCTTGGCGGTCATCTCCGGGCCGTTGTCGGAGCGGATGTGTTCGGGGATACCGCGTACCAGCATCACGTCGGCCATGGTTTCCAGAACGCCCAGGCTGTTGATCCGTCTGGCGACCCGGATCGCCAGGCATTCCCGGGTGAACTCATCGATGAGCGTCATCAACCGCACCTTGCGGCCATCCTGGGTCTGGGCCTCCACAAAGTCATACGACCAGACATGGTTGCGCCGCTCCGGACGGAGCCGGATGCAGGAGCCGTCATTGAGCCACAATCGCCTTCTTGGCCTTTGTTTACTGGGTACTTTTAGCCCCTCACGGCGCCAGATGCGCAGAACACGGTCAACCCCGACATCCCACCCCGCATCGTTGAGCAGCTTGGTGACCCGCCGGTAGCCATAGCGGCCATACTGCGCCGCCAGAGCCATGATGGCCTGTGTCAGCGCATCCTCATCCGCCCGTGCCATGACCGTGTAACGCTGCGTTCCGCGCGGCTGACCGACAATCCGGCAGCAATGCCGCTCCGAGAGCCCGTACTTCTCACAAGCCCCCGCAACCGCCTGCCGGCGCCGTTCGGGGCTTAAAAGTTTCCCGAGGCAATATCCTTGAGGACCTGCTTTTCAAGCGACAGGTCGGCGACCAGACGCTTCAGCCGGCCATTTTCCTTCTCAAGGTCCTTCATCCGCCGGGCCTGGTCCAGATCAAGGCCCCCGTACTCCTTGCGCCAGCGATAGTAGCTCTGGTCCGATATCCCGGCCTCCCGGCACGCAATCGCTATCGATTTACCCTGAGACGTCGCAACCTCTATCTGCCGCAGCAGCAGCACAATCTGCTCCGGCGTCGGTCTCTTCTTCGGCATGTCCAAGATCCTTTCCAA
>CANHNJ010000039.1 GCA_947462105.1 Alphaproteobacteria bacterium
GCTGTGGCGCTTGCGTCATCGTCACCACGCTGAACGCCACGCTGCAGCGGGTGCCGCCAAAGGACTGGATCGCCCACGCCAGCTTCGCGGCGAAAACCAATGACGAAGTGGATCGCGAAGCGCTGGTCTCGTTCCTGGCCGTCAACGGCTATGCGCGGGCGGGCACGGTGCGCGAGCCGGGCGACTTCTCCTTGCGCGGCGGCATCGTCGATCTGTGGCCACCGGGCGAAGAACAACCGCTGCGGCTCGACTTCTTCGGCACCACGCTGGACGCCATCCGCCGCTTCGATGCCGAAACGCAATTGTCGAAAGACAATGTCGCGGCCATCGCGCTGTTGCCGGCCAGCGAAGCGCCGCTGTCACAGGTTGCCATCAGCCGTTTCCGCACCGGCTATGTCGCCGCCTTTGGCGCGGCCGGTGGCGATCCGCTCTATGAATCGGTCAGCGCCGGCCGCAAGACGCAGGGCATGGAGCATTGGCTGCCTCTGTTCCACGAGCGCCTCGACACCATTTTCGACTACCTGCCGCGCGCCCTTATCCTGCTGGCGCACCAGACCGAGGAAGCCAAGGCGGCGCGGCTGGATCTGGTGAAAGACTATTTCCAGACCCGCGAAGAATTCCGTTCCACGCCGCCCGACGACAAGAGCCGGATTAAAGCCCCGCCCTACAAGCCGCTGAACCCCGCCACGCTTTACCTGGGCGACGCCGACTGGAAGGCAGCCCTGGCGCCACACATCGTGCGCGACCTGACGCCGTTCCAGGCGCCCGAAAGCACGGGCAGCGTCGATGCCGGCGGCAAACAGGGCCGCGATTTCGCGCCGGAACGCCAAAGCGGCGCCAATGTCTTCGACGCGGCGGCGGCGCACCTGAAGGCATTGCAGGCTGCAGGCAAGCGCGTTCTGGTGGCAAGCTGGACCGATGGTTCGGCCGAGCGCATGGGCGGCGTGCTGTCGGATCACGGCGTCACGCCCATCCGCCGGATCGCGGATTTTCCGGAAACCGCGACGCTGGACAAGTCGGCCTTCGCCATCGCCGTGCTGGGGATCGAGCGCGGCATCGAGGGACCGGATTTTGCCATCCTGTCGGAACAGGATGTGCTGGGCGACCGCATGGTGCGCGCCGCCACACGGGCGCGCCGGGCGCAGAACTTCCTCACCGAAGCCTCGACGCTGGCGCCGGGCGATCTCGTCACCCATATCGAGCATGGCGTCGGTCGCTATCTCGGCCTGAAGGCCATCGACGCGCTGGGTGCGCCGCACGACTGCCTGGAACTGCAATATGACGGCGGCAAGCTGTTCCTGCCCGTCGAGAATATCGAACTGCTGACCCGCTACGGCTCGGACGAGGGCGCGCAACTGGATCGCCTGGGCGGGGCAGGCTGGCAGAAGCGCAAGGCCGAGATGAAGGAGCGGGTGCGCGAGATCGCCGCCGAGCTGATCAAGATCGCCGCCGCCCGCCAGTTGAAATCGCTGCCGCCCATCGACCCGCCACAGGGCCTGTATGACGAGTTTGCCGCCCGCTTCCGCTACACCGAAACGGAAGACCAGGAAAAAGCCATTGGCGATGTCATCTCCGACCTGGCCGCGGGCCGCCCGATGGACCGGCTGGTCTGCGGCGATGTCGGCTTCGGCAAGACCGAAGTCGCCATGCGTGCCGCCTTCGTGGCGGCGATGTCGGGCGAACAGGTGGCGGTGGTGGTGCCGACCACGCTGCTGGCGCGCCAGCATTATCGCGGTTTCGCCGAACGTTTCGCCGGCTTGCCGCTGAAGGTGCGGCAGCTTTCGCGCTTCGTCGACGCAAAGGAAGCCAAGCAGACCAAGGCCGACCTGGCCGACGGCACGGTCGATATCGTGGTCGGCACCCATGCCCTGCTGGCGGAAAGCATCTCGTTCCAGCGGCTGGGCCTGGTGATCGTGGACGAGGAGCAGCATTTCGGCGTCGTGCACAAGGAGCGGCTGAAGAACCTCAAGGCCGACGTCCATGTCCTGACGCTCACGGCGACGCCGATCCCGCGCACGCTGCAACTGGCGCTGTCGGGCGTGCGCGACCTGTCGCTGATCACCACCCCGCCGGTGGACCGGCTGGCGGTGCGCACCTTCGTCACGCCGTTTGATCCCCTGGTCATCCGCGAAGCGCTTCTGCGCGAACATTATCGCGGCGGCCAGTCCTTCTTCGTCGCCCCGCGCATCGCCGACCTGGCCGACGCCATGACCTTCCTCAAGGCCACGGTGCCCGAGGTCAAGGCGGCGATGGCGCATGGCCAGATGGCCCCCACCGTGCTGGAAGCGGTGATGACCGATTTCTATGAGCGCAAGGTCGATGTGCTGGTTTCGACCAATATCGTGGAATCCGGCCTCGATATCCCCACCGCCAACACGATGGTGGTGCAGAAGGCCGACATGTTCGGCCTGTCGCAGCTCTACCAGTTGCGCGGCCGCATCGGCCGTTCCAAGGCGCGCGCCTATGCCTATCTCACCACGCCGACCGAGAAGAAGCTGACCGATACGGCGACACGGCGGCTGGAAGTGCTGCAATCGCTCGACCAGCTTGGTGCGGGCTTCTCCATCGCCAGCCATGACATGGACATTCGCGGCGCGGGCAACCTCTTGGGCGAGGAACAGTCCGGCCATGTCCGCGAAGTCGGCATCGAGCTCTATCAGGAGATGCTGGAGGAGGCCGTCAGCAGCATGAAGGATGGCGACGAGACCGGCGCGATGGCCGACCAGTGGTCGCCCACCATCAATGCCGGCGCTTCCGTGCTGATCCCGGAAGACTATGTCGCCGACCTCAATGTCCGCATGTCGCTCTATCGCCGCCTGTCGTCCATCGCGACGCGCGACGAGATCGACCGCTTCGCCGCCGAGCTGATCGACCGCTTCGGGGCGCTGCCGGACGAGGTCAAACACCTGTTCGAGATCGTCTTCATCAAGCAGCTCGCCAAGGCGGCGGGGGTGGAGAAGATCGACGCCGGCCCCAAGGGCGGCACCATCGCCTTCCGCAACAACGCCTTTGCCCAGCCGATCAAGCTGGTGCAGTTCATTGCCGCCCATAGCGGCACCATGAAAGTGCGGCCCGACCAGAAGGTGGTGGTGACGCGCGACTGGCCCACCGCCGATGATCGGCTTGCTGGCGTCAAGGCGCTGCTGGCGCAACTCGCGAAGCTGGCGGCTTAAGCTTTATGCGGCGCGCGGCGTCGCGTTTTAACCGTTTAACTTAACTTACGAAACGGCTTCCCTTGGACGGCTTGTTACGGCGCTGTTATGCAGCCTCGTCAACAACATTTCAGGGGCATTTCATGATCAAGAATTTCATCAAGGACGAAAACGGCGCCACCGCCATCGAGTATGCGCTGATTGCCGGGCTGATCGCGCTGGTCATCATCGGCGCGACCCAGAATATCGGCACCTCGCTGCTGGCCAAGTTCAACGAGGTCGTCGCCAAGCTGGTCTGATCACCAGCGCAGGACCAGCTTGCGGTCCGCAACGGACCAGGATTTGAGACGGCGCAGAAAGGTCATCCCCAACAGGGACGTTCCCATCTCCGCCTGCTGTACCGACGCCCGGACATCGCTGAAGGCTATTGCCCCTACCTCCAGCCTGCCCAGTGTGACGGTAGCGCCATATCCGGTTCCGTTCGCCGTGGCATAGGGCCTGTCATATTTCAGTGTTTCAGGGTCGATACCGGCCCGGCGCGCGTCGCTCGGACTGAGCACGATGTCGCTGGCGCCGGTATCGACCAGAAACCGGATCCGGGTTCCGTTGACGGAGCCGAACACCACATAGCTGCCGCCATCGCTTTCCGAGATGGTGAGCTCATGCGCCCCGGTGGCCACCGCCTGCCCAGGTATAAGTTGCGAGCGCAAATGCAGCGCCGCGTTCTTCAGCGGCTCCTGCCAGGCATAGCCCAGCACCAGCACTGCAACCAGCGCCAGCCACAGCGCGATGTTGCGCAGGCCGCGCCGCCAGTCGGTCTGGCGCGCGAACAGGAAGCCGCTGGACAGCATCGCCAGAAGGACCAGGGTATAAACGACATCGACGCTGTTGGCGCTGTCGCGGGCGCCCGGAAAGGCGCGGTCCAGCCCCACCACGCTCAAGGTCAGCGCGCCCAGGCCACCAAGCCAGAGCAGCCAGCGGCGGCGCGAAGGCCCGGGCCCCGGCGGCCCCGGTGGTGGAACCGGTTCGCGCGGCGGGAGATTCTCCCAGGGTCCGCTCACTGCAACTCCATGATGGTGGCGCTGCCTGCCTGGATGCGCTCCAGCAGCATCGGGCATTCGGGCACCATGCGCTCCATCCAGTAGCGGGCGCACATCCGCTTGTCCCGGTGCAGCGGATCGTCCTTGCCCAGGCTCGCCTTGGCCATGCGGCCCCACAGATAGGCCAGCATCACGATGCCCATCAGCCGCAGATACTCGGTGGCGCCCGCACCCGCATCATTGGGGTTCTTCGGGCCGTTCGCCGCCAGCCACAGCGTCGCGCCCTGCAGATTTTCCACGCCGCGTTTCACGCCCGCGACATAAACCGCCATCGCGGCATCTTTTTCGTTCTCCGCGATCCAGCCGCTCAGCAGGCCGAACAGCGCCATCGGCGCGGCACCGCCCTTGCGGCCCAGCTTGCGCCCCACCAGGTCCATCGCCTGCACGCCGTTGGCGCCCTCATAGACCATGTTGATGCGGGCATCGCGCACGAACTGTTCCACGCCATTGTCGCGGATGTAACCGTGGCCGCCATAGCATTGCATGGCCAGGTTGGCGGCCTCGAAACCCATGTCGGTGCCAAAGGCCTTCAGCACCGGCGTCATCAGGTCGGCGAGCAGGGCGGCGGTCGCCGCTTCGGGCCGCGACGAATGGCCGATGCTCATCTGCATCGCCGTGAACACGGTCAGCGCCCGGGCGCCATCGACGAAGCTGCGCGCCTGCAGCAGCATCTTCTTGACGTCGGGATGGACGATTTCCAGGTCGGCGGGCTTGTCCGGTTCCTGCGCCCCGGTCAGGGCGCGGCCGACACGGCGCGCATGCGCGTAAGCCAGGCCGTTCTGGGTGGCGATCTCGCCGATGGCGATGCCCTGGATGCCGACACCGATGCGCGCCGCGTTCATCATGCCGAACATGCCCGCCATGCCGGCGCTGGTGGAGCGCTTCTCGCCCGGCTTCACCGGTTCGGGCTTCGGCCCCAGCCGCCAGGCGATGGCGTCGTCGAAATTCAGCACGCAGGTCGCCTGGCCCTTGATACCCATCTTGTGCTCGATGCCGCCGGTGACGACACCGTTGCGCGCGCCCATCGCGCCGTCTTCCCCGACCAGGAATTTCGGCACCAGGAAGAAGTTCACGGTGGAGAGATCGTCATGGGTCTGGCCGTTTTCGTCCGGAATCTTGGCGATCACCATGTGGATGATGTTGGGCGTCAGGTCCTGGTCGCCGCCGCTGATGAAAATCTTGGTGCCGTTCATGCGATAGGTGCCGTCCGGCTGCTCCACCGCCCTGGTCTTCATCAGGCGCAGGTCGGTGCCGCAATGCGGCTCGGTTAGGCACATGGTGCCGGCCCATTCGCCCGAGACCATCTTCGTGGCGATCTGTTCCTTCATCCAGGGCGCGCCGGTTTCCAGCAGCGCGCCATAGGCGCCCTGGGTCAGCATCGGATACATGGCGAGCGACTGGTTGGCGCTCATCGCCATCTCGCTCACCGCCAGGGTGATCACCGGCGGCAGCCCCGCGCCACCAACGCTTTCGGGCGCGCCCAAGCCGTTCCAGCCGCCTTCGCAATAGGCCTTGTAGCCTGCGGGGAAACCCTTGGGCGTGCGCACGCCGCCATTCTCGAAATGGCAGCCTTCCTCGTCGCCGGACTGGTTGAGGGGGTGCAGCACATCCTCGCACAGCCGCGCTGCGCCGTTCAGGATGTCGTCCACCAGTTCGGGTGACAACTCGGTGAAGCCCGGCAGGTCGCGGGCCTTTTCGATCTCGAATACTTCGCCGAGCAGGAAACGATAGTCTTCAACCGGAGCGCGATAGATCGGCATGGCTCATCCCTGGACTGTTTTCGTTGCTGCCGAGTCTAGGCTTCTTCGCGCCAAAGCAACAGCCGGACGCGGGATGCGCGCCAAAAGTGGAACCGGAAAAATGGTGACCCCAGGAAGACTCGAACTTCCGGCCTACGGTTTAGGAAACCGCCGCTCTATCCTGCTGAGCTATGGGGTCAGCGCGTTCCGTATGCCGCGAAACCGCCTCATTTCGCAAGCCAGCGGCTGCGATGCAGGCTGCGGGCGTTGGCGCTCCAGCCGCGCAGGGCCGGTGATACCAGCTCGGTCTGGGCGGCGAAGCGCAGCGGAACCCACGGATAGGCCGCCAGTGCCGTGCGTTCCGCCTGGGCCAGCAACTGGCCGCGCGCCCCGGGCTCGGGCGCGGCGGCGGCGCTGTCCATCAGCCGGTCGAACGCGGCATCGCGGTAGCCCGCATAATTGTTGCCCGCGCCCGACCGCAGCAGGTCGAGGAAGTTGGAAGCGTCATTGAAATCGGCATACCAGTTGGCCAGCCCCAGCTCATATTGCCGGTTGCGCAGGTTGCGGAAATGGATGGGCCCGTTGGCGGCGACGATCTCCAGCTTTACATAGACCTGGCTCAGCATCGCCTGCAGCACGGCGACCAGGCGGCGATTGTCGGGGCTGGTGGTGGTGGCATAGGCCAGCGCCAACCGGTTGGCGGGGCCGTACCCGGCATCGCGCATCAGTTTCTGCGCTTGTGCAAGGCGGGCGGCGAAAGGCAGCTTGCGAAAATCGAAGGAAACGCCACCGGCATAACCGGCTGTGCCCGGCGGCACGATGCCATAGGCAGGCGGCTCGCCCAGCTTGAGGATTTTCTGCGTGATGGCCTCGCGGTCGATGGCCAGGTTGAGGGCGCGGCGTACCCGCACATCCTGCAGCTTGGGCGATGACAGGTTGATGGCCAGATACGCGACCGCCAGCGACGGCGTAATCTTCAGCGCCGGGGCAAGGTTGGCGCGCAGCCAGCCGATCTGCGCCAGCGGCGCAGGGCTCTGCAGGTCCAGTTCGCCGGCCCGGAAGCGGCGCAGGGCGGCGTCGGCGTCGCTGGTGGGGAAATATTCCACTGTGTCGATCGCCACATGCGCGGCATCGAAAAAGCGCGGATTCTTCGCCAGGGTGATGCGGTCGTTGGGCGTCCAGCCCGTCAGGCGATAAGGCCCGTTGCTGACATAAGCGCCGGGCCGCAGCCAGCCCGCGCCGGATTTGGCCATCGCATGCCGGGGCAGGGGCGACGCCGACACATGCGCCAGCAGTTCGGGCA
>CANHNJ010000040.1 GCA_947462105.1 Alphaproteobacteria bacterium
GACGCCGAGACCACGGGCGAACGCACCCATTACGTCATCATCGCCGACATGAAGTCGCGCTCCATCACCGGCCTGGAAGAGGAAATCTTCAACCTGGGTCCGGCGCACCGCTTCATGCCCCAATCCTGGGTGCTGTCGAGCGAGGTCAGCATCAACACCATCCGCCATGCGCTGGTGCAGAAACTGGGCAAGATCGACACGCTGTTCATCGTCGATGCCGCCCATGACAAGACCGCCTGGTTCAATTTCGGCCCCGAGAACGATGCCCGCGTCCGCCGCATGTGGTCGCGTGAGCCCGGCAGCGTCCGCAAGACGGCCTAGGCCTTTACGGACTCCCGATATCTTTTCGCATTCTGGACATAGGTCTCGGCCGAGAGCCGCAGGCCCGCGATCTGTTCGTCCGTCAGCGGCTTGATGGCCTTGGCCGGCGACCCCAGGATTATCTGCCCGTCCTCGAAGCTCTTGCCTTCCGTCACCAGGGCGCCCGCACCCACCAGCGAATTGGCGCCGATGCGGCTGCGGTTGAGCAGGATCGCGCCCATGCCGACCAGGGCATTGTCGCCCACGCTGGCCGAATGGATGATGACGCGGTGGCCCACCGTCACGCCCTTGCCGATTTCCACCGGCTGGCCGGGGTCCGCATGGATCAGCGACAGGTCCTGCACATTGGAATTCTCACCCACCGTGATCCAGTCATTGTCGCCGCGCAGCACCGCGCCGAACCAGATGCTGGCGCCCTTTTTGATCCGTACACGGCCAATAAGCACCGCATCGGGCGCGATAAAATAATCGCCGTCGGGCGGCAGTTCGGGGCTGATCCCGTCCATTATATAAAGCGGCATTTGGGAACGTCCTGCGTCACTGTGTATTCACACACTTAGACCAAATCTCGGTTACGCTCAAAACAGGCGATCTGATTCGTCTATGAGGGGTGCGTTATCTCGGTGCTTGTCTCAAAGAGATGGCATTAGGAATGGGGAAAAGCGAAACGCTTTTCTTTCCTTCGCAGGGCCGGTCATCCGGACCCAACCCACGCGCACCTCTCTTCACCTGCGTTCCTCACCTTCACACACCCATCGGGAGTATCCATGGCCAAACGCTCCATGCGTTCGAAGTCGCGCGAGTCCTATTCCAAGCCCCAGAATGTGCACCCGCTGTTTCCGTCACGTGGCGGGGCCTGGTCGCCGCATAATCCGGATACGGAATTCCGAGACCGCAAATATGTGAAGAACGTACGCGCCATGAGCGAGGCGCAGCAGCAATTCATGGATGCCGTGGATACCAAGAGCGTCGTGCTGGCGCTGGGCCCTGCCGGTACCGGCAAGACCTATCTCGCCATCGCCAAGGCGGTGGAAGCGCTGGAAGCCGGAAAAGTCAGCCGTATCGTGCTGTCGCGCCCCGCCGTGGAAGCCGGGGAAAGCCTGGGCTTCCTGCCGGGCGACCTCAACGAGAAGCTGGCCCCCTATCTGCGCCCGCTCTATGACGCGCTCACCGAGCGGCTGGGGACCAAGCGCCTCAAGGCCTATATCGCCGACGGCATTATCGAGATCGCGCCCGTCGCCTATATGCGCGGCCGCACCCTCAGCGAGTGCTTCGTGGTGATCGATGAGGCGCAGAACTGCACCTATGGCCAGCTCAAGATGCTGCTGACCCGGCTGGGCTGGCAATCGACCATGGTGCTGACCGGGGATCCCGACCAGACCGACCTGCTGCCCGGCATGTCGGGATTGGGCGATATCGCCAACCGCCTGGAAAAAGTGCCGGAAATTCCTGTCGTGCGGCTGGGCGAGGCGGATATTGTCCGCCACCCCCTCGTCGCCAGCATGCTGGGCGTTCTCTAGACGCAAACACCGGCTTTCTTCCCCCGCAGCGCGAAGCACCTAGCGGGGGAAGATGTCGGACTGCGGGCTTGCCCGCGTTGGCCGACAGATGGGGGCATCAAACAGAGTCGGCCAGAGTCAGCAGAAGCTGGCCAAGAGCGAACGACCAGTAAGCCGTCACGCCGACCGCGAAGCCATAAGCGAGATTCGAGCAATCCCTCTTGGCGAAGGAACGTGTTGCGTTGTCGAGCAGCACACTGGGCCCGGCCACGATCATGATGGTGGCGTAGACTATCTTCTCCGGTCTGCCCTTGGGCTTGCGCGCCAGCAGGCGATAGAGATTGGCCACGATGCCGGACAGCACCAGGCCGCCCGTGGTGGCAAACAACAGCATAGTCAGATGATACATGCCCCGGTCCTGTTCCCCTTAGCGCGTTGTCATATTCGCGGCCGGGCGGGGCATGCCGGAACGGAACAGGGCTTGCGCCTGGGTGGCCAGACGTTCCCGGGGATGGGCGGCGGCCAGGTCGGCCTTCACCACGTCCCAATGCGGGTCTGCGGGCCCGGAAAACGGGCCCATTACCAGGAACTAGGCGGCAAGCGCGAAGGCGGTGCCGGCTTTGAACAAAAGTGCCATGTTCCGTTTTGACGCGAATTTGATGTTTCCAGGTCACGCCTCGCAAGAATTGGGCTGACCCGCTCCTGCAAGGCGTGCAGGGCTGATAGGGTCGCGCGGATAACCATAAGACCTGAAATGTGACCGGGCCCGACGAACGCCAAGACGAAGTTTATCAGCATTCCGGCTGGCTCATCCCGCTGGGATTTCTGCTCGTCATCGTGGTGCTGTCGGGGCTTTTCCTGCTCTATGACCTTCGGCCGGGTCCGGGTCCGCGCGGCGGTCGCAGCGCCGATGCCGTACCGGTGCAGCTTACCGTGCGGGGGCTACAGCTCACGGTGCCTGCCAACTATCTCGACGGCAGCGACAGAAGCGATGGCGAGCGCGACACCCTCATCCTCTCGGCGCTGCTGCCAGACCTGCGCGGCTATTCACCGGAAGACGCGCACCTCTTCATCGGCAACGCGCCGGATTCGCCGGTGGTGCGGCTGCTCTTCAAGGGGGATGAAAACGACCTGGATGCGGCGGCGCGGCTGGAGCGCATCTACCGCCCCTATATCCAGGCGCCGAATGGCACGCCGTCGGATTTCGGCCTTACGCTATATGCCTTCCGCGCCAATTCCGGCTATGCCCGCCAGGATCTGTTCGCCGGCATGGCGGGCGGCAAGCTGGTACTGTTCCTGTGCGAGCGCACCAGCACCGACCTGCCCAGCCCCAATTGCCTGATGACGGGAAAATCCGTGGCGCGCAATCTCAGCTTTTCCTATCGCTTCAAGCGCGCCTATCTGGCGCGCTGGCGCGAAATCGCCGGCGGCATGGATGGCCTGCTGGCGCGGCTGCTGGCGAAATAGATCAGCGGGCGGCGGGCGGCTCGGGCAGGTCCATTTCCAGGATCGCCATGTTGAAGGCATAGGAGACTTCGCCGTCTTCCTCGTCCTTGAACAGCACGCCGATGAAATCGCCGTCGATGAGAACCTCGACCGAATCCTGCTGCTTGGGACGCTCGACAATGGTGATGGTGTCGAGACGGAACAGTTTGCGGAGATACTTTTCCAGACGCCAGATTTCGCTGCGGGTCACGGCCATATCCTTCAGGGAGACGGGCTTCACTCGCATGACAGGCGCGAGTGGTCAACCGCCCTTTTGTGGCGGACGCGGGGTCGGCGCGCCTAGATCTTGTTGTCCTGCTCGTCGATGATCTGGTTCATTTCCTGTGACGGGCGCTCGCTGCCCGCACAGTTCACCAGCTTGGCGGGCACACCGACAGCGGTGCAGCCGGCGGGAATGGATTTCAGCACCACCGAACCGGCGCCGACACGGCTATATTCGCCGATCTCGATATTGCCCAGGATCTTCGCGCCCAGCGAGAGCAGCACGCCGCGCCGGATCTTGGGGTGGCGGTCGCCTGCTTCCTTGCCGGTGCCGCCCAGCGTGACATCCTGCATGATGGAAACATCGTCTTCGACCACCGCGGTCTCGCCGATAACGATGCCGGTACCGTGATCGAGCATGATGCCACGGCCCATCCGCGCGGCCGGGTGGATATCGACGCTGAAAAGCTGCGAGACGCGGCTCTGGAAAAACAGCGCCATCCACTTGCGATCCTGCTGCCAGAGCCAGTGCGCAATGCGATGCGCTTCCAGCGCCAGGAAGCCCTTATAGTAGAGGAAGGCCTCGAGATAGGAATGGCAGGCCGGGTCACGCTCGAACACCGCCGAGAGGTCGGCGCGCATCGCCGCCGCGATGGATGCATCACCTGCCAGCGCGGCCTCGAAGGTCTCACGCGTCAGCATGGGCGAAATATCGTCATTGCCCAGCTTGTTGGCCAGGTGAAAGCAGATGGCATCTTCCAGCCGCGCATGCTGCAGCACCGTGGCGTGGATGAAGCCTGCCAGGGCGGGCTCGCGCTCCGCCATGCCTTCGGCTTCGGAGCGCATGGTGCTCCACACCGGGTCGCAGGAGGCGATTTTTTCGCGGGGATTGGCCATGAAACGGAAGTCCTTTGGGATGGTGCTTTTACCACAAATGGTTGTAGAATATCAAAATTACAGGGGTTCCCGGATTGCCGCAGTTCCTGACCCGTCTGGTGCTGATCCTGGCCCTGGCTTTTGCGGCCGCGGCCCCCGGCCGTGCCCAGGAACCGCCCCAGGGCCTCGACATGGCGGGACAGTGGACTGTCACCATCCCCCAGGCTTTCCCGCTGCACGTCTTCTCCTGGAGCGTGGCCGGTGACGGCACCTATCAGGAAAGCGGCCGCAATGCCTTCAACACGCAGCGCACCCAGGTTTCGGGCCGCTGGACCCTGCAGGGCGTGCATGTGGTGATGACCCAGAACGATGAAGGCTTCGTTTTTGACGGCACCATCTCCGGCGGCTGCTTCATTGGCCGGCTGTTCCAGAACGGCAAGAACATCTCCTCCTTCACCGCCCGCAAGCGCGGCAGCAACGTCCGTCTCTGTGACGGCAACGTCACCATCTAGAGCGATCCCCCCATGTCCAAGACCGATAGCTTCAACCATCCGGCTCCGGATGCCGTGGACCTTTTGCTCACCCGCCGCTCCGGCTCGGCCAAGGCGATGGGTACGCCGGGGCCTGGCAAGAAGCAGCTTGAGCAGATCCTGCAGGCCGGTGCGCGCGCGCCGGATCACGGCAAACTGTTTCCCTGGCGCTTTATCGTCTTTGAAGGCGACGGACGGGAACGGGCTGGCGATATCCTGGCCGAAGCGGCAAAGGCCGACGGCGAACGCGACCGGCAGGTGGAAGAAGAACGCGCTCGCTTCCTGCGCGCGCCGGTGGTGATCGGCGTCATTTCCTGCGCCCGCGAACTGCACAAGATACCAGTGTGGGAACAGGAATTGTCGGC
>CANHNJ010000041.1 GCA_947462105.1 Alphaproteobacteria bacterium
GCCGAACGGTCGGCCAGGACATAGCCTTCGCCATCCGCGTCGCGGCCCGCAATCACCAGGCCACATGCATCGCCGCCAGCACTGGCGGGCGGATCGAGCGCCACCACGATGCGGCACAGCGCCGGGGCTTGCCGCACCCGCGCCTGCTCGATCCAGCCGCACTGCCACAGGGCGCGGTCATTGTCCTCGATCAGTTCGCCTTGCAGTTCCTGCCGCCCCAGCCGCGTGCCGCCATAGCGCGCATCCAGATAGTCCACGAAGCCATCGGCCAGGTTGGCCTGGTTCTCGTGCGTGGCGGCGCGCGTCACCGCCACGCCATCCTGCGCCAGCAGCGCCTTCAGCGCCGGGATGGCGCGCGGCGTCGTGGTCAGCAGCGCGCGCGGATAGTTGCCCAGCCGCAATCCCATCAGCGCCATGTCCAGCGCCGCTTGCGGCGCGCGCCACTTGGCGAATTCATCGCCCCACAGGCAGTCAAATTGATAGCCCCGAAAAGAATCCGGCTCGGCCGCCGACAGCAGCCGCGCCTGCGCCCCGCAGGGCCAGTGCAGCAGATTGTTCGACGGTTCGAACACCGCGCCCGCATCCACCGCCAGCAGGCCGGACTCACCTTCCACCATCACCTGGCGCACATCGCGCTCGGTGGCGCCGATCAGGCCGATGCGCCGGGCCGCGCCGCGACCGACCTGCGCCGCAACCCATTCGGACCCGGCGCGGGTCTTGCCGGCGCCGCGCCCGCCCAGGAACAGCCAGATGCGCCACGCGCCACCATCTTCTGCTTTAGAGGGCGGCAATTGCGCGTCGCGCGCCCAGAAATCACAGCGGTCCAGCAGCGCTGCATCGTCATCGTCAAGATTCGCCAGAATCCGGCGGCGGCTCTCCGGCGGCAGCGAGTTTATCCAGGCGGCGCTCCAGCGCCGTGCGGGCGTCATCGTCATGCTTGCGAACCTTGGTTTCGCGCACGATGGCGCGGCGCTGTTCCAGCCGATCCAGCCGCTCCAGCGCGTTCCCCAGCACCGCCAGGGTACGGGCATCGACGGCGCGCGACTTGGCGTCGTTGACGACGGGCACGCCATCCTTGGGCTCCCAGGCGTCGCGTACCCGCACCAGTTGCCGCTGCAATTCGTCTTTCAGATTTTTCACCATCAGATCCACCCATCCGGAATCAGGCCCGTTCGCACGCGGCCCGCGCGACGTCAGCGCCATGTTTCATTCTCAAAGAAAGTTTGACGCGAGCGCCGCATTGCGCGGCGCGACCTTCTGCTTGGGCAAAGCCCCGCCTCCCCAGCACACAGGAAGGGGAGGTGCCCGTAGCTGGCCAGCGCAGCGGTTAAGCCAGCGAAGGGCGGAGGGGTTAAACAGAAGATACAATTCCGGAGATGACGCTGATGTAGAAGCCAGCCGCGCGCCGGTCAACCGCCTGACGCGATTTCCCTTTTCTATCCACGCGCAGGGCCTTGAATCCGCCGCACAATTAAGTGCCTTATCCCCACCATGTTCACACAGTGGATCGCGCAAATTCAGGCCCAAATCCCGCCGCGCGTGCAGGACTGGCTGAAAATCGGCCAGCCTTACACGCCCTGGGCGGCGCGCATCCTGGCCGGACTCGCGGTGCCGCTGGCGCTGGTCTATCTGGCGCCGCAGGTGCTGGGCCTGTTCGCGGGCCGCCTCGATCCGAAAATCGATCTCTATGCGGTGAACCGGCCCACCGCCTTTTCCTTCCGCGATGCGGCGGGCAACGATGCCGGCCATCGCGGCGCCATCGTCGGGGCGCGGCTGAAGCTGGAGGAAATGCCCGCTTACGTTCCCGCCGCCTTCATCGCCATGGAAGACCGGCGCTTCTATTCGCACAATGGCGTCGATCCGGTCGGCCTGGCCCGCGCCATGCTGCTCAACCTGCGCGCCGGGCGCGTGGTTGCGGGCGGTTCCACCATCAGCCAGCAGACCGCCAAGATCGTCTACACCCAGCAGGAGCGCACGCTGTCGCGCAAGCTGGGCGAACTGGTCAACGCGGCGGGGCTAGAACAGACGCTGAGCAAGAAGCAGATTCTCGAGCTTTATCTCAACCGCATCTATCTGGGCAGCGGCGCCTATGGCGTCGATGGCGCGGCACAGGTTTACTTCGGCGTCTCGGCCCGCAAGCTGACGCTGGCGCAGGCGGCGATGCTGGCGACGCTGACCCGCGCCCCGTCGGTGTTCTCGCCGCGCCGCGACCTGCTGGCGGCGCAGCAGCGCGCAGGCTGGGTGCTGGACGCGATGATGGAAACCGGCGCCGTCACGGCACAGGAAGCGCGCGAAGCCCGCGCCCATCCCGCCAGCGTGATCGACCGCGAGAGCCTGGAAGCGCGCAACTATTTCCTCGACACCGCCGCCGACGAGGCCCGCAAGCTGGCCGGTCCCAATGCCAGCGGCGATTTGATCGTGCACACCACGCTGGAACCGCGCCTGCAGGAAACCGCGCGCAGCGCCATGCAGAAGGCGGTGGCGAAAAGCGGCAAGCGGCTCAAGGTCAGCGAAGGCGCGGTGGTGATGATGCATCCCGATGGTGCCGTGGCGGCACTGATCGGCGGCAACAACTACATGGAATCGGTCTTCAACCGCGCCACCCAGGCCAAGCGCCAGCCCGGCAGCGCCTTCAAGCCCTTCGTCTATCTGACGGCGCTAGAACAGGGCATCTCGCCCTGGGACTGGCGCGATGACGTGCCGGTGGACATTGCCGGGTATCGCCCGACCAATTTCGGCAACAATGAATATGGCAGCGTGACGCTGGTGGAAGCGATGACCCATTCGGTCAACACCATCACCGTCAACCTGGCGCAGGAAGTCGGCATCGCCAATGTCATCGCCACCGCCAAGCGCGTCGGCATCACCTCGCCGCTGGTCAACAATGCCAGCCTGGCGCTGGGCACCAGCGAAGTGACGCCGCTGGAACTGACCGCCGCCTATGCCGTCTTCGCCAATGGCGGCAATGCCGTGGCGCCCTACTTCGTCACCCAGGTCGATGGCGCGGCGGGCACCCGCACCTATTACAAGCGCACCGCGCCGGAACCGCGCCGCGTCGTCAACAACCAGGTCAACCGCGACCTGCTGGCGATGCTGTGGAACGTGGTGGTCTATGGCACCGGCAGCGCCTCGCGCCTGCCGGGCCGTGAATCCGGCGGCAAGACCGGCACGACGCAGGATTCGCACGATGCCTGGTTCGTGGGTTTCACCACCGACTATGTCAGCGGCGTCTGGGTCGGCAATGACGACAATTCCCCTACCCGCGGCGTCACCGGCGGCACCCTGCCGGCCCAGATCTGGAAGGAAGCGATGCTGGCGGCCGAACGCGACCTGCCCGTAAAGGGCCTGAACCGCTCGCCGCCGCAAGAGGCGCGCGACCCGCTGTTCCTCACCGAACGCGAATTCCCCCGCGATGGCGAAGCCATGTCCGGGATCGGCAACAGCCTGCCCGGCTTCAACGCCGAGCAGGAAGCCGCGCCCGCCGAGGCCACGCCCGCGCAGCAGCCGCAGCGCCGCCGTGGCCTGTTCGGCTGGCTGTTCGGGGATGAGGAAGAAGCGCCTGCCCGGCGCGAAAGCGCGCCTTCGCCATAATTTTATGACCCTCTCCGCCTTTCGTGCGCCGCGCGCACAAGGGGGAGGCGGACCTGCGCTGGGTTTGTTATAAGGGCAACATGAAACGCGCCCTGCTCGCCCTTGCTCTCATCGCCGGTTTCGCGGCCCCCGCTGCGGCCGCTACCAAGATCACCTTCGTCACCGACTGGAAGGCGCAGGCCGAGCATGGCGGCTTCTACCAGGCGCTGGCCGAGGGGCTGTATGCCCAGCGCGGGCTGGACGTCACCATCATCCAGGGCGGCCCGGAAGTGAACGTGCCGCAATTGCTGCTGAGCGGCGCGGCAGATTTCGGCATGGGCTCGAACAGCTTCATCTCGATGAACCTGGCGCGGCAGAATTTGCCGCTGAAGGCGGTGCTGGCGGTGTTCCAGAAAGACCCGCAGGTGCTGATGAGCCATCCGCGCCGCGACATCAACAGCCTGGCCGACATGAAGGGCAAGCCGATCCTGATCTCGACGGCGGCGACCACCAGCTTCTGGCCGTGGCTGAAGGCGAAGTTCGGCTTCTCCGACCGCCAGATCCGCAAATACACCCATAACCTCGCGCCGTTCGTGGTCGATCCCAACGCCATCCAGGAAGGCTATCTCACCTCCGAGCCCTTCACGGTGGAACAACAGGCCAAGTTCAAGCCGAAGGTTTTCCTGCTGGCCGATTATGGCTATCCCGGTTACGCCAACATGGTGCTGGTGCCGCAACGCTGGATCGACAAGGACCGCAAGACCGTGCAGGCCTTCGTCAACGCCACCCGCGATGGCTGGCTGCATTACCTGACGCAGAAGAACGACCGCGCCAACGCGCTGATCAAGAAGGCCAACCCGGACATGACCGATGCGATCATCGCCCAGTCCGTCGCCAAGATGAAGCAGTTCGACCTGGTGCTGGCCAAGGATGGCCGCTCGTTCGGGCTGGGCAGCATGACCGACAAGCGCTGGCAGACCTTCTATGACACGATGGCGGCGCAGGGCATCTACCCCAAGGGGCTGGATTACAAGAAGGCGTATGACCTGAGCTTCGCCCGCCAGACCGTGCAGAATTTTCAATAGCCGTGCTGGCGGTAACCTCCCTCTCCAAGCGTTTCCCCAAGGGCGTCGCGGCGCTGGCCGAGCTTTCCTTTGCGCTGAACGCGGGCGATTTCGTCTCGCTGCTGGGCCCGTCGGGCTGCGGCAAGTCCACCGCCCTGCGGCTGGTGGCGGGGTTGCTCGCGCCCGATAGCGGCGGGGTTCGCTGGGAGACCGGAAAACCGGATATCGGTTTCGTCTTCCAGGAACCGACGCTGATGCCGTGGGCCGATGCGCTGGCCAATGCGCGGCTGCCGCTCGACCTCAAGCGCGTCCCGCGCGCGACATCCGACACGGCGGCGCGCGCCGCGCTGGCGCGGGTGGGCCTGGCCGGATTCGAAAACGCCATGCCACGTGAATTGTCGGGCGGCATGAAGATGCGCGTCTCCATCGCCCGCGCGCTGGCGGCAAAACCAAAGCTGCTCTTGCTGGACGAGCCCTTTGCGGCGCTGGACGAGATCACGCGCAGCCAGTTGAACGACGATCTGCTGCGGCTGTGGCGCGAAGACGATCTGACGGTACTGTTCGTCAC